>CALXLV010000014.1 GCA_944389295.1 uncultured Spirochaetaceae bacterium | reverse complement strand
GAAATGAGAGCCTTCCTTTCTGGACTCAGCTTCTTCACTGGCTTCTTTGCCATAACAAAAACTCCTATGCCTTCTTCCTTCCAGCTTAGGAGCTTTTTCAAATGTCCACAAACTTATTTACAGTCTCCGGCATCTTTTTCTGAGTTAATTAAATTTCAGTCTGAGAACTGTGCTTTCCTTTCCGCTGCGTCGTTCAGTCAAGGATTATCACAGCGACAAAAACAAGATCTTCCGGACTCTCGTTTGCGATTGAATGCGATTCTCCGTTTCCTGTGATCACGACATCTCCCGGCGTCACTTCCTTCACTCCGTCCTTCTCCTTGACCATGCCTTTCCCCGAGAGAATATAGTAGTACTCTGTCTCGTTTATATGCTCATGCTCACCGATGGAGCAGCCTGTCTTAAGCGTGAAAAGGGAGAATAGGCGGGAGTGCTTCGCCATATCATTCTCTCCGAGGATATCCTTTCTCATTACAGTTCCATTGCCGCCCCTCATCTTCTCGATGAGATTATCTTTCATCTCACTGCTTTTCTTGATCATTTCTTTATCTCCTTTGACGTAAATTTTTCTGGCAGCCAGCAAAGCAAGTCATCAGGACTGGTTCCTGCAGATTTCTGTCCGCAGCATGCATCGCCGGCTTGCTTTTTCCTGATGATATACCACTCACTGCAGGTTGTGCATAAAAACAGTAATATTCATGCCGTTCTCATTATCACATATCTCAGATGAATATGCCTTGAGAGAATGAGGAGATAAATGACTTCTTCAATGGTATCAAGACTGCCTCAAACTGTATGCGTTTCATCTCCTGTGGTAATATTTTCACGGTGTATGGCTATATGGAATCCCTAGCATGGCTGCAATAAGATAAGCAGCGGATGCCTTAACTGCTATATGTACAGACGGGATGCCGAGTTCGGCAAGGACAGTTCCGCAGTGGAGAAAACCTCGTCGTTCTCACTTCCCATATCGAGACGGCGTGACGGTTCTTACAGAATGCAGGAATCGGGATATGTCTATGCCTGCATGACTTCGGACTTCTTCATTGAGGAAGCAGATGAATGGAGAAAGGAGGCGTGGGCTTTTATTAAGGAAAGAAGCGATCTCAGTTTCTTCATAATAACCAAGCGCATAGAACGCTTTCACGTCTCCATTCCGTCAGACTGGGGCGATGGATATGAGAATGTCACAATCTGTTCCACATGCGAGAACCAGAGCACTGCGGACAGGAGACTGCCTGTGATGCTCAGCCTCCCTATAAAACACATGGAGATCATCCATGAACCTATGCTTGAGGCTGTGGATATATCAAAATACCTCAGTACCGGGAAAATCGAGGCGGTGACATGCGGCGGTGAGTCAGGCCCGGATGCAAGACTCTGTGATTACAGCTGGATACTGGACACGAGGAGACAGTGCCTTGAATATAACGTACCCTTCCATTTCAAGCAGACAGGCGCACTCTTCCGTAAGGACGGAAAGCTCTATCATATTCCCAGGGCTATACAGATGTCTCAGGCGAAAAAGGCGGGGATAGATACAAGGAGAAGCAATGGATAAAGGAAATACTCTCAGGGAGAAGATCATCGCATACGCAGAGAACAGATATGGAACGGCGGCGGAGTATCCATGGATGAAATTTCCCGGATATGCTGTCCTCCGCAGCAGCATGAACGCAAAATGGTTTCTGCTCATCATGGATGTTCCGCGTTCCCGTCTTGGACTTGAGGGAGAGGATGCTGTGAACATAATGAATGTGAAAGCTCCTGACATCCTCACCTGGGACATGCTGCTGCACCGTGAAGGCTTCATGCCCGGCTATCATATAAGCAGGGGAAACTGGCTCTCTGTGCTTCTTGACGGAAGAGTGGAGTTTGATGAGCTTGTCTGCCTCGTCGATATGAGTTATCACTCAGTTTCCTCAAAGCATCGTGCATCCGATCTTCCACGTGCTCCGCGTGAATGGCTTATTCCAGCTAATCCCTCATATTTCGATATCGTCCATGCCTTTGATCACACCGATACGATAGAGTGGAAGGAGGGAAGGGGAGTGCGCACTGGCGATACGGTATTCATCTATGCGGCTAAGCCTGTCGGCTCTCTTCTCTTCAAGTGCATCGTGGAGAAAACGGGGATAGCTGCGGATTACCGCGACAGGAATCTTGAGATAAAGCGCATGATGAGGATACGCCTTCTGCAGAGATATCCTCAGGGAGAATTTTCCCGTGAAGTTCTCCGCGATGAATACGGGATATATTCCGTCCGCGGCCCCAGAGGTGTTCCTTACAGTCTCAGTTTCCGCCTTAATGGTGAAAGCCCTGTATGAATTATCTGCAGGTGGGAATTTTGCTGCCTCAGGGCACACTGCCTGATAGAAGCCGCACCGAGCTTTGATGACAGAGAAGATATTCTGTCACTTCACCTGCAATCCATTAACCATCGATCCGTTCCGGCTTTTCAATAAGCATCCGATAAAAAGCTGATACACTCTGCCATTTCCGTATTCCATTGCAGCCGCAGGAGGAGAGCTCTCTTCGGGAATACTTGCAGCGATAGTTTTCCCCTGCACAATGCTCGCAGCGCTTCTCATTCTCAGAAAGTGCCGTCGCTTATAAAAGTGGTGAGATCATATTGTGACTGAGATATAATTGCCATATGTACGAACTGGTTCAGGCTGCTGGAAACAGCTATTACATAGAGTGTCCGGCAAAGATCGGAGTAGTTGTCACAGGAGAGAACGAGGTCTCGCTGATAGACAGCGGCAGCGATAAGGATGCGGGACGGAAGGTGCGTCAGATCCTTGACGGAAAAGGATGGAAACTGAAAGCAATTTACAATACCCATTCCAATGCCGACCACATCGGAGGCAACAGCTATCTGCAGAAACAGACAGGGTGCAGAATATTCGCCCCGGGGATAGAGTGCTGCTTTACGCGGTATCCTCTGCTTGAACCCTCGTTCCTTTACGGAGGCTTTCCCTCCGGTGATCTCCGCCACAAATTCCTCATGGCCAAAGAAAGCGATGCGGAGCCTCTCTCCGATGATGTGCTCCCCGATGGAATGAGCATGATTCCGCTTCCCGGACATTTCTTCGATATGGCAGGATTCCGCACATCCGATGATGTCGTCTATCTTGCTGACTGTCTTTCCAGCATGGAGACGCTCGGAAAATATGGAGTGACATTCATATACGATGTCAGGGCTTATCTTGAGACGCTGAAGATGGTGAAGAATATGGAAGCGAGGCTGTTCGTACCGTTCCATGCTGCTGCCACAGATGATATTACGGGCCTTGCGGAAGCCAACATCGCCAAAGTGAATGAGATAGCTGAGAGGATATGCCTTATCTGCGGTGAGCCTGTATCATCGGACGAGGTCATAAGGATGATCTTCCGCGAGTACGGCCTGGGTATGAACATGCAGCAGTATGTCCTTGTTGGAAGCACCGTACGCTCGTATCTTTCCTATCTAAGGGATTCGGGTCAGCTTGAGATCGCTGCAGATGACTCAATGATTCTCTGGCATCGGATCTGATGCCGGAGACTGAGGAATCATTCTCTGATGAACGATCTGTCTCCAGATGGCATATCCGCAGGGATGAAGCGTTCAGCTTTCATGTGAAGGTCATATTTCTCTCTGAGTGCCGCCACTTCCGCCATGACAGGTGAGGCGTGGTAGGTATCCAGCGCTTCCTGATCCTCCCACCTGTCTATCAGAAGTACAGTCTCAGGATCGGAGAGGCTTATGAAGTATTCGTATCCCAGACATCCTCTGAACTTCCTTATTCTCTCTGCTATGCCGCTTTCCTGCATTTCCCTTGCGAAGGCCGCCGCATTTCCATTCTCTCCTCTGTAGAGGATGTTCATTGAAAAACTCATCACTCACTCCTTCCAGTGGATAAAACTACAGCATGAAAGACCAGGTGTCCAATACTTCTTCTCAATGCCTGATAATGCCGTTCATGCATTTATTGTTCATTAAAAATCTCAGGTTCACATCCCGGTTGAAAAGCCGTTTTCTCTGATGTTAGTATGCTCGGCGGATGGAAAAGAGAGTAAAGAAGAGAAGAACAACACTGACGGAGGGAAGCGTTGCTGAAGCGCTTCTCGCTTTTACCGTTCCTCTTGTGCTGAGCGGGCTCCTGCAGCAGTTTTTCAGCTGGGTGGATGCCTTCATTGTAGGCAACATCAACGGAGAGACGGCGCTTGGAGGAATAGGAGCCACAACCTCCATTTACAATCTCTTCGTGACCGTCATCACTGGATTCACTGCAGGGCTTTCTGTAATAACTGCCCAGAAATACGGGATGAATGAGAGAGGACATATAAAGAAGCTGCTCTCTTCCTTTTCAATTCTTCTCGGTGCCCTCTTTGTCGTCATTGCCGCATCCGGAATTATTTTCTCAGAGGATATCCTGAGACTGATGGACACGCCGGATTCTATATTCCTGAGCGCTGAGGAATATCTTTCCATACTCCTTGCCGGGATTCCCTTCCTCGCTGTCTACAATGTGTATTCAGCGGTTCTCCGCGGCATAGGAAACAGCCGTGCGCCATTCCTTGCGATAGTTGTCTCATCACTGGCGAACGTTGTCCTCGATCTTCTCTTTGTCGCTGTGCTCGGTTTCGGACCGGCCGGTGCCGCTGCCGCTACTGTGATCGCACAGGCTTCAATGACGCTATTCATTATCATCTACACGGCGCGGAAGTACAGTTTTCTCCGGTTCAGGATAAGCGCGGATGCGTTCGACAGGAATGCACTCTCTGCAGGAGCTGTATTCGGCCTTCCTCCCGCAATCCAGTCGGGAGCCAGTTCAATAGGGAGCGTAATACTCCAGCAGTTCATGAATGGCTTCGGCGCTCAGACAGTTTCCGCGATAACGACGGCGTACCGCGTTGATACGGTTATTCTGCTGCCGATAACGAATCTGGGCTCGGGCATCGCGACGGCTGTAGCGCAGAACATAGGCGCAGGCAAGAAGGACAGAGCAGGGAAGGCTGTAAGAGCAGGCGTGCTCATCATGACTGCTGTGTCTTTGCTGCTCACGCTCTTTGTATTCCTCTTCGGCGGAGATCTCATCGCCATGTTCGGGCTTTCTCCGGAGACGACAGAGATAGGTCAGACATTCTTCAGCTGCATCGCCATCTTCTACATCGTATTCGGACTTTCGATGGCCATACGCGGCTTCATTGAGGGAATAGGGGATATGATCTTCTCCGGAGCCGCCGGCATCCTCTCCCTTGTTGTGAGGATAATCTGCTCATATGCGCTCCGCGATCTCTTCGGTACGCTTGTCATCGCATATGCGGAGGCTATCGCATGGATTTTCCAGCTCACGCTCTATTTCATCCGCTATATTGTGAAGTCGAGGAAGCTCAGAGCTGAAAACTGATATTGTAACGGGCTGTCCGCAGTACTATTATGGTCGGAAGTGAGGCACCCCTTGAAATCAGAGAGAAAGAAGATGGACATGCTGGGAGGAACGCTTGCCGACAAGCTCCTCATGTTCGCCATACCGCTTGCTGCGAGCAGTATTCTCCAGCAGCTCTTCAATGCCGTCGATGTCGCAGTTGTAGGCCATTTCGCTGCTGAGACAGCTGCGGCTACTGCCGCTGTCGGCTGCAACGGTCCTGTCATAAACCTGATCATCAACTTATTTGTAGGAATATCCGTCGGGGCGAATGTAGTCGTATCGAATTTCATCGGTGCCGGCGACAGGGAGAAGGCGGGGAAGGCTGTCCATACTGCAATGACTCTCGCCGTGATCAGCGGGGTATTCCTCCTATTCCTGGGGCTTGTCATCTCTAGGCCGGTGCTTACTGCGATGAATACTCCTGAGAACGTGCTTCCGTATGCCCTGCAGTATCTGAGGATATATGCTCTCGGGATGCCTTTCATAATGGTCTACAATTTCGGTTCGGCGATACTGAGGAGCATCGGCGATACAAAGAGACCGCTTTTCTGTCTTGTCCTTTCAGGGATAATCAACGCATGCCTCAATCTTTTTCTTGTCATTGTTTTCCACCTCGATGTGGCGGGCGTGGCGATAGCGACCGTAATTTCCAATATGATAAGCTCCATCATGGTCTGGGTGTTCCTGATGAAGGAGAAGAGCGAGGTCAGGCTTGAGATGAAGCGTCTCGGTCTTGACAGGAGTGATCTCAAAAGGATTCTCCGCATCGGGGTTCCAGCAGGACTGCAGAGCATGGTGTTCTCGCTTTCAAATGTCATCATCCAGTCCGTGCTCAACAGCTTCGGCACGCAGGCTGTAGCAGGAAGCGCTGTTGCCCTTAACTATGAGAACTTCTCGTATTTCGTTGTATCGGCATTCACTCAGGCGACGGTCACTTTCACAAGCCAGAACTATGGCGCAGGCAATTATGCACGATGCAGGAAAATCTTCCGGCTCTGCCTGACGATGGCGATTACGGCAGCGTTCTGCATGAGCTGGATTTTCGTTCTCGGACGTTCTTTCTTCACATCAATATTCACAGCAGTCCCTGAGGTCCAGGAGTATGCGATGCTGCGCATGACAACCGTTCTTATCCTCTATTGCGTTCTTTCCACATATGAGATAGGCGGCGCCGCTCTGAGAGGTATAGGATATTCGATGACACCTGCGCTCTTCACAATTTTCGGCACATGTGTGTTCAGGCTCATATGGGCATATACAGTATCACATGCATTCCATGATTTCCGCATTCTGATGGCTGTTTACCCTGTATCATGGATACTTACCGGCATAGCCGTACTGAGCGCCTACTTCATAATACGCAGGAAAGTTCTTCCAGTTGCTGCAGAGAAAAGCTGAAAAGGGCAGGCAGTGTAAAAAACATCTCCACATAAGTGGAGCTAATCAGATGACACCCTTCTGGTGGGTGTAGGTTGGAGAAACATCTCCACATGCGTGGAGCAAACCATTTCCTCCTAAATCCCTGCGTTTTCCACAGGGAAACATCTCCACACTTATGGGGCAAACATTAAGTATGGAAAACTAATGCAGTACGGACGGGAAACATCCCCACCTATATGGGGCAAACTCCCAATCCTTGATTTTACCATCCATCTGCAGAGAAACATCCCCACCTATATGGGGCAAACAGCAATATTTAGTGTGTTATCTTTTATATGACCACTATGGGTTTTATCCTGCGTTGTTTCTGTTAAAAATCATTTGAATTATCTGCTGATCATTATAGCAGTTTATCAGTCCTGATATTGATCGTAATTTTTTTCAGGCTGTGGACGCAAAAGCCTCTTGTTGATATAACAATCATTGATATATCAATTATCAGCAGGAAAGGATTACTGAAATGAATCTCACTCTTCATCAGCTTCTGTATCGTGCATACAGCGGACAGAGCAGCATACTGCGTCCCGTAAGGGAGGAATTCGGACTAGGACGGGGACAGCCCAGGATTCTCTCCTATCTTCTTGAGCATGGCGGAAGCAGTCAGAGTGATATTGCCTCAAGCACAGGCATTGACCCGGCATCCGTTTCCCGCATGACCGAATCACTTCGGCGCGGTGGTTTTCTTACAAGATGTGAGGATGACAGCTGCAGAAGAGCAAACAGGCTGGAACTCACGGAGAAGGGGAGAATGGCCGCGGAGAAGTGGAGAAAGGAGAGCCGCAGGGTTGAGAACATACTGCTTGACGGCTTCTCCGATGAGGAGACTGCAATGTTCAGGGATTTCCTGACGCGCGTAATAGGGAATTTCTCGAAGGAGAACTCCAATGAATGACCTGAAGCGTCTATTCACATATCTCGGCCCTTACAGAAGGGATATCATCCTTGCATGCCTTCTCGTTCTCATAGAAACATGTTTTGAACTCATCATTCCCGCGATGATGGCCGATCTCATAGACACGGGAGTCGCCTCGAGAGACGTAGGCTATATGCTGCTCAAGGGCGGAGAGATGGCGTTCGCCGCAGTGCTTGCCCTCTTCTCCGGCCTTGCTTACGCCAGATTCGCAGCGCGTGCCGCGTATGGGTGGGGTGCCCGCATAAGGGAAGCAGAGTACTCAAAACTGCAGAGCTATGCATTCTCGGACATAGATGCATTTGAGACCTCCTCTCTTGTGACACGCATGACCAGCGACATCACCGTGATGCAGAATGCGATAAACAACGGCCTGCGACCTGTTGTCAGAGCTCCCGTGATGTGCCTTCTCGGCATATTCTTCTCCTTCTCGATGAACGCTCAGCTCGCGCTGGTTTTCATCATACTCACCCCGCTCCTCGGCTTCGGCCTCTTTGTCATCGTCCGCCGTGTCGCACCGATGTATTCGGTCCTGCAGAGAACAGTTGACGGCCTGAACAATGTGGTCGAGGAGAATCTCAGGGCGATAAGGACGGTAAAGGCTTTCGTGAGAGGAGAGAGGGAAAAGTACAAGTTCGGCAATGTCAACGCATCCCTTCGTGATACCGGCACAAAGACAAACAGCACCGCGGTTCTTAATCTTCCTTTCTTTCAGGCAGTGATGTACGCATGTGTTCTGATGCTGATGTTCTTCGGCGGTTCGATGATACTGCAGGGAACTCTGATGGTCGGAGAGCTTACTGGTTTCCTGAGCTACGTCATGCAGGTTCTGAATTCGATGATGATGCTCTCCAATGTCTTTCTTCTGCTTACAAGATCGCTTGCCTCCGCGGAGAGAATCTCTGAAGTTCTTGACCGGGAGAGCGCTCTCAGGGAGAAGGATAATCCTGTCACGACTGTGAAAGATGCTTCAGTCGAGTTCAGAAACGTATCATTCAAGTATTCCCCTGATGCCAGCGAGAACGTCATAGACGGAATCAGCCTTTATATAAAGGACGGGGAGACAATAGGCATTCTCGGAGGAACTGGCAGCGGCAAATCCACTCTGGTCCAGCTCATAGACAGACTTTATGATGTGAGCGAAGGTGAGGTTCTTGTAGGAGGCGTTGATGTGAGGGATTACTCCCTTGTCACGCTCCGGGATGCCGTGGGAATGGTGCTGCAGAAGAATCTCCTCTTCTCCGGAACCGTGCGTGAGAACCTCCTCTGGGGAAACAAGGATGCCAGTGAAGATGAACTGTGGCGTGCGCTTGATATCGCAGGCGCCTCCGGCTTCCTCCGCTCATTCCCCAAAGGTCTGGACACCGATCTCGGACAGGGCGGCGTCAATGTGTCGGGAGGACAGAAGCAGCGGCTCTGCATCGCCCGAACGCTTCTCAAGCATCCCCGTATTCTCATATTCGATGACTCCACGAGTGCCGTCGATACTGCGACGGAGAAACATATCAGGGAGGCTCTGGCACAGCTGAGAGGCGTCACGAAGATATTCATTGCACAGAGAATCTCCACAGTCATGAGTGCGGACAGAATCATAATTCTCGACGACGGACGCCTCAGCGCTGCAGGAACGCATGATGAGCTCATGCGCACCAGCGATATCTACAGGGAGATATACAGCTCGCAGATGAAGGGAGGGACACTCTGATGCCGAGGATAGTAAGTGCAAAGAAACCAAAGAATCTTGGCTATACGGTAAGGAGACTGCTCTCGTACATGGGGCGCCACAAGTATTCTCTGCTTGCAGTCGCTGTGCTTGTCGTAGTCAGCGTCGCATGCAATCTTCTCGGGACGTATATGATAAGTCCTCTGATAAACAGCCTTGTGGCAGGCGGCGGAATGTCCTCTCTGATAAAAGCCGTCTCCATAACTGCTCTGATCTACGTCACAGGCGTCCTTGCCGCGCTGGGATACAGTCAGATAATGGCACGCTCAAGCCAGAAGGTCGTATTCGACATCCGCGAGGATCTCTTCTCACATATGCAGACTCTTCCCCTGCGGTACTTTGACAGCCATCAGCACGGTGATGTGATGAGCTATTACACCAATGATGTCGATACGATCTCAGATGCGCTCAACAACAGCTTCTCAGCGGTCGTCAAGAACGGATTCCAGATCATTGGAACGATGACGATGCTGCTTGTGCTCAACTGGCGGCTCTCCGTCATAGTCGCATTCTCATATGCCGCGATGTTCCTCTATGTGCGCTATTCAGCAAGGAAGAGCAAGGAGTATTACAGAAAGCAGCAGAGGAGCCTCGGCGTTCTCGACGGCTACATACAGGAGATGGTCGCGGGGCAGAAGGTGATAAAGGTATTCAATCATGAAGAGGAGAACCTGAAAGGTTTCTCAGAGCGCAACAGTGAACTGCAGGAGATGGGAACAGCGGCGCAGGCGTATGCCTCGACGATGATTCCCGCCGTAGTCAGCATCTCTTTCTTCACATATACCGTAGTCTCGCTCTGCGGAGGATTCATGGTTCTCGGAGGCTGGACGACACTCGGTGCGATCGCAAGCTATCTCGTCTTTGTCAGACAGGCCGCAGCCCCGATCAACCAGTTCACGCAGCAGAGCAACTTCCTCCTTTCCTCGCTTGCTGGCGCGGAGAGGATATTCGAGCTCATAGACATGAAGAGCGAGATCGATGAGGGAAGCGTGACGCTCGCTTCTGCCGGTTCCGGATGGGTGTGGCAGGATGGAGACAAACGTATTCCTCTCAGGGGAGACGTGCGCTTTCATGACGTGTCGTTCTCATACGAGAAGGACCATCCTGTGCTGAGGAATCTCTCACTTTACGCCAAACCGGGGCAGAAGATAGCTTTCGTAGGTTCTACAGGAGCAGGAAAGACCACGATAACCAATCTGATAAACCGTTTCTATGATGTCGATTCCGGAGAGATTCTCTATGACGGAATAGATGTCAGGAGAATAAAGAAGGATGATCTCCGCCGCTCACTGGGAATGGTGCTGCAGGATACGCATCTCTTTACGGATACTATACGCGAGAACATACGCTACGGAAGACTGGATGCGAGCGACGAGGATGTTGAGGAGGCGGCGCGCATCGCCAATGCAGACTCATTCATAAGAAGGCTTCCGCAGGGTTATGATACTATGGCTGTTGCTGACGGCGCCAATCTCTCCAGCGGACAGCGTCAGCTCCTTGCCATCGCTCGCGCCGCAGCTGCGAACCCTCCCGTCCTGATTCTCGATGAGGCCACAAGCAACATCGATACAAGAACAGAGGATCTGATCGAGAAGGGAATGGATAGGCTCATGGAGGGCAGGACTGTATTCGTCATCGCTCACAGGCTTTCGACAGTCAGGAACGCGAATGCGATCATGGTGCTTGAGAACGGCGAGATCGTGGAACGCGGCGATCATGAGGAGCTCATGGCGCAGAAAGGCCGCTATTACAAGCTGTACAGCGGCATGTTCGAGCTCACATGAGACTGCGTTTTCGTTATCCGAAAATGGCTGGGGCGAATTTGTCCCAGTAGCCTTTGAGGAATATGACTGTTATCAGCGCGGGGAGTATATAGGCAGTGTAGAATCTGAGGGTGCGCGGATATTTGAGGCCGTCGCCTGTATCCGCCTCCTCTATGAACTTCTTCCATCCCCATCCGTAGCGGGATGTGCAGAAGAGGACGATGAGTGCTGAGCCTATCGGGGTTATCGTGCTCGATACCAGAAAATCCTCCAGGTCAAGAATCGTTGATCCTGCTCCCAGCGGCTGAAATCCTGAAAGTATGTTGAAGCCGAGAATGCACGGAAGCGAGAGCAGGATTATCAAGACCATATTGACTATGGATGCCTTCTTCCTCGACCATCCATGGCAGTCCATCCAGTAGGCTATTATGTTCTCAAAGACCGCTATCAAAGTAGTCATCGCCGCAAATGACATGAAGAGGAAGAACAGCGAGCCCCATATCCTTCCGCCCGGCATCTGGGAAAACACTGAGGGAAGCGTCACGAAGAGGAGGGACGGCCCTGAGTCCGGATTCACTCCGAAGGCAAATGATGCGGGGAAGATGATCAGTCCGGAGAAGAGGGCTATGAATGTGTCGAGAGAGATTACTCTCACCGTCTCTCCTGTAAGCGAGCGTTCCTTGCCAATATATGAGCCGAATATCTCCATCGATCCTATGCCAAGGCCAAGCGTGAAGAATGACTGGCCCATGGCCGCATAGAGCACCTCCGCGATTCCGCTCTCCGCCATCTTCGAGAAGTCAGGGACAAGATAGAAGCTCAGTCCTGCGGAGGCGCCGGGGAGTAGGAGCGAGTTGACAGCGAGTATCACTATGAGGGCGAACAGGCAGCCCATCATCACTTTGGAGGCTTTCTCAACTCCGTTCCTGAGCCCTTTCATGCAGATGAGGAAGCCTGCTATGATGGCTGCGGCAGTGAAGACTATCTGTATTCCCGGGCTTGCCATCAGCGAAGAGAAGAATGCACCAGATGAGGCGGCATCCAGCCCGCTGAGATCGCCTTTCACGCCGGAGAAGAAGTAGAAGAGAAGCCATCCGGTCACTACCGTGTAGTACATCATCAAAAGATAGTTTCCGATGATCGCGACAGGGCCGTACCAGTGCCATTTTCCTCCTTTCCCCTCAAGAGTGCGGAGAGCTGCAGAGATGTTGACCCTCGATGCCCTTCCTATCGAGAACTCCATCAGCAGGACCGGCAGGCCCACCATCAGGAGGAAGAGAAGATAGACGAGAACGAAAGCCGCGCCTCCGTACTGCCCTGTGATATACGGAAATCTCCAGACGTTTCCTAGTCCTATGGCACAGCCTGCGGAAAGCAGTATGAAGCCGAGCCTGCTTGCAAGAGTCTCCCTTTCAGTCATGCCGCTATGATAGCACTCCTGACGGTATTCTGCACCATGTTACCATGGAAAGAATCATGATTCAGGATTATGTGAATATTTTATTATGAGTAAAGGAGATAGATTTCATATCTCCTGATACTCTTCTGTATGCCTGCTTATATGTGCATGTAATTTGCCGCAGATTGCGGTATTAGGCTGGCCTTAATCCCCTAAATCTGATACAAGGGTAGTGATTTTTTAAATATGTCCCAATATAGGGGGAGTGCGATGATAGAAATTAAGCACTTAAGGAAAGTGTTCGATGATGATACCATCCCGCTGAAAGACATAGACGTGACTATCAACGACGGCGATGTGATATCTATAATCGGGCCATCCGGTACGGGCAAATCGACCCTTCTCAGATGCATCAACATGCTTACGGAGCCGACCTCAGGGAGCATCATCGTGGATGGACAGGACATCACCGGCAAAGGGTGTGACCTCAACGAGATAAGGAAGAAGATGGGAATGGTATTCCAGTCATTCAATCTCTTCGGCCATCTTACGATAATCGAGAACATCATGAATCCTCAGATAACGCTTCTCGGCAGAAGCCGGCAGGAGGCGTATGACAAGGCAATGTACCTTCTGCAGCAGGTCGGTCTCGCATCGAAGGTATTTGCATATCCGGAGGAGCTTTCAGGAGGACAGCAGCAGAGAATCGCGATAGCCAGAACGCTTGCGATGGACCCTGATATCATCCTCTTCGATGAGCCCACATCGGCTCTCGATCCGTCGATGATCGGAGAAGTCCAGTCCGTTATAAAGATGCTTGCCAAGACAGGCCGCACGATGATGATAGTCACTCATGAGATGGACTTCGCCAGGAAAATCTCCAACAGGATACTCTTCATGTATGACGGCTACATCTATGAGGACGGCACCCCCAAGCAGATATTCGAGCATCCTAAGCATGAGATAACAAAGAAGTTCATACAGCGTCTTTCGTCTCTCACATACAGAATCAACTCCCCGGATTTCGACATCGAGGCGATGAACGAGGAGCTTTCCGCCTATGGAGAGAAGCTGCTCATCGAGGCCGAGCGTCTCTCAAAGCTCTCTCTCGCATTCGAGGAAATCTGCATGAATAACATAGCACCCGCTTCGGAAGTGCCGGACATTCTTGTGAAGGTAGAGTATTCCGAGAAGCTCGACATACTTACTATGCTTATCTGCTACAAGGGGGAGAAGTTCGATGTTCACTCATCGGAAAGCAGCCTCTTTCAGAACCTCATCGCCGAGCCCACCACAGAGGTGAAGCAGGAGGATCTCAAGGATGATCCGATGGGGTATGAACATCTGATCTCGATACGCTTCAGATGGGCGGAGGAAGAGTGATGAAGAAGCTGGCTTTCATTCTCGCAGCTCTTGTGCTGCTGGTTTTCTCCGTCTCTGCGGAGTCTGAGTTCAAGACGATAGAGGACCTCAACGGCAGGAACATAGGCGTGCAGACCGCTGTTCTCTATGAGGAGCTTATCGCTGACAGAGTGCCTGACAGCACTTTCCAGTACTATACGATGCCCAATGACATGATACTCGCCCTCCAGTCCGGCAAGATCGATGCCTATTTGATAGAGGAGGTGAGCTACGGCGTTCAGAAGAAGAACCACCCGGAGCTCACTGTACCTGAGGAGCCTGCGGGGTATATCAATGCGACACGCAGCATCGGCAACAACGAGAGGCAGGACAGACTGCTCTCAGAGCTCAATGAGTTCATAGCCGAGAGCCATGAAAACGGGCTTCTTGATGAGCTCTACGACTACTGGATAACCGATTTCGACCCCGTCAACGATACCTGCGACATCTCGGGATTCACAGGGGAGAACGGGACGATAGCAGTTGCTGTCGAGGGAGGCTATGAGCCGTTCTCGTTCATCAGCAACGGCAATATCTCCGGCTTCGATGTCGATTTTATCTGCCGCTTTGCCCGCGCCTACGGCTATACGCCCGAGTTCTATGAAGTGCCTTTCGAGGCGATTGCGCCCGGAGTTGAGAGCGGCAAGTATGATATAGGCATGAACATCGTCGTGAGCGCGGAACGCAACGAGACGGGGACTCTTTCCGATGTCTATTACTCCACGCCGATAAGACTTGTCATACTCGGTGAGGACGAATCGGGACTTACTTTCTTCCAGGAACTTGCCGAGAGTTTCAACAAGACTTTCGTCAGGGAGTCGAGATGGATTCTCTTCGTTCAGGGAGCAGGTGTGACGGTTCTGATAACTGTCATGTCGATCATTGTCGGAACAGCCCTCGGATTCTTCATCTACATGCTCTGCAGGAAGTGGGGGAAGATAACAAATACGGCGACGAATGTATTCCTGTGGCTCATACACGGGATGCCGACAGTACTGCTGCTGATGATCCTCTATTACATCGTATTCGGGTCATCATCCCTGAGCGGAACGTGGGTATCGATCGTGGGCTTCTCTCTGATCTTCGCCTGCTCTATGATTGACATGCTCCGCGTCGGCTGCAATGCGATAGGGCGCGGCCAGTTCGAGGCTTCCAGAGCGCTTGGATATTCAGAGAGGCAGAGCTTCTTCCGCATAATACTTCCTCAGGCTGCGCAGCACTTCCTGCCTATATATAGGAACGAGGTTGTGACGCTCATCAAGGAGACATCCGTCGTAGGCTACATCGCCGTGCTCGACCTGACAAAGATAAGCGATCTCGTGCGAAGCAGGACCTATGAGGCGTTCTTCCCTCTGATAGTGACGGCCATCATGTACTTCGTGATATCAGCCGTTCTCACAAGGATAGTCACCCTTGTCGAGAATGCGATAAACCCCAGACGGAGGAAGAAGGACAAAATACTCAGGGGAATCAAGGAGTGGGAGTGATGCTCCCTCTTTGAGTGGAAATCGTCGTAAGGCAGCCAGCTGTCTTATGACGATTTTTTTCAGATTATCCGGACCGGAATCATGCATATGGAAAAGTCTTAGCCGGAAAGACATATCAAATCTTATGCTGGAGGCTGGAATGAAAACAGGGCTGCTTTATGAGCATCTCATCCTACCATATCTGGTATGCCTCCGTTGAGTTCCTCATATACATTCGGAAGAAAGAAAGTCAGGTATGTACATATTTCGTATTCCTTCCATTGAGAAGTCATGCTTGTCCATGGACAGTACGAATTTGGGGAAATTATCTTTTATTTCACCGAGTGCATGGAACTCTCTTTTTCTTGTATTTTCATCCATGAGGGTTGCTGAGACTTGCACATAGATTTTCTCTGCACCTTTGACTGCTATGAAATCAATCTCAGAGCTGTCTGTGTCATTTTTGCCTACGCTTATCTTGAATCCTCTCCGTTTAAATTCAAGGAATACTGCTGTTTCTAGAAGTGAGCCGTAGTTCTCACTCAGATTTCCTTTTGTTAAAGCTATCAGACCTGTATCAACAGGATAATATTTATCTGTTTGTCCGAATCTGTTTCCGCCCTTTACGGTGTGGAACTCAGCATTGTAATACAGGAAAGAAGAACTGAAAGCATTCATATATTTGCTGAGAAGCTCATGATACATTTTGTAGCCTGCAGATTTTATTCGATGCTCCAAATTATTTAATGATACAGGGTAACCGACGGCATCATTCAGAAATGCAATGAGTCTTGTCAGCGGTTCATTGCCTGCCTCGGTGCTGATTTTAGGTCTTACATCATTGAACAATATGCTGTCCAGAATTGACTGCAGCATATTAGTTTTCTGTTCAGTGTCATCAAGCAATGCTATTATCGGGAAACCGCCATATAGGAGATAATCTTCGAATAATTTCTCTCGTTCAGATTCTTCTGAGGCTTTGAAGCGGGCATATTCTCCAAAAGAAAGGGGCAGCATCTCAATTTCGGTATATCTTCCTGTAAGGAGTGTAGCCAGTTCACTTGAAAGCATTTTTGCATTCGATCCTGTAATGACTATCTCATACAGTCCTGTGCTGTAATATGCGTTGACCGCTTCTTCCCAGCCATCTATTAGCTGTACTTCATCAAGAAGGAGGAATTTAGTATCAGCATTTATTCCGTTCCTGAGATTTTCCGCCATCGCATTAAGCGTTTTATTCAATAGAAATTCAGGCCCATCGAATCGTATATAGAGAATACTTTCTTTTCCGTACTTTTCTTCCAGCCAGTTCTTATACATCATGAGAAGCGATGATTTTCCGCAGCGTCTTACCCCTGTGATGACCCTTATGATATCCGTGCCTGTGCAATCTTTTAGTTTTTTCAGGTATGACGGCCTTTCAATTATCAGCTTATGCATATCGTTCTCCTGTGAATAGCTTATCAAAATTTTTGATAAGTGTAGGGAGAAATTGCTTCACTTCGCAAAAATATTTACAAGTGACAGATGTAATATGCCTGACTTTGAATTGATTGAGGCCCGATATTCTCCGGGCCTCCAGTGTTTTTGATCAAATCTTACCACCAGCTCTTCCATGCGCCGCCGAGACGTACCAGAGCTTCCATCCAGTAGTAGTCTCCCCAGCTCACGCATTCATCCACTCCCGCAGGCGTGCAGGTGTTGTAAGGGCTCTTCTTCGAGTATGTTCCATGCTTCACGAGACCGTTCACACTCTCTTCGTCTGATCTTACCATGCATTTGTCATAGATGGCTTTCAGCAGCTCCTTCGCCTTCCTTCTGTATGAGACTGCCTTCTCATACTCTCCGAGCTTCTCATATGAGCCTGCAGCCTCCAAGAAGCCGCATGCCACGATCGCACCGGAAGAGGAGTCCCTCGGCTCGTCGCCAGATGTGAAGATAAGATCCCAGTAGGGGATGAGATCATCCGGAAGTCTCTTCATGAAATAGTCTGCCACATGCTCGAAGAGATCGAGATAGCTTCTTTCTCCGGTGTGCCTGTAAGCGAGAGCAAGGCCATACACTCCCCAGGCCTGTCCGCGTGCCCATGAGGAATCTGCCCTGTATCCCTGGCATGTCTCGCCTCTGAGCGGCTTTCCCGTCTCCATATCCATGAAGAATGTATGGAAACTGGAATAGTCGCTTCTGAATGAGTTCTTCACGCAGGTGCGTGTATGGCGCAGTGCTATGTCGCGGTAGACGCTCTTTCCAGTCTCTTGCTCCGCCCAGTAGAGGAGGGGAAGGTTCAGCATGCAGTCTATTATGTACCTGTAGTTGTCCGGAGCTCCCATCTCTCCCCAGGCCTGGATGAATTCTCCCTTCTCATGAAAACGCGAGATGAGGTTGTAAGCTGCAAGGAGTGCCGCTTCCCTTGCATGTGCGTTCCCCTTGAGCATCCAAGCCGCTACGCATGACGGGGTGTAGAGGAATCCCATGTCGTGATGATCAACGGCTATCCTTTTCTTTATCCTCTCGCGGAAGCTCTCGACGAAGATTCCGGCAGCATGGGCGAATGTCTCGTCCCCGCTCTCAATGTAGGCCAGCCATAGCTCTCCGGGCCAGAATCCCGTCGTCCACTCCACGTTGTCTATCGCTTTGTAGATGCCGTTCACTGTATTGGTGTCCTGACACCTGTATGTGTATTCAGGAAGATTGCGCCTTATTATGGCCACAGCGTTTTTCAGCGCATCCTTTCTCTCTTGTTCCGTCAGTTCCTTTGCCATCTCATCCTCCTTGGATATCGATTATATCCTGAAATCTTTGCGTACTATCAGTATGCGAGAACCTCTGTTTCTCCGCCGTTCACGGAGACGAGAACCCTGCCGTAAGCCGCAGCATCGCCGCAGCCTGTGAGAAAGCCTCCGTGCGGGTACTCGTTTGTTACTATAGCCGCATCATAGCGTTTTCCTTCTGCTTCCAGCCTTGCCCCGAATGATATCGCATCCGGAAGCTCGTTCCCGCTCTGCGTCTTGATAACGGGAAGAGGAGTGCAGCTGAACTCATCGAATGCGATTACGGTCACAATGCACTTTCTTCCGTCGACACGCTCTCTTAGTGTGATAAGCGGAGAGGAATCAAGCTCGTTGTAGTGTTTGGATATCAGGCTTTCGGAGACTTCCGGTTTCCCTCCGTGCGGGAAGATCAGCTTCACGCGGCTTCTCTCCTTTCGTGCCGTGAATACTCCGTCCTTCTCCGAGAGCGTTGTGCCTGTGTCGAAGTGCAGGAGAATCTCCGCATTGCTTCCGCTTACCGTTCTTATGTCATCTGCGATGATCACAAAGCTGTTGCCGAGCGTTAGAATATGTCTCGTGACCGATGCGCCCTTTCCGGCATAGCCGGAGTGGCTTGCTGAGATGAAGCTGCAGTTCTCTCTGATCACCACGGAGTTTATCGCGGCTGCTGCGGCTTCGGTTATATCCCAGCTTCCGCTCATGGCAGACTGTTCCATGCCGTCGAGTATTACCGTGTTGTGGCCGTATGTGCCTTTGAGAAAGCGTCTCTCCTCAGTATCCTGATAAGTGTACCTTCCCGTATCAGTTATTATGACATTTCCACTGTCGTAGATGTCGAAGCTGAGCTGGTCCAGATGTCCGTGTCCGCTTCCTATCGGACCTGCGTGGAACCTCAGCGCTCTCTCATCCGACATCCTTATGAATACATTTCCGCTCTCTTTCATATGGAAGGAAAGGCTCTCAGGCTTTTCCGGTTCCGGCAGTTCCGTTTCCGGTGAATGGGAGAGCATGAACTCCTCATCAAGCCCGCCGGCGGCGTAGTAGGAGAGCTCTGAATCTCCGAAGAGCACAGCTGCGGAGGCAGCCAGATCCCTCATGTCTATCTCGTCGCTGTCGCCGAAGAGGTAGCATCTGCCGTCGGGCCGCAGTGAGCGGGCGAGCCCTTTTGCAAGCAGATGCGTGCTGTCTTTAAGTCTTTCTGGTACTGGAGTTTCAGTACGCTCTGCAACAAGAAGAGTATCAAGTGCGGCGTGGAGCACCTCCGCCTGATACATTGAACTCTGCTCCCAGTGCATCCCGTCGGGCAGCGTTTGTAAGGCCATCTCCTCGTCAAGCCTTTCAAGCGCAAGCTCTGTATTGTCCTTATCGCCGAGATATAGGGAGGCGAGGGAAGCGCTGGAGCTTAGCCTCACTGCGCACTATCTCGAGAAGGATGAGAGCACTATCTCAGTGCGGCCTCTTGAGGTTGACTCCTCATTCCCGAAACTCGAGCTCTCGATAAGGGCGAAGGACAGTGTCGGCTGCCGCGCTGTATTCATGCGCATGAGGGAACTCGTGAAGAGTGTGGATCACACTCTAAGTCAGCTTGAGTTCTCCGTATCTGCGCTGCGCTCCGCGGTATCAAGCGGACTTTCATCGCTGGGGCTGGGAGAGAATACTGCTGTAGACGATATCTTTGAGAATGCGGACTTCCTCTCGCGGCGCAGCGAGGTCATTCTCTTCCTCAGCGATGTCGAGAATGCCCTTGTCGGAGTTCTGGAGAGTACGGGAGGAGCCGGCGGAAGCGTAGCTGACAGAGCTCGCGAATATGTTCTTTCCCATATCACAGAGAGAATATCCCTCTCCGATGTCGCCGATTACGCCTGCGTCTCGCCCGGCTACATGTCCAAGAGCTTCAAGCGCATCATGGGTATGAGTCTCGTCGACTACATAAACCAGCAGAAGGTGATCAAGGCAAAGGAGATGATGGGATCAGGGGAGACAAGAATCGCCGATATAGCTCTCTCCCTTGGCTTCACGAACATCTACTACTTCTCAAAGGTTTTCCGCAAAGTGGAGGGAATACCTCCGACGGAGTATCTCCGCAGAAGTTCCCGGGAGCTGTGATCTGAATCAGTGGGTATAGCCGAGGATTCTTACCTCTGTCCCTGCTTCCTTTTTCACCAGCTCCTCCATCTTCTCCCTGAAAGGACAGGGATAGCCGATGGGTGTTCCCTTTGTGATGCAGGAGGCGAAGGCTATTGTGTCGGCGCCTCTCTCTATCAGCTTTCTCGCTCTGAGCAGAGCTTTCTTTCCCGGGCAGCCGCCGCAGTTCACGAAACCTACTATCTCGATGTCATTCTCTCCCTCAAACGCGCCGAGCCCGTTCTGAATCATCTTCATGCATCCGTTTCCCGGACAGTAATCCTCCGTCTGCATGCATCTTATTACACCTGCTTTCATCTCTCCTCCTTATAAGCAATTATGTCACTCTTCCAGCAGCCACGCCACAGCTTTTGCCATGCGCTTCTCCGCATCCTGAAAGTGATTTCCAGGATTCTTTTCAAAGATAATTTATATTCCTTTTTCAGAATAGAATTTTAATAACTTTTCTGTATTCTCTCCGACGCTTCTCATTGTTATGTTCCGCACATGTGCCTCCTTCGTTCCAAGCGAGAGGTAGATTTTCTGCGGCCTGACAGCCATCGGCTGTGACTCAGCATACTCAGTGAAACCCTCATACCAGAGGGAACCTGAAACGGAGGCGAAGCGAGAAAAGAGAGTGCTCCTGTATATCGAATAGAGCGCGAAGAGTCCCGCAAGGGAGTATCCTGCGATTGCAATCCAGCACGGTTTCAGATCGTTTTCCGTTATTGCTCTGGGGATGATTGTGCCTGTCAGCTCTTCAAGATATTTCCCGGCGTTTCCGCCGTATGGGGCTTCACCGTGCCGCGGGGACGGAGACTGCCACGTCGTCATCTCGCTGTTCCACTCTAGGCCGCTTACGCTGAGGAGAGAGAAATCTTTCGCGGTCATATTCCTTATGGCCGTCTCAGTCCTCCCTCCGTCATCCTGAAACGAGTTGATCACTACAAGCGGCGCATCGCACTCCCTGCCGCAGGAAATGACACACTTTTTCTCCATCTCTGCTCCCTCCATCTGTCATCCCGTTCTCCGCTGGTGTATTATCCGGAGTATGAGACTTCTGGTGATAAACCCCGGTTCCACATCGACGAAGGTCAGCATCTTCGATGATGACAGGAACATATTCACTGAAAGCATCTTCCATGATGCTCCTGAACTTCTGAAGTATAGCACCGTCAGCGGCCAGCTTCCGTTCAGAAAGCAGGTTGTTCTCGAGATTCTTTCACGTCACGGCATCGATATATCATCGGTAGATGTATTCATCGGACGCGGAGGATGCGCGTATTCTCAGCCTGCGGGAGTGATGGAGATAGATGAGAGGCTCTTCCGTGATACCTGCGGCGATGCTGGAGGAAGCGATCACCCTGCAAAGCTGGGGGTGATGCTCGCATATGAGTTCGGCACCGAGTATCACCGTCCGATGTTCACGGTAAATCCTACCAATGTGGATGAGTACTGCGACCTGGCAAGGATAACAGGCATCTCGGGAGTCTACAGAAGAGCGCAGTCGCATGTGCTGAACCAGAAAGGAATCGCAAGGCTGCATGCGGAGAAGCTCGGAAAACGCTATGAGGAGTGCGCTTTCATCGTCTGCCACATCGACGGCGGCATAACTGTCTCCGCCCATCTGAACGGGAGGATGATAGACGGAACTGAGGGAGCAGGAGGCGACGGCCCGTTCACTCCGACGCGTCTCGGAAGCATCCCCGTGATGGAGACCGCCAGGTATCTCGAGACTCACGCTCCCTCAGAGTTAGAAGCGATGTGTTCACGTTCGGGCGGATTCGTAAGCCACTTCGGGACCTCTGATTCAGAGAAAGTCCATAAGATGAAGGAAAACGGGGATATGCATGCAGCACTCGTCTGGGATGCGATGATATACCAGATATGCAAGTCGATAGGCGCGATGGCCGCCGTCCTTGGAGGGAAGGCGGAGGCGATACTTCTCACAGGTGGACTTGTACGCTTTTCCGACATAGTCGATGGAATCCGTGAGAGGTGTTCGTGGATCGCGCCTGTATCGGTCTATCCCGGAGAGGTTGAGCAGGAGGAGATGTGCCATGAAGTGCTCTCCGTCATGAGGGGAGAGAAGAGCTCGCGGAAGTACACGGGAGAGCCTGTATTCAAAGGTTTTCCGTGGGACTCTGAAGGGTGATTGCCGTCAGTGCAGGGCCTTTGTGTACTCTTTTGTTTCAGGAAAAGCAATTCATGCTAATATATAGCTATCGAGAGGGAAGGCTTTGGAAGAGAATTATGCAATCGAGATGAAGGGCATTACCAAGCGTTTCGGACAGGTCGTCGCCAATGACGGTATCAGCCTTGCGATAAAGCGAGGCGAGATACTCGCTCTCCTGGGAGAGAACGGAAGCGGCAAGACCACGCTCATGAACATGCTCTCGGGCATCTACCAGCCAGACGAGGGTGAGATATACGAGGATGGAAAGCCTGTCTACATCCGCTCGCCGCGCGAGGCTTTCAGCTACGGAATCGGCATGATACACCAGCACTACAAGCTGATCGAGGTATTCAACGCGACACAGAACATCGTGCTTGGGCTTGATGACGGACGCCTCGATCTCGCCGCGGCCGCCAAAAAGGTCAAGGAGATATGTTCCCGCTACGGCTTTGAGATCGATCTTTCCAGAAAGGTCTATGAGATGTCCGTCTCGCAGAAGCAGACCATAGAAATCGTCAAGATTCTCTACCGCGGAGCCGATATCCTCATTCTCGACGAGCCGACGGCCGTTCTGACGCCGCAGGAGACGCAGAAACTCTTCACGGTGCTGAGGAACATGAAGAAGGACGGCAAGGCGATAATAATAATCACTCACAAGCTCAATGAGGTTATGGAGGTCTCCGACAGAGTCGCCGTCCTCAGAAAGGGAAAGTACATAGGGGCGGTCAATACGTCGGAGACGAATCCCCAGATGCTTACTGAGATGATGGTCGGCCACTCAGTCTCTCTCAATATCGACCGTCCTGTGTATCCCTCGCCGCAGAGGAAACTCGTTGTTGAAGGCCTCACATGCGTGGATGAGGAGGGAATCACAAAGCTGGATTCAGTCTCTTTCACCGCAAACACCGGAGAGATTCTCGGTGTGGCCGGAATCTCGGGATCGGGGCAGAGAGAGCTTCTTGAGGCGATTGCGGGACTCTATCCCGTAAAGTCAGGGAGCATCAGATTCGTCGGAGACGACGGCGCGGAGAAGGAACTTGTCGGCCTTACTCCGAAGAAGATACGCGAGGCGGGAGTAGGCATGGCGTTCGTCCCCGAGGACAGGCTTGGAATGGGGCTTGTCGGTTCAATGGGAATGACGGGAAACATGATGCTCCGCTCCTGGAAGAACGGACGCGGCGCGCTTGTGCGCAGAAAGGAGCCTGAGAACCTTGCAAAGAACATCATGGAGGAACTCGATGTAGTAACTCCCGGCATAGACTATCCCGTGCGCCGTCTCTCCGGAGGCAATGTGCAGAAGGTGCTGGTAGGACGCGAGATCGCGGGGGAGCCTGCGGTTCTGATGACCGCGTATGCCGTGCGCGGCCTCGATATCAACACCTCATATACGATATACAACCTTCTTACGGAACAGAAGATGAAGGGCGTTGCCGTCATATACATCGGCGAGGATCTCGATGTCCTTCTGGAGCTTGCGGACAAGATACTCGTCCTCTGCGGAGGCCGTGTCTCCGGCATCGTTGATGCCAGGACGGTTACCAAGGAGGAGGTAGGACTGATGATGACGGAGTACAGGCCGGAGGAGGGGAGGCTATGAGCGCAGAGACAAGAACACCTCTTATAAGACTGGTCAAGCGCACCGAGATGGCTAAGGGCAAGGTATTCGGAATCCGAGTGGCCTCGATAGTCATAGCCCTCATACTCGGATGCATTCCGATGCTTCTGACCGGTACTGATCCCATCTCTGCCTACGGCGTAATCATCCAGGGATCGCTCTCCCGGCCTATATACATCAAGCAGACTGTGAAGATCGCGATACCGCTTCTGGGATGCGCCCTTGCGATCGCGCCGTGCTTCAAGATGAGGTTCTGGAACATCGGTGCGGAGGGACAGATCACGATGGGGGCGGTTGCCGCCACGTATTTCGCCCTCTTCTGGGCTGAAAGCGTGCCGCATGTCGTTCTTCTCGCGATAATGTTCATCACGGCTGCTGCTGCGGGAGGGCTCTGGGCTCTGATTCCCGCTTTCTTCAAGGCACGCTGGAACACCAACGAGACTCTATTCACGCTGATGATGAACTACATCGCCATAGGCATCGTCGCATGGCTGCAGGGCGGCCCGTGGGAGGGAAGGAAGGGCTCGCAGCTTATACCGATGTTCCAGGATTCGGCACGTCTCCCGACAGTGCTCGGCGTCCACTGCGGCTGGATCATCGTCCTTGCGCTCGTTTTCATCATGTATATCTACATGAACAGGACGAAGCAGGGGTACGAGATCGCAGTCATCGGCGATTCCGTAAATACTGCGCGCTATGCGGGCATGAACGTCGGCTGGATAATAATGCGCACAATGTTCATTTCCGGCGCGATCAGCGGCATTGTCGGCTTCATGATCGTCTCAGGCGCAAACTTCACGCTCTACAGCGGAGTTGCAGACGGAGTCGGATTCACATCCATCACGGTCGCGTGGCTATCCCAACTCAATTCATTCGCGATGATTGCAGTATCGATGATTCTCGCGGTGATTGAAAAGGGAGCGAACACGCTGCAGACAAGACTCTCCGTTCCCGCATCGATTGCCGACATCATTACAGGCATCCTGCTCTTCTGCATGCTGAGCTCGGAGTTCTTCATCAACTATTCCCTTGTGTTCCGCCGCAGGGAGAAGAAGGAGGCGGAAGCATGACAACTCTTATCGCGCTGATAGTAGCGGCAGTCACATTCGGTACGGTTCTGATGTACGGAACTCTGGGAGAGATACTCACGGAGAAGTCCGGCAACCTCAATCTCGGCGTCGAGGGAATCATGTATATGGGAGGTGCTTTCGGCCTTGCAGGAGCATTCTACTACGAGAAGGCAGCGGGAGAGCTTGCGAGCGGACCTGCGGCAATATCCATCGCTATTCTCTCCGCATTCGCGGCGGGCATGGCAGCTTCCCTGATATACAGCTTCCTGACGATAACGCTGAGGGCGAACCAGAACGTCACGGGCCTTGCACTCTCGATATTCGGCACGGGAATCGGGCAGTTCGTCGGCGAGTTCATGAGGGTGAGCGAGGGCGGCTATGTCGCTCTGAGCAACAATCTCAAGGAATCTTTCTCAGCCACTGTCTTTCCCGATTTCATGATAAAAATACCGTTCATAGGCAGGATTCTCTTCTCGCATACGATCTTCTTCTACATCGCCATAGTGCTTGCGGTTCTGATGTATCTGTTCCTCACAAGAACGCGCTACGGCATGTATCTGACCGCTGTAGGCGAGTCGCCGTCAACATCCGATGCCGCCGGAATAAACATAACGAAGTACAAGTATCTTGCCACGGTCATCGGCGGCGGAATCTCCGCGATCGGAGGAATGGTTTATATAATGACCACCGCAGGATGCGTATGGAACCATGAAGGACTTTCAGGCGTAGGCTGGCTTGCCGTCGCTCTCGTCATCTTCTGCATGTGGAGGCCTCTCAATGCTATCTGGGGCTCGGTGCTCTTCGGAGCGATGATGATAATGTATCTCCGCGTCTCAGTGCCGTTCATTCCCACGGAGCTCTACAAGATACTGCCGTATATCGTGACCGTCATAGTCCTGATATTCACGAGCATGCGGAACAGCAGAGACAAGCAGCCTCCGGCATCGCTGGGAGAGAACTACTTCAGGGAGGAGAGATGATTTAAGGACTGCCGCAGGGCAGTCCTTTTCTGATGGTGACTGCTGTGCAGTGTTGCCGGTAAAAGGAGGTATTGCAACACTTGCCGCCGATTTAGTTGCTTTATGTGGCATTTTCTGCAACAAAACAGGGTAAATGTGCAGTAATGCACAGTTTTGCGCATTGCGCAATATCTTTTTTCTGATAAAATCAGAGTGAGGCTTCCAGATCATCCAGACTGGGAAAAGGAGAGTTTATGAGAAAAATCACATTTGTGCTGGTCGCACTGATGCTTCTTTCCGGATTTGCATTCGCAAGCGGAAGCACGGAAGAGGCCGCGCCGGCTGATCCCAACACGGTGAAGGTCGGACTTCTCTGCATCGGCGATGAGAACGACCAGGGCTATACCTACAACTTCATAAGAGGCAGGGACGAGGCCACAGAGATGCTCAAGGCTGACGGCATCAATGTAGAGTGGGTGACCAAGTTCAACATCGGCGAGGATGCCACCTGCACAGATGCCAATATTGAGGCTGCCGAGGAAGGATGCCAGATCATCATAAACAACAGCTACGGTTTCGAGCCGTTCATGCTTGAGGTTGTTGACGAGTATCCCGACATCGAGTTCATAAGCTGCACAAACTGCGCATCCGCGTTTGACGGCAGGGACAACACTCACAATGCGTTCGCCAACATCTATGAAGGCAGATACATCGCAGGTGTCGTAGCCGGCCTCAAGCTCCAGCAGATGATCGACGAGGGCACGATCGCTCCCGAAGAGGCTGTCATCGGATATGTAGGCGCATATTCGTTCGCAGAGGTTATCTCCGGCTTCACATCATACTTCCTCGGCGCAAAGTCAGTATGCCCGTCCGTGACGATGAAGGTATCGTTCGTAGGCTCATGGTCGGATGCCACCGCTGAGTCTGATGCCGCCCTCGCTCTTGCAGATCAGGGTTGCGTGATGATCTCCCAGCACTCCGACAACACGACTCCCGCCACGGCTGCGCAGTCACGCGGAGTTTTCCATACCGGATACAACAACGATATGACCACGATCGCACCTGAGGCGTCCCTCATCTCCACGAGAATCGACTGGGCTCCTTACTTCTATGAGGCGATCAAGGCGTATGTGAACGGCGAGGAGATTCCTCAGGACTGGTGCAAGGGAATGGCTGACGGCGCCGTCGTAATGACACCGCTCAACGAGGCGATCGCCGCTCCTGGAACCGCAGAGAAGGTCGCAGAGGTCGAGGCAGGCCTTGCTGACGGCTCGATTCAGGTATTCGACACATCAACATTCACAGTCGGCGGCGAGGAGCTGACACATGCGTTCGCTCTTGATACCGATGGTGATTTCACAGCTGATTCGGAAGAAGCCGTCTATGATGGCGCGTTCCACGAGTCCGTATTCCAGTCTGCTCCGTACTTCACGGCACAGATCGACGGAATCGAGTGGCTCAACGCAGCTTACTGATAATCTTCCGGTTATATGGCGCCCCTCATCGCGAGGGGCGTTTCTCTTGTCATTTCCTGTATCCGTAAGTGTAGATATTTCCCTTGAAGTAATAGAGGATGAAGAGCAGGGAAGTGACTATCCATGAGAACGGGTAGGAGGCGAGCACTCCGTAGAGTCCCGGGTAGAAATCCGGAGATACGCATATCCATATGATTCTCAGCACGCATATTCCGAATACGGAGATCAGCGTAGGGATCAGGGATTTCCCGACGCCTCTTATCGCACCTGACAGAAGCTCGATCGCGATATAGGTGATGTACCATGGCACGATGTACCTCATCATTCCGACGCCTATCGAGAGTACTTCCGAATCGGTGGTGAAGATCATCAGCCCATAGCGTCCGATCATCATGTAGCCGGCTTCAATGATGAGCGTGCATACCGCGGAGATCGCGATGACTGTGCGCACACCCTTTTTTGCCCTGTCCGTCCTCCCGGCTCCGAAGTTCTGGCCGACGAAGGTCGTGATTGCGATGTTGAAGGCGTTTATGAACATCCAGAAGATCTGGTCGAGCTTAGACCACGCTGCCCATGCGGCGGCCGTATCCGTGCCGAAGCTGTTTATCGCGGCCTGGATTATCAGGTTGGAGATGGTGTACATGATGGACTGTATTCCAGCAGGGCAGCCGATGGCGAGCATCTGACGGAGGTATGTCTTTGAGAACGCTATCCTGCGTATATAGAGCTTTCCGCCGTCATTTCTTCTCATCAGTTTCCATGTGAGCAGGATCACAGAGATGATCTGTGAGAAAACCGTGGCTATCGCCGCGCCCTCGACGTTCATTCCGAACCCTCCTACAAAGAGCACATCGAGGAAGATGTTCACGACGCAGCTGACTACGAGGAAGTAGAAGGGACTTCTGCTGTCTCCCATCGCACGGAAGATTCCCGCGCCCATGTTGTAAAGCACGATGGGAATTCCGCCGAGAAAGTAGATATGCATGTACCTGACAGCGAGCGGCAGTACGTCGTCCGGTGTTCCTATCAGCTCAAGCATCGGGCGCGTGAAGGCATAGCCCACAATGGATATGATGAGGCCTCCTGCCAGAGCCAGCGCCACGGCTGTATGTACGGAAGCCGAGACCTTCTCGTCGTCCTTTGCGCCGTAGTGCTGCGATATGACTACGGTGGCTCCCGATGAGAGGCCTGTGAAGAATCCGATAAGAAGGCCGATAGCGGTTCCCGTACCGCCTCCGACTGCAGCCAGAGCCTCTTTTCCGAGGAACTGGCCTACGACGACGGCATCGACTGTGTTGTACAGCTGCTGGAAGAAAGTCCCGAGCAGGATCGGGAAGAAGAACGAGAGAAGCTGCTTCCAGATAACTCCCTCTGTGATTCCGTTTCTGCTGATGGTTTCAGTTCTCACAGAGGGGAGTATAACCGCAGATGCATGCTATGAGAAGATGGTCAGAGTATTCTTGAGACAGGTCTCTGCCTGATGGCTATTCTCATCGAGCATCCCTCTCCGAAGAGTCCCTCCATACCTTTTATGTATTTCTCTATGAGGTGCTCAGGCACATACGCCTGGATAGTTCCCGCGAACCCTCCTCCGTGCACTCTGCTCGCACCGTCTCCCATCAGTATCTCCTCCGAGAGAGCAAGGGCAAGAGAGAGCCCCTGATTCTCCGGAGCCGATGCGGGGTAGACGTTCTGCAGGAATCTGAACGAGCTGTTTCCCGACTCCTGCACAAAGGCGAGGAAACCGTCTATGTCGCCCTCCTGCAGCGCCTGCAGCATGAAATCGACCCTCTCGTTCTCCTTGAAGAAGTGATAGGCCCTGAGAAGCGCCCTGTCGTTGTTCACTTTCTCCCTTATCGCGCGCATATCTCGGAGGAAGTCATGGAAGTCCACATCGCGCAGATTGCTCTTCCCGTAGAATGAGGCAACCATCCTCATCTCAGGAGGAACTGAGGCGTATTCACCGGTAAGATCGGCATGCGAGCCGCGCGTGTCAGTTATTATCATCGTGTAGCCGTAATCCTCGAAGCTGACGGATACGGGAGTGACTGCGGGATTGTCGCTGTCCCTGAAATCTATGCCTATGATTCCTCCATGGGCGCAGCATGCCTGATCAAGCAGTCCGGAAGGCTTTCCGAAGTAGACGTTCTCCGCATACTTTCCCGCCTTCGCCAGCTCTATCGGAGAGAGAACATCATCGTTGTATAGGCTGTTGAAGATCTCAGCTATCAGAACCTCTATGGCCGCGGATGAGGAGAGGCCTGAACCGCCGAGAACCCTTGTCGTGGTGTTGGCTTCCCATCCGCCTGTTTTAAGGCCCTTCTCAAGAAATGCTTTTGCAATTCCCCTCACAAGGCTGTCAGTGTCGTTCTTCTCGCCGTCCCTGACCTCAAGGTCGGAGATATCGACATCGACAACGGGGAAGCCCTCGCTTGCGATGATGACGCGGCTGTCGCCGCGCTTTGAGACAGCTCCGATCGTGTCGAGGTTGACGGAGCCTCCTATCACCTTGCCGAGATTGTGGTCTGTATGGTTTCCTCCTATCTCCGTTCTTCCGGCGGCGGAGAATACTGCGGGATCTGATTTCCCGAACATCTCCCTGTGCTTTCCGATGAGGGCGGAGAAGCGCTCATCCATCTTCTTCTCATCATATTCGTTCCCGTAGAGAGCGGGATAAACTTCATGCAGGGCTGATATCATATGGACTCCTTTCCAGAAGATTCTAGCATCAGTTGAGACAGAGGAAAACCATAAGGGGATACGTTTCATGCGGCTGCGTACTTATGACCGTCTGCAGTGAGGGATTGGACATATGATCCTTTTCCCTATCATCTTCAGCTTTCCCTCCTCAGTGAGTATCCTGACAGCCCTCCTGACCTCATCTTCTCTCCATTCCTGAAGCCTCCATCTTCTCAGCAGGAAGTGCGGAGAGGAGAGCGCCGCTGCAGCGGCTGAAATGGTTGTCAGCGGGTGAAGGAGGAAAAAGCGCAGTATGATATTCTCTCCGGCACGGAGGCACGGGGATGGAATACAAGCAGAGCAGCCCAGACATCTTCTCTCTTCTGTCTCTATATCCATAGCTGAAAGAAGAGATGCTCTTATGCACTCGCTTCCCGTGAATATATCCCTCAGCGGGCTCTTCTCGTTTCCGTAGAAGAATACATAGGCATCGGCTCTTGCGCCGTCCCTTCCCGCACGTCCAGATTCCTGCATATACTCCAGCGCATCCTGCGGAAGGTATGAGTGTATCACCGTCCTGATATCATCCTTGCTCACACCCATGCCATAGGCGGAAGTGGCGGCGAGAACCCCGTCTCTGCTCTCCATGAACCACTTCCCGGTTTTCACCTTCTCCTCCCTGTCCATTCCTGCGTGGTAGCACTTTGCGGGAAAGCGGTGCGAAAGTCTTTCAGCCGTCGCCTCAGCGCTCTTCCTCGACGGACAGAACACTACTGCCGGGCGGGAAGCTGAGGGAGCAAGCACGCTGATTATCTCTATCTCTTTGCAGAGACAGTTCTTCGCATGGTAAAAGATATTCTCCCTGTCGGGGCTTGCGCGGACGATGTAGGGAAGGCGTCCTCTGAATATCTTCTCTATGATCCCTCTTTCCGTGTTTCTGTCCATCGTGGCGGTGAAGGCGAGGATGCTGCGGGGATTTAAAGCTCTGATTATCTCATCAATCTTTCTGTATGCAGGCCGGAAGGAATCGCCCCATGTGACCGCTGCATGCACCTCGTCGATCACGAGAAGGGAAGGAGAGCGCAGTATGCTCAGCGTTCCACTCTCCATCATCGCGCTGAGCATCTCCGGATTGGTAATCACGGAGATGTACGGAGAGGATGCGATCATCCCCAGCCTTTTCCTTCTCTCGTCAGCGTCAAGTCCGCCGGAGAGTATCACATGAGGAATGTTCGCTTCCCTGAATCTCCTCGCCTGATCATCCATCAGCGAGAGGAGGGGATATATAAGCACCGTCCTTTTCCTGATCATCATTATCGGAAGGATGAAGCAGAGCGATTTGCCGCTTCCTGTCGGAAGGGAGCAGAGAACTCTTGCGCCTCTTCCTTTCCTGCGGCATTCGAGGATATGGGTTATCACAAGTTCCTGATACGGCCTGAGGTAGGGAATCCCCAGCTCTTCCGGTATTCTTTCCATATCATCTCTACGCTTTCTCCTTCGCATTCTGCTGAAATCTGAGGTGGAAATTCGTCTGTCTCTGTTCTATCCTCTTTTTTATGAGAATCGGATTTGATGAAGCGGAAGCTGTGATGAGGGAAAAGCTCATCAGGCACGGTGCCGGAAAAGAAGAAGCGGAGACAGTAGCATATGAGATGGCGAGAAACTCGCTTGAAGGAACCTATACCCACGGGATAAACAGGTTCCCGTCTGTGGTAAAGAATATCGATGATGGTTTCATCATCCCCGGCGGAAAGATGGAGCTTCTCAGTGCATTCGGCTCTTCGGAGAGATATGACGGCAATCTCGGCTTCGGAATCGTGAATGCGCGTGCCGCCATCGACCGCGCTGTGGAACTTGCAGAGAGCTGCGGGATAGCGGTTGTCGCCCTCCGCAATACGAATCACTGGCTCAGAGCCGCCACATACGGCCTCCGTGCCGCTGAGAGGGGCTTTGCCGCCATATGCTTCACAAATACTCTTCCGAACATGCCTGCCTGGGGAGGCGTGGATGCACGCATAGGCAACAATCCCTTCATGATGGCTTTTCCCCGTGAGAACGGGCAGCATTTCATCGTTGATTCCGCGATGTCGCAGTATTCCTACGGTGCGCTTGAGATCGCGGAACAGGAGGGGAGGAAGATGCCGTTTCCCGCAGGCTATGATGAGAACGGTGTCCTTACTGATGATCCCTCCGCAGTGATACGCTCGCGCCGCACTCTGCCAGCCGGGTACTGGAAAGGTTCGGCGATGTCCATACTGCTTGACGTATTCGCATCCTCTCTCTCAATGGGAAGGAGCGTGCAGGAGATAGGTCATTCCGGAGGCGGTGAGTATGGTGTCTCGCAGGTTTTCATAGCGATAGACTGGAAGAGAACGGCCGATGAGAAAACTGTCACCGCTATAGGGGATGCGATAACCGCGGATCTGAAATCCTCTGTTCCGGCAGGTTCTGCTCCAATTGTTTATCCGGGTGAAAGGCTCATGGGCATAAAGGAGAGGAACCTGCGGGACGGCATTCCCGTCGATGAGAGAGTGTGGAAAAACATTCTTTCTCTCTGAGAATAAAAAATGGCTTCCGGTCGGAAGCCATTCTTCACTGGCAATCAGCAGCCTGATACCGAGCAGGATTCCTTTGCAGGAGGAACCGCGATGATTCTCTCAAGCTCCGGCTTCTTCTTAAGCTGCTCCTTGAGGCCTCTCGCGCGTGCCTTGTTCACATAGTCGGGATTCTCGAATGTGTAGTGGAAGTTAGTGTGGATGTCATATGTGCCGTTCATAAGAGCGTAGGCATCCTCTGTCATCACAAGCTCCTCATCCGTAGGAATCACGAAGATCTTCACAGGGCTCTCGTCCTTGGAGATGCATGTCTCGGCATTGCGGCAGTGCGAAAGGTCGTTCTTCTCCTCGTCAAGCATGATTCCGAGATTCTCAAGTCCTTCGCATGCGCCTCTTCTGATATGCTCGCCCATCTCGCCGACTCCTGCTGTGAATACGATGGCATCGACGCGTCCGAGGAGGGCCGCATAGGCTCCGATGTACTTCTTTATCCTGTGGGTCTCCATCGCAACGCCGAGCTGTGCCTTGGGATCTCCGTTGTTTGCCGCCTCGTGGACATCGCGTCTGTCAGACATGCCGCAGATGCCGACAAGACCTGACTTCTTGTTGAGGTATGTATCCATGTCCTTTGCGGAAAGGCCTGTGTTGCTGCAGATGTAGGGGATGATGGCCGGGTCGATATCGCCGGAGCGTGTTCCCATCACGAGGCCCTCAAGCGGGGTGAGTCCCATCGATGTCTCCACGCATATTCCGTTCTTGACGGCACATGCGGAAGCACCGTTGCCGATGTGTAGGATTATGACGTTCGTATCCTCGTTCTTCTTTCCCAGAAGGAGAGCCGCACGCTTTGCGCAGTAGAGATGACTTGTTCCGTGGAAGCCGTAGCGGCGGACGTTGTACTTCGTGTACCACTCGTAGGGGACGGCGTACATGAACGCCTCCTCAGGCATTGTCTGGTGGAACGCCGTGTCCATGACGATCGCATGGGGGACGCCGGGCATCAGCTTCCTTGCAGCCTCGATTCCCATGATGTTGGCCGGCATGTGGAGCGGTCCGAGGGGAATGAGTGACTTGAGCTGTTCGACGACTTCGTCCGTCACGAGCGTGGACTTCTTGAAGAGCTCTCCTCCGTGGAGTACGCGGTGACCTACTGCTCCGATCTGTTCAAGCGAGCTGATGCAGCCGTATTCGGGATCGACAAGCATTTTGAGGATGAGCTCTATGGCTTCCTTGTGTGTAGGGGAGACGAAGCGCTCATGATACTCTTCCTTGCCTATGGACTTCTGTTCAATGGTGGAATATTCAAGCCCGATGCGTTCGACGACGCCTACGCACAGCACATCCTTCGCATCCCAGTCGTAAACCTGATACTTGGCAGATGAGCTGCCACAGTTGAGAGTCAGTATAACCATTTCCATCTCCTGAAAAACAAATAGCTGATTTACAGAGAGGAAAGTTATCAGAAAAGACGGGGAAAGTACATATGCAAAGCGCTGCTGGAAGCCGATGAAAACTGACGGAAAGCGCAGGAGAGCGCGGATAAACGATCATGAATGCTTTCCTCGTCATCGTTCTCATTCTCGCTTCCCTTCCGCTTCACTCCGCTCTGATAGGCATCGGGGAGGGCGGAAGCGTTCTCGAAGCTGACGGTGTGCATATCGCCATTAATGCGGGAGAAGCATACATTGCGGCGGGTCCGTACAGCCATGGCACGATAGACAGGAAGGGGCTTATAGCTGCTTTTGACGATCCGCACGGCGGAAATCTTTCCCTCTCTCCCGCTATCACGCGTCCAGGAAGGGAAGGTGAGCGTTCCGGTTCGCTTCTCTCACTGGGGCCTGTGAAAATAGCAGCTTCATCCGACGGACGGCCTTTTCTCTCTTTCTCCTATGATTCCGGAGCTTTTGCCCTGGCCCTTCTCTTTGCCTTTCAAGGAGAGGAGGATGACTCTTTCCACCTCGACCCGGGGCGGAGCGGGGAGTGGAACGTCCTCTATCTAGGCTGTCAGGGCGCGTGGGGGCCTTTATCGCTTACCGGCATGATCTCATTTGCAGAGGAGATAGGATTCAGAGGTGTCATTTCGGGAACGATAGGGAAGGAAGGATACTCGCTCTCGTTTGCATACGGCTCGCTCATAGCTCTTTACAGCGACAGTCCTGAGTACAGCTGGTCGCTTGCTGCATCACTTGAGGAAGAGGGGTTCAGGGCCGCGATGCGCATCGCGGCAGGAGAGGAGCCCGTATTCAGCGAGGACTACCTTCCGTATGAGACAGAGCTTTCCTCCGTCCTCGATCTCGGCTCTCTCCGAATCTTCTCGCATATGGAACACGGATTTTCCAGAAGCGGGAATGTCTCTCGCTCAGATTTCATCGGAGCTGCCTGCGGAATCATGACGCTCTGGTACACAGCTCTTCAGATGGTGCGGGATTCTCTGTCGACGCAGGCCATTTCAGCTTCGGCTGGAGGGAAGGGCACGCCTTCGTATCATTCAGGCTCACCCTCGATGCTGAGAGTGTCAGCCTGATTGCCGAGGCATCGACGGACAGAGGAGTTGAGGCTTCTTTGATCATCACGCTCTGATTCAGAGCTTCTCGCTGAATGAGCCGAGAACCGTTATTGATCTCTCCAGCTCTATTCCCAGCTTCTCCTTCACCTCGCGCTCGGCTCTCAGTATCAGAGAGTATATCTCCGCAGATGTGCATCCGGGGTAGGTGAATATTGAGTTGGGCTGGTATTCGGAGAACTCCGCCCTCACTCCGCTCGGCCCTGTCATTCCCGCCTTTCTCAGCGCATCTGCCGCGCTCATTTCCTCTGGATCGCGGAATATCTCTCCTGAGAAGCGGCGGCACGGGGGTATGAACATCAGCTCGACGTACTCCTCCTTCCTTACTCTCGCTTCCGCGCTTGCCTTTGACGGCTTGAGACGGAGAGCGATCGATGTTATCAGCTCCCCGTTTTTGAAGGCGCTTTTCTGGCTGCGGAAATAGTCGTGGTAATAGGGGCGTCTGTGGACTTCGCCCTTGACTGAGAGGTAGTCCGCATAGAAGAACATGTCGGAGATGGACTTGCCGTTGGCTGTCGCGTTGACGGATATGGCTCCCGCTATCGTGCCAGGTATTCCCGCGATCTCCTCGAGCCCGATGAGATTGTGGTCTATCGCCTGGTTTATCACATTGTCCAGCGTCTCACCCGATGCCGCTTCCAGCAGGTCTCCTTTTATCGTGATGCCGCGCAGTCCCATTGAGGAGATAACGAGCCCCGGGATTCCCTCCTCAGACACAAGTATATGCGTCCCCGAGCCTATGATGGTCACGGGCAGACCTTTCTTGTATGCAAGCTCAAGCGCGCTTAGGCACTCGTCCACAGTACGCGGTTCCGTATAGTATTCAGCCTTTCCTCCTGTTCCGAAGGATGAGCGCGGTCCCATACTGAGCTGTTCCGTTATCATGAGGCTTCCCTGTCCGGGTCTTATCGTCATCATATACCGATTATACCTCCTGCCATTATTGAGAAAAAGCTCGGAAACATCTTAATATAGCGGAAAGACGCAGGAGGGCGTGTATATGAAACTTTACAACACAATGTCGAGAAGAGTTGAGGAATTTGTTCCCATCGTACCGGGAAAGGTCTCGATGTACTGCTGCGGCCCTACGGTCTACAACTATGCACACATAGGCAATCTGAGGACTTTCATATTCGAGGATGTGCTCAAGCGCACACTCATGAGGGCCGGATACTCCGTACTCCATGCCATGAACATAACCGACGTCGGTCATCTCACGGGTGACGGGGACGACGGAGAGGACAAGATGGAGAAGCGTTCGCGCGAGACAGGGAAGAGCGTCTGGGACATAGCTGAGTTCTACACGAAGGCGTTCTTCCGCGACGAGGATGCGCTGAACATCATCCGTCCTGACATCATCTGCAAGGCCACCGATCACATACAGGAGATGATCGCCCTGATAAAGAGGCTTGAGGAGAAGGGTCATACATATATTGCCGGAGGCAATGTCTATTTCTCGATAGACTCGATCGACGATTACGGCAAGCTCGCCGGACTGAGGCTTGACGATCTCAGAAGCGGCGCGCGCATCGAGGTCGACTCAAACAAGAGGAATCCTAAGGACTTCGTGCTCTGGTTCACCAACTCCAAGTTCGCCAACCAGGCGATGACGTGGGATTCCCCGTGGGGCAGGGGATATCCCGGATGGCATATAGAGTGCTCTGCGATGTCGATGAAGTATCTCGGCGAGCATTTCGATATCCACTGCGGCGGAATAGATGCGATACCAGTCCACCACACCAATGAGATCGCGCAGTCAGAGGCTGCGACCGGTCATACTTGGGTCAACTACTGGTGCCATGGAGAGTTCCTTCTGATGGGCGATGCGAAGATGTCCAAGTCATCGGGCGGCTTCGTAACACTCCCTGTGCTGGAGGAGAAGGGATACGATGCCCTTGATTACCGCTACTTCTGCCTCACCGGCCACTACAGGAGCCAGCTGAGGTTCTCTTATGAGGCCCTTGACGGTGCAAGGAGCGCAAGGCGCAGCCTGATGGAAAAGATTGCCGCGCTGAAGGCTGAAACATGTCCTGCCGAGAAGGTTGGGGATGCGGCGAAGGAGTATATGGATTCCTTCGATGCCGCAATGGAGAACGATCTCGGCGCGCCGGAGGCTGTGGCAAGACTGTGGCAGATGATGAAGGACAGCAGCGTTCCCGCCGCCGATAAGCTCGCGGCCGCTTACCATATGGACGGCATACTCGGTCTCAGGCTTGACAAGGCTGAGGCTGAGGAGAAGATCGGAAGCGAGGATGATCTGAGGCTTCTTGACGAGCGCACGGCTGCTAAGAAAGCGAAGGACTATGCCAGGGCGGACGAGATAAGGGCCGAACTAGAGAGAAGGGGATACATCGTGAAGGACACTCCTCAGGGCGCTGTCCTGCAGAGAAGAGTGTAACCTTCTCCGGGAGCTGAGTGTTATAGCAATGGAGATAAAGAGTACAGACCGGGATGATTTCAGATGCATTTACGATGCGAACTATCATCTGATAATGCAGGTGATAATGCACATCGTCTACAACATCGAGATCGCCGAGGATCTTACGCAGGAAGCCTTCGAGAGATTCTATGTGAAGAACATGACTTTCCCGAGCGAGGATGATGCGAGGTACTGGCTGCTGAGAGTAGCGAAGAACCTTGCTCTGAACCACATAAGGCGCAACAAGCGTGAGATAGAGATGGTTGAGAAGGTCAGGCAGATGCCCTCTGCCGCTGTGGAGTCCCGTGACGGCGCACAGGCTGCCGTCGAGGCAGAGAACCGCAGGGAGGTGAGGGCCGCTATCGAGGCGCTTCCCGAGAACCTGAGGATGGTAATACAGCTCAAGGAGTATTCGGGACTGGACTACAAGTCGATAGCGAAGGTGCTTGGCATATCCGAGACCAATGTGAAGGTTAGAGTGCATCGCGCCAGAAAAAAGCTGGAGGAGACACTTTCGACGGAGGATAGGGATGTGTATTGATTCGCAGATGCTCTCGGCATATCTTGACGGCGAGCTGAAGGAACCGTACAAAGCTCAGGTGGAGGAACACCTCGAGCACTGTGCGGCCTGCCGCCGCCATCTTGAGGAGATGATGGCTCTGGACAGGAGAATCCGTGAAGCTGATTTTCCCGATGAGCTTCTTCTCAGAAGCAAGGACCGCATATTCGGGCTTCTTGACAGCAAGTATTTCCAGAACGGCAGGAAGGTGAGCTTCATGAGAAGAAGGCTTGAGATATCGCTTCCCTCGCTTATAACTGCCGCGGCCGCTGTCGTTTTCATCTTCATCGGAGGCTTCATGTTCTTCGGGGCATCCCCCGAGCAGACAGAGGACATTCTTCCCTCATTCCAGCTTCAGGCCGATCCGGGAAGCGTCCATTTCGTCTCGGATTCCTCAAGTCTTGACAATTTCACGCTCGAGGAAATACTGCAGTATCTTGACAGCAAGGGGTATAATGTAGATATATCGATAAAAGGGCTTCAGCCCCTGGAGACAGAAACCGAAAGCACGCCGGAATCTGTTTCCTGATTCATAGCCATTGGGGATAGAGAATGGCAGGCTGTCCGCAGTAATGCACGGACAGCCTTTTTTTCATTAATTTCCGAATGCTCTGAGAAAGAGTCCGTCATCTTCCGGAAAGTGCGTGACGAATCCGACAGCGATTCTGCGGCCTGTCGCCTCGATTATTCTTCTCGCGCCGTCCTCTCCGAACGCGCCGCAGAGTTCTATCGCGGAGTAGCCTTCATCCGCAAGTGCCGCCGCGGTCCTTTCCGCAGTCTCGATGTCAGGCACGCCTATCATGCGCGTGATGCCCTCTGATGACGGAAAGCGCACATCATCTCTATCGGGCGCATACGGCCCCATTATGAGAAAGGCGTATTTCATCGCTCACATCCTTGAATAGAGGTCCCTGTAGATGCCGGCGGACTTGTTCCATGACCAGTCTTCTTCCATGCCGCGCTTCTGCATGTGATCCCAGAGCTCATGGCGGCTGTACCATATCCACTCCGCGTGCTTTATGCGGTCGATAAGATCGCCGCCGCTGTATCTGCTGAATGAGAATCCCGTGCCTTTGTCCTCATATTCGTTGAATGGCTTTACAGTATCTCTCAGTCCGCCCGTCTCATGTACGATTGGTATCATTCCGTATCGGAGCGCTATAAGCTGTGTCAGCCCGCAAGGCTCGAACGCGGACGGAACGAGGATGGCATCCGCTCCCGCATAGATTCTGTGGGCGAGGGGATCGGAGTAGGCTATGACCGCTCTCACCTTGTCGTGGTGCCTGCCCTCATAGTACCTGAACATGTTCTCGTAGTAGTTCTCACCGGTGCCGAGGACTATGACGTTTACGTTGAGCGAGCAGATTCTGTCCATGACCTGATCGATTATGTCCAGACCTTTCTGATCTGTGAGACGCGAAACGATGGCGAGTGTCAGGACATTCTCGTTCTCAGGAAGTCCTAGTTCTTTCTGAAGTGCCAGCTTGTTTTTCTTCCTCTTTGATTTTCTGTCCCTTATTGAGTAGCGCGCCTCTATGTTCTTGTCCGTTCCGGGATTCCATATCGTGTAGTCTATTCCGTTTATTATCCCCCAGAGCCTGTCGCTTCTCCATTTGAGGATATCCTGCAGTCCTTCCCCGAACTCCGGCGTCTGTATTTCTCCCGCATAGCTGTTGCTGACTGTGGTTATGTAATCTGAGAATACGAGGGCGCCGCGCATCATTGTGCAGTTCCAGTCATTCTTCGGTATCGATCTGTCCTGATAGGGGCTTACGAGAAGTCCGGGCTCAAATACCTCGTCGGGAAGCGCAGAGACCCATTTTATATGTCCTACATCCCACTCGCCCTTGAAGCGGATGTTGTGGATCGTGAATACGGTCCTTATGCCGCGGAAGAAGGGATCGCCCTGGAATACCGTGTTCAGGTAGACGGGAATGAGCGCGGTCTGCCAGTCATGGCAGTGAATGATGTCCGGGCGGAAACCGATGAGCGGAAGCGCGGAAAGCACAGCCTTGGAAAAATATGCGAAACGCTCAAGGTCCTGATAGAGATCATAGTAGGGGACGATTCCCGAGAAATACTGTTCGTTGTCTATGAAGTAGTATGTGATTCCATCGTACTCCAGCCTGTGCACGCCGACATATATTCTGTTGTCCATCTGAAAATAGTAGATGCACTGCATCTTCTCCCTCCACTCAGGTTTTATGGCGTGGTAGTTGGGGATTATCACACGGATATCATATTCTGATTTATCAAAAGCCTTAGGCAGGCTGCCCACTACATCGGCAAGGCCTCCGGTCTTGACGAACGGCACGCATTCCGAGGCGGCGAAGAGTATCTTCTTCATTTCTTTTCTCCCTTTTTCGTCCATTATATCCTATTTCGTTTCCGTACGCAGTTGAATAATAGGAAAAGCCGCACATGTATTGCCCTGCATGACACTTCGGCGGAGTATATATGAGGAGGCTAATTATGTGGTTTGTGTTCGCTCTCGGCTCCGCGGTTTTCGCCGCACTCACTTCAATACTTGCAAAGATAGGAATAGAAGGCATCGGGTCGAATCTTGCCACCGCTATAAGGACAATTGTCGTTCTGGTGATGGCATGGGGTATGGTCTTTGTCACGGACGGCGCAGCCGGCATTTCATCCATAAGCCGAAGAAGCTGGATTTTCCTCGTTCTCTCCGGGCTGGCGACAGGTGCATCATGGCTCTGCTACTACAAGGCGCTGCAGATAGGGGAGGCTTCCAAAGTCGTTCCTGTCGACAAGCTGAGCGTGGTCATAACGATAATTCTCTCATTCATCATTCTGCATGAGGAGTTCAGTGTAAGATCAGCTCTGGGAATCATTCTCATCACAGCCGGGACGCTTGTAATGGTTCTATGATTTTCTGGGAGTAAGTTTGAAAGTTAGGAAAAAATAACGGCGGGACATGCGCCCCGCCGCCGACATCTTTACATTGTCATTGTTTTCCAGGCGCCGTCAACTTTTATGCCGCCCTCTGTTGCATTAATGTCGTTCATATCAAGATAGAGATCGAAGTAGTAATCAACACCATTTACGGTAGCGGGACCATGGAGCATCATGCTTCTTTCATCTCTTGTCATCACAACTCTGCTTCTGAGTCCTGCAGTTGTGATCTGATAATTTGCAGGGGAGTCGTAATCGAAGAAATCGTAATCTGCCAAGGACACTAAAGAATCGGTTATCAACTCTTCTCCATTGCCTATCATGCTGATTTCATCAATGTGGATTCGCGCATTATCTGTGATAGCATAAGTGTTATCCAATTTTTCCTGGAATTCCTCAGATGAGAACAGACAGGACATAGCGAGACCGTAGATGGATGAATCGATGGTCTGAGCGATATCCATTTTATCCATCTCGTCAGAAACATCTCTGCCATCCTCAGATAAAGATGCATATTCGGTATCCGAATCATTATCGTAAGAATAGGTGTAGATGTATTCCTTCCCCTCATACTCAAATTTGATTTCTGAATTTTCTCCGTCAGCATTGATGCTCACATAGCTTCCGCTTTTTATTGTGACGCCGTCGTAACTGGATATTGGAACATCTTTATCAACAGTAGTTTTCATGTTTCTGTAGCTGCCTACTGTTGAGACACTTACGATACCATCGGATATTTCCATATCTCCTATTTTCATGGCTGCAGAAGACAACCCCATCATTGTGAGCTGCTGGGAAATCAGATAGTTAAGCCTGTTGAAAACATAGAGTTCATTTTCCGTAAGGGTTCCATCAATAGATGAAGGAGCATATTCCGTGGGTTCTTCCGGGTCATTGATCTCATAAGAAGGTGAACATTTCACACCATTTAGAATATATGTCTTTCCGGTCACCATGAATATTGACGGATTAACTTCCTCTTCGTAGTGGATGGAGAAGATATTTCCATCTGAATCCTGTACCGTTGCAGCCATCATCTGCGGAGACGGCGTAGATGAAGTAGCGACATCGGCTTCTCCCCATAGGATATAGCCATCCATCTGGTATCCTGTCATCGTGAAGTGAGTGTACCATGTGTCGGTTTCAGGATAATCCCGTTCCTCCGCTTCAAGTCTGCTGCTGCCGTCCCTATCTGCAGAGGTGATGAATGCTTCAAATATGCTGTCTATCAGCTCGCGTTTCTCCTCATCGCTTCCTCCGAATGAGGCATCTGTATTTATCTCAGGGGCCTCTGTGGGAATCGGTGTGATGTCAGCGCCATTGAGGAATATGGATATTCCGTCCTGCTTTATCGTGAATACCTCCTCAGCATCATTTTTCACCGTCAGAGAGGAAATATTTCCGTTCTTCGTTCCCCAGAAGAGGAAAGAGTTCTTCTCGTAACCGCGGAAGATGTATCCTGCATCCGTTTTCACGACTGTTCCGTAGAGATTTATCTCACCCTCGGGACTTGCGTAGAAAACCTCATCGATAGTCTCCAGCGAAGAGAGAAGATCGCTGGCGAGCGCGTATTTCTCATCATCTGTGCCGCCGAAGTCCTCGCCGGTGTTCGCCTCAGGTTCTTCTGATGCTTTGGAAGCGGCTATGTTCAGCGGAAGGTTGTTTTCCCCTGTCCAGACATCGCTGCCATACTTCACTTTATAGTTGAGAACTGTATCTCCCGGTCCCAGATCCGAGATCAGCACTTTTCCGCTTCCGTCATACTGAATATCGACATCCCACGATGATATGTACAGTTCTGCATCATCTGGTGCTTCTGCGGTAAGCGTCAGATGAAGATATGCATCCTCAGGTATCTCGGTCTCGGTGATGGAGAAATCAACAACAGGATTTACTGCTATGACCTTGCTGTATTCCCTGCTCACGCCGTAGAGCGAGGCCCTTACTGAAAGAGTGAGGTTCTTGCCGATTGCGGCAGGGGAGAATGTCAGTTCATTCAGGTTCTCCGAATCATCAATGAGAGTTCCATTGAGATACCATGCATAGCTGAGACTGCTGTCAATACCATCAAGGCCGCTTACTGAAGCTGTGATCTCCTCTTTGTAGCTGTAGCTGTCCTTTCCTGCAGTGATGGTTACTTCGCCGTCATCAGGAAGTTCCACGGCCTCGGTGACAGTTATCCTCTCAGTTCTGCTCCAGATGACATCCCCGTCTGTAACTACGAACGCAAGCTGCAGCGATTCGCCTTCATTGTATCTGTTATCAAGAGGTAATGATATCTCCTTTCCGTCCTCACCCTCGATCAGAACTCCATTGATATACCATGAATATTCTGCGGAAGATGTGACGTTCTCAGCCGCAGCTGATGCGTTTACTGTTCCGTTTGAAGCGACAGATGAAGTTTCAACGCTGAGCGTTATTTCAGGTGTCTTAACGATATCATCGGTTATTGTTATGTCGAAACTTCCATTGGAATCATAATTTCCGCTGTAGATTGTGGTGATTCCCTTGTATATCCTCACTGTATCCATCGTGACGAAATTATCATCGCCGGCAGTGAGATTTATCGTGTAGAAACCGTTCTGGAGATTCACATCGCCTGAGAATATCTCTCCGATCTTATCCAGCTGGATGGTTGCTGCAACAGTTCCATCCGCTTCCCTGATTTCGGCTGTCATCGAGGAAGTTTTTCCGGAGATATCATTTATGCTGAAGTTCAGCGTGCCTTCTCCTTCAGCCTCCGTCACAGTGATCTCAACTTCCGTCGTATCACGCGGAACTACGGTGATAGTTTTGCAGCCTTCGCCGATCGCATACTCCTCGCCGCTGTGTTCGGCAAGTCCAGTGACTGTCACTGTCCATTCACCCGGAGTGACCTTAGTTTCGAATGTGTCATTCTCGTTTTTTAGTTCTCCGCTGATCGAGGCGTCATCCGGGCCTTCGCCTGTTATCGCGTACTTCGATATGGAGAGATCAGTGCCGGGCTCAACGCCGCGCGTCTTTGCTCCATCGAATCCGTTTCTGACGGTTATGCTGATCGTCCCTTCTTCCGGTGCGCTGCTCCTGCCATCCTTGCAGGATGGTACGAGAATGAGCAGAAGAATGGACAGAAGAACCACTGCCTTTCGTCCTTTCATTGTCTACCTCCAGACAAAATCATGACCACGCCTAAAAGACGTGGTTTGATCCGGGGGTATAACCCCAGAATGCAGGCGAGGTGTCTTAAGGCACCTCGCTCTCACTTCGTTCAAGCCCTGCATCTTCTACCTGCTACCCCTCAAAGGGGTCTCGGCGTTCTCCAGTCACCTTGTCATGGGCTATATCCGCCATCTCCTGCTCCCGCATATACTTCCGCCCCGTCTCCGTATTCAGTCCGACGGTGCTCACATAATATCCGTCCGCCCAGAAATGTCTGTTGCCGAACTTGTACTTTAGGTTCGAGTGCCTGTCGAACACCATCAATGCACTCTTACCCTTCAGATACCCCATGAACGCTGCCACGCTTATCCGCGGTGGTATCGATACTAACATATGCACATGGTCTGGCATCAGATGCCCTTCTATCAGTTCCACGCCCTTATGCTCACACAGAACCCTAAGTATCTGTCCGATGTCCTTCCTTATTTCACCGTATATCGCCTTCCGTCGATATTTTGGCGTGAATACTATATGATACTTGCATAGCCATTTCGTATGGCTGAACGCATCTCTTTTATTGGCCATTCGCCTTGCCTCCTTGTCTTCTGTGGGCTTGAACACTCCACATTATACAAAGGCAAGGCTTTTCCTTGGGTATAACCCTTTTCCCCACCACACCTGCAAAGCAGGTGGTTTATTTATCCCCAAGTTACACTTGGCGATGACCTTAAAGGCACTAAAAAAGAAGGAAGGACACATTCCTGTGCCTTCCCTCATAAGTGCTCTGTCAGTGCGGAGAGACGATTGCATGCTAATAAGTACCCCCCCCCGTCACAAAGCGTCCGGAGACGGAGAGAGATATTGAACCTTCTCGAATTAGTGGACACAGAAAATCAAGGGTATAACATTTTCAGGAGGTAAAGATGCCAAAGAGGTATCCAAGACAATTTCGTAAGATGGTTGCGGAACTGATCTGTGTCCAGAACGA
>CALXLV010000013.1 GCA_944389295.1 uncultured Spirochaetaceae bacterium | reverse complement strand
TGGTGCTGGTGCTTGGACTGGATGAGACGCTGGAAGGCGAACAGCATGACATGGGCAACTCAGGATGGGGAGCGGACAAGACAAGTCTGAAGCTGCCCGGGTTCCAGGAGAAGCTGATGGAAGCGGTTATTGCTGTCGGCAAGCCGGTGGTGGTGCTGATAGAGGCAGGTTCGGCGGTTGATCTGAACTATGCATCAGAGCATGCGTCGGCGATACTGGACATATGGTATCCGGGAGCGATGGGAGGGAAGGCTGTGGCCGATATCCTCTTCGGGAACTGCACGCCTACAGGAAAGCTGCCGATAACGTTCTACAGCACGCTGGACGGCATGCCTGAATATACGGATTACAGCATGAAGAACCGTACATACAGATATGCGGAAGACAGCCAGATTCTCTATCCGTTTGGATATGGGCTGTCATATGGAAAGCCGGAGGTGAGGGAAGCGAGTCTTTCGGAGGATGGAGATACGATAGTAATAAAGGCGGAGGTGACAGCCGATGCCGATATGGAGAATGTACTGCAGGTATATGTGAAGGACCTTGATTCGCCGTATGCGGTGAAGAACCGTAGTCTCTGTGCGTTCAGGCGTGTGAGACTGGAGAAGGGGAATGAGAGCACATATGAGCTGAGAGTGAGAAAGGAAGCTCTCTGCAGTGTGGATGAAGAAGGCGAGAGCCGAGTGATGGGGAAGAGATATCTTTTCAGTGTAGGTTTCAGTCAGCCGGATGCGATAAGCACGAGGCTGATGGGGACGGAACCTGTCACGGTTGAGTATTCTCTCTGATATAAAACACCTATGAACTATTCCCTCTGGGCTTCTCTCAGGGGGAATGTTTTTCTGGTTCTTTACTGATAGCTGATTTCAAGGCATAGCCTGAGGGGGCTGGCTTAGTGTTATCCGCTAATAGATAAGATTTGCGGTTAGGAATGGATTGGTGATAATATAAGCATAAATAAGCACTGCCTATAGGCCAGTTGGCTTCTGAAGTCCGCTACTAAGAACGAACGCTTATTCAAGCATTCCGCCCCTTAGTGCTTGTCGGAGCCGAGGCGGTTGTTTTTGTAAAGGAGAATTGCTGTTGCAAGGGAGATAGCCTTAGAGGCGAAGTTCACAAGTTTCAGGAATATATCCAAAACCATATAAGCTTCTTTCATCACGAAGAATCCATTAAGCCTATACAGGCTCCAGTGTGTTAAGACTGGAAGCCAAACCGACTATCGTTTATATGGCAGTGATTGCATAATTTCGTGCACACCGGAAAGCGGAAAGGAGGCCCCCTTTCCTTTTGTCGATACCCGATTATCCGGAGATATTGTTTTCATATCAATATTAATTCATAGACCTAATACGGAATTTATTATCATATAGAATTAAGTCATTCCTGAATCATGATTGACTTTAATTACCGGTTCAGTTTTGCCATTATTCTATAATACCAGTTAGACCAGTCATACCTGATGAAAGCAAATTGGACTGCATGCTATACCAGTTGGGAATCTGATCTTTTTCGGCCGCGATAAGATGGTCGGAATAGTGTGACCTTTGATATAATTAATTACATTAAATGGAAATAAATTATGGACACATCTTTGATAAAATTATCTTAAAAATTTCGTTGCAATCTCATGCCGTTCTGCTATTCTGAAAGTGGTTAGTCCATTTATCCATATTCAACAAAAGGAGGAGAATATGTGGAAGAAAGCCATAACCGTTTTGCTTGTTATGCTTATGGTGCTTCCCACCGTATTTGCCGGCGGTTCTGAAGAGACAGCATCGGCAGAGACAGCTAGTGACGGGGGAGGGGATGTAACAATCTCGATGACATGGTGGGGTGATACAACCCGCAATGAAGTCTACAATGCTGTAATCGATGAATTTGAAAAAGCCAATCCCGGTATTACTGTAGAGAGACCTTTCTCTACATGGTCGAATTATTTTGACCGTCTTTCCACACAGATCGCAGGCGGCGTTGCTCCTGATGTTATGGGCATGCACCAGCGCTATGCGACAGAGTATGCCGGACGCGGAGCGCTGCTTGATCTTCAGCCGTATGTGGATTCCGGCGTCCTTGACCTTTCCGATGTACCTCAGTCCGTAATTGATACAGGGCGCATCAACGGAAAGCTCTATATGATCACTCAGGGAATTACGGGATCAGGCATCAGCTACTTCACAAAGACATTTGATGACCTTGGAATCGCATATCCTGATGTTGACTGGACATGGGATGACTATGTGGCATGTCTTGAGGAGATCAAGGCCGCAGCCGACGCTGCAGGCAAGACAGACTTCTGGCCATCTACCGATTTTTCCAATGATTTCTATAACTTCTCATACTGGGTGCGCGGAAAGGGCGAGAATCTTTTCTCAGAGGACGGACAGCTTGGATTCACAAAGGAAAGCATGAAGGAATGGTTCGATTTCTGGTCAGATCTCAGAGACCGCGGGCTCATTGTCGATGCTGCGACTTCGGCCGAATATGTCGGCATTCCTCTTGAGCAGAGCCTTTATGCGACAGGTCAGGTTGCTATTTCCGTAATGCCCATAAGCCAGCTCTGGCTGTATCAGGACCTTGTGGAAGATGGAAATTACTGCCTCGTGAGATTCCCCCATTTCGCAGATGGTCCCGCTCCTGAATATCTCAGCGGCGCATTCTATACGATCAACGCAAAGACAGAGCATCCTGAGGAGGCTGCTGCTCTCATAAGTTTCTTCATCAGCAATCCTACCGGTCAGCAGATATTCAAGCAGGAACAGGGACTTCCTCCTGCAACCTCAGCTCTTGAGTTCCTTTCCGAGTCTGCATCTCCGGCGGAGCTCAGAAGTATTGATTTCGTGCAGAATCATCTTGTTCCCAACGCGTCTCCTGAGCCGTATCCGCCAGCAGGATACAACGAGGTCATGGCGAACTACGTGAACTGCGCGAATGCAGTTGCATTCGGAGAGATGACAAGCGAAGAGGCTACGGAATACTTCTTCTCTGTCTCAGAATCCATTCTTAATTGATCTGTTTTTTGCATGGGCTCCCTCTTTCAGGGAGGGAGCTCTGACTTTAGCTGAGGATCTGCATTATGAATACGATAAGTGCATTTACAAAACCATGGCCTGATAAGCCTATTGATGATCTTGCTGCCACTCTTGCCGGGGCAGGTCTGGATGGTGTCGAGCTCTGCGTGCGCAAGGGTTATCAGGTGTATTCCGAAAACCTTTCCGCAAGTCTGGCTGAGGCTCGGAGGGCAATGGAAGCGCAGGGCATATCTGTCACGGGTGCAAGCGGACCGCTGAATGAGGAGTTCATCTCGGCCTGCGGCGAGAATGGCATACCGATGATCAGGATACTCCTGCCGTTCTCTGACAGAAAGGATATCGATGCTTCGGTTGAAGAGGCGAAGAGGACAATCGATTCCGTCATCCGTATTGCAGAGAAGCACAATGTGATAATCGGTATCCAGGAACATGTTGACAACGTCACGTTCAATACCGAACTGCTGTACTTATTCGTAAAATATTTTGACTCTCCGTATATAAGGGCCATATGGGATTCCGCTCAGAGCACGATGGCAGGAGAGGATTGGAGCTTCGGGCTTGGTTTCATACTCCCGTACTGCTGCTCTGTGAATCTTAAAAACCTTGTTTTCACAAATCCCGGTGTCGCTTTCGTGCCCGGCGATAAGGGAATTCTGGAATGGAGAAAGATAGTCTCCGCGCTTATGTCCTCCGGATACACAGGCAATATCACACTGACTCATGAATATACAGATCAGTCTGACGTGGCAGGTTTCCTGAAAGCAGACTGTGCTCTCTGCCGCTCAGTTCTAGGAGGTGGTGTATGAGCAGGAGGCAGATGACCGCTGCGAAACGCCATGCGCGCATGATGGAAAATCTTGCCGGATATCTTTTTCTGACGCCATGGCTGATAGGGCTCATTGCCTTCACCATAATTCCGGTGCTGGCATCCCTCTATCTCTCTTTCACTGACTACAACATGCTTCTCACTCCCAACTGGATAGGGCTTGAGAACTATACAAAACTCTTCAGCGACATGCGCTTCCAGAAGAGTATGTCGGTCACCGTGAAGTATGTCATTCTCGGTGTTCCCATAAAGCTCATCTGCGCTCTTCTCATAGCCGTGCTTCTGAACAGGAAGATACATGGCCTTGGCATTTACAGAGCCGCATATTACCTCCCGTCACTCCTCGGCTCCAGTGTAGCCGTGTCGGTTCTGTGGCGGCAGATATTCAACCGCAACGGACTGGTGAACCAGCTTCTCGCCATGATAGGCATAGAGGGAATGAACTGGATTGCGACTCCCAGTACCGCGATCTATACGATAATAATTCTCGAGATATGGCAGTTCGGTTCGCCGATGCTCATCTTCCTCGCCGGACTAAGGCAGATTCCGCATGAGCTTTACGAGTCCGCTAGCATCGATGGTGCAAGCGCTCTCAAGAGATTCTTCCGCATTACGCTTCCGCTTCTTTCTCCGACAATTTTCTTCAATCTCGTAATGCAGATGATCAATGCGATGCAGTCGTTCAATTCCGTATTCATCATCAGCGGCGGAACGGGCGGTCCGCTGGACAGCACGCTGCTTCTGTCACTGTATCTGTATCTTAACGGGTTCGCGTATTTCAAGATGGGATATGCTTCCGCTATCGCCTGGATAATCCTCGTGATCGTCGCTGTAATAACGTTCATCCAGTTCCGACTGTCAGGTAAGTGGGTGTTCTACGAGAATGACTGAGAGGGGGAACGGAATATGATTTACAAACGCAGGCTAAGAAACACTATACTCACGCATGCCGTCGTTATCTTTGTCGGGTTCGCGATGATCTATCCTCTTCTCTGGATGGTCTCAAGCTCTTTTAAGCCGAGTTCTGAGATATTCGCGGCATCCAGCTTTCTTCCGAAGGAATGGACGCTCGAGAATTACATTCAGGGATGGGAGGGCTTTTCCGGCTATACCTTCACCACTTTCTATCTGAATTCATTCCTCGTTACAGGGCTTGTCGTCGTGGGGATTGTCCTCAGTTCGACATTGACAGCCTTCGCGTTCTCGAAGATCAACTTCAAATTCAAGGGAATATTCTTCTCGATCATGATTCTCACGCTGATGCTGCCGAAGCATGTGAAGATAATTCCCCAGTACATAATCTTCACCAAGCTGGGCTGGATAAACACCTATCTGCCGCTGATAGTTCCATCGTTCTTCGGCATCCAGGGATTCTTCATTTTCCAGATGGTCCAGTATATGAAGTCCATTCCATTCACGCTCTTTGAGGCTGCAAGGATTGATGGCTGCTCCATATTCGGCATCTACCGGAAGATAGTGATGCCGCTCTCGCTGCCGTGCATCATCACAACGATAATTCTCGGATTCATGTGGACATGGAATGATTTCTTCAGCCAGCTGCTTTACCTGAGCGATGTGAAGAAATTCACGATCTCAATCGCGCTGAGAATGTTCGTGGATACATCCGGCGGTTCTTCATGGGGAGCCATGTTCGCGATGTCCGTCGTATCGCTGCTGCCGCTCTTCGCACTCTTCCTGATATTCCAGCGGTACATAGTGGAAGGAGTCACGTCCGGCTCCATAAAAGGTTAATGCGGCAGAAGTCGCTGTTCATCTCAGAAATGCAATAGGAGGTTCTGATGAGAAAAGAAGGGAAATACGGATTTTTATTCATACTGCCTTGGCTTTTCGGCTTTCTGGCTTTCAAGGCCATTCCGCTGCTCATGTCGGGAGTGCTTTCCTTCATGGATTACAATATAATCTCATCTCCAGAGTTCATCGGGTTCGATAATTTCAGGGAACTCGCGGAAAATGAGCTCTTCTGGAGTTCGATGAAGAGCACAGGGCTGTATGTTCTTTATACAGTCCCGATGAAGATGGTCTTCTCTCTCTTCATCGCTTATATTCTCAGTTCCAAGGTCAAGGGAATAGGTTTCTTCAGATCGGTTTACTACATTCCCTCGCTCATGGGCGGAAGCGTAGCGATCTCGATTCTCTGGAGATATATGTTCATGCAGGACGGCATGATAAACAGCCTGCTTGAACTCATCGGCATCGAAGGTCCTGCATGGCTTTCCATCCCCGGTACGGCGATGTTCGTTATCAGCTTCCAGCATGTATGGCAGTTCGGATCGACAATGGTCGTTTTCCTCGCCGCGCTAAAGGGAATGCCCGGATCGCTGATCGAAGCGGCTGAGATTGACGGAGCGACGAGGAAGCGTATCTTCTGGTCTGTCATAATCCCGTATATCACTCCGGTCGTGTTCTTCAATCTCCTCACAAACCTCGTCACGGCTTTCCAGGAGTTCAACTCGCCGTTCGTCATCACCGCCGGCGGACCGTATGAGACCACATATCTCATGTCGATGATGATTTACGAGAACGCGTTCAGGTATCTGAACATGGGACTTTCGAGCGCGATCTCGCTGGTGCTTTTCACGATCATAGTCTCATTCACGCTGCTGCTGTTCGGAAGCAGCCGCCTCTGGGTGAATTATCAGGACTGAAAGGGGGCGCGCAATGATTTCAAGAAGAAGATTAATCTCGTACATTCTCAACTACACGCTTCTCATCGTTCTGGGAATCGTAATCATCTATCCGTTCTTCTGGCTGATAGGCTCATCGTTCAAGACGTCCACCGAGATATTCTCAGATCCGTCGTTCATTCCCAAAGACCCGACAATTGACGGATATATAAACGGGTGGAAAGGCGCCGGACTCACGTCATTCGGCACATTCTTCAAGAACACATATATATACGTGGTGCTGAAGGTTGTGTTCACCGTTGTGTCAGCAACGCTGACCGCATACGGTTTTTCGAGATTCGAATTCAGGGGAAGAAAGGCTCTGCAGTCAATCCTGATAGCGACTCTTCTCTTCCCGGCGACAGTCGTTCTCGTTCCGACGTATGTCATATTCAGCAAGCTGGGATGGGTCGACTCATACCTGCCGATGCTCGTTCCGTCGATTTTTGCGGCAGATACATATTTCGTATTTCTGCTGATGTCTTTCTTCCGCTCTCTGCCGAGAGATATGGATGAGGCTGCAATTATAGACGGCTGCGGTCCGCTGAGGCGTCTTGTGCAGATTCTCGTGCCGATGATAAAGCCTGCGATCGTCACCGCGCTGCTTTTCCAGTTCATCTGGACGGGAAATGACTTCCTGAATCCGATGATATACATATCGACGGAGGCCAAGTTCCCCGTATCGGTTGCACTGAAGATGTCAATGGATACATCGGGAGGAACCATTTCCTACAACAACGTATTCGCCATGTCCGTACTGGCAATACTTCCGCCGCTTATCGTCTTCATCTTTGCGCAGAGGAACTTCGTTGAAGGAATCTCCACACAGGGACTGAAAGGATAAAACTCTGATAATGAATCTTAAAAGGAGGATTTCATTATGAAAAGACTCATTGGAGCATTAGCGGTCCTCGTTATCTGTACAGGACTCGTATTTGCCGGTGGCAGCTCTGAAGCATCTGCATCTTCCGGTACGCCCGCGATCTCATTCATGTGGTGGGGCGATGATGCCAGAAACGCGGCGACGAATCAGGCCGTGGCTGATTTCATGGCGGCTAATCCCGACATAAAAGTCACAAGCATGCCCAATCCGTTCGACGGATATCATGACAAGATCATAATCCAGCTCGCTAACGGTACGGCTCCTGATCTCTTCTGCTTCTCTACCGAATGGCTTTCCGAAGTTGGCTATGAGGAGAATCCTGTGCTTCTTGATCTCTACACCGTGACGGATACTCTTGATCTCACAACGCTTCCTGAGAGCAGCGCGAAGGCTGGAGAGGTGAATGGTAAGCTCCTCGGTATTCCTACAGGTATCTCCGGATGGTCATGGATTTACAGCAAAAATGCCATGAATGAGTACTGCGAGAAGACAGGCGAGCCCCTTCCTCCGGGAATTGACGGGGCGTGGACCATCGATGAGTTCATTGAATTCGGTTCAAAGTTCCATGAGGTGATGGGAGATGATATTTTCCTCTTCTCGCCCAGCCGCGATGCCGTTTCGCATCTCATGTTCTACATCCTTTCCGAATATGCCGGCCAGTTCTACATCGATTCGAACTGCAATATCCAGTTCACGGCAGATAACCTCAGGGACACTCTCGCGCTCATGCAGAGAATGACCGAGGAAGGTATTCTTCCCAGCGGAACAGCTCAGGTCGAGAGCTTCGCGGGCAATACCATCACAACCACGCATCAGGCCAATGGTACATGGGTCGGCACATTTGACTGGAATTCCAATGTTGTGGCTTTTGAGAACACCACTGGCAGCGAGGTTGGTATTTTCGCATATCCCAACATCGGAGGAGAGGAGTTCAACGGACTCTTTGTAAGACCCGCACAGTTCTGGTCGATTTCCTCAAGATCGAAGAATGTCGATACTGCTGCAAAGCTCCTCAATTACATCCTCAATGATCCCACGGCGGCTCTTGATCTCGGACTCACGAGATCCGTACCCCCGACAGAGGCCGGGCAGAATGTGCTTGCTGAGGCAGGGCAGCTTGTTGGTCCGACATATGACTCGACGCAGTATCTGCAGAGCGTGGCGGCTTCTTCCTATCACCCGTTCATCCTGCTGACGGAAGTCAAGGATGCGGTCGTGACGGAATATTCGAAGTTCATCATAGGAGAGCAGAGCCTTGATGACACGACTGCAAACCTGATGGAGAAGATCGAAGATGCAGCGGCCGATACCCGTGAGGATATGGGGCTGAACTGATCGCCTTTTCCGGAGTGCCCCGCGGGGTGCTCCGGAGTGATTATCCCGTTTGTTCCGGAGGAAAGTATGAGATGGTGGGAAAACAACGATATTAGACTGATCCAGACGAATCTTCGCCAGACAGATGCCGGGGCGGACGTTGACCGGCTTGTGAGTCAGTTTGAGGAGCTCGGTGCGAATACCGTTCTCCTTAATACGGCCGGAATAATGTCGTTCTATCCATCGCAGCTGCCGTATGAGTATGTCAATCCTTATCTTGATGGGAAGGACTTCATAGGCAGCATGATCGACAAATGCCATGAACGGGGAATCCGGGTGATCTGCCGGTTTGATTTCAGCAAGATAGATAAATCCATATTCCGTCAGCATCCGGAATGGGCTTATGTATCTTCCGCCGGGAATACAATAGAGTATAACGGACTTATCCACACATGCATAAACAGCGAATACCAGAATGAGCTTTCGCTTTCCATAATAGACGAGGTCCTTGACCGTTATCCTGCCGACGGCGTTTTCTTCAATATGTTCGGCTTTGTCACGAGGGATTACTCAAACAACTACTATGGTATCTGCCACTGCGATGAGTGCCGAAGGAAATTCAGGGCAGCCTATGGCCTTGATCTTCCGGCGTCGGAAGAGGAGGGAACGCCGGGACTGCATGAATACAGGCTTTTCCAGCGCGAGTGCATAGATGACATTCTCAAACGGATTTATGCCAGGGTGAAGTCGCACAGCGAGGATATTGCAGTCTGCAACTATGCCGAGGAATACGTCGATGTCGTAATGAATGAGTCCAATACGGAGATGCACCGTCCTTATCCGATATGGGACTACATGACTTCCGAAAACGTATCGCGGGTATATTCATCAAGCGGCAGGACAAGCGGCAACATAAGCATAAACGCCTCAAGCCTGGACTACAGATTTCATGGAGTCTCGTCCCATCTGATACGGCAGAGATTCATACAGTCCCTTGCTTCCGGCGGACAGCTGTTCTGGTGTATAATCGGCGTCTTCGACGGCTATCAGGACAGGAAGAGCTTCCCCGTCGTGAAGGAATTCTATGATCTTTACAGAGACAACGCCTCCTGTTTCGGCAGGAGAAAAGCACTCTCGGAGATCGCGATAGTGTATCCGGAGAAACATGAAGCTGGTGCGCTGAAGGAGTTCCGCGGCATATACACGCTCTGCAAGGAAAGACATCTCATGGCGGATGTCGTAGACAGGCGCTATCTTGACAGAAAGGATTTCTCTGGATACAGGCTTGTCATCATTCCCGATGCCGAGCCCGATGAGAAGCTGATGGGATTCATCCGCACATCTCCAGTCCCTGTACTTTGGACCGGCACAGCCTGGGCTGACTCCATATATAAGGATGAGATTGCCGGAAGATTCGGCATGGAGGATAAACCTGTCCCAGCGGATATAAAATGGCATTACATCTCCATGAAAGGTGTCTCGGAAGATACCGACTGGTGCCTCGGAGAGGGGAGAGCCGTTCCCGTCCGGCACGGTTCCGGAGTGTCTCTGGAACTCATTTCTTCCGGCCTTTTCGGTCCGCCTGAACTCTGCGGCGGGAATAATCCGGAAGGACGTTATCTCTGCACCCGCAGCATCTTCGGGACGATGCTTTCGTTCAATCCTGGAGAGATGTACCATAAATATGGTTTCGCAGAGCATGCGGACATAATCTGCAGTTTCATCCTCTCATATATTCCGTCACGGATGATTGAGACCGACGCACCGTCATCGGTGGAAATTGCTGTCTCCGAGAATGAAAAGGGGCAGAGGCTTGTTTTCCTTATCAATCACACAGGGTTCAACGGCCGCACCTATTCGGAGCCCGCGGTCATAGAGGGCTTCCAGGTGAGACTTGATGGCTTCAGCGGCTTCCGGCTTGCCGGACTTATGAACGGCGGAAAGGGAATGTGCACGGTGTCCAGTGACTCTGACGGTCTTATAATGAAAGCTGAATCACTGGGCGGTTTTATGATCGCCGTGCTTGAGAAGGAGTGAATATGCTCAGTCCGATTAAGACAGACAAACTTTACATGATCATAATGGATCAGATCACCAGCATGATAGATAATGAGAACCTCGGCCCCGGCGACAGGCTTCCTTCCGAGAGGAAGATCGCGGCCGAGCTCTCGGTCAGCCGCGTATCCGTAAGGCAGGCCATATCTGTTCTGGCGGAAAAGGGACTTCTTGTCGTGCGTCAGGGCGGAGGCACATATGTCGCCGATCACTCAAAAAAACCTGAAGTGGTGAAGGACCTCAGCCTGCAGCTTGCCTCCAAGCAGATAAATCCAGCGCATATTGCCGAAGTGAGGCTGCTGCTCGAGCCTGAGATAGCAAGGCTCTGTGCCATCAATGCCGATGAAGAGACCTGCCGCAGAATAGGCAGCCTTCTGGACAGAAGACGGCTTGCGGAGGGCCGCGGAGCAGCATATGACGAGATGAACGGAGAGTTTCATATGGCGATAGCCGAAGGCAGCGGCAACCCTGTCTATGTAGTTGTCATGAATGAGATAAACGAGCTCATGAAAAATAATATGTGGCGCTTCGGCAAACAGCGGTCCAATTCCCGTCTGGAAGTACTCAACCTTCATCTGGACCAGCATGAAGCGCTTTATGGAGCCATTGCCGCACATGACAGTGAACTGGCCAGAGATATCATGCAGCAGCATATAGGCTGCATCGAAAGCGAGATGAATAAGGTATTCGGAAAATAGGAGATAGATATGGAAAAAGTTCTGTTATATACGAATTATCCTGCGCCGCATCAGGAGAGACTGGAGAAGGCTTTCCGTGATGCCGGCTTCGATGCAGTATGGGTTGCTCCCGACCCCAAGGATTCGGCAGTCAGAGAACGGGCCTGCAGGGAAATTCAGGATTCATCCGTTGCGATTCTGGGTGCAGGTATTCCGTCTTCCGTGCTCGAATCCTCAGCTGCTCTCAAGTGGGTGCATTTCGATTGGGTCGGTATTGAGGGTGCTGCGACAAGGGAGCTTTTCAGGAAAGGCGTGATAATAACCAACGGATCGGGACGCAATTCAATATGCCTTTCGGAGCATGTGTTCTATTTCATATTCACGATGACCTATGAGACGCGCCATGTTTTCGAGGCACAGGACAGCCGTCAGTGGAAAGTCCAGCATGATTATCCCTATTCATCGCTTTACGGCAGGACGATGCTCATACTCGGGACCGGAAGCATCGGCCGGGAAATTGCACTCAGGGCAAAGGCTTTCGGCATGAAAACCATAGGTTTCTCCCGCTCGAAAAAGCCCGGACTTGATATGTTCGACGAACTTTTATCGTCCGATGAGGGAGCGAGACTCGTGGATGCAGTTTCCTCTGCGGACTTCCTCGTAGTGGCCGCATCTCTTAACGCTTCGTCATATCACATGGTGAACAGAGAGGTTCTCTCCGCAATGAAGAAGGATGCATATGTCATCAACATCAGCCGCGGCTCCGTAATTGATGAGGAAGCTCTGATTGAAGCGCTTAAAGAGAAAAGGATTGCGGGAGCCGGTCTTGATACGGTGGAGCATGAGCCGCTCTCTCCGGAGAGTCCCCTGTGGAATCTGAAGAATGTTGTGATCACACCGCACAGCACTCCGCAGAGTCCGCTGAAATTCGAGATAGGCGTGAGCACTGTCGTTGACAATATCCCGAAATACCTTTCCGGGGAAAAACTTATTAACGCGCAGTCTGAAAAAGATCTGCTGAACTGATTCTGGATCTAAGGAGGAAGAAGATATGAAGATAGGATTCATAGGACTTGGAATAATGGGACGCCCGATGGCGAAGAACCTCATAAAGGCCGGCCATGAGCTTGTTGTGACGGACCTCAACAAGGAGGCCGTTGCCGATCTTGTGAGCTGCGGTGCAAAGGCCGTTGAGAACGGTGCTGCAGTTGCGGCTGAGTGCGACCAGGCAATCACGATGGTTCCCAACAGCCCTCAGGTCTGGACTGTCGTTACAGGCAGGGGAGGAATACTCGAGAGTGCGAAAGCCGGATTCACCCTCATCGATATGTCATCGATTGACCCTGTTGAGTCCAAGAAGATAGGAGCGGCACTTGCAGAGAAGGGCTGCGACATGCTGGATGCACCGGTGTCCGGAGGTGAGCCGAAAGCGATAGACGGTACGCTGTCAGTGATGGTCGGAGGAAAGAAGGAGACATTTGACAAGTATCTTCCCGTGCTTGATGCGATGGCCGGATCGGTCACATATGTCGGTGATCTCGGAGCGGGGAATATAGCGAAGCTCGCCAATCAGATCGTAGTGGCATGCAACATCGCCGCGGTTGCGGAGGCATTGACGTTCAGCAAGAAGGTAGGGGCGGACCCTGAGCTTGTGTATCAGGCGATAAGGGGAGGCCTGGCTGGATCAACGGTAATGGATGCCAAGGCACCGATGATGATGTCAGGCAACTACAAGCCTGGGTTCAGGATCGAGCTGCATATAAAGGATCTGACGAACGCTCTCAACGCTGCGCATGCGGTGAATTCGCCTGTGCCGCTTACAGGAGAGGTGATGGAGATGTTCCAGTCTCTGAAGGCATACGGATGCGAGAAGGATGATCACTCGGCACTTGCGAAGTACTATCAGAGGCTTGCTGACACATCGATAGTCAAATAGGGCTGCAGAGAAAAGGACAGAGGCATCAGCTCAGGGAGGAAAAATGAGGGCTGATGTCTTTTTTATTACCTTTTGCGCCAGAGGCGCAGTAGAATGCGTTAAGGAGGTTTTTTCAATGAACAGATGGTGCCGTCATTTCTATCAGCCGGGTATTCCCCTTGGCAAGGACGGACGCAGGGTCACCTGCTCAGAAGAGCATATAGCGCTCTCGAGAAGAGCGGCCGCGGAAGGAGCGGTTCTTTTGAAGAATGAAGGAGGCATCCTTCCTCTCAGAAACAGCAGACTAGCAGTAATCGGCAAGGGTATTGCCGATTACGTCAAAGGCGGGGGCGGCAGCGGCGATGTCACCGTTCCTTATATACATAATATCCTTGACGGGCTTGAGGAGAAGAGGCAGCGCGGACTGATTGATTACGATCAGGCACTTGCTGATTATTACCAGAGCTATGTGGAGCAGGAATATGCGAAGGGCTTCGAGCCCGGGCTCATAAAGGAAGCGGCGTTCCCCTCAGAGCTTGCGGAGAAAGCCGCAAAGGAGTGTGATACCGCCCTTATCTCGATAAGCAGATTCTCAGGCGAGAACTGGGACAGGATCAGCGAGGGCAGTCCGGTGTTCTCGACTGAAAAGGGCACGATGGAACTCTTAGAGAAGGAGGCTGCGATTTTCGAGCACGGCGACTTCTACCTCAGTGACGCAGAGAAGAAGATGGTCAGTTCAGTCCTCTCACTCTTCGACAATGTCATAGTCGTCCTCAATGCAGGCGGAATGGTCGATGTATCGTGGATCGCAGAAGAGCCGAAGATCAGGGCGGCACTGCATGCGTTCCAGGGAGGAATGGAGGGCGGAGCTGCGATAGCCGATATCCTCACAGGAGAGAAGAATCCCTCCGGCAGGCTTACCGACACATACGCACGCGATCTTTCCGACTATCCTTCAAGCCATAATTTCCATGAGTCTCTCGATTATGTGGAGTATCAGGATGACATCTTCGTAGGCTACAGGTATTTCAGCACGATCCCGGGAGCGGAGAAGAAGGTCGTCTATCCGTTCGGCTACGGACTTTCCTATACCAGCTTCCGTCTGGAGGAGCTCGCCTCATCTTTTGTTGACGGAGAAGTGCGTCTTACCATAAGAGTGAGCAACACCGGAAAGTATGCGGGCCGCGATGTGGTCGAGATCTACATGGGACTTCCTGAGGGAAAACTCGACAAGCCTTCGCGTATGCTTGCCGCGTTCGCGAAGACGGAGGAACTCGCTCCCGGATGTCATGAGGACATAGCGATATCCTTCCCGCTTTTTGCAGTATCGGAGTTTGATGACGAGGGAGCTGTAAGCGAAGGTTCATGGCTTCTGGAGAAGGGAAGCTACAGGATTCTCGTGACAGATGATTCCATATCTTTTATGGAAGCCTCTGCTGATGTCGTCCTTGAGAATGATCTGATAATCTCGTCGCCGGGGCATCATCTGGTTCCGAACGCGCTTACGAAGAGGCTCAGAAGCAGCGGAGAGTATGAGGAGCTGAAAACATCTGAGAAAACTGTTCCCGTGCCTGTATTCCCGCGTCAGGATGCCTCCACCCTTGAAGGTGTGGAACCTCTGGCCAGAGCGAGGAATAAGAGGCTTACCCGCGAGGACAAGAAGAATCTTGCCAAGGGATTCTTCTCGCATGTGGCTGACGGCGATATGACGCTCGATGATTTCATCTCTTCCCTTCCTGTGGATGTTCTTGTGGATATAACAGGAGGACAGCCTAACACAGGCGTTGCAGATACATACGGCATAGGCAATCAGGAGGAGTTCGGCATTCCGAACGTGATGACTGCGGACGGACCTGCTGGACTGAGAATACGCCCGGACAGAGGCGTCACTGCGACGGCATGGCCGTGCGCTACGCTTCTTGCATCTACGTGGGATACCGAGCTTGTGGAAGCAGTCGGAAAGGCCGGCGGCGCGGAGGTGAAGGAGAACAACATAGGCATATGGCTCACGCCTGCCGTCAACATCCACAGAAGCCCGCTCTGCGGACGAAACTTTGAATACTACTCGGAAGATCCTCTCATCGCAGGAAAGATAGGAGCTGCGATGGTAAGGGGAATCCAGAGCAACGGCGTCGGAGCCTGCGTCAAGCATTTCGCGCTGAACAACAAGGAGACAAACAGGAAGGACAGCGATTCAAGGGCCTCGGAACGCGCGATCAGGGAGATATATCTGAGGCAGTTCGAGATCGTGATAAAGGAGTCCGATCCTGTATCCGTGATGTCCTCATACAACATTATCAACGGCGTGAAGGCATCGGAGAACAGGGAGCTTCTGACGGATATCCTCCGCGGCGAGTGGGGATTCTCCGGCTTCGTGACTACGGACTGGTGGACGCACGGCGAGCACTATCTTGAGCTTCTTGCCGGAAACGACCTGAAGATGGGAAACGGCTATCCGGAGAGAGTGCATCAGGCGCTTGAGGCGGGCGCCATAACCGCAGATGATATAAGGAAGAACGTCAGATGCATCCTTTCAGGACTGCTCAGGCTGGAGTGACATATGAAATTCCTTGACGGATACTGGCTGCTGAGGAAGGGCATGACGCGCGTCCTTCATGCAGACTATGTCGAGAGAGAGGCCGGGAAAAACAGCCTCTCCCTCTACGCTGCGGCAAAGAAAATAGAGAAGAGAGGAGACACTCTCAATCTCCCGATGCTGACTACCGAGATCACTGCGGTGATGGACGATGTCCTAAGAGTGGATGTCTGCCGCCATAAGGGCGCTCTTCCCGACAAGCCGGCGTTCCAGCCGGAAGAGTGCGTTCCATCTTCTGTTTCTGTGGATGAATGTTCAGTGACATCGGGCCGCCTTAAAGCCGAGAACACCGGCGGTACTGTGGTGTTCAGCTATGACGGGGAGGAGCTGACTGCAAGGGAGAGAACGCTTTCCGGATGCTATATCCTTGACGGTGAGGCTTATATGGCCGAGTACCTCCGAGCAGGCATAGGAGAGACCTTCTACGGTCTGGGAGAGCGCTTCACTCCCTTTGTAAAGAACGGGCAGAGCGTTGATATCTGGAACGAGGATGGAGGTACTGCCAGCGAGCAGGCGTACAAGAACATTCCTTTCATAATCTCATCCAGAGGCTATGGAATCCTTGTCGCATCCTATGGCCGTGTCTCATTCGAGGTTGAGAGCGAGGCTGTGGAGGATCTGCAGTTCTCTGTTCCCGGCGAGCGCCTCTCGTACTATCTGATCGGCGGCAGTACTATGCGGGATGTGCTGATGCGCTATGCCGATCTGACAGGAAAGCCCGCGCTTCCTCCTCAGTGGTCATTTGGACTGTGGCTCTCTACATCATTCACCACAGACTACAGCGAGAAAACGGTCATGTCGTTCATTGACGGGATGGAGGAAAGGAAGATACCGCTCTCTGTATTCCACTTCGACTGCTTCTGGATGAAGGGATTCCACTGGTCTGACTTCCTCTGGGATGACGAGATGTTCCCCGATCCTGAAGGGCTGATAGCGCGCATACATGCAAGGGGAATAAAGGTCTGCGTCTGGATAAATCCCTACATTGCCCAGCGCTCAGCGCTCTTTGATGAGGGAATGAGGAAGGGGTATCTCCTGAAACGCACCGATGGAAGCGTCTGGCAGTGGGATATGTGGCAGGCCGGAATGGCGATCGTGGATTTCACCAACGCTGATGCCGCTGCATGGTACTGCAGTCATCTTAAACGGCTTCTCGATATGGGAGTCGACTGCTTCAAGACCGATTTCGGCGAACGCATACCATATGAGGGTGTTGCGTGGAGCGACGGTTCGGACAGCCGTCTGATGCACAACTTCTACTCTTTCATCTACAACAGGACGGTGTTCTCGCTGCTGCAGAGAGAGAAGGGTGATGATGCCGTGGTGTTCGCGCGCTCTGCGACGATCGGCGGGCAGAAGTTCCCTGTGCACTGGGGAGGCGACTGCAGCGCGAGCTATCAGTCGATGGCGGAGACGCTCCGCGGAGGACTTTCGCTTGCTTTCTGCGGGTTCGGTTTCTGGAGCCATGACATAAGCGGATTTGAGGATACCGCTGCCCCTGATCTCTACAAGAGGTGGATAGCGTTCGGCATGTTTTCCTCGCACTCAAGGCTGCATGGAAGTTCGTCATACCGTGTTCCTTGGGCATTCGATGAGGAGGCCGTGCGCGTCACGTCGTTCTTTACAAATCTCAAGAAATCATTGATGCCTTACATCATGGCAGCTGCAAAGGGAGCGCATGAGACAGGCATTCCTGTGATGAGGCCGATGATCCTCGCGTTCCCCGACGATGAGACTGCGAAATATCTCGACAGGGAGTATATGTTCGGCCCGTCGATACTTGTGGCACCAGTTATGAGCGCGGACGGCGTATGCAGATACTATCTGCCTGCGGGCCGCTGGTATCATATTCTCTCCGGAGAGGTGGAGGAAGGAGCTGGATGGAAAATCGGGAAGTATGATTATTTCTCGCTTCCGCTTTACGCGAGAGAAGGAGATGCCATCGTAATGGAGAGAGATGACGGTCTTGTCCTCCATATCTACGGCGATGCGGAAGCCGATGCGGAAGGCATAAGCGTATCAGTGAAAACCGGAAAGGTTGAGCTGAAGGCTGCGGATGAGAGGTTTAGAGCTGTGATTCTGCACGATGAGAACGGAAGCCGCGAGGCTTTGATAGAGAACGGACGCATAAGGAGCATTTGATGGAGAGATATACATTCCCCGCGGATTTTGAATGGGGAACTGCTACGGCAAGCTATCAGGTTGAGGGGGCCGTCAGGGAGGACGGACGCAGTGATTCTATATGGGACGTATTCTCAAGAGAGCCGGGAAAGGTGCATATGGGAGCAGACGGAAGCGTTGCCTGCGACCAGTATCACCGCTATGAGGAGGATATCGCGCTCATCGCATCCCTCGGGTTCAAGGCATACCGCTTCTCGATAGCGTGGCCGCGCGTGATTCCCGATGGAACGGGAGGCGTCAATGATGCCGGCCTCGATTACTACAGGCGGCTCTGCGACTGCATCCATGCCCATGGAATGAAGGCGACTGCCACTATATATCACTGGGATCTTCCCGCAGTGCTGCAGGAGACGGGAGGATGGACGAACCGCGGCATAGTCGATGCTTTCACCGCCTATGCCGATGCCTGCTTCCGCGGCCTCGGAGACAGAGTTGACAGCTGGATAACTGTGAACGAACCGTTCTGCGTCACTTACCTCGGGTATTATTACGGAGAACATGCACCAGGACACTGCAGTCTCGATGAGACGATTGCCGCAATCCATCACGTCAATCTTGCCCACGGCCGCACCGTCGAGCTCTACAGAAAGACAGGGCTCAAGGCTCCTATTGGAATCACATGGAATCTCTCAACTCCGCGTCCGTATGACAGCTCTGCAGAATCGGCACGCGCTGCCGAGTATGCCATAGCTGTGAAGTCCCGCGTTTTCACCGATCCTGTGCTCAGAGGATGCTATCCCGAGCTTGTGAAGGAACTCGGGTTCAGGTTCCCGGAGGAGAAGGGCGATATGGAGATAATCTCCCAGCCCATAGACTTCATAGGGCTCAACTACTACTCCGAGGATGCCGTCCGCTATTCCGAAACAGAACCTTTCAGGTTCCGTACGGCTCCAGACTGGCATCCGGTTACCGATATGGGCTGGCCTATCGTTCCTGACGGACTGCTGAGACAGCTGCGGTGGATAAGCTCTGAGTCTGGGAATATCCCCATGTTCATCACAGAAAACGGCTCCGCTGAACCCGATACGGTGACTCCTGACGGCCGCGTTCATGACCCCGGGCGGATAGACTATCTGAGAAAGCACTTCAAGGCCGCGGCGGAAGCTGTGTCGGAAGGTCTCAATCTCCGCGGATATTACATCTGGTCATTCATCGACAATTTTGAGTGGGCAAAAGGATACAGCAAGCGTTTCGGCATAGTCTACTGCGACTACACCACGCTTGAGCGAATCCCCAAGGACAGCGCCTATTTTGTCAAGGACGTGATCGAAAATCTCTCCGACTGGAGATGAAACCTTGCCCCTGTCTCTGCAATGCGGCAGGGGCATTATGAATAATCTTCCTCTCGATTCATCCAATTCCGCCAATCTGCTATCATCGTGGTATGTGGAGCCTTAATTACAGCAGTACCTCTGAGATAACGAAGATTCTCTCTGACCATTCCCTTGCAATGACGAAGAAGTTCGGACAGAACTTTCTCATCTCTCCGGAGGCGAGGGAGAGAATTGTCTCTCTGATTCATCCTGAGCACGGAATGAAGGTCTGGGAGATCGGACCGGGGCTTGGCGCAATAACCCATCTCATTCTGAAAGCGGGGTGCCATGTGACTGCCTTCGAGATCGACCACGGCTTTGCTGAAATACTCCGTTCCGAGGCCTTCGCGGATGAGGATTTCACTCTTGTCGAGGGGGATGCGCTGGAGACGCTTTTCTCAATTCCTCTCGATGCCGAGAGGGTTGTCGGAAATCTTCCATACAATGTCGGCTCCCAAGTCATAGCACGCCTTATCGAAAACGGATATCTTCCGCCTGTCATGGTATTCACGCTGCAGAAAGAGGTGGCAGACAGGATGTCGGCACTGCCCGGAAGCAGCAGCTACTCGTCGTTCTCCGTCCTTACTCAGCTCGACTATGTGAACACCACGGCTTTCATGATCCGTCCTGGCTCCTTCTATCCAGCTCCTAACGTGGACAGCGCTGTAGTGGTTATGAAGCGGCGTGAGAAAAGCCTGGTCGCTGATTGCGACAGGAAGCTCTTCCTTGCGCTTGTGCGCGCTCTCTTCGCTCAGCGCCGTAAGACTCTGCGCAACAACCTCCTCTCATCACCATATTTCTCATCGATTGGAAAGGAGAAAATTGAGAAGGTCTTTGCTGAGACAGGCCTTTCAGGAAGCGAGCGTGCGGAAGCACTCTCATTTGATACGCTTGTCAGTTTGATGGCTGCCATACGGGACATCAGATAAAAGAAATCTGGGCACATCTATCGATTATATTTCATCATTGATAATTCTATACCTGTAACGGTATGAATATTTGGCATCTGGTTTAGGGTGGATAAATTACAGTTATATTTGTTCTGCTGTCAGAATGCGAAAAAGGACTCCCCGTTTCCGGGGAGCCATAACCTGTAAGTATGATTATTTGAGTGAACCGGCCTGTGCGAGCGTGATCGCTGCTGTGACTACGATGTCATCAACAGAGCATCCTCTCGAGAGGTCTGATACAGGCTTTGCGAATCCCTGAAGGATCGGGCCGTATGCCTCTGCTCCTGCAAGACGCTGTACGAGCTTGTAGCCGATATTGCCTGCCTGAAGATCGGGGAAGATGAGAGTGTTGGCATGTCCTGCCACCGTCGATCCCTTGGCCTTGAGAGCCGCGACTTCGGGAACGATCGCAGCATCTAGCTGGAGCTCTCCGTCGACTTCGAGATCAGGGCACTTTGCCTTGACAAGCGAGAGGGCTGTCGTCACCTTGTCGATAAGCTCGCCCTTGGCGGAACCCTTCGATGAATAGGAGAGAAGCGCGATTTTCGGCTCTGTGCCGAGGAAGGTGCGGCAGGATGCTGCCGATTCCTCTGCTATCTCGGCAAGCTGCTCTGCTGTCGGATTAGGAATCGTGGCGCAGTCTGCGAAGATGAACTCGCCGTTGTAGCCGAACTCCTTCTTGTCCGTTGCCATTACAAAGCATGAGGATGCGCTCTTGATGCCGGGCTTGCACTTGATGATCGTGAAAGCTGCCCTGAGGACGTTGGCTGTCGTGGACTCAGCTCCTGCCACCATCGCATCGGCATATCCGAGATGTACCATCATCGCGCCCCATCTGAGCTCGTCCACGATATCCGCAGCCGCCTGCTCTTCGGTCATGCCCTTGTGCTTTCTCATCTCATAGTATTCGTTTGCGAACTCGGCTTTCTTCTCAGATTTCGCAGGATCACTGATCTTTATACCCTCGAGCGATACGCCGAGCGAGGCCGCGTTTGCCCTGACCTTCTCCTCGTCTCCGACAAGTGTGACGGACGCGGCAAGTCCTTCATCGGCGATCTTGCGTGCCGCCTTCACGGTTCTGGGCTCAAGTCCTTCCGCAAGGACAAGATTCTTTCCCGCAGCTTTGGCGAGACCTTTCATCTTATCAGCAAATGTCATTTCTAGACTCCTTAGGATTTCTCCGTCTACGATAATATAACCAAACGGCGGATGAATAAAGGGAAAGAGAAGAAGCGGAGGACAATATCATCGCGCGTCCCGATGTGATATCATCGCGCTATGCGTGCAGGTGATTACGAGATAAAGCGTATAGACGGCGGAAGCTGCTCTGTAGTCCAGTACAGGGGCGGCGATGAGAATGTCACTGTCCCCGGTGTTTTCGGAAAGTACAGGGCGGTGAGGATAGAGGGGAGTTTCCTCAGGAAGGGAAATTCCGTGCGTTCTCTGACAATACCTTCTTCCGTGGAGGAGATTGACGATGATGCGTTCCTGCAGATGAGGAATCTGGAGAGCATCTCTGCGGAGAAGGGGAACAGGTCCTACCGGAGCGAGGACGGAGTGCTCTATGACAGCTCCTTCTACAGTCTTGTGTTCTATCCACCGAAGAAGGTCTGCGATGATTTTATTCCTCCCGCGAAGCTCGGGAAGATCTCACGCACGGCATTCTCATGCGGAGCTCACTTCCGGACATTCGCAGTTCCGCCCCGCCTTGAGGAGTTTCTCGCTGATCCTTCATCATTCCCCGAGCTTGAGAACTTCGTATCTTCAGGAGATGCCGGAAAGAACGGAGCATCTGCTGCTGATGGGCTTCTCTGCAGGGGAAAGAGGCTGCTTTTCTGTCCGCCCCAGCGCGAAGGATCATCATGCCGAATCCCCGACGGGATTGCGGAAATCGTATCTGTATCGAGGGAACCTTTCTTTCCTGCAGCAGTGAAGCGCGTATCCGTGCCTTCTTCGCTTGAGAAGGGACTTGGAAACGCAGAGGGAAACGTGCTCGGAAATGCCGAATGCGTTGATGTCGATGCCTCATCTCTGCATTACCGTTCTGTCGGCGGCGTGCTCTTCTCATGGAAGCGCGAGCTTCTTGCCTATCCGGGAAGGAGGAAGGAGCACATCTATGTCACGCCTTCTGGAACAGAAACCATAGGAAGGGGAGCCTTCAGAGGAGCACTTCTGGATACTCTGATCATCTCATCAGGAGTCACATCGATTCAGGACAGCGCGTTCGAGGCCTCGCGCATCTCCACGATCGTGATACCCGAGAGCGTGACTTCCATCAACATCCATGCCCTCTACGGGGCGGGAAGCCTGAAGGAGATACACGCTGTGAAGGGAAGCGTCGCCGATGTCTTTTTCAGCGGAGAAGGGCTCGGACACCTTCTCCGCCTTTCGGAACGTCTCTTCTGAAAAAGGTAATTGTCCCGATCCGCATCCTTCATCTCTTTCTTCTCCATTCTCGTTGTCTCTCCTTTGATAACAGGCTATCCTTCCGGATATGGAAGCAGCCGTATATGGGCTCGGAAGGTTCGGTTCCTTCTGGGCCGAATGCCTGTATAAAGCGGGATGCAGCGTATCTGCATACTCAAGAAGCGAGCACCCCCTCCCTCCCGGAGTGAGAAGGGCCACGGAGGATGAGGTGCTGAATGCTCCTGTCCTTTTCTTTGCCGTCGCGATTTCATCGTTCGAGGGCGTGCTGAAAAGAGTCGGCAGGAAGATAGGGAAGGAGACTGTCGTACTCGATACGTGCTCGGTGAAGATACTTCCGTCAAAGTGGATGAAGGAGAATATCCCCGATGACAGGTTCATGATTGCGACTCATCCGATGTTCGGCCCCGATTCGGGTGCCGCTGGGCTCAAGGGCCTTCCGATCACGATGTGCCCGATCTCCGACCACACCGATGCCAGATACGCGATGATGAAGGATCTCTTCGTCTCGATGGGGCTCGATGTGCTCGAGATGAGCGCAGAGAAGCATGATGAGGAGGCGGCGTATTCACAGGGTGTCACGCACTTCGTTGGCCGTACTCTCAGGCAGATGGGGATGAAGCCGACTCCGATAGCCACGCAGGGGTACAGATCGCTGATGACGATTGTCGATCAGACCTGCAACGACCCGCTGCAGCTCTTCTATGATCTGCAGAGATACAATCCATATGCGAAGGAGATGCGCCTTTCGCTGCAGGTAGCCATCGAGAAGGTGCTCAACGCGCTGAGAAGGGAGGAGAGTTGAACGTCTCTGTATATACCCTCGGATGCCGCCTGAATCAGGCTGAGAGCGAGGCTATAGCCGACAGCTTCTCAAAGGCCGGATTCGCTGTCACCGCCGCAGATGATGCCGATCTCGTCATCGTCAACTCATGCACCGTCACGACTAAGGCCGAGCAGAAGGCGAGGAGGATGATAAGGCTCTTCTCGAAGCATGCGGAGGTCATTGTCACAGGCTGCTATGCGGCAGTCTCTCCGGAAGAGGCTGCGATGCTTTCGGACCGGGTGGCGGTGTTCTCGCTCAAGGAGAAGGCATCTCTTCTTGAGCTTCCGCGCCATCTGCGCGCCGCTCTTGACTCAGGATGCACGCTCAAGGAGGGAATCGACTCATTCCGATTCCGCTCGACAGACCCGTTCGCATTTGATGCATCATCGTTTCAGTACCATTCACGCGCCTATCTGAAGATACAGGACGGATGCGACAACAGCTGCGGCTACTGCCGCACGACAATCGCACGCGGAGCCTCTGTCTCCCTTGATGCCGGAGAGGTTGTCAGGAGGGCGCTGAAGCTGGAGGCTGAGGGATTCCATGAGATAATGCTCACAGGCGTCAATCTCACGATGTATGATCATGACGGAGAGGGGCTTGGCGCGCTTGTTGAGAAACTGCTCTCCGCCGTCGGAAGCGGCATGCGGTTCCGTCTATCCTCGATGGAGCCCGACCATGTGGATGACAGGCTTCTCGATACTCTCTCTGACAGCAGGATGCAGCCTCATTTCCATATTCCCATCCAGAGTGCATCGGACAGGGTTCTCGCTGCTGCCGGACGCAGATACTCCATCGATCATGTCTCATATATCATCTCACGGATGAGGAAGGCGAAGGATGATCCTTTCATCGCCTGCGATGTGATCGCGGGACTGCCGGAGGAAGGGGAGGCGGAATTCCGCGAGACCTATGATTTCCTCTCTGAAAACGGATTTGCGGCAATGCATGTCTTTCCTTACTCCCCACGTCCGGGTACGCCGCTCTACGGGAAGCCTCATCCGGAAGAGCGTGTGCGTGATGAGCGCGCCGCGCTTCTCAGGGAGCTTTCGGAGAGACAGAGCCGCGAGTACCTCTTGCGCCAGATGGGAAAGGATGTGGAGATTCTTGCCGAGAGCGGGAACGAGGGTACGACGGGAAACTATCTGAAAGCGAAGCTGATCATGCCCGCCGGAAGAGTTCCTGTGAGCGGAATGATTTACAGGGGACGGATAACGTCGGCTGATCCTGTGTCGGTCACCGTTTGCGGATAGGACGCACCTTTATCTCGGGAAGCGCCGTTATCACCATCGACTCCGGGGGGATGTTCTCCTTTATCCATGCGTTAGAGGCTATGATCGTGTCGTGCCCGATCGTTATGTCTCCCAGTATTGTCGCGTTGGCGTAGATCGTCACGTTGTCCTCTATCGTGGGATGGCGCTTAGCTCCTTCAAGAAGCTGGCCGCATCCTTTCTTCGGGATTGACAGCGCTCCGAGCGTCACGCCCTGATAGAGTTTGACGTGGCTGCCTATGACTGTGGTCTCGCCGATTACGACGCCTGTACCGTGGTCGATGAAGAAGCTCTCTCCGATCGAGGCGCCGGGATGTATGTCGATGCCTGTGGATGAGTGCATTACCTCGTTCATCATCCTCGGCACAAGAGGCACCCCGATCGTGTAGAGGAAGTGGGCGACGCGGTGGACAGTGAGTGCTCTCATCGCGGGGTAGCAGAGTATGACCTCGTGGATGCTGTGCGCCGCGGGATCGCCCTCGAAGCCGGCCTCCGCATCGAGCTTGAGCATGCTTCTTATATGCGGAAGCTCCTCTGCAAGCATGTCCACGGCTTTCTCTGCCTCGGCGAGGCAATCTTCCTCGCTTCTTTCCGGATTCTCATATCTGACAGCCCTTCCTATGGCATCGTAGAGAAGCCTTGTCGTTCCTTCGAGGCTGTATTCGATTGCCGATCTCAGGCTTCTGGGGTTGTCCGCTCCCTGATGCCCGGGGAAGAAGAGCGTCATCAGCATTTCCTCCAGCGTCTCTATGTCCTCCATCTTCGGCAGCGAGACGGAGCCTCTGCCGAATGATTCGCGGTGCATCCGCGCGAATGAGTCAAGGTATTTTCCTACGAATCTGTCAGAGCTGTACATAACGCCGATTATGCTTCTTCCGTGCCTGACCTTTCAAGGTGCGGCAGGCGTTGAATCACTTTTGATATGGAAATAAAATCATGGCATGAACGTAAAGGACGAGCTTCTTGCCATTCTTCTTGATAATCAGGAGCGGGGCATTTCCGGTTCGGAGCTTTCCGGACGCATCGGATGCTCGAGGATGGCGATATCGAAGGGGGCGGCCGCACTCCAGAAGGAAGGATACAGAATAGAGATATCCAGAGGCGGCGGCTACCGTCTGGATAGGAGCGACGTGCTCTCGCAGCAGGTGCTTTCCAGGCTTTTCAGCATCCCCGTCTATTACCGTGCGGTCTGCCGCAGCACTATGCTTGAAGCGAAAGACCTTGCCAACAGGGGGATAGAGGCCCCGTTTGCCGTCGTAGCCGCAAGGCAGGAGAGCGGCAGAGGAAGGCTCGGCCGCAGCTTCTTCTCTCCCGAGGGCGGCGTGTATATGTCGATTGTTCTTCCCGGTGCCTCCATTCCCTCGCCCGATATGCTCACTACGGCCGCTTCGATGGCTGTCGCGAGGGCTATCGAGTCGCTTACGGGTTTCGACTGTGCGATAAAGTGGGTGAATGACATCTATGTGGACGGCAGGAAGGCCGTGGGCATTCTCACGGAGGGGATAGTCAACATGGAGGAGGGGGGACTGGACAAGGCGATTGTCGGAATCGGGGTCAATCTCTGGCAGGGAAGTGAGCCAATACCCCCCGATCTTGAGAAGAAGATGATGTACCTATATCCTGACGGAGACTCTCCTGTCACACGCGCCGAGCTTGCAGCGGCAGAGTGCCGCGAGGTCATGAACATACTCGGAGAGGAGTTCATCGGCGAGTACAGGAAGCGCTGCTTCATCATCGGGTGCGATATAACGGTGATAAAGAACGGGGTGAGCCGGGCGGCAAGGGCGCTTGACGTGGATAACAGGGCGCATCTTGTGGTAAGGTATCCGGACGGAACGGAAGAGGCGCTCTCCTCCGGAGAGGTGACGCTGAGGATATAGTGAGGAGCTGATATGTTAGGTGAATTGAAGAAGGAATGGAAGAAAGTCATTGAGGCGGAGCTGAGGTCATACCTCGGGAAAGATGATATTCCCGAGCTGACAACAGGCGTTCCGCCTAAGAGCGAGATGGGCGATGTCGCATTCCCGATGTTCCCTTACGCCAGATATGCAGGCAAGGCTCCCGCTCAGATTGCAGGGGATATAAAGGCTGCGCTTGAGAAAGGAGAGCATCCCGAGGGCGAGATTCTCACAGCAGGGCCTTATATCAACATCCGCTTCGATATTCCCTCTCTCTCTGACCGCATCCTCGGTGAGGCAGAGAGCAGAGGCGAGAGCTATGGATGCACTGAGGACAGGAAAGGGCGCCGCGTGATGCTCGAGTTCTCCTGTCCCAACACGAACAAGCCGCTCCATCTCGGCCATATGCGCAACGACTCGCTCGGAGAGTCTGTGGCGGCTCTTCTCAAAGCCACCGGGGCCGAGGTGATGAAGGTGAACCTCATCAACAACCGCGGCGTACATATCTGCAAGTCGATGCTGGCCTACAAGCTCTTCGGAAACGGGGAGACTCCTGAATCGACAGGGGAGAAGGGTGATCACTTCGTCGGCAGATACTATGTGCGCTTTGCCCAGTGGGAGAAGGAGGCTGAGAAGGCCAGGGAAGAGAATCCTGATATCGTGAATGATCCGTCGTTCGTGGACCCTGACGAGGAAGCACAGAAGATGCTCCGCGCATGGGAAGCCGGAGACAGCGAAGTGAGGGCTCTCTGGGAGAAGATGAACAAATGGACGCTCGACGGCCTTGCCGAGAGCTACAGGAACATGGGCATCTCCTTCGACAGGCTCTACTATGAGAGCGAGACGTACAAGCTCGGAAGAAGCGAGGTGATGAAGGGGCTTGAGATGGGTGTTTTCCAGCGCGAGGCAGACGGCTCGGTGCAGGTCGATCTCTCTTCGATCGGGCTGGACAAGAAGGTCCTTCTCCGCCGCGACGGAACGACGCTCTATATGACGCAGGACATTGGCACGGCGGTGAAGCGCCATGAGGACTGGCCTTTTGACAGTCTGATATACGTCGTCGCCTCTGAGCAGAACTACCATTTCAAGGTTCTTTTCTACGTCCTCGGACTCCTCGGATACGAGTGGGCGAAGGAGCTGCATCACCTCTCGTACGGCATGGTCAATCTTCCCGACGGCAAGATGAAGAGCCGCGAGGGAACAGTCGTCGATGCCGATGATCTTCTTTCAGAGCTTTCCGAACTTGCCAGGAAGGAGATTGAGGAGAAGGGCAGGGAAGAGGCTGTTGGCGATGTGGATGAGACCGCAAGGAAGATCGCTCTCGGCGCGCTGAACTATTACCTTCTCTCTGTCCAGCCGCAGCACGACATGGTATTCAATCCGAAGGATTCCATCTCCTTCAACGGAAGCACCGGACCTTATCTTCAGTACACATGCGCACGTATCTCCTCGATTCTGAGGAAATTCGATGAGGTTAAGGCCGATTATGCTGGAGTGAAAGCGGATGGAACTCTTCTGACAATCGATGATGAAAAGACGCTTCTCAAGGCGATCGAGTCGTTCCCCGAGATGGTGAGGAAGGCTGCGGACGGCTATGATCCCTCCGTCATAACATCCTTCCTCTATGAGGCTGCAAAGACATTCAGCCACTACTATCATGACAACCAGATACTTAAGGCCGAAACGCCGGAACTTGTTGTGACGCGTGTCAGACTGATCTCCGCGCTGCGTACAGTGATGAAGAACGGATTTGCCCTTATTGGCGTTCCCTACCTTGAGTCCATGTGATGACCACCAGCCGAGCCTGCTGCCCGGCTGAGTTTTTAACTTCCAGAAAAAAGGGCACTTCCGAAAAAAGAGGACAACTGTGAAAAAGGGTACAATGGTTAATAATCTCCTATAATTGTTGATTCAAAAGCGGAAGGAGTCAAACCCCCTAATGCAGTATGAGGGCGTAAATTGTTGTA
>CALXLV010000012.1 GCA_944389295.1 uncultured Spirochaetaceae bacterium | reverse complement strand
ATCGGAGAGACGCTGAAAATGATGGAGGATGATCTCAGAGGCGATTTCCTGATTGGCAGAAAAAGGAAATATGCGCCGCATGAGCCTTACATCCATGACGGCAAATTCCATATGCGCAGTCTTGAGTTTGACAGAATGATCATGGTTCCCCTCATCATGGATTTCTCCGATGACGGAAGAAAACTGGAGAAGCTCTATTATTCGCATCCGGTGCGCGACAAGCTCACGTCCTATGCGGAAGCAATGATTCAGGGCATTAGAGACTACTATAAGAACACTCCGGACGGGCTCTTTGAATTCTATCCGTTCATCGGCATTGATCCCCGGCTGCATACAATGGAATTCCTTGAAGAGCTTCTTGACAAGTATGTAAATACGTCAGGAAAAATGCACCAGAGAAACGAAGTGCCAGAGAAGCCGTGCTACGGAATAAAGATATATCCTCCACTTGGATTCAGACCGTGGCCGGATGATTCGGAGACGCTTGAAAAGCACAGGAAGCTCTACTCGTTCTGTCAGGAAAAAGGCGTCCCGATAATAACTCACTGCGATGATCAGGGATTCAGGGGAATAAACGCCGCGGATGCATGGGCATACACAGACCCCGCATCATGGAGAACGGTGCTTGAGAACTACCCCGGACTGAGGCTCGACTTCGCCCACTTCGGCAAGCAGTATGCCATCGCATCTAAGGGGAACCTGCAGAGTCTCTCGGCAAAGCTGAGGCATCTTCCCGACAGCCCGTGGTTCTATACAATCATAGAGCTTATGGAGGAGTTCGACGGCGTGTACTCCGATCTCTCCTTCTCCGGATGCACGAATGAGTTCTACTCAGAGCTCCTCAGCTTTCTCTCTGAACAGAAAGACGGAAAGAGGGAGAAAATCCTCTCACGCATCCTCTTCGGCTCCGACTTCTCGGTGAATCTCCTGAAAGTCGAATCATATACGGAGTACTTTTCCGTATTCGATCGCTCGGGCTTCACCGACGGGGAGATAGAGCGCATAGCGGGAGAGAACGCACTTTCGTTCCTTGGCCTTTCTGAGGCGCCTGCAAAGGAAAGCAGACGCAGGCTTCCCATACGCCTTCCGAGGCTGTAAGAAGTCTTTCTCAGTTTATCTTTTCTTTTCTCTGAGATATCATCCTCGCATGCTGTCACTACTGATAATCATATATATCGCGTTCATCTCCCTCGGACTTCCCGATTCGATGCTCGGTACGGCATGGCCTATGATCTATCCCGATCTTGCCATTCCTATCTCATATTCCGGGATTCTCGCGATGATAATCTGCGGAGGGACAGTCATCAGCAGCCTGATGTTCGCACGCCTCTCCAGAAGGTTCAGCACGATCCAGATAACGGCGGTATCGGTGGCTATGACGGCAGCGGCCCTCATCCTCTTCTCCGCAGCCCCCTCATTCTTCTTCCTCATTCCTATCTCACTGCTGCTGGGACTTGGAGCAGGCTCGGTGGATGCCGCGCTGAACAACTATGTGGCGCTTCACTACAAGGCAAGAGCGATGAACTTCCTCCATGCCTTCTGGGGACTCGGCACGCTGATAGGCCCGTTCGTTATGTCCTATCTCTTCGCCAACGGTTTCTCATGGAGGAACGGGTACAGGATACTGGGAGGAATGCAGGCTGCGGTCTGCCTTATTCTCATTCTCTCTGTACCTCTGTGGAGAAAAGCTGGCAAGAGTACCATAACGACCACGGGCGATGAGCCGTCGCTATCCGGAAACGGAAGCAGCAGCGCGCTCTCAGCACTGAGAAAACCCGGCGCGATCATGGCGCTTCTGGCGTTTTTCGCCTACTGCTCAGCAGAACAGACAACAATGCTCTGGTCTGCGTCATTTCTTGTTGAAGCAAGAGGACTGACCGAAAGTGCCGCAGCGGCGACAGCAGGACTATTCTTCATCGGAATAACCTCCGGGAGAATCATCTCGGGTCTTGTATCCGGAAGCATCGCAGCAAAGACAATGCTTCGGTCAGGGCAGGCCGTGATAATCACAGGCGTGATTCTGATGCTCGCCCTGCCTGGAAATCTCGCGGGAATAGCGCTCTTTCTTATCGGTATGGGATGCGGCCCGATCTACCCCACAATGCTCCATCAGACGCCTGAGTACTTCGGTGCGGAGGATTCAGCGAGGATAATGGGACTGCAGATGGCGACTGCGTATGTCGGATCATCATTCATGCCGGCGCTCTTCGGAATCATCGGAAGAAGCATATCGCTCTCGCTCTTCCCCCTCTATGTCCTGATGTTCGTCATCATCAACACAGCGGCGGTGGAAGTGAAGAGAATCAGGCGCTTCGGCAGAAAGTAGAAGAGAGCGGCCGCAGCCGCTCTCCCTCTTGGATAATCTGAGGAATCACTCCTCGTCGTCTCCCTTGACCTCTGTGTTCTTGAGCCAGTAGACATCCGCGCTGTCGCGGTTCTTCGTGACCATGAACGAATCATAGCCATACGGCTTCGGAGCACCCCTTTTCCTTCTTCTGTCGTCTCCGAAGGGGCGCCTGTCCTCTCCGGAAGCAGAGTATCTCGGCTCGCGGAAACCGCCGCGTCTCTCACGGTCCTCCCTGTAAAAGCGTCCGGTATCGTTGTCCCACTCTCTTCCGCCTCTGTCCCTTCTCTGGTATCCGCCGCGCTCATCATCGTGCCTGTCTGTCCAGCTTGATCTCTGACGGTAGCTTTCCTTCTCGCCGTAGGGGCTTCTGCGGTCGTAGCCGCGGTCCCTGTAGCCTCTTCCGGAGCGGTCATAATCATCGCGGCCGCGGTAGCTGCCGCGGTCTCTGTAGTCGTCACGGTAGCGAGGGCGGTCATAGCCGCGGTCATCACGCCTGTCATCATAGCGTCTGTCCCTGTCACCGTAGCGTCCGCTTCCGTAGCCATCGCGGTAACCTCTTCCCGGGCGGTCGTCATATCTTCTTTCCCTGTATCCGCCGTCTCTTCTCTGATAGCCTCGGCGTTCCCTGCTGTCTCCTCCGGCTGTTCTTCTTCTCTCGCGTCCCTCGGACGTCCTTCCGTCCTTCTCTTCCTTCTTCTCCGTCTCCGCACCAGCTGCGGCCTCATCAAACGAAAGCCTCTCCGCTTCCTTCTTCTCTTCGTCCATTCTTCCTGTCCTGCCGGCAGTCCATTCCATTTCCTTCATATCTGCCGTCTTTTTCATCATCCACACCCTCAGACCGCTTCTCTTTCTGGAGAAACCGAGGACATGCACCTCTTCGGTGATCTCCGATATCTTCCAAAAGGGCTTGAGAAGCCCCTTGCCAAACTGGAATCCCATAAGATTTTCCGAGAAAAGCACCACGCCACCCGGAACGAGCACCTGACTTATATGATAGAGATACTTCATATAATCCCTGGCAACATCGAAATCATCAGCCTTGTGCGAGTTTGAGAAAGCGGGAGGATCGAAGATGACGATGTCATAGCGCTCACCCCTCTCCCTTGCCTCTTTCAGATACACAAGCGCATCCGATGCTTCTACCCTGTACTTCTTCTCATCGAGAAAGCCGTTCCTCTCCAGATTGCGCCTGCACCAGTCGCAGTAGACGTTGGAGAGATCGACGGAGACAACGCTCTCGGCGCCCCCGTCTGCGGCATACACCGAGAATGAGCCTGTGTAGGAGAAGAGATTGAGCACTCTCATCCCCCCTGAAATCTCCCTTATGCGGGAACGCGTCTCGGCGTGATCCAGAAAGAGGCCTGTATCCGTATAGCTCATGAGCTCGCACTCAAAAGATAGACCTCCCTCCTTCACTTCAATCCTCAGCGACGAGTTCTCATCCTTCTCATGCTGTTCACGGCCTTCCCTCTTCTTCCTCTCCTTCCAGATGATCTTGTCATGCTCCACATAGAGAAAGCGTGAGATAAGATCAACGGCCACGGCCCTGTCATCATCTGACATGCCGCCGTAATCCACAGCACGGGCATAAGGGCCGTAAAGCTCCACAGTGACCGGAAATGCCTGCAGGTTCCTGTCATAGACCCTTACAGCGGCAGAACCGGTGTTCTTCATCCATCTGTGGCCTTCAAGGGCATTGTGTTTCAGAATCTTAGAGAAGTCCTTTTTCTCAAACTCGTCCATTGCGGTGCAATAGTAGCGTAAGCGGGGGAAAATTACCAGTGGATTGCCTTACGCATTATACTGTAAGCACTTCCCGTGATGCGGTTCCATTACGCGCACGGATAAAGTACAATCCTCATCATGGACAGCAGTGAAGACACCATCGCATTTCTCAGGGAAAGAGAAGAGAAACTCGGCGCTCCGATACGATTCCGCACCTACTGCACATGGTACGGCAGGCTCGGATGCGAGATACGCGAATACGGCGTATTCCTCTTCACAGACGGGAAGACAGTGATCTATGAGGATTTTGACAGGGTTCCCACACTTCTCGGAATACCGCTGCAGAGAAAGAGGAAGGAGAAATACGAAAAGATGGAGTACGCCTTCCCCGTCTCGGATATCACGGGGATATTCAGGGTGACAAAGAGCGAGGCAGTGAGATCACTGAACGCAGGCAGGGATGTCTCGAAGCCTGCCGGAACGCTGGCAAGGATACTGAGGCGCACCGTCACGAAGATAGTCCTCAGCGACGGCAGCGTTATCTTCCTTGAGATGATCGATCCGGCGGATTTCATGAAAAAGATAAAAGAGTACCAGAAGGAGAACAGAGATGAGCGCATTCAAGGCATATGACATCAGAGGTGTCTACGGCACGGATATCACAGAGGAACTTGCATACAGGGTCGGATTCTTCCTGCCGCAGCTTCTGAACACAGACCATGTGGTCGTCGGCAGGGACATAAGGCTTTCATCGCCGTCGCTTCATGAGGCACTGGTAAAAGGCATCACCGACAGCGGAGCCGATGTGTGGGACCTGGGACTCGCGACAACGCCGATGGTCTACTTCGCAACTGTGCATCTTGAGGCAGATGCCTCCGTCCAGATAACGGCATCTCACAATCCTCCCGAGTACAACGGATTCAAGATAAGCCGCCGCGGCGCCCTTCCTGTAGGAGGAGACTCGGGACTGAAAGATCTTGAGAGGATGGTCAATGAGGAGAAGGCTGTTCCAGCGGAGAAGAAAGGTGCTGCAAAAGACTGCTCATATGTAAAGGATGATTACCTTGCTTTCCTCAGGCCGTACGCAGCCGGTCTTGACGGACTTTCAATCTCTGTGGACTGCTCCTCGGGAATGTCCTCTCTTCTGATAAAAGACCTTCTCGGAAGCGCTCCGTCATACATCAACGACACTTTCGACGGTTCATTCCCAGCACATGAGCCAAATCCTCTGGAGGAGAAGAACTGCAGAGAAATAGAGGAAGCTGTTGTGAAGAACGGCTCAGACTGCGGCGTCATCTACGACGGAGATGCCGACAGGGTGATGTTCATAGATGAGAAAGGCCGCTTCATACAGCCCGATTACATAACCGCCGTGATAGGCCTCTACTACAGCAGCAGAGGAAGGACGGGAAACGCCCTGCAGGACATAAGAACATCGAGGTCGACGACAGAGTATCTTGAGAAGCTGGGATTCAGCGTGACTACATGGAAGGTCGGACACGCCTATGCGAAGCTGAAGATCAGGGAGATAAACGGCATCTTCGGAGGAGAGCTCGCCGGACACTACTACTTCCGCGACTTCTTCTGCTGCGACAGCGGAATCCTTGCCTCGCTTCTGGTCCTCTCAGTCGTGAAAAAACTCAGGGAAGAGGGAAAGACATTCTCCTCACTGATAGACAGCATCGTGAAGTACGCCAACAGCGGTGAGCAGAATTTCCGTCTTGAGCACAAAGATGAAGCCATACATGCGCTTTACAGCCGCTATGCCGGAGATGCGGACAAGGTGATGGACTTCGACGGCTACCGCATCGAGTATCCAGACTGGTGGTTCAATGTGCGCAAGTCAAACACGGAACCCTATCTGAGAATAGTCGCCGAAGCCAGGACAAGAGAACTTCTGGAAGAAAAAATGAACGAAATACGGGGAATAATAGCATCCTTCTCCTGATGCATCTTATGGCCCGGGATGGTAGAATCATTGAACGGAGGATGAGAGCAGTATGAAAGTTCTTCTTTTCGGCGGAGCCGGATATATAGGTACGCATGTGGCGATGGCCTTTCTTGACAGAGGCGATAAGGTAGGAATTTACGACAACCTCTCTTCGGGACTGAGAAGCAATGTACCTGCAGGAGCGGAGTTCTGCGAGGGAGATATCCTCGACAGGAACCGTGTCGCGGAAGTGCTCTCCGAGGGGTGGGATGCTGCAGTGCATCTCGCAGCGTTCAAGGCAGCCGGCGAGTCGATGACAAAACCTGAGAAATACAGCGAGAACAACATCACGGGTTCGCTCATAATAATGACAGAGTGCGAGAAGCACGGATGCATGAATTTCATCCTCTCCTCCTCCGCAGCAACCTACGGCGAGCCGCAGTACGTTCCCATCGACGAGAAGCACCCCTGCAATCCTGAGAACTATTACGGATACACAAAGCTCTGCATTGAACAGAATCTGGCGTGGTACTCGAAACTCAAGGGAATGCACTATGCGGCGCTGAGGTACTTCAACGCGGCAGGATATGATGTTGACGGACGGATGAAAGGCCTTGAGCGCAATCCTGCGAACCTCATTCCTGTCATAATGGAATGCGCCGTCGGAATACGCGAGAAGGTCGGAATCTTCGGAACCGACTACGACACTCCGGACGGAACATGTATCCGCGACTATGTACATGTAACAGACCTCGCGGATGCCCATGTGGCAGCGGCAGATTACCTCATGGAGAAGAAAGAGAACCTCGTCGTGAACCTCGGCTCCGAAAGCGGCCTTTCGGTAAGGGAAATCGTGGAGACCGCCAGACGCGTCACAGGGCAGCCGATTCCATCAGTAGACAGCCCGAGAAGAGCCGGAGACCCCGCCAAGCTCATCGCCTCATCCGCACTTGCCCATGAGAAGCTGGGATGGACGGCAAAGCACTCAGATGCCGAGACGCTGATAGAATCCACGTGGAAGGTGTATAAAGCGAATTTCGGAAAGTGATGATTCAGGGGGACTGCAGTCCCCCTTTTCTTGTGCTCCTGAGCGGCATCATTATTTATGATTATCATCATTGTTCTGATGTTTGCATAAATATTGAAAATAAAATCTTACGGATGCATCAATTATTGCAACAAAGCATTGCAGAATATTGAAATGCATCCGATATGACTGTATATTCTCATGCGGAGATAGATATGGATAATCTCGATTTCGACTATATTGTATATGATTACGGAAAGAAGGATGCCTCCCGGGCAAAGGAGCTCTTCTCTATCGACAACGTCAGGAAGGCAAGAAAATTCCACAGGGAAATACCCGGATATAAAATGACTCCTTTGAGAGCCCTTCCGAACCTTGCACAGATGCTCGGTCTGGGAGGAATCTTCATCAAGGATGAGGCGCAGAGGCTGACTCTCAACTCATTCAAGGTGCTCGGCGGCTCGTATGCAGTATCGAGATACATACAGAAAATGCTCGGGCTCACGGATGCTGAGACCACATATGAGTATCTGACCTCAGACGAGTGCCATAAGAGGCTCGGAAAGCTGACGTTCGCCGCCGCAACCGACGGAAACCACGGAAGGGGCATCGCATGGGCTTCGATGCAGCTGGGACTGCCCTGTGTGATATATGTGCACAAAGAAACGTCGCAGGCCAGGATCGATGCGATCAGAGGCTACGGCGCGACCGTGAAGATAATAGACGGAAACTACGATGATGCGGTACGCCAGATGGCCGTTGATGCCGAGAAGAACGGCTGGACTGTCATAAGCGACACATCGTGGGACGGATACTCTGAGATACCTACATGGATAATGCAGGGATACACCACTCTGATGCTTGAATCACAGGAGCAGCTGCTGGGAGTAGGAATCTCACGCCCCACACATGTCATCGTACAGGCAGGAGTCGGAGCGCTTGCAGCATCCGTGATCGGTTTCTACACAGCGCTCTTCCCGGAAAACCCGCCTGTATTCATCGTCGTGGAACCCAACAAGGCTGCCTGCATCTTTGAGTCAATAAAGGCTAATGACGGAAAGTGCCACAGCGTAACGGGAGATCTGGATACGATAATGGCAGGCCTCGCCTGCGGAGACCCCTCTCCTATTGCATTCGACGTGCTTGAGCATACTGCAGACTTCTTCCTCTCCATCCCCGACTATATCGCCGCCCGCGGCATGAGGATTCTCTCCTGCCCGCTTCACGGAGACCCCTTCATTATCTCAGGAGAATCGGGAGCGGCTCCGCTCGGGGCACTCTACTCCATAATGACGGAGAAAGGCGCAGAAGAGCTCAGAAAGAAGATGAAGCTCAATGAGTATTCTCTTGTGTTCATGGTGAATACGGAGGGAAACACCGATCCCAAGCATTTCAGACAGATAATATGGGACGGCCTTGACCCCGTTCCGAGGGAATACCGCACGCGCAAGTAAAATTGTTTTATTGTTCCTTTCGATTATTTATATACAGATAAGATATGGGCGTGGTAATGTTTTTACTGCGCTCATTTATTCTTTATTGTTTTCAGATTTTTAGCAGGCAATCGTGGACAGTTTTAGAGGAATATCCCACTATTCATAGGATATAAAACTGCGGATGCTCTGCTTTTATTGACACCTTCACGAATTGATGGGATATTATAGATGTAAAGAGGCACTGCCGATAGACGGCTGGCCCGAAAGGTTTTAGCAAATATGCCGCAACAGTCTGGACCACTGGGCGGCTATTTTATTGCAGCAATAAGCAGACTGAGCACAGTCAATATGACCATGATAATCTGATATGCATTCACAACAGCATCACCCCCTTCCAGCCGGAGATTCCGGGCCGTGTCCGAAGCGATGCCAGCCGCCTACCTCTATGGCAGTTCCGAGTATGACTATATCACATTAGCTTAGCCATCAGACTGTTTTGCAGGACTGCAGGTGCCTTTTTGATGACCTTAGCCGGGACTGCGGCCTTGATACGCTCTCTATGACCTCTGCTGCGTACAAAGTATAAAAGAGATGCGGAGGACGGTTCAGAGAGCTCCGAACCGTCTTTTTCTCACTCATTTTCCGTCTCGGCGGCGCCAGTAACTTTCCAGTTCTTCATCAGCGTGAAGAAGTCAGTTTTCTGGAGCATCAGCTGCTTCTTCTTGACTTCCTCTGAGAGAACTTCCTTATCGACATACGGCTTCCACTTCTCCACAACGTTCTTTCCCGCGATGCGCCTTATTGAAAGCGCCTTCGTATAGAACCGCTCAACACCATCGCATAGGGAGCGGTCCTCGATTATCGATATCCTCGACGGGAACTGTATGGCAAGGCTTCTTGTGGTATAGATTCTGTAGCCGAGGAGAAAGCATCTCACGCCGAAATCCATAGCCTGATAGAACTCTCCGGATATCGCAGTATCATACGACCTCATGCGCTGGAAAAGAGCCCTGTCATAGAGTCCGAGCTCCATCACTGGATAGAGATTGTCCTCCTCTGCATCGGTATCAGCGGACGGAGTGAAGGACATGGGATCGACCTGCCTCCCGTTTATATACGGAGCACGGAGAGTGGGAAGTATCTCGCAGGCTGACGATATCATCACAGGCGTGATCACCGCGGGATGATTCTTCTCCGCCATCATACGCATCAGCTTCTCTCCCTCGAATGCGATCAGGGTGCAGTCTGTGCGTACGACGAGGAAGAATGTGGCGTAGCACTCATCCGCGAAGGCGTTTATATACTCCCCCGTCGTCGCCGCATTCTTGAAGATGATGAAGTTCACATCCGGAAATTCATTCTGCCACTCCGCCTCGTCAATCCTCGACTGAAGCGTCACCGCATACAGCGGCACGTTCATATTGCCGCTGTACCATCTGAGGGTACTCCTGAGCTCATCCGCCGAACCGAGGTCAAGCACCCCGATGGCAAGCTGCTGCTGTCTGTAAAGGGCAGATATCCTGTAACCGACATCCTGCCTCTGATGCATCATCCTGTAGCTAGACACTTTCCGTAAAGACAAGATCTTCTGGCCTGAAGATCACGTCCTTCCTCCCTTTTCCCAGAATCTTCTCTATATCGGAGCTTCTGTGCCCCTGCAGTCTCTCTATCTCCGTGCTGTCAAAGTACGGCACAGCCTTCGCAAACTCCGTCCCTGAGACATCGGATATGGCGACGACATCGCCGCGCCCGAATACTCCCTCTATTCCGGTGATGCCTGACGGCAGAAGGCTTTTATGGGAAAGCAGCGCCTTCTTCGCACCGTCGTCCACGATGATCTTTCCCTCCGCAGGAGTGTTGAGTATCCAGCGCTCACGCTGATGAAGCCTCTCATCAGGAAGAATGTATGAACCTAGCTCTTCCCCTTTTATTATCCTTATCAGCACATCATCCTCATACCCGGATGCGATGACTGTGCCGCATCCTCCTTTGCGCGCTATCTCAGCAGCCAGCAGCTTCGTTTTCATTCCGCCTGTGGAGAATCTTGATCCAGCGCCTTTGGCATAAGAGAGTATCTCAGGTGTTATCTCGTCTATAGTGCTTATGAGGCGGGCATCGGAAGAGGAACGGGGATCGGCTGTATAGAGCCCGTCTATGTCTGTAAGGAGCACAAGAAGCTCGGCATCGATCTTTGATGCGACCATCGCGCTCATGCGGTCATTGTCACCGAATACGTTCCCGATCTCAGCCGTCGAGACGACGTCATTCTCATTGAAGATAGGAACAACACCCATCGCGAGCAGCATCGAGACCGAGGCGCGGAGGTTGTTGTAGCTTCTTCTGTTGTTGAGTATTGAGCGGGTTATGAGCACCTGTGCGCAGAGCAGATTGTGGCGGTCGAACTCCGCCTTGTACGCGCTCATGAGAAGAGGCTGTCCGATCGCGGCACAGGCCTGCTTCATGGCGATATATACAACAGGGCTATTGTGTCCGAGCGCCTTGGCTCCGAGGCCGACTGCACCCGATGAGACAAGAAGCACCTGATACCCCATATCTTTCAGCTTCGCTATCTGATCGACAATGGAGGCGATGCGCTTCATGTCCACGCCCGATGCGGATGAAAGTATGTTGGTTCCCGCTTTTACGACTATGCGGCGGACTCCGGAGAAATCGCGCATCACATAAGCTCCTTATGGTGGAACGGCTTTCCGTCCGGGCCTGAATACTCGGCCACAGTCTCCCCATGTCCGGAAAGAAGCCATTTGGTAGTCATCAGACCGTCAAGTCCTACCGGACCTCTGGCGTGTATCTTCGATGTCGAGATTCCTACCTCCGCGCCGAGGCCAAAGCGGAAACCGTCCGCAAAGCGCGTAGAGCAGTTGGCGAATACATCAGCGCTGTCAACTTCCTGGAAGAACCTGCGCTTCGCATCCTCGTCCGATGTGACTATCGCATCCGTGTGATGGGATGAATGCGAGGCGATATGCTCTATTGCCTCATCTATGGAATTCACGACCTTCACGGCGCATTCCAGCGTAAGATACTCGGTATGGTAGTCCTCCTCAGATGCAGGAACGGCCCACGGGATGAAATGCCTTGTCTCCTCATCACCGTGAATGACAACGCCGAGCGATCTGAAAGCCTCTCCGATCTTGGGAAGAAGGCTTGGTGCAATATCTTTATGAACAAGGAATGTCTCAGCGGCATTGCAGGCCGCAGGATACTGTGTCTTGCTGTCTATGAAGATGCGTACCGCCATATCGATATCGGCAGAAGCATCTGCGTAGACGGAGCATATTCCGTCCGAGTGACCGATCACAGGAATGCGGGTATGATCCATGACATACCGGACAAAGCTGTTCGACCCGCGCGGGATGATGAGGTCTATAAGTCCCTCCATCCCGAGAACGGCGTTCACATCCTCATGGCTCTCTATGCCGAGAATCCATTCACCGTTTATGATCTTCTCCGTCGCCTTGCGGATGATGCTGACAAGGATGCGGTTCGTGCGTCCCGCTTCCCTTCCTCCCTTGAGAACAGCGGCATTCCCGGAGCGCACGGCAAGCCCGGCTATCTGTACAAGAGCGTCGGGACGGGCCTCGAATATCATCGCTATTACCCCGATCGGAAATGTTCTCTTCTCAAGGATGAATCCAGGATCAAGCTCACGCTTCTCCCTGACTCGTCCTATCGGATCAGGAAGGCCGGCAAGCTCGCGCAGCCCCAGGACGGCGCTGTCTATCTTGCTGTCGGTGAACACAAGCCTGTGCAGGAGAGCATCTGAGATCCCCTCTTTCTCTGCGGCGCTGACATCGGCCGCATTCTCTTCCTTTATCGCCGCGCGTTCTGCATCTATGGCATCCGCCATCAGAAGCAGCGCACGCTTCCTCACATCATCGGAAGAGGCGGAAAGCACTGCGGCGCCCTTCCTGATTCTCCTTACACTATCATCAAGCTGCGACATGCTAAAAGATTGCCTCATTTACAGTTTCTATTCAAGTTTCAGTTCCTTCAAGAACTGTTCTCTCACCACCTTCCCCTCATGAAGGCATCCACAGCCTCAAGCACCCCGCCCGCGACTGCTCTGGCCTTGTCCGAGACGCTGCGGAAATCTGCCTTGCTTCCGCGGGGATCGATGTCCGCTATCTTGAAACCTTCCGCAACGGTTATGCCGTCATGGAGAAGTCCGCGGAGCATTCCGTCGATGGAAGCCATGACAGGAATTATTGAATCGGAAGAAGATATTTCAGCGATTTTATCGCCCTTTTTCACAATCTCCCCGATTTTCCTCACTCCCCTGAATACTCCGGCTGCCGGAGAGTGTATCACCCTCTCCTCAGCATAACCTGCTATGTTCCCCGGTATTCCTGTATTGGCAGCAGCGCTTCCTGAGCGGATGATGCTGCCGAGAGTGTGGCCTCTCTTTGTCTCTATGACGGCATCGCAGTCCTCTCCTGCAGTGAAGCCGGGGCCGAGTGCGATGACGAGAGGCGCCATTCCCTTCCGCGTGCCAAGATTCCTCTTTGCGATCACGGCATCGACAAGGACGGATGGAGAGAGCTCATCAAGGATAGCAAGCGACGGATCAACCACAACAGGGACTGAACCGGAATCGAGAAGGCGCAGAATGTCAGCAGAAGATGAGGCAAGCACTGCCCTGACGCCTTCGACAGCGGCTTCGCCGTCGTAGACAGCCTCAGAGAAAGCGACAGTGCGCCTTATCGTCGTCGGCTTCTCAGTTTCAAGCGCAGCGACCTTGAATCCCGCGTTGTGCAGCCTGATTATCACTCCTGTGGCGAGGTCACCGGCACCGCGCACCAAAACAACTCTCTTCCGCCAATCCCTGCAGTTTTCCGCCTCTCTTTTATTGAATACGGAGAGAATCTCAGCAGCCACGGAGAGCGCTACTTCCTCTGCACTCTCCCCTCCGAGATCAAGTCCGGCAGGGAAGAAAAGACGCGGCGACTCTTCCATCTTCATCCTTCGAGATGCCACAAGCCCCACATAGAACGCAGGCGTCGAAATGGCTGCGGGCACCAGGGAAGCGGATTCAGTCCCGATGATAACAATCGCTGTGCGGATGTTTATCCTCTCAGAAAGAAGTCTCTCACTATCTATTCCCCTCTCGAGAAGCGCGACACGCCAGCCAAGTCCGGAAAGGAGTTCTCCAAGCGCTGTGCCGACATGGCCGTTTCCCACGATGATGACCGATCTGTCCGCAATAGGGACATCGACAAAGACCTCAACTCTGCCCCTCCCTCCGTTGTCGATCAGGGCTCTGCGTCCATGGCCGGAACCGATACACTCAGATGCAATGCCTATTGCTTCCGCCTCCACCGCACCGCCTCCTATGGTTCCGCACGACGAACCGTCCTGAAAGACAATCATGCGCCCCTCGCTCCTTGAGACCGTCCCTTCTGCAGATATTATCGTCACAACAGCAAAAGGCGTGCCGTTTCTCTCCGCCTCAGCAGCTTTCCCGTATAACTTCATAGATTCTGTCCTCCCTGAGCGATGCGGCATATACACTTATGTTCTGCGGGTAATCAAGAGACCGCAGCATCCTGAAAACTTCCGCACTGCAGTTATCAGCTCCGTTGAATATGACGGCGCACTTTCCTGTCATTCCTTTCAGGAGCCCTTCTCCGTCATTCACATACCAGTCAAGGTACTCTTTGTCTATCACAACATCACGTTCCTCTCCGAATGAGGCGAAACAGGCCTTCTCTCCTATTCCCCACAGTCCCATCACCGCAACTGTCGCTGTGGTTGAGGGGTTTATCACGGGGTCTCTTTCCGTATGGATTTTCAGCGGCAGTCCTCTTGAGCCGTCCGCCTCCGCAATTACAGCGTCGGAAAGATTGTACAGTGCCGAGAGAACCTCCTCCCTCGGAGCCACCCATTTCTTCATGTCGAGCGTATGATGCTCGGCGTAGAATACCAGCTCGCCCTGGGATGGAGGCGAAGAGAGAACACTCTCATCCTCCTCCGTCCTGTCAGCGCCGTAATCATGCAGATACGGTGATGCGACTTTTGTGGTCGTCGTTATGATAACGCGAAGGCCTCGGGATGCAAGATATCTTCCCATCCCGGAGAGGAACGTCGTCTTTCCTCCTCCGCCCGTCACCGAAATGAATCCTCTGTTTTCCGGGAGAAGTCTCTCCGCAACTCTGCCATACAGTTCCATTGCAACGATTATAGCCTTGATTACCTTAACTCTCCACGGTAGACTACAGCACTATGATCGATGATGCTACCCGCGACAGGATACTCAAGCGCACAGCGCTTCTCGGAATAGTCTCAAATGCTGCTATAGCTGTAGCCAAGGTACTGATAGGACTTGTATCAGGATCGGTCGCAATCATGTCGGATGCTGCGAACAACGCCTCCGATATGCTCTCGTCGCTTGTCACAATAATGGGATTCAGCCTCGCCAAAAGGAAGCCAACGCACACGCACCCGCTGGGATTCGGCAGAATCGAGTACATCTCAGCGCTTTTTGTCGCATTCATCGTACTCTTCACAGGCGGAGCTTTCTTCCGCACATCGATAGACAGGATAAAGGACCCCAGTCCCGTCTCGGTCTCCCTTCCGATGCTGCTCGTGCTCCTTCTGACTATAGGAGTGAAGATCGGACTGTGGAGGGTCAACCAGAAGAACGGGAAGAAGATAGAGAGCGAAGCACTCTCCGCTTCTGGAATGGATGCGCTCTCCGATGCTCTGGCGACATCCGTGACGATCATAGCCGCTGTAATATCGCTCTTCACAGCATTCCCTGTCGATGGCTGGGCAGGAATAGTCGTCTCGCTTTTCATCATGTACGCCGGAGTAAGAAGCGTTGTGGATACAGTCTCCGCCATAGTCGGAGAAAGACCGACGAAAGCCACCGTGATGGAGCTGAGAGAGATAATAAACAGACATGCGCCGCTTTCAGGCGGATATGACATCCAGATACATACCTACGGCCCGTCGAGAATGATCGGAACATGCAATGTCGAGGTCCCATCCGAAGCCAGAGCCGAGGAGATATTTGATGCCATGACCGATGCCCAGACTGAGATAATGAACAAGATGGGCATTTACTTCACATTCGGCATGTATGCTGTGAATTCAGACAATCCTGTCGTGATACTTATGAAGAAGGAAGTGCTCAAGGTGATGAAGTCCGTCTCGCCATCGGTGATATCGTTGCACGCATTCCATGTTCATCTGGAGGATTCCAGGGTTCACTTCGATGTCGTCGTCGATTTCTCACTCACCGACTACGCAGCATTCCGCAGGGATGCCACAAAAGCACTGAACGAGGCATTCCCTACCTATATCTTCCAGTTCAATATCGATCCTGACTACGCCTGAGATGTTTCCAGACGTAGTCTGTTGTTCAATTTTTCATTATAATTATTTATATAACATATAATTAAATTTATGGGCCAGCTGCCTATTGGGCAGGATAAAAAATTGTTCAGAATAAGTACTTCAGCACTGGTAATATTTCCGTGTACACAAAATGTAAACGGATATGCTTTTATTGACACCTTCCCAGATAGATAGGATATTATAGATGTAAAGAGGCACTGCCGATGAACGGCTGACCTCACGAAACCAAATGACTAAGCCGTCCTTGATCCGCGAAAATCAAAAGGGCGGCTTACTTCTTCAGAACCAGAATCACTAAACTGATGATCGAAACCATCAGCGACAGTATTTCAAAATCCATCATAAGCGCCTCCTTCTCCATCGGTGCCGAAGGGTCAGGAAGCAACGCCTCCTGCCATCCGTTAACCGAAATCAAGAGGTCAAGCCGCTCACCGTTATGGCAGTGCCGGGATGATCTCTGTGCTGCATCAGACTGCTCTATATGAATGCAATTGCAGGCTGGTCTGCCTCAGATAATCAAAGAGATTCAATAATCTTTCTTCTTGAACCATCTGATATCACAATATACAATGGATAGCGAATTACTTTGGAAAACAATTCGATGGAAGTGGAACTGAGACTGAAACTCAAGGATTCTGATGGGGTGCCGTTCTTTGGGAAAGGTACCGAGGAACTTCTTACGCTGATAGACCAGTACGGGTCTGTACGGCATGCATCCTGCGAGATGGGGCTCTCATATACGAAAGCCTGGAAAATGCTCCGCGGCATCGAGAAAGCTACAGGAAAGGAAGCCGTGAGACGCATACAGGGAGGAAAAGGAGGAGGAAAAGCGGAACTCACAGAAAGCGGCAGGGAACTGCTGAATTCATTCCGCAGCCTTGAAAAGGAAATGGAAAGCTATCTCAGGAACATAGAAGGAGGGTATTTTGAGAAAACTCTCTGACAGAACGCTCATCCTGTCTCTCATCCTCATCTATGCTGCCGTATTCGTGCTCTCATTCTCTTCAGGACGTTTTCCAGTGGGGCCCGCGGAGCTCATGAAAATACTGCTTTCGCGCCTGCTCCCTATAACACCAGACTGGAGCGCGCAGGCGGAGTCCGTCGTATTCAATATAAGGCTGCCGAGAATCCTCGCGGCATCGCTGATTGGTGGAGGACTCTCGCTCTCCGGCCTGATCTTCCAGATGATCTTCCGCAACCCGATGGTCTCTCCCGACGTGCTCGGAACCTCGACAGGCGCAGGCTTCGGCGCGGCCCTCGCACTGCTCTGGATGCTGCCGTCATACAGCATTCCACTGCTGGCGTTCGCGATGGGCACGCTGGCAGTGCTCCTTGTATGGAAGATAGCCTCGCGCGTCCCATCGAATCAGGTGCTCGGCCTGATCCTCGGCGGCATAATGATAAGTTCTCTCTTTCAGTCCGGAACCAGCTTCATAAAACTCGTGGCCGACCCCAACGACGAACTGCCGTCAATAACATATTTCCTGATGGGATCGCTCGCAGGAGCAGGCACAGACGAGCTTAAGCTGATCCTCCTCCCCTCCCTCGTGCCGATGATCCCGATGCTCATGCTCTCATGGAGGATGAATCTCCTGTCGCTGCCGGAAGAGGAAGCACTGTCGCTCGGTGTGAACACAAAACTCATCAGGGGAATAGCGATAGCCGCAGCTACAGCGATGACCGCTGCCTCGGTGGCTATCGCGGGAATAATAGGATGGGTCGGACTTGTCATTCCGCATATTACAAGGATGATGGCCGGAACGGATGCCAGACGGACAATGCCCGCCTCGATACTCCTCGGGGCAGCGTTCCTCACAGCCGTAGACACTGTCTCGCGCTCAGTAACCTACTCAGAGATACCGATAGGAATACTCACCTCCTTCATCGGCGCGCCGTTCTTCCTCTATCTCATCATCAGGGAGGGCCGCAGGAATGAGGCTTGAAGCGGAAAACCTGACATTCAGCTACGGAAAGAGGAAGGTGCTGGACGGCATATCGCTCACACTCGGCGAAGGCACCCTGATGTCGCTTCTGGGAAGAAACGGCTCGGGAAAGACGACGCTGATGCGCATCATTCTCGGATTTCTCCATCCTGACAGCGGAAGAATAATGATCGACGGAATGGAAATCCGGGCAATGCCGGAGAGGGAGAAAGCCTCAAGGATAGCTTATATCCCGCAGTCGTCATCGATGGTCTACTCATATACAGTCATGGATTCCGTTCTTATGGGACGTGCGCCGGCGCTCTCGATATTCAGCCGTCCGGGAAAAGCTGACAGGGAGAAAGCGGAGGAAGCCCTCAATATGCTCGGGATATACAAACTGAAGGACAGGTCAGCCAACGCCATATCGGGAGGAGAGAGACAGCTCATGATGATAGCCAGGGCGCTTACCCAGGATGCAGGAATTCTCCTCCTCGACGAGCCCACCGCATCGCTAGACTACTCAAATCAGCTTCTGGTAATGGAAACGCTCGGAAAGCTGAGGGAGAGAGGATATGCAATCCTCTTCTCTACCCACAGTCCTGAGCAGGCTCTGATGAACTCATCCGAAGTGATGGTCCTCGCCGGCGGTAGGACCGTATTCAGCGGTGTTCCTGAGAATCTCATGGACGGGAAGGTCCTTGAGGAACTTTATTCAAGAAAACTCTTCATCGGCAGCATCGACACAGGCGAGAACAGGAGAATCGTATGCATACCGCGATGATGCCGTGGTGGGATGACAAGAGAATAGAGTGGTACAGGAGAGCCGCGGAACGCTCCTCATTCCACAGAGCGCTTGCCTCTGTGATCGGGAAGATAGCCGGAAAAAATGAGTACATACTCGAAATAGGATGCGGACTCGGATACACTGCTGAGATACTCGCGCGCGGCGGATGGAAGATAAAAGCGACCGATGCTGACAAGAGAGCCATAGAGGAAGCGGAGAGAAGATCGCGGCTTCATATATTCTCTCTTCTCGATGCAAGAGGTCCTCTTCCGAAAAGCGGCCTCCTGCTGATGATCTTCTTCGGACGCATTGCAGAGGGGGACAGCCTTGACCACTACCTCCACAGCACAGGAAAGATCATCAGTATAATCTCCGAGCACAGAGGACAGAGCGACCTGCTTAGGAAGAAGGACGGAGAGCCGGAGAGAACGGTGGAATATCTAAGAAAGAGGAATGACATCGTATTCACGCGCACCTCTTTCTCTCATTCCTTCCCTCAGCCCCTGCGTTCGGAAGAGGAAGGAGAAGAGTTCATAGAGAGGATGTACGGGAAGGAAAGGAAGGACGAGTACATGAAATTCCTGCAGCCGTCAGGCGGCAGTGACTTTCCCCTCCTCTTTCCCAACGAGAAACATATATCGGTATTCACCATAGAGAGGAGAAAAAGATGAGAAAACTGTCTTTATTTGCGGCGCTGATGCTCATTGCTGTGTCGCTCTCAGCCGTTCCGTTCACGGACTCACTCGGACGCACGGCGGAACTTCCGGAGAAGATAGAGAAGGTATCACCCTCCGGGAATCTTGCCCAGCTGGTGCTCTACTCTGTCGATCCCGGCAAGATAGCGGGATGGTCGAGCAGACTCTCCGGGAGCGCGGCGGAGTACTTCGTGCAGGATGTGGTGAATCTTCCCGTATTCGGCACGTTCTACGGAAAGAAGGCCGATCTCAACAAGGAAGCCCTGATGTCAGCTGCACCGGATGCTGTGATAGACATGGGAGAGATAAAGGGCTCGAAAGAAGAGATGGTCAATGACCTCGACAGACTGCAGAATGATATTCTAATTCCCGTTATCTTCATCGAAGCCTATCTCGACAATACTCCAGAGGTATATAGAACAGTTGGAAAGCTCCTCGGAGATGAGGAGAAATGCGAGGCACTTGCTGTTTATGCGGAAGAAGCGCTTGCGATGGCGGCGGAGGCTGCGGGAAAGATAGATGATCCTGTAACGGTCTACTACTCATCCTCTGATGACGGACTTGAGGCCATTGCGGAGGGGAACTTCCACGGCGAGGTGATAGAGAAAATCGGTGCCAAGAATGTCGTACCGGCTTCTTTCGGAGCATCGAACAACCGCATATCGATGGAACAGCTCTATATCTGGGACCCCGATGTGATACTTCTCTCATCTCCTGAGGCATATGAGGAAGCGGTCTCTGGCGGGCTCTGGTCAACGCTCAGGGCCGTGGAGGAAGGTAGAGTCTATCTCATACCCACCGAGCCCTACTCATTCCTTGACAGTCCTCCCGCCACTAACAGAATCATCGGAATATACTGGCTGGGAAATCTGCTCTATCCTGAACTCTATCCCGTAGACATCACGGAAAAGACTATGGAGTTCTATGATCTCTACTACAGCCATCCGCTGACTGAGAATGAAGCGGAGAGAGTGCTTCATCCGGAGACCGCCATCTAAGAAGGCAGGAGGGAGAACAGATCGTCCTCCCTCCATTCTTCACCTCAGCACTTCGCCGCGCAGGATGATTTTTGAAATATCGATGCTGTCATCGAAGATAAGGATGTCGGCATCGCGTCCGGCGGCGAGCACACCCTTCCTGTCATCTACTCTCAGAAGGCGCGCTGGCACGAGTGTCGCCATCTTCACAGCCTCATAGAGAGGAAGATCGGCAAGCTCAACCATGTTGCGGACAAGAAGGTCCGTTGTCGCGACACTTCCGGCGAATGCGCTTCTGTCGGGCAGCTTCGCAACTCCCTCTTCCTTTATGCATCTGACGCCTGAGCCTTCCTGGCCAAGCCAGTACTCCCCGTCAGGCATTCCTGCAGCCCTCATGCTGTCGGTGATAAGGCAGACTCTGTCCGTTCCCTTTACCTTGCAGATCAGTTTCAGAAGCTCCTTGGGAAGATGGCGTCCGTCTGCGATTATCTCCACATACATGTCATCGAGGAGGTATCCCGCCTCTATTGCGCCTGCGACGCGGTAGGCGTTGACCCTCTTCACAGTAGTCATGCAGGAGTAGAAATGCGTCATCAGCTCAACGCCGTTTGCGAATGCGTTGAAAATCTGATGGCAGTCCGCATCTGTATGCGCGGCAGACGAGAGGATTCCGTGCTTCTTCAGCACTGAAAGGAACGCATCGGAACCGGGAAGCTCGACAGCGAACGACCACCTCTTTATCCTGTCCGTCATCTCAAGTACGCGGTTGTACTCCTCAGGGCGGGGATTGCGAAGATATCTGGGGTCCTGCGCGCCGCTCTGCGACGGGGCAAAATATGGGCCCTCAAGATGGAGACCGAGAATCTCAGGGCAGCCATCCTTCACAAGCTCGACTGTGTTGAAAAGCTCTATGAAGCTGTAGAGAGACTCCTCAGTGCTCGTCATGCTTGTGGGCATAATCGTTGTGGTTCCATGTTCAAGGTGGGCCCTGCACGCTCCGTAGATATCATCAACGGAGCCGTCCATGAAGTCATATCCGCCGCCGCCATGCGTGTGCATGTCGATGAATCCGGGGCTTACATACTTCCCGCCGGCATCGATTATCTCAGCATCGCTCGGGGACGGGGATGTGCCGAACGAAACGTCCGCGATCTTTCCGTCCTCGATGAGAACCGAGCCTTCCTTTATTCCATACGGCAGCACAAGGCGGCCGTTTGTGATCACTTTCTTCATCTTCTTCTCCTTAAAGGCATCTCACCGCACCGCGGAAGCGCTCGATGAAGCGGTTGTTCCACTCATCACCGCCGGGGCAGTTTCCGCTCCTCCACACAGGAGGATTGATGCCCTTATTCACAAGCATGTTTATTGCCTCGACCACTATCGAGTTCATCACATAGGCGTTGGCGTATGTGCTCAGCGCGCCTATCTTCTGCTCGAATCCGGGAAGCTCTATCGTGGCATCGCCCAGCTTCACCTTGCAGTCGACATGGCAGTCCACGATATCATGCAGATTCTTCTTCGAAGGATGTCGTGCAGGATGGTCAAGCGGACATGTTGAGGCATGCTCGACGGAGCTGACGCCTATCACTTTCGCACCATTCTTCTTCGCAGTAAGCGCCGAGTCTATCGTCGCGGAGTTGATGCCGTATGCGTTGACGACGATGAGAAGGTCTCCCTCGCCTATGCCGTAATCGTTGACGACAATGCTTCCATAGCCCGGAAGACGCTCGGTCTGCATGGACTTCAATGCGCCGGAGCTGAGCATCGTCTCCTGATTGAGCATCGCAGAGACATGCATCAGACCGCCCGCGCGGAAGAATACCTCCATCGCGGCAAGATTGGAGTGCCCGCCGGGTCCGAAGACATATACAAGCCTGTCGGCTGCAACCTGATCCGCGACCATGCGCGCCGCGGTGATGATATGCTCCTTCTCCGTCGCCCTTATCTCATCGATGATTCCCACGACCTCTTTGTAATAGAGATCCATTACCTCGCCTTCTTTCATCCAAGTACCTCCTTGATAAGCTCTCTGACTTTCTTCTCTGTATCCATACCGAACCTGCCTGCAACCGCGAAATACGGCGCTGAACCGACAGGCTCGTAGCCGCCCTCCTCCATCTGCTTCCTGTCGGCTATGTATCCGATCATACCGTCGGAGTAGCCTGTGAGAAGCGATCCGGGGGAAAGCTCTCTTGCATATTCAGCATAGGACTTCACTATCTCCGCATTGGCGAAGATAAGAGCTGTTCCTCCTGCAGTTATACTCTTCATGAAAAGACGCTCATAAGAACCGTCCTTCCTGTCCGTCCACTCCTTCCAGAGCCTCTCCGTCTCACTGTCAAGCACAGCTCCGGAGAAATCATGATCCACGGGGATATCGCTGAATGCTGTGCGGACAGCTGAAAGCGAAGCGGAGCACTCCTCCGAATCCCTGATGGCCTTTATGGCATAGTCTCCGGCTTCCTTTCCGAAGGCGATGACGCCTTCGCGGGATGCCGGGACGAATTTATCTCCGAGCACGGAGTTGGGACGCATGTCGCCGGTGCATCCCTGCAGGAAGAGCACCGTGGAACCGGGATACTCACACTCGACAGTGTCTTCAAGTATTCCGGGGTAATCGCGCTGAAGCATGTTCTCGTGGGAGAGATTCGCGTGGCAGGGATAGTGCACGAGCGCTGCCTTGACGCTGCCGTCCTCTCTTCTGAACGAGAGCACAGTCATGAGCGTGTCGGGCTTAACGCTGTAGTTCGGCATCATCTGGACAGAGCCTCCGATGATCACGCGCCTGTAGACGTTGAGAGGAGCTTCCGTCCGTCCGATATGGAGGGAGACTTTCTCCGCATCCCGCGCAGCTGCTGCGATCGCCTCGGATGCGGCGTTCACCAGCTTTTCCATATACCGCCTCTCTCCAGTCTCAAGAGGCGGAATGAAGGCATTGCCCGTTCCCGGCCCTGAGTGATCATGCGTCGCGGTGAATACAACTTCATCGGGAGAGTATCCCGAAGCGGAGAGCATCGGGCGGAGCATCTCCATTATCTCCGGATTCCACCATATCAGATCGGCGGAGACTATTACGAAGCGCACCCCGCTGCCGCTGTCGCGGAGGAAGAGCGCGCGGAGGAAAATATCCTCATAGCTGCCGTCGTAAGGCCCCTTTCTGTCGGCATAGCCTGCCATGCGGACAGGGACATCCGGGGTTATAACAACTTTAGAAACTCCGGCCTCAAGCATTCTCCGCCTCCTTCGCAGCCGCGAGCTCAAGCGTTTTCATGAAATCCCTGAGGATGTGGAACGGATCTTTTACAGGCAGAGCCACGACCTTCTCCTCAGGCTTTCCGTCCCTCATCCTTATCTGTATCCACTCTCCGTGAACTTTGTCAGGGAATACGGAGAACGCGTAATCAGCACCCTTCTGATAGATTTTCTCAAAGTCACTGTCGCCTGTGAGGGCATAGAGGAGAGGATATGTGAAGAGAACCTCTGAATGCGGCCACCAGAGCTTCATGTCCCATGTGTCGAGTATCAGGCTCTCATAGCGCGAGCCCGTGGACTCTCCCTGCGGCTTTCCGCCGTCCATGTCGACAAAACGCAGGAGGCCGCCGTATTCATCATCCCAGCCAAGCGCGAATACGGACTTGGCTATCGCCGTTATCCTCTCCATTCTCTCTTCCAGACCGCCGAAGCGTGAGAGGAACTCGATCCAGAACCAGATGTCCTCGATCGTATGGCCGGGATTTATGTGCCTGTCGAGAAGGTACTTCTCCCTTCTCTCATCTGTGGAGGCGTGCTCCCTGATGAGATGGCGCACGGGGTCATAAAGGCCGTCGAGGATTGATTCAAGGCATGAGCGTCCGTAAGCCACGGCCTCTGATGCCTCCTCTCCGATCTCCTCTTTCATAACGGCGTATTCATATATCGTGTTTATGAGGATCATCGGCACGCCGTGGACGCGGTAACCCTCGGGAATGGGATAAGGCTCGGTGTTGTACTTACCGCTCTTTACCCTTTCAATTATGCTTTCGGCAAGCCTGTCGGCAATGACGGCTTCCTCTTTCTTTCCTGCTGCTCTTATGTACTCCGACACTCCGATGAGAACGAAGCAGTCGGCGTAGATGCTGGCATCGTATATGCCTGAGACGGGATCGATGAGATGATCACCTTCGCGCGAGAGCAGATAGCAGCATCTCCACCCATCCATGAATGCATGTTTCTTTATGAAGCTGAACGTCTCGTCCATCCACTCCCGCAGCTTTTCGCCGTCAAGGCCTGGAAGGATGCCGCTCTTATGGAGACGGCTGGCTGTGGAAACAACCCACAGCCACCGTCCCTGGGACCATGTGAACTTCTGATCCGAAAGACGCTGTGAACCGTCATTCGAGAGACAGTTCATGATCCCGCCGTACTCACGGTCGGTATAAGCCGACCAGAAGGGGATGAAATCATCCTCGATGAGTTTTCTGTACTGTCTGACCAATGATGCATAATCCATAATGATTCCATCCCCCTTTTGACTACAGATTCTTGTCAGAGAGCTTGACCATGAGATCCTCGATCTCAGGCTTCACTGTCTGATGGAGAGCGTACTTGTTGATAAGTCCGATTCCAATATAGAAGAATGCGGATACGAAGAGCGGCGCCGCGACAGCAATGTCGGCAGGCATTTCAATACCGCACTTTGTAAGCACGAATACACCAAGACCGGCGATCGTCGAAATGACCGCAGCCTTTCCGTCGCTGTACTTGAAGCACGGGAAAAGACCGAAAATAAGAGGAATCGCCGTCGGTCCGAGCAGAGCCGCGAACCACGAGAGGATAAGTCCTGTGACTCCTCCGAAGTAGTCATTGAAGAGCGCGATAACGACCGTAACAGCTGTGAAGATCGCTGTCCAGAGACGTGCCTGGAAGAGCTCATCCTTCTCGCTGAGGTTCTTGAGTTCAGGCTTGAACACAGGAACGATATCCCTTGTGATTACCGCCGCAATGGTGTTCGCATCGGAGTTGCACATCGTCATAGTGTTGGCGAACATCGAGGCAAGAACCAGTCCGATCATGCCGGTAGGCAGGAACTTGTTCGTAAGCGATGCGTAAAGCAGCGACTCCGCCGTTTTCTGATCCATTCCCGGGAAGATGACCGGTCCGACCCACATCGGGAAGAAGAGGATCAGAGGCCAGAAGAGATAGAGAGCAGCTGAGAAGAACGCCGACTTCTTCGCATCCTTTCCGTCAGGAGTGGAGATGTACCTCGCAGCGAGGTTCCATGTACCGCCGTTGTAGCTGAAGAATACCGTGAAGAAGTAGAGAATCGTCCATGAAAGCGAACCCTGTCCGCGGCCGGCGAGGAAGATGTCGGTATTGCCCGCAGGAAGAGCCTCAAAGACAGTGAACAGATTGTAGCCGTAGTCGCCGAGATGGATAAGCACTCCGAAGAAGAGGGCGAGACCGGCAGCAACCTGCACGATGAACTGCACGAAGTCTGTCCAGAGGTCAGCCATGATGCCGCCGATAGCCATGTAGATAAGGCTTATGATGCCGGAGACAAAGACGCCGACCCAGAGAGGCATACCTGTGAAGCCGTAGAGAAGAAGTCCGATGGAGACCCACTTTGCGGCAACGTCGAGGAGCTTGGAGCCGATACCGGCGATTGCGACAAGCAGCTGTGCAGCTTTGTTGTAGCGCATCTGCAGATACTCTGTGACGCTCTGGATTCCGAGGGCCCTTCTGAGCCTCGGCCAGCGCGGAGCGACAAGTACGGCACCCACTGCGACGGAGATGGCGATGACAACTGCCCACCAGAAATAGATGGAGATACCCTGGGAATATGCAATGCCTGCATATCCTACGAATACTACGCCTGAGTATCCGGAGACGTGGTGGGAGATACCGGAAAGCCACCATGGCACTTTGCCGCCGCCCACGAAGAAGTCAGAGGAGTTCTTTACCTTCTTTCCGGAAAGAATTCCTATGCCGAGAACCACTACGAAGAATGCTACGACGACAAGCCAGTCAAGCCAGTGCATCGTAAGAGTTTCATAACTCATAACAACCCTCCTACCATAACTTTATTTCTTCCTGTATTCCTCAATCTTCCTCACTCTTGAGGACAGGAAATGTTCATTGAAAACTTTGCTCTTCTCCTTGTCGCCCTTCTCCATCAGCATCTCCATGCGCTTCACATACTCAATGACCTCATGCTTGGAGAAATACTTCAGCATGGCGGTATCAAGAAGCGTGTCATAGCGGGAAATCCGGCTGTTCCAGAAGAACAGCGAGAGAAGGAACAGGAGCATCAGGGCAAAAGGCAGCAGCAGATTCAGCGCCGCCAGATTGAAATATGACGTAAGCATCTGATGATAGTTGAAGAAAAAAAGGATGACACCGATAAAGAGCGTCACTGGAAGCGCTATCAGTGCGAAGAGCTTCACAGGGATGCGGCGCGCATAGCGCTCTATTTCCCTCATGACGGCTATCTGCATGAAGGTCTTTCCTTCCTTCTTCAGTACCTCAGGATTCACAGCAACGGCGGCAGGCTTTCCTCCGAACGACATCGGGCTTATCAGCTCGACAATGCGCGTAAGGAAGTCATACTCCGCCATTCTCGGCGAAGCATAGACCTCGACTGCCCACTCCGACGGTATGTCAAGATCAATCTTCTCCAGATCACTGTATGCCCTCTTCTTATATGGAAGATGGCTGAATTTTCCGATGATCTTCACCCATGCGAAAGCCAGAACGCCGAGAATAAGGGCAACAACAAGCGGATGGTTTCTTGACAGCATTACCGCCAGAACGCCGTCCGCTGTCAGAAGCGGCAGGATGAGAACCATGTAGATCCAGTTGCTGCTCTTGAGATACTTCATCAGAACCCCTGTCAGAGAAGCGATGCCGCCGCTCTGTCTATATACATCGAAACACCGCGGACCGTGCGGAGGATACTTGCGGGGCAGGTCTCTGCGACAGGACCGGTGAGAGCGTTTTTAACAGCCTCGGCCTTCTTGTCAGTCGGGACGATGCAGAAAATCTTCCTTGCTGAGACAAGCTCGGGAATTGTGACAGTAAGCGCCTTTGCCGGGACATCGTCGAATGCAGGGAAGCACTTATCGTGAACCTGCTGCATGCGGCAGACATCATCGAGCGATACAACCTTGACCGTGCGGCTGTCATGGAAGTCGGCGACTGCAGGATCGTTGAACGCGATATGGCCGTTCTCCCCTATTCCCATGAAAGTGATGTCGACATCGACCGACCTGAGAAGAGCGCCGTATCTCTCAGCTTCCGCCTCAGGGTCCGCAGCCTTTCCGTTTATCAGATTGACGGACTTGAACGGAACCTTTGAGAAGATGGCATCCGTCAGGAAGCGGCTGAACGCCGGCTTGTCATCGAGCCCGAGGCCAACATACTCATCCATGTGATACGCGTTGATGCGGTTCCACTCTATGCCTTCCTCTGCAATGAGCGCTGCGAGGAACTCGTTCTGCGAAGGGGCGGCGGCGAAGATGCAGTTTATCTCGTCCTTCTCCCTGAGCATGGAGCGCATGACCTCTCCGGCTTCCTTCGCTCCGAGCGCACCCATCTCCTCGCGGGTGTCGCAGATTCTAAGATCGACTTCTCCATAATGTCTCTCAGTCATTTTCAGCAAACTCCTTTCTTTTCTTCGCGGAAATTTTTCTGACGGATTCCCGTCTTATAAGCACCGGCTGCAAAACCGTGTTCTCATATTCACCTTCAGGATCATCTATCAGCGAGATGATCAGGGAGGCAGCCATGCGCCCTGTGTCGATTACGGACTGCCTTATCGTCGTGAGTCCCGGCGTCATCATATAGCCGAACGGAATGTCATCAAGTCCCATGACAGAGATATCTGCGGGAACACTGATCCCATCAAGCTCGAAGCGCTTTATGACCCCCATCGCGGCGATATCGTTGAATACCGCCACAGCAGTCGGCCGTCTCTCGCTGTTTATTATCGTCCTTGCTATCGAGATTCCGATATCATACGCGCCGCCTGCGGAACGCTCCTCCTCAACCGATATCACGGCATCTTCTGCAGGAATACCGTTCTCGGCCAGAACCTCAAGGAAACCGTCCATGTATTCTCTGCGGCAGTCCCTGTCAAGCGGCCCCGTCCCGAGGACGATATCGCGGTGGCCCTCCTCTATCAGGAATAATGCCGCCATCCTTCCCGCAGCAATGAAATCAAAACCGACATGGTGACCTCTGTATCCGGCCGGGACACGGTCAAAGAGGACGACAGGCACACCAAGCTCGCCGACTTTCCTTTCAAAATCATCATTCCAGTTCGCGGAGGAGATCATCAGTCCCGCCACACGCACCGATGCGATGAGATCGATCAGGCGGTTCTCAAGCTCAGGATCATCGTTGGATGAGTATATCTGCAGGATGTATCCTGAGGAGAGGACGACCTTCTCTATCTCGCTGACAACCGCGGAATAGAAGGGGTTGTTGAGAGTGGGAACTATCACTGCGATGTAGAGATTCTTGCGGCTCCTCAGCTGACGCGCCGCGATGTTCGGCCTGTATCCAAGCTCCTCCGCGGCCTTCCTCACACGTTTTCTCGTCTCGTCATTGACGGGATAGCCATTGTCATTGAGAACCCTCGAGACAGTCGAAGGAGATGTCCCGGATTTTCTTGCAACTTCGATTATCGTGACATTCCGGACCATCTGTACTCCTGTAGAAAACGTTTTCTACAGAAAGTAGACAACAGTCTGCAGAAGAAGTCAAGAAAAATTTTTCAGAAAAAAAGAGCCTCCGGAAATCCCGGAGGCCATGCCTGAAAGCTCAGCTCTTATTTGATTCTAGGCGCTGCCTTGTCAAGGAGCTCCTGCAGCTTTCCTGACGGGTCCTTGAACTTCGAGAGGAAGATCATGGCAGCGATGATGTACGGCTTGTAGGAAGCCTCCTTGTAGAGAGGAACGAGATAGCGGTCGAATACCGATGCCTCGACCTCTCCTTCCTTGCAGGAGACGCCCGTGATATCAGCGGGGAGGCAGTGCATATAGAGAGCGCTGCCGTCCTTTGTCGTTTTCATCAGCTCCTCGGTGCACGTCCAGTTCTTGAACTTCGCATTGTTCTCAAGGCACTTCTTCTCAAGGTCCTTGAGCTCATCGAACCTTCCCTCGCCCACGAGCTTTGTCCTCTCCTCCATCACGGCAAACGGAGCCCATGATTTCGGATAGACGATATCGGCATCCTTGAAGGCTTCTTCCATCGTGTTGACCTTTCTGTATGAGCCGCCGGATGCCGCCGCGTTCTTTCTTGCGACCTCCTCCACATCTCCCATCACATCGTATCCTTCCGGGTGGGCAAGCACGACATCCATGCCGAAGCGCGTGAAGAGTCCTATGACACCCTGAGGAACAGAGAGGGGCTTTCCGTATGAAGGAGAGTAAGCCCATGTCATCGCGACCTTCTTGCCCTTGAGCTTATCTACGCCGCCGAAATGATTTATCACATGCAGAAGGTCTGCCATGCACTGCGTCGGGTGATCTATGTCGCACTGAAGGTTGACGAGCGTCGGTCTCTGCTCGAGTACGCCGTCCCTGTAGCCTTCCTGAACAGCATCCGAGACGCTCTTCATGTATGTGTATCCCTTTCCGATGTACATATCATCGCGGATACCGATGACATCCGCCATGAAGGAGATCATATTGGCCGTCTCGCGGACTGTCTCGCCGTGTGCGATCTGTGAAACTTTCTCATCGAGGTCCTGGACTTCCAGGCCGAGAAGGTTGCAGGCCGAAGCGAACGAGAATCTCGTGCGCGTGGAGTTGTCACGGAAGATTGAGATTCCAAGGCCCGAGTCAAAGACCTTTGCGGAGATGTTGTTCTCCCTCATTCCCCTGAGTATCTCGGCGACCTTGAACACCGCCGCGATCTCATCATCGCTCTCCTTCCATGTGTGGAAGAAGTCATTGAGGTACATCCTTCTGGTATCAAGAGCTTTGAGCTCCCCTATCATCTTCTTGATTTCAGCCTTATCCTTAGACATCGCGTCCTCCTTGGATTCTCTCCATCAACTTTATCACAGCATCCGCCGTCGCGCAATCAGACGTTGCGGTTTGTTGCATCGGGAAAGAGCCTGAATGCGCACAAGCTAGATCACGATGACAGGATGTTCCCGCCTATCTTCTGCATGCCCTATGATGAATGCGGACGGGAACCTCCTAAGGTATTCATCAGCATCCTCAGGAGGCATGAAGAGCAGAAGGCCTCCGGAAGTCTCCGGAGAGAAAAGCAGGTCGCGGAGAGGCAGAGGAAGTCCTTCGCTGATGGAAACTTTTTCAGAAAGATAGTCCTCGTTGGTATAGCGTCCCTCAGGCAGGAAGCCGAGGCGGGAAAACTTCTCCGCACCGGGAAGGAATACAACTCTCTCCGCCTCTATCATGATCGTAACACCGGATGCGGATGCCGCCTCATATGAGTGTCCCATAAGAGAGAAGCCCGTGACATCGGTCGCACCGTGCACGCAAAGGCCTTCCGCAGCCTCCTTCGCCTCCCTGTTGAGAGTGCGCATCTGCGCTATGGCCTCCGAGGCATCGCACTCGCCTGCCTTATGCGCTGTCATCATCACGCCTGTGCCCAGCTTCTTTGTGAGGACTGCCGCATCGCCGGGTCTGACGCCGCCATTCGTCCAGATTCTCTCCTTATCGGCAAAACCTGTGACGGCAAGGCCGAACTTCGGTTCCCTGTCAGAGAGGGTATGGCCTCCAGCGATCACAACGCCGGCCTCTCCTGCCTTCGCTATCGCTCCCGTCATTATCCTCCGCATCACGGAGATGTCGAGACAGGACGGGAAGCACATCAGGCTCATCGCTATGGAGGGATTTCCGCCCATGGCATAGATGTCGGAGATGGCATTCGCAGCCGCGATCTCTCCGAAAATCTCAGGATCATCGACCATCGGGGGAAAGAAATCCACAGTCTCGATCAGAACTCTTCCATCGCCGAGATCATAGACAAGAGCATCGTCAGAGCTCTCGAATCCCTCTATAAGCATATCGGAATGCAGCGAGGGAAGTCCGTCCAGCGCTTTATGCAGCTCCCCCGGCGGCAGCTTCGCATTGCATCCAGAACTCCTTACAAGCTGTGTCAGCCTCACCTCTTCCATATCACTCTCCACTCATCACTGTTTCTTTCATAGACAGCCTCGGTGTTCTCATCCGTCTTCGTCACGTCAAAGCATGAAGTGAAGACGACAGCCGTTCCGCAGGAGGATGAGAGCGAACGCGGCACAGGTACCAGCTTCGCATCCCCGCCCATGCGCCTGCGGAACATCATGGCGCCGTAGTGGCTGTGGAACGTCGCTATTTTGATATCGTCAGTTTCCACCCGTTTCCCTCTGCCTCCGTCTCGACATTATAGCCGACGGCGGCGGCATAGCGCGCGACATTCTCCTTGGCGGCACGGTTATCCACTATGACGCATAGTCCTTCTTTGTTATCCCGGAGCGCCTTCTTCGTCATTATGACGGGCTCGGGACAGCTGTATCCCGATGTATCCAGTACAATCATTTTCTCCCCCTGTATGTCTGTAGAGATGCAATAGCAGCAAGAATAATTATCCCGGCGACGAGTGCGATCTTGCCCCCTACCGTAGGCCCTTTGTCTGCAGCTGATGCGAGCTGGAAGTTATGGGCGGCGGCAGCGCCCGCGATCATGCCGAATACAGCGAAAACGCTGTCCGATGACCCCTCAGCGGCAAGTATGAGCTGTCTCAACGGGCAGCCTCCGAGCATAACCGACCCCAACCCCACAGCGAACATCCCGAGGAAATTCCAGAGATGATAAGGATGGGAAACAGGCTGCCCGGTGAAGCCAAGATGGAAACTCCCAGTCAGCAGATTCCCCGCAAGGGATGCCGCGAATATGGCGGCGAAACCTGTTATCAGTGTGAAGTCCCTGATGAGGAATATATCCCTGATTCCTCCTGCCATGCAGAGCCTTGTGCGCTCCGCCGCGATTCCGACCAGAAGCCCTGCAAGAAGCGATGCGGCAGCGGGAGCGTGCATCGAGCCCGGCCCTGATTCGGAGAAGAGGAAGAGAGCGGGAACGGCAAGGAAGAGTACATAGACGATAATTGTCAGAGACGGAAACGCAGCTCCCTCCAGCGCGCTCTGCCTCTCTGCCCTGCCGAGAGTAAAGCCGCTGCTGAGGAAAAGACACCCTGCTCCTATTCCTGCGGTGAAGCCAAGAAGCCCTGTCAGCGCATTGAGATCACCGCCGCCGAGACGGAGTACCATCCTCAGCGGACAGCCGAGGAATACAAGAGCTCCGATCATCACGATGAAGCCGATCACGAACCTCAGCACAGGAGAAGAACCTCCTGATGGCCTGAAATCACGGCGCATCACGCTCATGGCGAATGCTCCGAGGATGATTCCGATTATCTCAGGACGGACATATTCTACAGTAGCTGTAGTATGAAGATGCAGCGCTCCCGCTGTGTCACGCAGAAAACATGCGATGCAGAATCCCATGTTCCCCGGGTTGCCGAGAAGCGTCAGAACAACGGCTGCCGCACCTGTAAGAACACCTGTTAAAGCTAGTTTTCCCTTGTCAGCAGATATCATATCTGGAAGTTTACCATTGCATAAATACAAATACAATGGCAATGTGCTACAATGTTTTCATGAAGCGTCTCTATCTCGACAATGCATCCACAGCATTTCCGAAAGCGCCCGGAACAGCGGAAGCTGTGGCCTCATATATAACATCCGGATGCGTGAATTTATACAGAACGGAAAGCAGAGAGATGGAGAAAGGCTTTGACCTGCTGTTCTCGCTCCGCAGGATGATCTCAGAGCTCTACAACTATGACCACCCTGAGTGCATAGCTTTCACGAGGAATATAACCGAGGCGATGAACTGGATCATCAAGGGACTCCTCCGGAAAGACGACCATGTGATAGTCTCGTCAAACGAGCACAACGCCGTGATGAGGCCTCTGGTGCAGACAGGAATCCGGTTCTCGCGCATTCCATCAGACCGGGAAGGATTCAATGACTATTCCTCCCTTGAGGAGATGATCACACCGTCAACAAGGGCGATAATCGTGAATGCCGCGGGAAATGTCTCCGGGGCGGTGCAGAATCTGGAAATCCCTGCAGAGACTGCCAGACGCCATCACCTTCTTTTCATAGTGGATACTGCACAGGCATCTCCCTATGTCGATATAGATATGACCGCGCTCGGCATCTCAGCGCTGGGATTCACCGGCCACAAGGGATTCCTCGGGCCAGAGGGCACAGGAGGGATGATTCTCTCCAGAGAGGCGGCGGAAAACATCTCTCCCCTGATCGCGGGCGGAACGGGCAGCGAGAGCGACAGCGAGGAACTTCCGCACACACTCCCCGAACGTCTTTCTCCCGGTACGGAGAACCTTACGGGACTTTCCGGACTGGAAGCGGCAATGAGGTACTCAATTCCGAGGAGAAAGGAACTTGAGGCGAACGCGCTTTCCATGACAGAGCTCCTCTATGATAAGATAATGGGGATAGACGGACTGGAAACAGCAGGAGCAGGAATAAAGAAGCCGCGGACTGCGATACTCTCAGTTGCAAGCCGCAGGAAGGATATCGCTGAGATAGCCGCACTGCTTCTGGAGAGAGGAAACGTGGAGACGAGGGTCGGGCTGCACTGCGCGCCCTCAGCGCACAAAGTGCTGGGAACCTTCCCGACAGGTACTCTGCGCTTCTCCCCCGGCCCGTTTACAGAAAGAGACGAAATAGAAGAAGCGGCGGCGCTTCTCAAGGAGATAATGAGTGAATAGCTACTATCAGAGATTCATGGAGGCGCTCACCTCCGGGGCAGTAGAGAGAAGAACGGATACGGCATCGGGAGCTGAGGCGATATACAGGAACGGATGCCTTATCGCCGCAGACGGAAAGGAGCCTCTCTCCCCTGATCTCATCGAGACGGTGAAAACCGAGCCCCATCTCTTCCTCTTCGGAGCGGGACATATAGCAAAAGCCCTCTATGACATCGCGGGGCTTATGGGGATGAGAATGACTGTGGTCGATGACCGTCCGGAACTTCTGAATGCTGAGAGATTTCCCCTTGCAGAGCGCCATGTCGCTCCGTATGAGACGCTGCTTGCGCGCGAGTACAGCATAATCTCCCCATACTGGGTGATATTCACTCACGGACACTCTTTCGATACAGGATGCCTGAGATACGCGCTGCGCCATCAGGGAGCATACACAGGCATGATAGGTTCGGCGGCAAAGGCTGAACGGACGCTTAATGATCTCAGGAACGAGGGCTTCCCGGAAGATAAGCTCAGAGCTGTCCATACTCCTATAGGAATAAACATCGGAGCAGAGACTCCGGAGGAGATCGCTGTGTCGATAATGGCCGAGATCATCTCGGTTTACAGAGGAGAGAAAAACACTGTATCCGCAGACCCTGCGCTTCTGAGAGAGCTTTCGGAGAGAGAGGGCATCGTGGTAAGGATCATCTCGAAGAAAGGCTCTGCGCCGAGAGCTCAGGGTGCGATGATGCTCGTGACTGAGAGTGATACATTCTCGACGATAGGCGGAGGAGCGCTGGAGCAGATGGCCATTGCCGAAGCGAGGGAAATGCTGAAAGACGGAAGGAATGTCCTGAAAAAGCACTCCGATCTCTCCGCCGGCGGCGATATCGGAATGGTATGCGGAGGGAACGCAGACCTTCTCTTCAAGCGTACAGGCTCAGAACGCTCCTGAAAGATAGCTGACAAGGGAATCGAGATAGTTCTCGCTGACCCAGCTCACAGGCGCATCCGACGCTTCGAGTATTGCCCTGTCCAGAGGAGATCTGTCGGAATCCTTTGTCATTTCAGCGGCTTTCCTCGCCATGCCGACAATACCTTTGTCCATCAGCGTGAGCACGCTCTCATCAAAGGCTCCCCTGCCGTAGAAGAGAGGGATTCCGTCAAGCTCGCCTTTCATGTTCCTGCGGAAAAGCGTCCCGTCATTCTCCTCGCACTCAGGTGATGCGCCTACAGCAAAAACTGCAAAGCGTCTGCCTTCAAGCGCCCTGCGGTTCTTTCTGAGAAAGTCCAGCCCTGATATCCTGCCTGCATACACCCCTCCGATCAGGACAAGAGTGTCGAACTCGGCTACAAGCTCCGCGGTAAGTCCCTCATTCTCAACCACCTCGGCCTGAATTTTCCTCCCGAGCATCAGCGCATACTCACGGGAAGCCCCGTATTTAGACCTGAAAAGAACCGCCGTTTTAGACATAAATCCTCCAAAGGAATAATAGCATCCGGAAACGGCGGAGAAAACACATCTCCGCCGTTTCTCTGAAAATGGGCCCAGAGGAGAGCTGTCCTCAGAATCTGCCCAGAGCCTTGAGTATCTTCTCTCCCGTTATCGGCCAGGAACGCACCCAGACGCCGGTGGCATCGGCTATTGCCATTGCTATCGCGGGAGCTGCGCCGTTGCAGGCTATCTCCGAGATGGACTTCGCACCGAACGGGCCGTACTTATCATTGACATCGATGAGAACAGCCTTGAAATCCTCAGGCGCCTCGTCAATCATCGGCACGCCGTAGTCGGTGAAATCCGTCGTAAGGCACTTCCCGCTGCTGTCCAGAACCATATCCTCGTAGAGAGTGTGTCCGATGCTCTTCATCGCCGCACCGTACATCTGGCAGAGTGCAAGCTCGGGATTGATCGGGGTGCCGGCATCCTGCAGTGCGTAGAATTTCAGCACCTTTATCTCTCCGGTTTTCACATTCACCGCAACCTCGGCGAAGTGAGCTCCGTACGGAACGGCGAAGTTCGGCGTGGCGAACGATCCTGTGCCGATAAGCTGTCCCCTGCCGTCGCCAGCGGTCGCATCATGGGAGAGCTTGGCGTATGACAGTCTCTTTCCGCTTTTTGAGACGACAGTTCCGGGATACTCAACAGAAAGATCCTCTTCTTTCTCTCCCATCTGCAGAGCCGCCTCCTGGATGATCTTCTTATAGAGATCCTTTGCCGCGTTGAGCGATGCGTTGCCGGAGAAGTAAGTTCCCGACGAGGCGTAGGCGCCTGTATCGAAGAGACAGGAATCGGTATCGCCGGAGACTACTGAGACGAGCTCAAGAGGAACCTTGAGTATCTCCGCAGCCACTTTCGCAGAGATCGTATCCAGGCCTGTGCCGAGATCAGCACCGCCGGAGAGCACGAGGACAGTTCCGTCAGTCAGCAGCTTCACCTGCGCGTTGGCCTGATCGAGGCCGGGAAGTCCTGAGCCCTGCTGTATCATCATGAAGCCCTTTCCGATCTTCCAGTCAGGATCGGGGGAAATCTCCTTCTTCCCCCACTCTATCATCTCTCCGCCCTTCTCAAGAGCCTCCCTGAGACCGCAGGAACCGACAGGAACAACTGCTCCCTCACGCCCCTCTCCCAGGCCTCTGAGTATCTCGAGCATGTAGCCTTCCTCGACGATGTTCTTCTTGGCCATCTCAAGCGGATCGACGCCGAGCTTCATCGCGAGCTCGCCCATGGCGCTGCCTATCGCGAAGTAGCCTTTAGGAGCCCCGTATCCCTGATACGCACCCGCAGGAGGAGTGTTCGTATAGTACGTGATGAGGTCGTAGTACATGTTGTCGACACGGAAGATGGGGAGTGTCTTGGACGATGCGTTCATCGGGACTGTGAGGCAGTGGTTGCCGTAAGGCCCTGTGTTGGCCCTCACATCCATGTAGATGGCTGTTATCGTGCCGTCCTTCTTTCCGCCCATCTTCACCCTTATCCTCATCGGATGGCGGGTCGAGTTGGCATAGAACTCCTCCGCTCTCGTGTTGCGGTAGCAAATGGGTTTTCCGGTTTTCCAGACTGCGTAGCCGACAAGGTCCTCGACGAGCACATCCTGCTTGGAGCCGTAGCCTCCGCCGACGCGCTCTTTTATCACATGGACCTTGTTCTCAGGTATAGAACATACCTTCGCCACAATCCTGCGCACATGGTAGGGAACCTGCGTGGAGGCGTGGATGACAAGGCGTCCGCCCTCCATATAGGCATAGCATATATGGGGCTCAAGCGGCGTGCACTGCACCTGGCTTGTCTGATAAGTCTCATCGACAACGGCATCGGCTTCTGCGAACCCCTTCTCGACATCGCCTATGCCGCCATGGGCGGATGCGGCTATGTTCTTCCTGATATCAGCATGAAGCGGGAACTGATAGATAACCTTCCCGTCGCGCGGATCGGCATTCTTATTGTAGGCATCAAGATCATCCGGAGCTCCGGAGACATACTCCACTATGCCGTTATGGACAAGAGGAGCGTTCTCCGCCATCGCCTCCTCGACAGTCAGCACGGGAGGCAGCGGATCATACTCGACCTTAATCAGCTCAGCGGCCTTCATCGCTGTCTCCATGTCCTCCGCGACAATGGCAGCCACACGGTCTCCGACATGGCGGACTTTTCTGTTCAGCAGCCTCCTGTCATAGGGAGACGGCTCGGGGCATCCCTGTCCCGCCTGCATGTAGTAGATATCGGGGCAGTTGAATGCCGTTATTATCCCGGCAACTCCGTCAATCTTCTCAGCTTCAGAAACATCTATCGACTTGATGTAGGCATGGGCGAACGGCGAACGCAGGACGTGCATCGCATATGTGTGCTCCGGCACCTTGTCCTCAACAAATAGCCTGTCGCCTGCCGCAAGAGCGTTTCCATCTATCTTGCCTACGGGCTTTCCCACATACCTGAGGCCGTCGCGGAACGAGGGGCCGGCGGGTGTATCTATGCACCCCTTTGCCCTCTTCTCCTTCACCATATCGACGGCGAGATAGTAATGCTCATACCCCGCATCGCGGATGAATATGCCGGAAAGAGCCTCCTTTATATCATCCTTTGAAGGATCTGGGTTATTCTCAAGGAGCACAGTCAGGGCAAGCGCCGCGGCAGGAGCGTTGTATGCGCTCTGGACAACGCCGGCCTTCACCATGGCCTCCTGCACATCGCTGATCTCCTGTCCGTTCCTGAGACTTTCAGGAGTTCTTATCTCAGCGCCTTCCGCCTGATAGAGCATTATAAGGTTTGAGTATCTGAGACGGCCGTTGAATACTATCGTATCCGAACCGGCGAATCCCTCTCCGTCGTCGGAATCGCGGACAGTGTTGTATCCCGCCCTGTAGAGGACATCCCGCAGTCTCTCCTCTCCGCGCCCGGAAAGCACGGAGGAACGGCCATTGATAACAGTCCTGACATCCATAGCACTCTCCTATAGAAGCACAGAGGCAAGATATCTCTTGTACTCTGCCGATCCTGTGAGATCATCCTTAATATCGATGTTCTTCCATCCATCCCTGCTGTGTCCGTACGCGGTGCCGGAACCTGAAACCGACCAGGCATAGCACCCTCCAGAGAAAGCGGCAGTCACTGCAGCGTGCATATGGGAAGCCCTGCTGATTCTCTTCACCCTGCCTTCCCGTTTTGTATCCACGATGAAGCGGAGAAGAAGTCCCCTGCATTCAGGCTTATCAAAATATGCGGAGGCAGCCATTTTCTTTACTCCCTCACTGCACATTATCTCGACCTCGCATTCAGAGGCGAGAAGCGCCGCCGCCATATAGCTGTCCGTGCGTCTCAGCGCGAAGTTGCCGCCGACAGTCGCCGCATTGCGGAGCTGCAGAGAGGCGCAGAAAGATGCGGCATCCCTGATGAATGAAGGAATGACCTCGGCCTCCTTTATATCCTGCAGCACTGCAAGCGCGCCTATTGACACCTTCCCGTCAGCCGTCTCTATATCGGAGAGAGGAAGAGCGGTGATGTCGATGATCACATCCGCCGCTGCAGATGAGCCGAGACGCATTATCTCAGTCCCTCCTGCAAGATAGACGGACGAAGGGTTCTCATGGCGGAGCTTTACCGCCTCTTCCGCTGTGGATGCACGATAGATCATCAAACCTCCCCGCCGATAATCCCCGGCTCGGAACCATTGAAAATGCTCTCCAGGAAGAAAGAAAGCATTCTCTTCGTCGTGTTCCTTCTGTAGACTGGCATCGCGTGCGGCGATATCGCGCCGTCCCATGCCGCAAGGAATCCATCAAGAATATCCGGAATCTCCTCTGTTCTATGGCCTTTTATCATCGCTTCGGCCTCATGAGAGCGTATGACCTTGGGGCCGGCTGCTCCGGATGCGGCGCGGAAATCAACGATCTCCCCGTCCTTGACCACGGCTGCCGCTGAGAGCGAAAGCTTCGATATGGCGTTGGCCCTCCTCATGCCTATCTTCCTGTAATAGCTGTATGTGAAGCTGTGAGGAGGTATGAGGATACTCTTTATCAGCTCATCATCCCTGAGAGCGGTTTTCTTCGAGCCAAGGATGAAGTCATCGAGAAGCATCTTCTTCTCACCGTGCATCGAGACGAGGATAACCTCGGCCTCCAGAAGGATGAGAGGCTGCGGCAGATCGCCCTTCGGCGATGCATTGCCGATGTTTCCTCCTATCGTGGCGCTGTTCCTGAGCGCCACCGCACCCATTCCCGCAGCCGCCATGCGTACATGCCAGGGAACAAGAGGAGATGCCGCGATCTCAGCAGGCGTCGAGAGCGCTCCGATCTCCACAGTGCCGTCCTCACGGGCTTTTATTCCTTTAAGCTCATCAAGACCTGAGATGATCATTACAGGGTATGGGAACTCCGGGGCAAGCCCTATTCCCCTCTTTGCCTGAACCATCATGTCGGTGCCGCCGGCAAGCGGCCTTGCACCCGTGCCGGCCCTGAGCTGAAGCGCCTCAGAAAGTGCAGAAGGTATGTATGTCATGCCCATAGATCGCCTCCCTTGTCAGCTGCAAGCCTGATGCTTGCGACGATAAGGTCATAGCCTGTGCATCTGCAGATGTTGCCGCTGATTCCCTTCCTTATCTCCTCATCCGTCGGATGGGGATTCTCGGAAAGCAGCGCGTAGGCAGCCATCACCATGCCGGGAATGCAGAAGCCGCACTGAACGGCACCGCCCTCCGCAAATGATTCAACAAGGCATTTACCCTTCTCCGTGTCGCGGATTCCCTCTATCGTGTATATCTCCGAACCATTGACAGCTCCGACTGGGATTATGCAGCTTGTAACGAGCTTTCCGTCCTTTATGACAGAACATGCGCCGCACTCACCCTCGCCGCAGCCTTCCTTGACGCCCGTCAGACCGAGATCCTCGCGGAGCACATCGATAAGACGCGTAAGCGGATTGCCGCTGAAAACCGTATTCCTGCCATTTACCTTGAACTCTATCTTACTGAGCATCTGCAAGTGCCTCCTCTATGTCCTCAGGCGGCATCGGTATCCTTCTTACCGTTATGCCCAGCGCCCTCTCCACCGCATCGATGTAAGCCGCATCGGCTCCGTTGAAAACAAGCTCTCCCATTCCCTTCGCGCCGAACGGCCCCCACTGATATGGATTCTCGACGAGGAACCACTTCTGCTCGGGGAACTCCATGCTTGTCGGGATGACGTAATCGGACATCGACGACTGTCTGAAATGCCCGTTCCTGTTCTCCATCTTCTCCATAGCGGCATAGCCTATCGACTGGGCGATTCCGCCGTTTATCTGTCCGTGGACGATAAGCTCGTCTATGGCGTGTCCGATATCATGGCTTGACCAGATTCCGGTGACCTTTATCTCATTCGTCAGCCTGTCAGCCTCGACCTCGACCACCGCGCATCCCCAGCCGTAGCCGAGATAGGCATCGCCGCGGAATGTGCTCTGATCCCAGGGATGGCCTTCAGGATGCTCATACTCCTTCTCGACGGAGAAATCGCCTTCGTCCCATCTCTCTTTCATCTCCTCGCCGCATCTCTGCACAAGGCGTCCGACGATCATCGTCGATCGGGATGCCGCAGTCGGACCGGAGTCGCATACCTTTGACGTGTCGGGATTATCGTAGTCGATCTGATCGATAGAGATGCCGAGCGTCGCCGCCGCGATCTTGCGCAGCGCGGTCTGGAAGCCCTGCCCCATCTCCGTCGATCCTACCTCGATGCGGACCCTGCCGCCTGTCTTTACAAGGCGGGCATGCGCCTTGATGATAGCCTGCTCGCCGTTGCCGGTGAACGCTCCGCCGTGGTTGTAGAACGATATTCCGATTCCCTTTCCCGACCCTGTTCCGTATTCCTTCGCCTTGCGGAAATAATCAGAGGCATCCACGACCTGCTTCATCATCTCGGGAAGCATCACGCGCTCCACTATGTGACCGTTCGTGATCGTCTCGCCTCCCTGCTTTATGAAGTATCTGGATTTGTACTCCGCAGGATCGAAGCCGAACTTCCTCGCGATATGATCAAGGTGCGTCTCGATGGCGAAGAGCGTCTGCGGCGCTCCGAATCCTCTGAACGCATCGGAGGGGAATGTGTTCGTGGCGACTCCTATGCCCTTAACGTAGGTATTGGGGAAGTCATAAACTCCGTTCGCATGAAATACTCCCCTCTGCAGGACGACATACGACGACGAGAGGTATGCTCCGCAGTTGTAGTAGACAAGCCCCTCGATGCCGAGGATGTTCCCGTCCTTGTCCAGAGCTGTCTTGTATGTGACCTTCGACGGATGACGCTTCACTGAGTAGAGCATGTCCTCTTCCCTGTCGAAGATCAGCTTTATCGGCTTGTGTATGCGGTGCTCCGCTACAAGGAGAGGTCCGCAGAGAACATCCGGGAAGTGCTCCTTGCCGCCGAACGCTCCGCCTGTCGTTGTCTGGCGCACGATGATGTCCTCGGGATTCAGGCCGAGAAGGCCTGCCACGGACTTGCGCACATAGAACGGGCACTGGGCAGATACATAGAATACGTAATGTCCGTCCTCCTCAGTGACTATCGCGGCGTTGGTCTCGAGATGCACATGCTCCTGGAAACCTGTCTCTATCGTCTCCTCGAAGATCGAGTCGGCCTCAGCGAATACCTCGCTCATCGGCTTTCCCTTCTCGACGTAAAGCTGGCAGTGTATGTTGTCCTCTCCGACGATCGGGCCGCCCTTGCACGCTATCGCATCATCTATGGTGACGGCCGGAACGCCTTCCGTGTACTTTATCTCCAGATGATCGAGAAGATATTTCAGCATGTTCCTGTCAGGGCCGACAAGAAGTCCTATGGTTTCTCCCACATACCTCACATCGCCCTCAGCGAAGCACCTCCAGTCCTTCTGGATCATCCAGAGCTCGTTCTTTCCCTCAGGAGGAATGTCCTCTGCGGAAATGAAATAGTAGCCATCGGGCAGAGTCGGAACCTTGACCGAGTCAATCGTCCCGCGCGGGATGGACGAACGGACCATATACGCATAGAGCATATCGGGAAAACTCAGGTCGCAGGCGTACTTCGCCTCTCCCCTCGCCTTTGCCGCAGCATCGGTCCTGACTATCCTGTCATCAATACCTGTCACCGGCATCTTTCCTCCAATCCATTATGCTTTTTCTTGCATAATGAGCATTTATCCAGCTTTCAATATTTCTCTCCTGCATTATACAACAGAATGCAACAGGGAGTGAAACTATTTCAGGAAAGAGATATGCGGCGTTGTCTCCTCACTTTGAGTGGTTTACAATCGTCAGAGGAGGAACAACTATGACCAACGAAGAGATCTATGATTTCATCGGCGAGCTTGCAATAGCTCTCTACTCTAAGAAAATCCAGATATCGCTCGGGTCGCTGAGGGCGATAATGCTCGACAGGGGCAAGGACTATGTCAACAACAGAGGTATGGCATCCGCCGTCTCAGCAGCGTACAGGAGGTGGAAAACCAAGGACCCCATAATCTACTATGCAATCGCCTACACCTACACGGACAAGGAAGGCAACCTCGCCTGGGACGAGATAAAATAGCAGAACTATGAACGATCTGGAAAGAATCACATCAGGTTTCTCGCTCCTTCCGATGGTGGAGGCAGTTGCCCTCTCCGGCTCCAGGACATGCATGATAAACGACAGCGATTCGGATTACGACATCTATGTCTACTCATCAGAGCCGGTTCCGCCGGAGAGGCGCGAGGAGATTCTTTCCGGAATCTTCCCGTCGGTATCGATCAGCTGCTCGCCTTTTGAAGAGGGCGATGAGGCCGCAGGAGAGGACGGAAGCGTCTATGACCTAATGTACAGATCGCTGGAGTGGACAGAGCGTGAGGTTGACGATGTCTGGCGGAAGCACAACGCCAGACTCGGCTACACTACCTGCTTCATACACAACATCAGCACATCGGAGATACTCTTCGACAGGAACGGGTGGTTCTCCGCGCTGCAGGCGGAAACGCACGGAAACTATCCCGAGACACTGAGGGAGAGGATAATCGGGAAGAACCTCTCAATCATAGACGGAGAGGGCAAGGCCACTTTCATGATACAGGCGGCCCTAGCCTGGAAACGCTGCGATATTGTCAGCATGAACCACCGCCTCGCGGCAATCCTCGCCTCGGTATTCGACATCATCTTCGCATACAGCAGAATTCTCCACCCGGGAGAGAAGAAACTTATGGAGTACGCACATCTTTTGTGCGGGAAACTCCCTGAAAACTTTGATGAAGATATCAGGAATGCGATAGAAAGCATCGGAGACGAGAACTATGTTCCGGCGCTTGAGAAGCTCGTCTCAGATCTCCGCGCCTTCCTTGACTGAACGCACAACCCTCGCGGGCACGCCGTAAGCCACGGAGAATGGCGGGATATCGCGGGTGACGACGCTCCCGGCTCCTATCACTGAGCCGTCCCCTATCGTGACGCCTGGATTTATCACGGCTCCGGCGCCAATCCACACATCCTTTCCGATATGCACATCCCTGTTGTACTGCAGCCCCTCCGCTCTGAGAGCAGGATCGAGAGGATGGGTTCCTGTGGAAATCGTGACGCGCGGCCCTATCATCGTCCTGTCGCCAATCCATATATGGCCGTCATCCACCATGACGCAGAGGAAGTTTATATAGACTCTCTCGCCGAGATGCACTCTCAGCCCGGCCCAGTTCGCATAGAACGGCGTCTCAATGTAACTGTCCGTGCCGACTGAGGCGAACATCCTTCTCATCGCCTCCGCACGCGCCTCTGTATCTTCGGGATCAATAGAATTGAAAAGGCGCAGCATCGAGAGCCTCCCGAGCTGCACCTTCATTATCTCGGGATCGGAGGGATCGTAGATCTCCCCCGATTCCATGCGGGCGAATATATCCTCCGTCACTCCGTCTTTCCTTCAAGAGCGAAAGGAAGCATTGCGTAGAACTTGGAGCAGATGACAAGATCCTCCACTCTGTTGATCTCATTGGGAGCATGGGCCTGCGCCTCATCTCCGGGGCCGAAACCGATGGCGGGTATCTTGTGGCGTCCCGTAGTGGCGACAAGGTTCGTTGAGAAAGTCCACTTGTCGACGACAGGCTTCTTCCCGAAGAGCTCCTCATAATCCTTTATTCCGGCCTGGACAAGCGGATGCGACTCATCGAGCTTCCATGTCGGGAAGTAGAGTTCCTGCGAATACTTCGTCCCCGTCCATGCAATCTTGTCATAGTCCGGCATCTCTACGACGATCTCATCCGGGCTGTCGCCGGTCGCCTTCGAAACATACTCCTTCACCTGGCTGATCGCGAGGTCCGCATCCTCTCCCCATGTGAGGCGGCGGTCGCAGTAGAGCATCGCATAGTCAGGCACAGCGCACTGAGAAGGTCCTCTGACATCGATCTGCGAGACCGTTATTGTTCCCTTTCCGAGGAAGTTGTCATCATCGGGCCTTAGATCCTTGTTCAGCTGCTCGATCGCAAGCGCCGCCCTTGCCGCCTTGTAGGCTGCGGAAACACCGCGCTCCGGCGCAGAGCCATGGCATGAGATGCCTCTCAGGATAACCCTTATCTCCATTCTTCCCCTGTGGCCGCGGTAGAGACGGCAGCTTGTGGGCTCGGTGGAGACGATAAGATCAGGCTTAAGCCCCTCCTCCTCTATCATGTACTTCCAGCACATTCCGTCACAGTCCTCTTCCATGACAGTGAATGTGAAGTAGATTGTGTATTCCCCGCCGTAGCCGAGTTCTTTCAGCATGCGTCCGGCCGTGATCATCGAAGCGGCTCCTCCCTTCTGGTCGGATGCGCCGCGGCCCTTCACAAGTCCGTCCTCTATAGCTCCTGAGAAGGGATCGAAATCCCAGTTCTTGAGGTTTCCGACCTCAACTGTATCGATATGGGCATCGAACGCGAGCTTCTTCGGGCCATTGCCTACCCTGCCCACAACCGAGCCGAGCCCCTCTATCTTCACCTCATCAAATCCCGCTTCCTCGCAGAGCTTGACGATAAGACGGCATACATCCTCCTCCTTCGAGCTGTAGCTCTTCGTCTGTACGAGCTTCGAGAGATTCTGAGCTGTATAATCACGATACTTCTCAGCCAGTTCCACGATTCTGTCTCTGATCATTATTGACTCCTTATGCTTTGATCTTGTCCGCTCTTGCCCAGACACGTTCCGCCACGCGCCTGGCCTCGCTGAATATACGCTCCGCATCGAGTGCGGTGAAGCGCCTGTTCTCGTAGAGAAGCCTGCCGTTGACGATGGTCGACTCCACATTGGCCGAGCACATTCCCCATACGAAATGAGCTGCGGCATTCTCGCTTCTGAGAGGCGTCGGCGCCTTATAGTCAAGGACAGCAATATCCGCCCTGTATCCCGGTTCCAGCTTGCCGACCTTTATCCTCTTTCTGAATGCCGACTCAAGCAGCCTGTTTCCCCTGGAGAGTGCACCAAGGAAATCCGCCGGCCACCACTCGCCTCCGGCATCCTTATTCTTGAAGAAATCGATCTTCAGCTCCTCGAACATATTGCCGCCGCAGCCGTCGGTGCCTATCACCAGTTTCCTGACATCGGCAAGATACGGGAAGTAGCCAACGTGGTTGTTCATGTTCGAGCGTCCGTTATGGGCAAGGAAACAGCCGCGCTCGTTGAGAAGGTCGACCTCATTCTTTCTGAGAGCGACACCATGGACAAGGAGTGTGTTGTCTCCCAGCAGTCCGTAGCGGTCGAGGCGCTCTATGACGCCGTCGCCGTGAAAATGGTGGGACCATACGGAATCATAGCTGTCCTCAGCGACATGGATATGCATTCCGCGTCCAGTGCTCCGCACGGCCTCAGACATCGCGCTCAGACCTTCATCGGGAATAGTGAACGGAGCGTGTCCGCCTATCATTGCCTCGACAAGAGGATCTTCTCCAGCCGCAATGCGTCTGTCTATCTCGCCGGCGAACCTGACGTTCTCATCCACTCCGCGTTCGACCTCATCCATGCCCCCGTTCCTGTCGGTCACCTCATAGCATGTGACGCCGCGGATGCCCGTATCCTCCATTCCTTTGGCTATCGCGGAGAGCGATCCTTTTATGAATGAGGGGGATGCGTGATGATCCACAACGCCCGTCGTTCCCTGGCTTATCGCCTCCATGGAGCAGATGAGCGAGGAGTAGTAGCATGATTCCTCATCAAGCGCCCTGTCAAGGCGCCACCACCACTCCTTCAGCACCTGAATGAAGTCGGTCTGCGGCCCGGCGGAGATAAGCATTCCCCTGGAGAGCCCTGAATAGTAGTGATGATGCGCGCAGACATTTCCGGGAATCACGATCTTCCCGCTTCCGTCGATGACCTTCGCGCACTCAACGCCGTCGGCTGCACCTTTTCCGGCTTTCTCTATCATCGTGCCGGTGATGACCAGATCAGCATTCTCCGTGATGCGGAACGGCGGTTCCGTCTCCATGAGCGTTGCGTTCTTTATCACTATGTCAGCCATATCACTCCTCCACAGGTCCGAGAAGGTAGGAATAGGAAAGATAGACCTCCTCGATGATCGCCTTTATCTCATCCGGCACATCACCCTCGAGTGCGCCGTCCCTGCCGATTACCGCATTGATTATCTTTCCGTCCAGTCTTATCGTCACCTCATCGCCCGATGCGATGAACCCGCTGTTGGTGCTGTTCTCGAAGTCCTCTCTCAGGGAGAAAAGCGTGAACTTGTCCTTATAGGGTCTGCCGGAATGAGGACAGAAGGTCGCGCAGTTGCCGCATTCGTTGCAGTAGGCATCTAGGTGCAGTACCTGATAGGGGTCGTCAAAGAGCCCTGTCTCCCTCAGATCGATGGCGACATTGGCTCTGTTGGGGCAGACATCCATGCACTTCAGGCAGAGATACGAGCACTCCATGCAGCGTGAAGCCTCTATCTGGGCGAACATCTCATCATCCCTCTCCTCCGAGTGCCTGATGCGTCCCTTCTTCTTCATGATGTTCCCGAAGAAGCTGTCCTCGGCAAGCCTAAGCTCTTCATCCTCCTCTTCGCTCTCTTCCTCCTCATCATGATCGTGGTCGCAGCCGCACTCATCATGGTGGTGATGGCCGCATGAGCATTCCTCGCCGTGATGATCATGGCAAGAGCATTCGGACTCATCCTCGTCCTCTTCCTCGATGGCTTTGTAGACCATGTCTATCGCCCTGTCGACGGCATCACGCGCAGAGGCTATGCATCTGACGACTGTCGAAGGACCGGTCGAGGCATCTCCGATGATGAATACTCCGTCCTCCTCACCCTCTCCTGACGTGAGGGCCCTGAGCACCTCAGGATCGGCCTTCTCGCCTATTGCGGTTATCACGATATCGGCGGGGATGTTGTAAGTCCTTCCTGTATCCACAGGTCTCCTGCGGCCTGATGCATCAAGATCGGAGAGCTCCATCTCCTTCACCGTAAGCACACCGTCGGTGAAATCTGAAGGTGCTGAGAGGAATCTGAACGATACTCCGTCCTCCAATGCCTCCCTGTACTCTTCCCTGTCCGCAGGCATCTCAGCCTCCGTCCTGCGGTAGAGGACAACCGTATTCTCGACACCGGGACATCTTGAGACCATGCGGGCGGCATCCATCGCGGTGTTTCCGCCTCCGATCACAACAGCGCTGCGTCCGGGTGCTCTCTCCTCCCCTCTCTTCGTTCTCATGAGGAAGCTGACTGCGCTCTCTATCCTGCCGTTTCCGCTTATTCCCGGATCGTTGGGCTTCTCTGCGCCTACTGCAGCAAAGATGTAGTCATATCCCTCTTTCCTGAGCTCGGCCACTGTCTTTTCAGTTGAGAACCTGAACTCGACGCCTGACTCCCTGATGAAATCCACATCACGGTCGATGGCCTCTTCGGGTATGCGGAAGGAAGGAATTGCATGGCGAACCACGCCGCCCGCGCTCTCCGAACGCTCGAAAAGCACAGTCTCGAAACCGGCACGGCGGAGGAAGAACGCCGCCGCAAGTCCTGCAGGCCCCGCACCTATCACGGCGGCCTTCACATCGGACGGTTCATCGGGCTTCTCCCATATCTCATCATGGAATTCTTTAAATCCCTTCTCCGCGGCAAGTCTCTTTATCTCTCTGATCTCGACAGGTCCTTCATAATCGAGGCGTGCACAGTGGTTCTGGCACTGATGATCGCATATCCATCCTGTTATGTTAGGAAGCGCGTTCTTGAGATATATCAGTCCTATAGCCTCGGCCCACCTGCCCTCGCCGGCAAGCGCTATATAGTCCGGAATATCCTGATGTATCGGGCACGACTCCACGCAGGGCGCGACAAAACAATCTGTAAGCGGAAGAGGTGACGGGAGCTTCGATCTGTAAAGGGCCCTGTCGCCTTTCTCATACTGCGGCGATTCGCTGCTCTTCCTGACAATGGCGCGGATGCCCTCCGTATCGATTTTCTCCTTCTCCCACCCGTCTGCCTCAAGCAGTATCGATGCGATCTGAGACAGCTTCGCGTATCCGCCCGGCTTCAGGAGATCGGTGGCAAGAGTTATCGGATGAATGCCGGCCTCAAAGAGCCCTTTCACGCTGTCGGCATCGGCACCGCCGGAGTATGATATGGGCATATTCCCGTCAAACTCCTCAGAGATCATCTGTGCAACGCGTATTGAGATCGGGAAGAGCGCGCGGCCGGACATATACATCTCGTCGCCGGGAAGAACACCCTTGTCATTGGCGTTTCCAAGCGTGTTGGTCAGCTTGGCGCCGAAACCGCGACCCTCCTTCTTCGCAAGGGCCTGAAGCCTGTGAAGCATGGCAAAGGCATCCTTCTTCTGCAGGTCATGCTCGAAACTCTCACGCTTCAGCACGACATAGCCGAAGCCGTGGCTGTCGAGGACGGATCTCGCCTCATCATAGCCGAGGAGCGTCGGATTCAGCTTCACGAATGTGTCGAGATGCTTCTCTGCAAGCATATAGCTGCATATGGCCTCTATCTCACCAGGCGGGCATCCGTGCATAGTCGAGATCGTCACGCTCTTAGAGATAGTGCGCGGAATCTTATCGAGCTCTCCTGCGATGCGCTTTGAGGCCCCCTCAAGGACAGTGTCCTCGAAGATATCGTCCTCAAGAATCGACTTGGCCTCCGCAAGATAGTCGCGGAAAATCCCTTCCGGAGCCTCCATCATCGAGTTGATGAAGCGCTGCATCCGCTCTTCCTTTATGCCTTTGAGATCGTATCCGACGGACATGTTGAAGATGAAGGATGAGTCATGATGCATTCTCCCCTTCATGGCTCCCTCGAGTATATGGAGGATGATCCACGCCTTTAGGTACTCATCATAAGCCTTCTCGAGAGTGAACTCCGTTGACCACTCGACATTGTAGCCTTCATCTCTGGCATCGATGCACGGCTTCGCGATCTCAAGCCTGTCCATGATCTGAACTGTCTTGAGCTCAATGAACCTTGCGCCGCAGAGGTATGATGCAATGATATTCTGCGCAAGCTGGGTATGAGGTCCCGCCGCCGGTCCCGCCGGTACGGTACATTCCTCAGAGAATATCCTGATGCTCTTCTTTCCCCTGTCCTGGAAAAAGAGGCTGCTGTCTATGCCGAACACCGATCCGTGGTTCCTGAGTTCTCCGGCGATCCTCGCTAAAAGCTCGCCGAAAGGCACGGGCCTCATTCTGTCTCCCATAATCTCTCCTTATCATCTACGATTCTAACCCATAGGATACAGGTGTCAACCGAATTGGCGCAACAGAATGCAACAAGCCGCAGCTCAGCGCGGACTCTTCTCCGGTGACGAGATGATGAGCGGGACGCACCCCGAGAGCGAGAACCTGAATGCCCTGAACACCACGGAAAAGCCGCAGCGTGCAAGCGCCTCTCCCGGATACTCGCCGCCTTCTTCTATATGTGAGGCAGCTCTCTCCTCTGCGCTTCCGCTCCATGAGCATATCGTGAGATCATCATAAGGCCATACCTCATTCCGGAGACGGCGTAGAGCATCGGAGAACGCCGCAGATGAACAGGCGGGAACATAGCCCGATGCGCCGGGAATGGCTGTGCTGTAGACGAAGATGTCGGGCGACGGGATCACAAAGCGGGAAATGAAGGCTTTCAGCCAGAGATACCCCTCCTCCGCATTGAGCTTTATCATAAGCGGATGGTTCTCGGCGCGGAACCCCGCCGGAACCATTGAGAGCATGGGAATGCCGTAATAGGCGGACACAGAACGGAGCAGCATTGCCTGATACGCCTCATCGGGAATGCTCTCGGAGAAAGATGGTCTCTCTGGGTCCTCTATCCAGTCGCTGACGCTGAGACCGCCCCTTTTCATATATGCCTTGATGCCGTCTATCCACCCCGCGATGCGTCCGCTGCCGCTCTCAGCTCCGATGAATGTATGAAGAGATCCGGAGAAGATCTCGGTCATCACCCTATCCTGAAGGAGAGGGCTGACGGCGTGGATGACGAGAGTATGTATCTGACTCCTTCTATCTCAAACGACTCTGACTTTCTCAGCGATGAGGAGAATACCATGAATATGAGTATTGCCGAGAGCGCATTGAGGGCTTTCTCCTTCGTGCTCTCATCAATGCCCTCTATTCTTATCTCCTTCACTCCGAAGCTCTCTGCCCCGTGAGCGGAGACGGCAAGCCCTCCTTTTCCGTCATCCATCTCCACCCCTCTGGCAAAGAACCAGATCGGGAAGGCATCATCCTCTATGTCCCTCATAGCTTCCTCGGCCTCCTCCAGCGTGAGGAGAGTTCCGCTGACATAGAGCGATGAAGAGGAGAATCTCTCCATATAAGAGACAGAGAGTTCTATGAAACGCATGGCTGCACTGACAGCGTCACTCCCGCCAGCCAGAACCGAGAGAAGAAGCAGCGATCCGGAACCGGGAACCTCGCTTATCTCAGCTTCCGCAAGAATGCCGTCTGGGATTGAGAAAATAACGGATGATGCAGATGATGAGATGATGCGGCAGCCGGGAAGAGAGAGGTCATCCGACGATACTTCCCGCCCCTCATGAAGCTCTATGATTCCCATGAACGTACCCTTCCTGTGTCCTGCCGCGAAGTCCAGACGTGCCTTGAGAAGAGCGGCTTCGGCCCTTTCCTCCTCCGGTCTTGAGGATATATCCGCAGAAAGGTATTTAGAGAGCTTCCTTCTTGCTCTGTTCCTGTACACACTGCTCTGAGGATCGTCTCCTGTGAGTTTTCCGAGCTGCGCGCTGCACTCCTTCGCCGCCAGGAAGAGAGCATAAGGCTCCTCCTCCCCTGTTATTTTCTTAAGAGCGGAAAGACTTCTCAGAGCCTCTCCATGCTCTCCTGAGTGGCTCATGAGGACGGCCCTGAAAGCCTCGGATGCTGCCGCTCTCATTCCGTCAGGAAGAAGGTCAATGCTCTCCGCGGCAAGCGCAGAAGCTATTCTTATCACATCATCGGCAGGGAAAAACCCATCACTCATATCACGCCTCCCTCTCAAGCACCAGCAGCTGACGGCCGTCCGCAGAACCTTTTCTCACTCTGAACGACCCCGATGTCAGCACCGCGATGGCACCCTCTTTCAGCTTTTTCTTCACATGAATTCCCATCGCCTCTGAGAGAATTCCGTCAGCATCCTTAACTTCCTCGCCGGACGGAATGACGACTGCAAGATCCTCTCTTCCCCAGCGGGATGCAGAGCATGTCATGTAGACACGATCTCCGCTCTCCAGCTTTCCCTCTGAAAAGCCGTAGAGTACGGGAGAACAGAAATATTTTCTCTCCGCGCACATCGAGAGAAGCCTCAGACTCTCCGCACCCACCTCCGCATCGTTTATCATGGCGCCGGAAACCTGCGGGAAGCACTCAAGGCACGCCGCTATCGCAAGCGAGAACTCATATGCGGCCAGAGTCGCATCATCCTCAGCCGAGACGAGGACGGAGAGCGTCATGCCGCTTGAGCCAAGTTCCTCCATCAGTGCTGCAAGCTCCCTCACCTTCTCATGCCCGAACTCTCCGGGAATCTCCCCGATATCGGTGTAAGTTATTCCGACGACATTGCCTGCGGCAGTCTCGAATGTGAATGAATTCTCCTCCCACGGCTCGCCCTCTGTCTCGGAGAAATACTCTCCCATTATTGAGACAAGCCTCTCCATGCTGAAATCACTTCCGTCCGGGAGCTCGATGAAGGCATTGAACGCGCCTTTAGGATCGCCAGTCATTATGCCGCTTCTCGCCATATCAAGCCGGGCCTGCGTGTATTCCGGATAATCAAACGCGGGATAGCTGTCGGATGCCTTTATATATTCGGCAAGGGCTTTGCGTTCTTTCGCTATGATGGCCGAGGCATCCTCCCCTTCCTGCATCGCTTTGACCGCGAGGGAGCGCAGGCTCCTCGCCTCCAGGAGCTTGGCGCCGGGACCGCGGTAGTTCTTCCACATTCTCCTGAACACCCTGCATGCATCCTCGGCGTTGCCGTCGGAAGGCTCCATTATGGCTTCATATGCCTCGATCATATCCCCCTGCATCTCCGAAGGAAGAATGCTTATTAGACGGAATACTATATCATCGACGACCTCGGTCACGACCTCCGCCATCGCCTCCATTCCGTCATTTTCAGCCTCGCTCTCATGGACTCTCTCACTGCGGAAGGGAAAGTAGATGTTGCCGGAGTCATCGAACTCCTCGTCATCTATCTCCCTGAAACTGCCGTCGTCTTTTCCATCTCTCATATTGCCCTCCTGAGGGATGCTATCAGCATAACATATGGAAAAGCAAACCGGAACCGCAGCAAGGAGCATCCTCATCTCTTCCGCATCGAAATGTAGAACGGAGAGGCTCAGAAACCGCTCGCCCCGTAGTTTGAGAGATAGCGTGCGGAAGGATCTGAGACATCGCAGCCCTTCCATGAGCTGTTCGGCATCCAGAAACCCGGAATCATAGAGCTTCCGCCGGGATAGTATTTCTCGAAGATCGTCCTGTAGAGAAGCGATTCCTCCGTGAACGGCCTTCCCTTTTCAGGGTACTTCATGCAGAGGCTCTTCCAGTCCTTTCCCTCATAGAAGCGGGCTGCGAACGCCTTAAGGTCATCAACCATCGAGTGTCCTACGGCATCGCTGAATGCGGCCTTCTCCCTCCAGAGGATCTTCTCTGGAAGCCAGCCGTCCTCGCTGAACGCCTTTCTCAGAAGGTATTTCCCCTTGCCGTAGATGTTCATCTTGAGCGCCGGATCTACAGACATGACATAGGAGACGAAATCGAGATCGCCGAACGGGACGCGCGCCTCGAGGCTGTTGTCGGCAATGCATCTGTCGGCCCTGAGGACATCATATGCCCAGAGTTCAGAAACTCTTTTCCTGCTCTCCTCCTGGAAAGCCTCGGGAGAGGGAGCGTAATCGGTGTACTTATAGCCGAAGAGCTCATCCGAGACCTCTCCTGTGAGCAGTACCCTTATATCGGTGTTTTTGTGTATGTAGCGGCAGAGCAGGTACATTCCCATGCTCGCCCTGATCGTCGTTATGTCATATGTGCCAAGCACGGAGATGACCTCCTCGAGCGACGAGATCACCTCATCAGGCGTCATATAGACCTCCGTATGCTCGGTTCCGAGATACTCCGCTGTCTCCTTGGCATATGAGAGGTCGATGGCATCCTTCTCCATGCCTATCGCGAATGTGCGTAAAGGCTTCCCGAGAAGGCGGCTCGCGATCGCAGTGACGAGGGAGCTGTCGAGACCTCCGGAGAGAAGAGAGCCCAGAGGGGAATCTGAATCGAGGCGCTTTTCCACGGCTTTTATCAGAAGCACCCGTATGTTCCTACATATCTCCTCCAGCGGCGCGTGCACATATGGACCGGAAACGGCGGAGATATCCCTGTACATATGGAACTCCCCGTCCTTGTAGAAGTGTCCCGGCGGGAAAGGAATGACCTTTGAGACAAGCCCTTCCAGCATGCGGGCCTCGGAAGCAAAGCAGATTCCTCCCGCTGTGTCATACCCGTAGAAGAGCGGCCTGATGCCGATAGGATCACGCGCGGCGACAAGCGATCCGGATGCGGCATCGTAGATAACTGCGGCATACTCGGCATCGAGCATCGCGAACATCTCTGTGCCGTACTGGTCATAGAGCGGGAGGAGTATCTCGCAGTCGCTTCCCGAGCGGAATGAATATCCCTTTTTCTCAAGAGCTTTCCGCATCTCCCTGAATCCGTATATCTCGCCGTTGCAGACTGCGGCGTTTCCGAAGCTGTCAGCAAAAGGCTGCATGCCGCTCTCGTCAGGTCCCATGATTGAGAGTCTCTGGAATGCCATCACTCCCCTTCCGCCGGGCAGATTGACAACACGTTCCATATCGGGGCCTCTCATCACGCTCCTGGAAAGAGCTGTCCGCACATCTTTTTCCGTCAGTTCAGTGCCGGCATAAGCGAAAACAGTACACATAGGATTCCTCCCTGAAAAAAGAAAAAGGCGCTCAGGAAGATAACCTTCCCAAACGCCTTTGTTTGTAATAAGGATACATCAAAGAGAGGAGCGTGTACAGTGATCCGACCCTCTCTCAGAGAACTTTCATTCCACAGGATAAAGCGACGAGAGATAATCGATGAACACCTCGTTCAGCATGCTTCCTTCAGTGAGGACGCGTCCGAACATCGTGTATCCGTCGCCTCCTGCAGCCATGAAATCATTGGTAGCAACTGTATATACCGTCTCCGTGTCGTTCCTGTCGAGAAGCTCGTCGCCGAGATAGACCCTCTTGATTCTCTCGCCTGCGGGAGCGGAAGCCGAGTAGACCACTTTGAGGTCAGTCTGCGAGAAAGCGCCGTTCTCCTCAGGAAGGAGCGAGTAGCCGTGCTCGAGCGCCGCATAGACATCCGCAGGGGAAATCTGGCAGACAGTTATCGTGTTCGTAAACGGAAGCACGTTGTTGATATCCCCGAGCGTGACCGGGCCTGCAGAGAGGGATGCCCTGATTCCGCCGCCGTTCATTATCGAGAAATCAGCGCCGCTCTCAGCAGTCATCGCATCGCAGATGAGCGCAGAGAGGTTCGTGGTTCTTGTCCTGACATCGCTTCTCTCTCCGTTGAGATCCATAGGTATGTTAGCCACGACCTCTCCGAAGATTTCCCCGAGCTCTCCGTTCTTCTCCTCCACATAGCTGTCTATCGCAGGATCATCGGGAACTTCCGAAACTCCATATGAGGAGAGGATATCGCCTGTCGAGGGATCAAGCACTTCAGTTGCAGGAAGGAGGAAAGCATCCCCGATCTTCCACGATCCGTCAGCGGCTACATCGACGCGTACAACTCCCGCATAGTTGAGATAGCTTCCCGCCGAGACGATGAGAGTTCCGTTCACAACCTCTCCGCCGTCCATAACCGTGTGGCTGTGTGCATCCACGAAAAGGTCTATTCCGTCGATGCTCTGGCAGATGAGAGGCGAAGTTATTCCGCTCTCTCCGTCAGGAGTTACTCCGATATGTCCGAGAACAACGACGAAGTCGGCAAGTTCATGGGCCATATCCACTGCAGCCTGCGCATTGCTGACGACGGCATCGCTCATGAAGTCAAGGCCGACAGTGTTCTTGGGATGCGACTTGGTCTTAGTATCAGGCGAAGTGAGGCCGATGACGCAGACCTTGAAGCCGTTGTAGTCAAAGATGCTGTACGGCTGGAAGATGAAGTCTCCCGTCTCCTCGTCGGTGATATTCGCGTTGATGATCCTGAACGATGCGTTATCCTCAGCCCAGGCTGCGGCCTCCTCAAGGCGTTCCGCGCCATAGTTGAAGTCGTGGTTACCGGGAGTCATCGCATCATATCCGATCATATTCATGATATCGAGGACGGTCTGGCCTTCAAACATGTTGGCGAGATTCGTTCCGTGAAGCGTGTCGCCTCCGTCAAGGACGAGGACATCCGGAGTGAGCGAGCGTGCCATGCTGACAAGCGAGCTCAGTTTTGTATATCCCATGCTTCCGTCAGTACCTGTCTCAATGCGTCCGTGCACATCATTTGTGTGGATGATATAGAGCTCGAATCCGTCATCATCGCCGGAAGCCTTCAGAACAGGCTCAACACCGAAAGGATAGACTACCTCTTCTGCCGCAGCACTTTCAGGGACAAGCGTCGCCTCATCAGCAGGCACTGCTTCTGCTGCGGGAGTCTCTGCAGGTTCCTCCGCAGAAACAGCCTCCGCTGTCTCTGCTGCAGGCTCCGGAACGTAAGTCACATATGCGACGGCATCATCGAAGAAGGCATCGGAAAGCACCTTCCTCTCCTCTCTGCTGATTCCCTCGGGATATGTCAGGACAAGAGTGCCGCCCCCCTCGAGCGTGTAATATACTCCGGAAACAGAGTACTTCTCTGCCTCTGCGGCAAGGAAGCCTGCAACATCATCGTCCGTGGCTTCCGCAGGGTATGTGATCACTGCATAGCCGTCATAGGCATCGATGGAGAGATCATAGACGGCATAGGAATACTGCGATGAAACAGGTTCTTCCTGCACCTTCTTTTCAGCTGCGGCAGTCTCTGCAGG
>CALXLV010000011.1 GCA_944389295.1 uncultured Spirochaetaceae bacterium | reverse complement strand
ACAAGGAGCTTCAGGATCTTTACGATAAACTCAGCACGGATCAGGCTGCTATCGATCAGGCCATTGCCTCGGCTCTCGAAGAGCTCGATACATCGCTTGGTGATCTCGAAGGCTTTGAGGATTTCGGCACGCTCGATTCCGCAGAGCTCTCGGAGGCGGAAGACTTCTCTGCCGGGCTTGAGGACAGCGGCGACATCGAGACATTCGAGGACGACATGGAGTGAAATCCAATTCCTTGAGACAGGAGGCTGGCAGCAGCCTCCTTTTTCTTTCTCCGCTTGAATCGCGGCGCGCTCTGCGCTATGCTCCTCCACGATGAAAATTCTCAGGGAACTCTATCTCATACCGGTATATCTCTACAAAGCGCTTATAAGCCCGTTCATAGGGCCGTGCTGCCGCTACACCCCGTCATGCTCAATATACATGATGCAGGCGGTGAAGCGCTTCGGGATAGTGAAGGGAACGATAATGGGAACCGCACGGATTCTCAGATGCCGCAGAAGTTTTCTCGGAGGCCCCGATCCTGTGCCTGACGAGTGGTCATTTGAGAGAATCAGATCAGACTGGATAGCCTACAGGAAAAAGGATTAATCACATATGTAACGGACGAATGAGAAGAGCACCTGCATGGCCTTTTCATTGTATCCGCCCTCGGGGATGATGAGGTCGGCATACTCCTTCGCCGGCTCTATGAAGCTGTAATGGCCCGGACGGACGACCTCCGTGTACTGCTCAATCACGCTCTCAAGCGTCCTGCCCCGCTCCGCTATATCGCGCTGCAGACGCCTTATGAATCGTATATCGGCAGGAGTATCCACATAGAGCTTGAGATCAAGAAGGTCCCGTATGCGCTTGTCATAGAAGATCATCAGGCCGTCTATGATTATCAGCTTCTTCGGCTCCACGCGCAGATATTCATCCTTGCGGCGGTGATGGACGAAATCGTACTGAGGCATCATGCACGGTTTGCCGCTTTTAAGGTCTGTGAGATTGGAGAGCATCAGATCCATGTCAAACGCATCGGGATGATCGAAGTTGTACGCCGTTATATTCTCATTGCTGATGAACGGCGCGCTCTTGTAGTAGCTGTCCTGCGAGATCAGGACGGACTCGGAATGGGCCTCCTTAATGCGTCTGACAACGGTACTCTTGCCTGAGCCCGAACCTCCTGTCACACCTATAAGTCTGACCTCCATTCCAGCCTCCTCATTCATCCTCGTCTGTCTTAAGCACGGCAAGGAACGCGCTCTGCGGAATCTCGACGTTTCCGACCATCTTCATGCGCTTCTTTCCTTCCTTCTGCTTCTCAAGCAGCTTGCGCTTTCTGGAGATATCGCCGCCGTAGCACTTGGCAGTGACATCCTTCCTGAATGCCGACACCGTCTCACGGGAGATTATCTGCCCGCCTATCGCAGCCTGTATAGCTATCTTGAACTGCTGCCTGGGTATCTCCTTCTTCAGGCGTTCGCAGACAACTCTTCCGCGTGCCTGTGCGTTGCCTTTGAATACAAGCTGGGAAAGCGCATCGACACTCTCTCCGTTCACGAGGATATCGAGACGGACAAGCTCTGTCGCCCTGTAGCCGATGACGCTGTAGTCAAAGGATGCGTAGCCGCGTGATATGGATTTCAGCCTGTCGTAGAAGTCGAAGAGAACCTCGGCAAGCGGCATCTCGTAGATGAGCTCAACGCGCTTCTCATCAAGGTAGTTCATCCCAGTCTGCACGCCCCTCTTCTCAAGGCAGAGAGTGATTATGGGGCCGACATACTGCGTCGGCGTGATGATGTCAGCGGAGATATACGGCTCCTCAGTGCTATCTATCCTCGTCACATCCGGATATTCCAGAGGATTGTCTATCTCGACAGTCTCGCCGTTCCTGAGATGAACGATGTAGCGGACAGAAGGAGATGTGAAGACAATGGAGAGATCGAACTCCCTCTCTATTCTCTCCTGAACGACCTCGAGATGGAGCATGCCGAGAAAACCGCATCTGAAACCGAAGCCGAGCGCCGCTGAGCTGTCCTTCTCATACACAAGCGATGCATCGTTGAGCTTGAGACGCTCTATCGCCTCCTGCAGCTCCTCATAATCGTTGCTGTCCACAGGGTATATCGAGGAGAAAACAACGGGCTTGACCTCCTTGAATCCTGCCATAGGCTCGTCTGCAGGGTTGTCCACAAGCGTTACAGTATCGCCAACGCGGATATCGGAGATCGTCTTTATGCCGGCAATGAAGTAGCCGACGTCTCCGGCGCTCAGTTCCGGCTTCGACACAAGCTGGAGCTGGAAGATTCCGGCATCCTCAACCTTGTACTCTGCACCGGAGTGCATGAACCTGATCTGATCGCCGGGCTTCACACGTCCTGAAAAGAGACGGCAGTGGACGATGACCCCGCGGTAAGGATCATAGTGGGAATCGAAGATGAGCGCTTTCAGAGGATCATCAGGGCTCCCGTCCGGAGGCGGTATGAGATTGACTATCGCCTCGTAGAGGGTATCGACGCCCTCGCCCGTCTTTGCGGAGACAAAGCAAGCCATATCGGGATCAAGACCGAGGTCGTGGTCGATCTGATGAAGGCATGACGGTATATCCGCAGAGGGAAGATCAATCTTGTTGATCACTGGTATGATCTCAAGATTGTGCTCCATGGCAAGGTAGAGATTGGCAAGCGTCTGGGCCTCAACTCCCTGAGAGGCATCGATCAGAAGAAGGGCTCCCTCGCATGAGGATATCGCTCTCGAGACCTCGTATGTGAAGTCAACATGGCCCGGAGTGTCTACGAGGTTCAGCTCGTACTCCTCGCCGTCCTTCGCCTTGTAAGGAATCGTGACAGCCTGGCTCTTTATCGTGATGCCGCGCTCCCTCTCGATATCCATATTGTCGAGAATCTGGGTCTGCTGCGGGCCTCTGGACGTGACAAGGCGGGCACGCTCTATGAAGCGGTCCGCCAGCGTTGATTTCCCATGATCGATATGGGCTATTATGCAGAAATTCCTTTTATGCTTCGTATCGGTCATACAAGATCCGTCACATGAGTCTGGGGCGGGAATCCGAACATCTCCCTTATCTCCTTGTCGTCAAGCGTCTCCTTCTCGACAAGGGCCGCAGTCAGCGCATCAAGCTGGTCGCGGTGATCAGTCAGGATATTTCTCGTCTCATCCATGCATCTCGTCAGTATCTTTCCTACTTCCTGATCTATCCTTCTGGCAGTCTCCTCGGAATAGTCTTTGTGCTGCGTTATCTCACGGCCGAGGAACAGCGGCTCATCGTCATTGGCAAGCGAGATGAAACCGAGATCTGACATGCCCCACTCGGTGACCATGCGCCTTGCCATCTCTGTCGCCTGCTTTATGTCGTTGGAAGTGCCTGTGGTAGTCTCTCCGTAGACGATATCCTCCGCCACATAGCCGCCCATGCATATCTTTATCCTGTCCTCAAGGTAGGAGCGGTTCTTCGTGTAGCTGTCCTTCTCCGGGAGGCTCATCGTAAGTCCAAGGGCCCTGCCGTGCGGGATTATCGTAACCTTGTGCAGAGGATCGGTGTACTTGAGGTAGTAGTGGAGGAGCGTATGGCCGGCCTCATGGTACGCCGTGGCCTTCTTCTCCTCTGCCGTCATATAGACAGACTCCCTCGCGACGCCGAGAAGTATTTTGTCCCTAGCCTTCTCGAAATCATCCATCGAGACAGTAGTCCTGTCAGCACGGGCCGCGAAAAGGGCCGCCTCGTTGACAAGGTTGGCAAGGTCAGCGCCTGACGAGCCGGGAGTTGCGCGTGCTATGCGCTGAAGATCGACATTCTCCTCCATCTTGACCTTCTTCGTATGTATCCTGAGGATGTCCAGTCTCTCCTGAACATCGGGAAGCGATACGACAACCTGCCTGTCAAAGCGTCCCGGTCTGAGAAGCGCAGGATCGAGGACATCGGGCCTGTTCGTCGCAGCCATGACTATGACGCCGGGGTCCGAGGAGAAACCATCCATCTCGACAAGCATCTGGTTGAGCGTCTGCTCCCTCTCGTCGTGCCCGCCGCCGAGTCCTGCTCCGCGGGCACGTCCCACAGCATCAAGCTCATCGATGAAGATGATGCAGGGCGCGTTCTTTCTCGCCTCCGCGAAGAGATCGCGGACACGCGCGGCACCCATGCCTACGAACATCTCCACGAAGTCAGAGCCTGAGGTATGCAGGAATGCAACTCCAGCCTCGCCTGCGACGGCGCGTGCCAGGAGCGTCTTTCCCGTTCCCGGAGGACCGACAAGGAGAACTCCGCGGGGAATTCTGGCGCCAATCTTCACGAAGCGGTCGGGATGCTTGAGGAAGTCAACAACTTCCTGAAGCTCATTCTTCGCCTCCTTCTGTCCCGCAACATCGGCGAATGTAACCTTCTTGTCGTTCTTGCCGTAGAGCTGGGCATGGCTCTTGCCGAAGCTGGACATCATCCTGTTGCCGCCTGCGGCGCCTGTCTGCCTCATTATCATGACGATCATGGCGATGAAGATGATCCACGGCAGGAGCTGGATAATGATATACCAGAACGGAGTGGGCTGAACCGCGCCCGTAACGTCTATCGAATGCGCAGCAAGGGTATCGAGGAGCGTGCCGTCATAGTAAGGTATCCTGCACGTTCCCTCCGCACCGTTCGTGAGGCGGTAGTTGACCACCCTCTCCTCCACGATAGTGACGCTCGATACAGCATCCTGATCAACATAGGAGAGGAATGTGCTGTAGGAAGTCTCAGTACGCGCGCTTTCGCCTGTATCCGAGAGGAATACATAGGAGAACGAGACAATGAGGAGTATAAGGGCAATGAGGGCGAGACGGTTCTTCTTCGCGCTGCCCTTCGGCCCCGGCTTTCCTCCGCTGCCGTCGCTTCCCCAGTACCTGTACTGGTCATATATGTTCTTTTTCTGCTTATCTTCTTTTTTCTTCCCTTCCTGGGGCTTTTCCTTATCGCCGGCGTTATTGGAAGGGGGTGTTTCCTGCGGCGTCTCACCGCTCCCGTTCTTATCTTTATCGTCCATAGGATTCATTTCCTGAATATAGCTTTATTCCGGTCTAATAGCAAGAGCGGAGCCTCCTGAGGGGAGCCCCAGGAAACGCTTTGAAAGCCTGTCGCGTCCGCCTGCGAAACGGGAGAAGAAGGCCGCAATGCCTTCCCTGTCCTCAAGGACGACGGCATATGGCACACGGAGGTCCTTCATCAGATCAGAAAGACGCTTCTCACCGTCCCTGAGCACGATGCGGTCACCTTCGCGCGCAGTTCTGAGAACCGCGGGCAGCACTAATTTCTTTGTATCCACGATCAGGGTAAGATCATCTTCGCGCTCATCCGAAAGACGGAGACCTGACGATTTTATCACGCCGCCATGGATAAGTGAGGAGAAATCTGCGGCAAAGTCGTCAAGGCGCGGATAGACTTTTATATCAGTGCGGGAGAAGTAGATGAGAGCCTCGCCCGCCTCCATGTGTCCCGTCCCCTTCTCCGCGTTCCTGACGATATCTCTCACGAGAGAGCGGGGAACCCGCCCGTTCTGTCCGGCTGCGGAAAGAGCTGAGTATATTGCCTCCTCCTGCTGCACCGGGAAGGCAGAGAGGAATGAAGAGCGTTCTATTGCTGAATAATAGCCTGAAACCACCTGAACTGGAATAAATTTCCTTCTAAGTTCCGCAGCAGAGGCTGCGATTGCGGCTATGCTCTCCCTCGTTTCCTCGCTTACAAGAGGCATTATTCCCTGCCTTACAGAGTTGCGGAGATAGCCGGTGTCACTGTTTGTGGAATCTTCGGACCAGCGGAGGCCGGAAGCCTCAAGACCTTCCATTATCTCCCTCTTCGGAACGGAGAGAAGCGGCCTGAAAATGAGCCCGTCCTCACGCAGTATTCCCTGATATGAATAGAACGGAGAGGAGTGCAGCATACGCATCAGCACTGTCTCCACCTGATCCTCCCTGTGATGGGCGGTGAGGATGTGGTCAAAGTCCTCATTCTCCGCAATGCTCCGGAGTACTGAATACCTGAGTTCCCTCGCAGCAGCCTCAGTGCCTATTCCTTTCAGCCGTGAGAGCTTCTCAATCTCTCCATCCCCGATTCTCTCCACCCTCAGAGGGATTCCCAGCTTTGCGGCATTGGCCATGTTGAGAGCTATCTCAGCCTCAAGCTCTGGACGCGGGCGGATGGCATGATCTACATAAACCGCCTCAGTGCGCTCTGCCGCAAGTCTTGAAAGGACGTACATCAGGAAAAGAGAATCGGAACCTCCTGAGAAGGCAAGAAGAAGCCTGCCCGGAGGAATGATGACAGAGTCAGGAATTTGCCTGCTGGATAACACTCTCAAGGTTCTCCCCGCCTGCGATTCTGAGCACGGCATCCGCCGCTCTCTCCTCGGCTTCGTCAACTAGCTTCCTGTCCTCATCGCTGTAGCGTGAGAGGACATGGTCTGAGACGGAGACGCCGGGTGCGGGACGCCCCGTGCCGATGTAGACGCGGATGAACTCGGGGCCGATGGCTCCTATCATCGATTTCAGCCCGTTGTGTCCTGCGGACGATCCGCCGCGCCTTATCCTTATCCTGCCCGGAGGGAGATCCATCTGATCGACAATGACTATGACTGTGTCTCCCGGCGGGATGCACTCTGCGGCCACATCTCCCGATCTGTTCATATAGGTAAGAGGCTCGACCAGCACAAGGGATTGAGAGACTGCCCTCCTGTAAAGACGGAAGCAGCGCTTCCTGAGCTTCAGCCCAAGCCGCGCTGCTATCCTCTCGACTGTCTCGAAACCGGCGTTATGCCGCGTTCCCATGTATCTGGCCCCGGGATTTCCAAGACCGAATACAGTCATTATTTTGTCTCTGCGCTCTTCGCTGTGTCAGCAGCAGCTGCAGTATCCGCCGCAGCGGCAGCAGCGTCATCGGCGGCAGGCTCAGCAGCAGCCTCCTCCTTGACCATCTTGACGGAAGCGATCGCAGCACCACCGTCGGCAAGCACCTTGATTCCGGCGGGAATGACAAGCTGATCGACGCGGAAGGACTCATTGATGTCAAGTGCGGAGACATCGGCCTTGATGACCTCGGGAAGGTCCTTCGGGAGACACTCGATCTCAAGCTCATGGATGACCTGATCGAGAACTCCGCCTGCCCTGCAGCCGACAGGATTGCCGTCAAGCTCGACACGCACATGAGTGCGAACCATATGGCCGGCTGTGATCTCGAAGAAATCAATGTGGTGTACACAGCGGCGGAGGAGATCCTCCTGATATGACTTCACGAATACCATGTGATCACCATCACCCTCGACGCTGAGCGTGATGAGCGTGGACTCGCTGAATCCGGACTTCTTCATCTCGAACTCATGCGCGTTGACAATCACATGAAGTGGTTCTGACTTACCATAGACGACTGCGGGAATCTCTCCGTTCCTGAGCAGTCTCCTCGATCCTGCTGAACCGAAATCAGCAGTCCTGAGCCTGGCGCTGAGCGCCTTCTTCTCGTTGCTCATATTCTTCTCCTTATACTCTCATCGGTCAGTGCCGATTACCATAAAGTGCCGAAGCACGGAAAGATATGATACAGAAGAGAGAGAATCATTGCAACAGCAGCGCGTCTACTCCCACTCCCTCTCGAGGCAGCAGATGTCGGAAACAGCGTTCCAGGCATCATGCTTCATGGCACGTCCGTCAACAGAGGATACAGGCATCGCCCCCATAGACGTTGAAGAGATGAAGAGAGCATCGAACATATGGAGATTGACTACCGTAGGAGGCGTGAACACAACCTCGAAGCCGAGATGCACGGAGGCCTTGAGCACGCTTATGCGCGTTATTCCGGAGAGAACCAGCTCATCGGGAGCCGTGTAGATCCGCTTCCCGGATATCCCGTAGAAGTTGCTGCGCGTACCCTCGAGGACAAAACCCTTGCGGTTAACCAGCAGCGCCTCGAAGCACCCTTTCCGCTTCGCCTCCTCCAGCGCTATGTACTGCATCAGAAGATTCGAGGTCTTAGCCTCCGGCATAAAGCGCTCGCCGTAATAGAGCGAGACCGCGGCTCCCTCTGTGTAATAGCTTTCAGGATATGAGAGAAGCCCTGTGTAGGTTATGAAGAAAAGCGGCGACGGTCCGCCGACAATGAGGATGCGCGCCGAGGCATCTGTAATTCCGTCAGCCTCGATGAGCTTCCTCAGCGATGATTCTATCATCTCATCGCTGAACGGATGGACAAGGGAAATATCCCTGCAAGATGCCCTGAGCCTCCTGAGATGGTCCTCAAGGTGGACAATATGCCCCGAGATTATCCTCAGGGCCTCATATACGGAGAAAGAATACTGAACCTCACGGCAGGATACCGGCAGTACGGCCTCATCCTCCCTGACAACCTCTCCATTCCTTATTGCGCTTCTCATACCGCAGAGAATAATACAACTGAGAAATGGTGAAAAGAAGTGCGGCGGAGCTTATCAGTCATCATAGTACTTCAGTATCTCCCTCGGCTTTGAGCCGTTGGCCGGACCAATGATGCCGTTGTCCTCCATCATCTCTATAAGACGTGCAGCCCTGTTGTACCCTATCTTCATCCTTCTCTGCAGGAACGAGGCGGAGGCGCATTTGCGCTCGAATACTATCTGCTTCGCTCTCTCGTAGAGTACTTCATCGGAATCCTCGTCAGAGACGGGCTCCTCGTCCTCGTCACCGGAATCCCTGGTCTCCGGCTCCTCGAAGATATCATCAGCAAGATAATCCGGAGAGCCATTCTTCTTCGCGTATCCCACGATGTCATAGACCTCGTCGTCGGAGAGGAACGCTCCCTGTATTCTCTGGAATCCTGCAGACGATGGCTCCATCAGAAGCATGTCGCCCTTGCCTAAGAGGTTCTCCGCACCGTTCTCATCGAGGATGATGCGGGAGTTGGTGCTGGAGGAAACTGCAAACGCAATACGCGCCGGAAAGTTGTTCTTGATCGTTCCGGTGACAACATCTGACGACGGTCTCTGCGTGGCGAGGATAAGGTGTATGCCGGCGGCTCTGGCCTTTGCAGCCAGTCTCGCGACATATGTCTCTATGTCCTTTCCGACAACGGACATGAGGTCGGCAAACTCATCCATAATAAGAACGATGTATGGCAGCTTCTCCGCCGGGATGTTCTCGTTCCTTATCTTGGCGTTTAGTCCCTCGATGTTCCTCACTCCGAATGTGGCGAGCATCTGATAACGCCTGTCCATCTCATCGCAGAGCCATCCGAGAGCCTTCACGACCTTGCCCGAATCCGTGATTACAGGCGTCAGGAGATGCGGAATATCGTTGTAGACAGTCAGCTCGACAACCTTGGGATCGACCATTATAAGGCGCACTTCCTGCGGACTCTTTAAGTAGATCAGGGAGCTGATGAACGAGTTTATGCAGACGGATTTTCCCGATCCTGTGGAACCTGCTATGAGCATGTGAGGCATCTTGGAGACATCGATGGTGACAGGCTCCCCCATGATCGTGCGTCCGAGGATCATCGGCACGCGCAGCTTGCTGCTCTCGGGATTCTTCCTGACCGCCATCAGCATATCCTTGAAGCCTATCGTTGCCCTGACCTTGTTGGGAACCTCGATGCCTACAGCCTTGCGGCCGGGCACAGGAGCGAGAATCCTTATCGATACACCTCCGAGGTTGTAGGAAAGCTCGTCAATGCGCGCCTTGATGCGGTTAACGAGGATTCCCTCTCCCAGCTCAAGCTCGTACATCGTGACGGTAGGTCCCTTGATGATGTTCGAGAGCGTCACGGCTATGTGATACTCGGCAAGCGTGTCCACGATTATCTCGCCGCGCTCTCTTGTGAAGTCGTCGATCTCCCTCGAGGCCTGAGGATAGTCAACGAGGATGTTCAATGGAGGCGGACTGTATTTCTTCCGGCTTCTCTGCGAGATTCCGGCATATCCCAGCTCATTGCTCTGCAGTCCGCCGACACCGACAGAGAGGAGAAACTCATGTTCCTGCTGAGGCATGTCAGAAACCTCCGCCTCATCCTGTGCAACGCTTTTTGAAGCCTTCGCAGGAGCTTCGGCAGCGCTCTTCGCCGGATGGCGGGACTCCTCATGCAATATCTCAGCCTCTGCGGCACTCTCTTCCTCTTCATGATGAACTGCCGGCTTTCTCTTCGGGGATGCCGGCTTCACCGCAGCCTCCTCGATCTCAAAGGAAGATGGTTCCTCGGCTGCGGAATCGTTCACTTCCGGTGAATGATCGTCAGAGGAGCTATCATCCTCCTTTAGAAAGCCTGACTGTCCGGGTATCCTGCGCACGCTGTGATGCTTTTCAGTTCTGTTCTCGGGGACATGGACCGCCTGCACTGCCGGAGCAGGGGCCTCCTCCGCAGGCTCAAAGCTCTTTGAAGGGAATGATGACACGCTGTTCTGACCTGCGAGAGCCTCGAACATCTTGTAGCGCGGATGGTCTGGAGAAAGCCCTGAGGGAGCGAAAGATGAATTGTTCTTCTTCTCTTTCTTGCTGTTCCGTTTCTCCTCGAAGCCTATTATCGGGCGTCTGTCAGAGGTGCCGCTGTCCGAACTTTTCTGCTTTTCATCGCCTGACTCATTATTATTATTTCCCATTAAGGACTCAAGAGTCGCCTCAAGCATGCCTCCCTTGCGGAACGACTGCGGACGCAGTACGGAAGAGGAAGTGCGCGCGCTCTTTGCAGGACGTTTCTTCTCCTCCTCTTCTCTCTCTATCTCCCCTTTTATTGCTGAGAACACATCGGACTCGGGGGGCATCTGTCTCTCTGATGCCTCAGCCGTCTTTTTTGCAGGGCTCTCAGCTGCTGCCGCTGCAGCTTCATGAGTACGGGAACGCTTTGACGATGCGGCGACACCCTCCGGCGTCCTTATCTTCTTCAGATGCGGCAGATCGCCAACTTCCGGGATATCAACAGGCGCGGAAGGATCGGCGTTTCTGCGGGGCGTCTCAGCCCCTCTCGTAACGAATTCATTCTCTCCGTCGCCTTCATCCTTTCCGGAGGATTCTGCCTTCGCCGCTTTCCTCTCTTCCTTCTCGCGGGCTTTTTCAAGCCTGCTCTCCTCGGCGGCGTTCTGTTTGTCTATCTTCTTCTGGAGCCTGGCAGCCTTCTTCTCGTCCTTCTTTACGAGCTTCTCCTCCCTGCGCTGCTGCTTCCGGTCCATCTTCTCCTTCATCTTCTGATAGCGCCTGTCCTCTTTCTCATTCGGAGCAGCCGCGGGAACGGGTTCCTCTCCGTCATTCTCTCCGGAAGATGCTTCTCCCGCCTCCTCCTTCATCTTGGCCTCAGCAAGTTCCATGCGCCTCAGGCGTTTCTCCTCCCTCTCTACGAGCCTGCTGTCGGCCTTCCCTGTGACCGAGAGGATCAGGGCGGAGAGGAGTACCTCGAGAACGGTGCAGATAAGGAGAAGTCCTCTTCTCTCCGCATCTATTCTTGAAATGAGGAACTCAGGGTGGGGATTGCCGCTTCCGAGATGCGAGTATGCGAGTACGGTGATATATATGACGGCAAGGAAGAGGATGGAGAATACCATCGAGACCCTCTTCTTCTTTCTGAACGCAAGTATTAAAAGTCCTCCGAAAAAGAGGAATGCGGAAAGCGCAACAAGCGATGCCGTTCCTTCGGGGAATCCAGCATAATATCCTATTGAGGAGATCAGCGACGGCAGCTTTTCGCCGCCCATGCCTCTGAGTGCAATGAAGGAAGCCGCTCCCGATGCAAGACCGAGAAGCATTACGATAATACCCACCGCCAGGGAAAGCCTGTGTTTTCTTATCTTCATAATGGAACTCCGAAGAAATCTTCTACGCTTTCTTCAGACCGCGGATTACCGCAGCCGTTCTCTGTTCGTCAAGATAGGGAACCCTCAGGTTCTCGATCCTGCTTTCAAAGCTGTAGCCCTCCCCTCTCAGGACTTCAAGCTCCGAAAGCACATTTCCGTGCTGCCCCTTATAGAGTATGAGGGGGGCATCACCGGAGAGGATGCGCACTGCATCGCCGGCGATGTCATAGACCGGATGGAAAGCCCTGCATGTGACGGCATCGAATCTTCTCTTCTCCGTCCTGAGATCGCACTCGTCGACCTCCGCATTCTCCAGTCCCGTCCTAAGAAGGACTCCCTTGAGGAACTGTGAACGCCTCTGCATACGCTCCACCAGCACGAAATGCCTGTCAGGGAAGAGAATGGCAAGAACCACTCCGGGGAACCCCGCCCCCGATCCCAGATCAGCAATCGTGCATCCGGCCTCTGTCTCTTCGGCAAATACCGGATAAGCTGCAGCGGAATCCAGCACATGCCTGATGATTATCTCATCGGGGTCCTTGTCCCCGACGAGTTTGAGAGCGGGATTGAAGAGCATTATCTCGCTGACGAACGTCGAGATCATCCCGATCTCCCTTCCGCCATGCGGAGCCCCTGTTCTCTCCAGTCCTGATAAAAGGAGTTCCTTATCCACGCTCCCTGCTCCTTACGGCAACGCTGAGAACAGCGATATCGGAAACCCTGACACCCGATATCCTTCTCGCCTGCCCGATGGAAACAGGCCTGACGGCCTTGAACTTCTCCCGCGACTCGGAAGAGATTCCATCTATTGAATCATAATCAAAATCGGCGGGAATCTCCATATTGTCAAGACGCTTTGCCTTCTCTATTTCTCTTTCCTGCCTCAGAAGATAGCCTGAATACTTTATATCAAGCTCCACCTCGCGGAGAACGGACGCGGAATAACTGTCCAGCCCGTCAATATGAAGTGAAAATATGTCCGCCTCAGGCTCTTTGAGAACATCGTAGGCACTCTTGCTCCCGGCACGCGCCGAACGCAGAAGCATCTTCACGCTCTCTATCTCAGCGCTCTTCTTCCTCAGCCTTTCCATACGCTCAGGAGATGCAAGTCCTGCCGCGAATCCTTTTGGAGTGAGACGCTGGTCCGCAGTGTCGTGGCGGAGCGAGAGCCTGTGCTCCGCTCGGGATGTGAACATCCTGTACGGCTCCTCCGTACCCTTCGTGACAAGATCGTCGATGAGTACGCCGATGTATGCTTCGGTGCGGGAAAGGATCAGAGGCTTCTCCCCTTTCAGAAGCTGTGCGGCGTTGATTCCCGCCATCACTCCCTGTGCTGCGGCCTCCTCGTAGCCGGAGGTGCCGTTGGTCTGTCCTGCTATGAAAAGTCCGCCGATGAGCTTGCTCTCAAGCGACGGAAAGAGATCAAGCGGATTGAGGTAATCATACTCGACAGCATATGCCGGACGCATTATCTCAGCGTGCCTCAGTCCCGGAACGGAGTGGATGAAACTGTGCTGGACATCCTCCGGGAGCGATGACGAAAGGCCGTTGAGATACATCTCCTCCGTTCCTTCTCCCTCTGGCTCCACGAAGATCTGATGGCGTTCCCTGTCGGGGAAACGGACGACCTTGTCCTCTATCGACGGACAGTATCTCGGTCCGCGTCCCACTATCTTCCCGCCGTAAAGCGGGGAGCGCGAGATATTGCTGCGTATTATGCGGTGCGTCTCCTCCGTGGTGTATGTGACATAGCAGGGAAGCGACGGACGATCAACATGCTCTGTCTCAAAGGAGAAAGGCTCCATCGGGTCGTCCCCCTCCTGCAGCTCCATCTCGCTGAAATCGAGGGAGCTCTTCCTGACTCTGGCGGGAGTTCCTGTTTTCATCCTTCCCACGCGGAAACCCTTCTCCCGGAGCCTGTCCCCGAGCCCTGCAGCCGCGCTCTCTCCCAGGCGTCCGCAGGGAGCTTCATACTCCCCTATGAATATCTTCCCGTTCATGAACGTGCCGGTCGTAAGCACTGCTGTGCGGGAGGATATCTTCCAGCCGCGCTCGGTAACTACCCCTGCGATTCTCCCCTGCTCGACAATGAAATCAACGACTGTGTCCATGAATAGGAAGAGATGGTGCTCCTTCTCAAGCGTCTCCTTGGCTAGCCTGGAGTAGCTGAACTTGTCAGCCTGTGCGCGCGGGGCCTGGACTGCAGGACCGCGGCGTCTGTTGAGAATCCTCATCTGTATCATAGTGCGGTCTATCAGATGTCCCATCTCACCCCCGAGAGCATCTATCTCGCGGACAAGGTTTCCCTTTGCAAGTCCCCCGATTGACGGATTGCAGCTCATGCGCCCTATCGCGTCCAGAGATTGAGTGATGAGGAGTGTGTCAAAGCCCTCTCTGGCAAGCGAGAGGGATGCCTCTATGCCGGCATGACCTCCCCCTATGACTATCGCATCGTAATCACGCATATCATTTCCCCAGGCAGAATGATGAGAAGAGACGGTCGAGGATATCATCTCCTGTTATCTCACCTGTAAGCTCTCCGAGCGATGAAAGCGCGCTCTGGAGGTACATTGCTATTATATCGAAACCCGCGAAAGATGACAGCTCCGCACTCTCGAGAGCCTCTGCGGTCTCCTCCAGCTTCTCCTTCTGGCGCAGCGAGTCTATCCTCGGCACACCCTCAGGCGCCTCTGTCCCGCGGGAAAGTCTCTCCGCAATGGCATCTATGACCTCATCGAGTCCCTCTCCCGTCACCGATGAAAATGAGAGAGGCGCATCTCTGCCTGTGATGTCGCGCTTAGAGCTCACCGTCAGCGTACGGGAATCATCATCGGGGTGAGGATCATCTCCGGAGGAGGGATCGGAGACATATATGATGAGATCGGCCTTCTCCATAAGCTCTTCGGTCCTTCTTATTCCTTCCAGCTCGATGCTTCCGTCGGTTTCCCTGAATCCCGCAGTGTCAAAGAGGCGTACGGGAATGCCTCGGATCACCGCCTCTGTCTCAATGTAATCTCTGGTCGTCCCCTCCTCTGAGGATACGATTGCCCTGTTCTCCTTTAAAAGCGCGTTGAAAAGAGAGCTTTTTCCGGCATTGGTGCGTCCGGCTATGACGACGGAGGCACCCTCGCTGTAGAGCCGGGAGGAGGCAAATGTGGCTGCGATGCTCCGCAGGCGCGTTATGATCGCGCGCACCTCTTCATGAGGGAACACCCACTCCTCGGGAATCTCGTCCTCGCCGTAATCAAGCTGGACCTCAAGGGATGCGAGAATATTTAAAACGGAATCCTTAATTGCCTCCGCCTCCCTGTAGATCGAGCCTGTGAGGCGTGAGAGCGCATCCGATCCAGCCCTCTCCGTCCGGGCTTTGACGATCTCCTCGACAGCTTCCGCTTCCGTCAGGTCCATGCGTCCGTGCATGAATGCGCGGTAAGTGAACTCACCGCGTTCAGCCTCCCTTATTCCCGCACGCTCAAGCAGCGCAGAAAGAGAACGTATAACGGGAAGCGAACCATGGCACATGATCTCAAAAGCCTCCTCCGAGGTGTAGCCGTGACCCTTTCTGTAGACCACTGTCATGACCTCGTCAATCCGCTCGCCGCACTCATCCTTTACATATCCGTGGACGGCTTTCCCGGATGGTGCATCCGTTATCCTGCCGGTGAAATAAGGCTGGAAAATTGACAGCACTCCCTCGCCGGAAGCCCTTATGACCGCAAGAGCCGAGGGGGAGTATGGAGTCGCGAGCGCGTAGACCGGCTCGTCTGTAGCGTAATGTGCCATACCGAGATAGTATTGAAACTGGCGGCAAGGGGCAATACAATCGCGGCATGTACGATTTCAACGCCGCAAGGAAGCGTTCCGAGCTTCTCATGAACATAAGAACTCATTTCATCTCTAAAGGCTATCTCGAGGTATCGACGCCGACACTCTCGCCGTATCTTATTCCGGAGCCTACGATAAAGGCGTTCGGAACCAGATTCATCAACGAGTTCGAGGGATGCCGCGACCTCTATCTTATTCCCTCCCCCGAAATCTTCATGAAAAAGCTCCTCGCGGCAGGTTCCGGATCGATATTCCAGATTTCCCAGTGCTTCCGCAACGCCGAACAGCTGGGGGATGTGCACAATCCCGAGTTCACGATGCTTGAGTACTACACTGCAGGCGCCGATGAGAAGGATTCAATCGGAATCACCATCGAGATGATAGAAAAGACAGCGCTCAAAGGAATAAGGGCACCGTGGATGGACGAGAAGCCTCTTGTCATAACGATGCATGAGGCGATGATGAAATATGCAGGCGTTGATATGGACAGGGCGGAGGACATCAGCTACCTCAGGAAGGAGGCGGTAAGGCTGGGGCTCCATCCTGGAGACGGCGAGAGCTGGGATGACACATTCAACAGGATATTCCTCACCTACACCGAGCCTTCGCTTCCGAAGGACAGGGAAGTCTATCTCACCCAATACCCGGACAGAATCAGATGCCTTGCGAAAAAGGATGGGGACAGACCGTGCAGGAAACGCTGGGAGATGTATATATCCGGGATAGAGATCGCGAACTGCTACGATGAGGAGACGGACAGGGAGGAGACAAGGAAGTACTTCGAGGAGGAGGAAGCGAGACTTGTGAGAGAAAGACAGGGAACGGGAGATGTCATTCCCCCCGCCGATCCGTCATTCCCGTCGCTGGACATTCCCCAGTCATCCGGAGGCGCCATGGGACTTGACAGGCTCCTTGCCGTCCATCTCGGACTTAATTGCATTGCACCTTTACTTTTATTCCCTCTTTCTGATATGCTACGTCCGGAAAAACCGGAAACAGTCTGATAAACAGAGGTAGAAAATATGATTAAAGCAGGTCAGATCGACAAGGGTACGGCTCTTCTGATAAAAGGACAGCCGTTCGTATGCATCGAACGCGAGTTCGTGAATCCCGGCAAGGGTTCCGCTTTCGTCCGCCTCAAGCTCAAGAGCCCCGCTACAGGACAGGTGCTCTCAGAGACAATGAAGAGCCAGGACAATGCTGAGGATATCACGGTCGAGGACAAGGACCTCCAGTATCTCTACAATGATGGCGAGAACTTCTACTTCCAGAACGCGGAGACATTCGACCAGATCGATGTCCCGATGAAGTCCTTCCCCGACTACGAGTACTTCATGAAGGAAGGAGAGACCTACAGGGCTACTTTCTGGGAGGATCAGGTGCTCGACATCATCATCCCCTCAAAGATCGTATTCACCGTCGCCGAGGCTGAGGAAGCCGTCAAGGGCGATACCGTACAGGGCGCCACGAAGTATGTCACTACAGAGACCGGCCTCCGCGTGAGAGTGCCTATCTTCATCAAGCAGGGCGAGAAGATCAGGGTGAACACCGAGACTAAGGAATACCTTGAAAGGGTCAACAGCTGACATTATCGGCTGCAGTCAGAGCTCCCGGGAGAACCGGGAGTTTTTTATTGATCAGATGACGCGGGGAGAGGAATGAGAACGGAGCATCTTGCAAGAAGAATAACAGTACTTACAGCCGGGCTATGCATAATGGCGCTCGGTGTCGCATTCTCCATTAAGGCCGATATGGGGACATCGCCAATATCGAGCGTCCCATATACAGTCAGCATGTTCGCACCTCTGAGCGTCGGCACCGCCACGATAATAATGCACTGCGCATTCATACTCCTCCAGATAATCCTGCTGAGGAGAAAATACAATCCGCTGCAGCTTTTTCAGCTTCCTGTGGCGCTGGTTTTCGGCGCGCTCACGGATGCAGCTCTCTCCCTTCTGGAGCCGCTTGAGCCGTCGGGGTACGCAGAGTCCTGTCTCTGCTGCATCGCGGGAATAATCCTCGTCGCGGCCGGAGTGAGCGCCGAGGTGAATTCAGATACGGTTCCTCTCGCGGGAGAGGGCTTCGCGCTTGCCCTTTCCAGTGTATCAGGGCTGAAATTCGGCACAGCGAAGGTGGTCACCGACTCATCGCTTGTCACAATATCGCTGATCCTCTCGGTTATATTCCTCGGAAATCTGGGAGGCGTAAGGGAAGGAACGGTCGCAGCGGCCCTTCTTGTCGGGACAATCGCCAGAAAGCTCAATGCCGCAGTGCTGCCGCTGAGGGAGAAATATCTGTGATTTCTCCGGCATGAAAGCACCGGAGAAACCATCAGAATGCATTACTGCAGGGCGATGACCTCAACTTCTACCTGCACGTTCTTCGGAAGTGTCTTAACAGCCACTGCGGAACGCGCCGGAAGCACAGGAGCATCTTTGAACGCTTCGGCATAGACCTCATTCACTGCGCCGAAGTCCGCCATATCAGCAAGAAACACCGTCGCCTTGACGACTTTTGCAATATCTGTTCCGGCAGCGGCAAGGACGGCCTTAACGTTTGAGAACACCTGTCTGGCCTGCTCTGCGGCCGTCTTTCCGCTGATCTCGCCTGTCGCGGGATCAATGGGTATCTGTCCGGAAGCAAACACCATGCCATTTGCCTTTACTGCCTGGCTGTACGGCCCTATCGCGGCCGGTGCCGACTTTGTCTCGACTTTCTCTATCATATCTCCTCCATTCATCCTCTTCACCAGAGAAAGTATCTCACCGGCAGAGGATGCAGAAAATCCGCATACATCGGATGCGCTCCGGTATCCGAATCCGTATGTAACAGCAAGGAATTGAACACCGGCAGCTTCCGCTCCGAGACGGTCGTTCTCGGTATCTCCGACCATCAGCACGCACTCTCTGTCCACGCCGAGGTCTTTGATCGCAAGCTCTATTATATCGCCTTTGGTGAGTGTTCCAGCGAGATCGGAGCCATGGATGGCAGAAAAGAGGTCATGCACGCCAAGTCCATCAAGGCAGGAGATCACAAGCGTCTCAGCCTTGAACGAGGCCACTCCAGTCTTTATTCCCATTCCTCTCAGCGCCTCAAGAAGCTCCTTCATACCCGGATAGAGATGCATCATGCGCATTCCACGCGCAGTGTACTCCTCCCTGTAGATTCTCACGGCTTCATCCAGAAGGGATTCATCCATGCCGAAAGCCTCAACGAAACAGCGCCTGAGAGGCGGTCCGACAAAGCGCCGGAGCTCATCATCGCTGTACTCGCGCTCTATCCCCATCTTCCTCACTGTATAAAGAGCCGTGTGGAATATTCCGGCGGAGGAATCGGCAAGAGTGCCGTCGAAATCAAAAAGCACCGCCTTAACCATTGATGCACTCCATCATCGCCTCATGGGCGGCAGCCGAGGAGGCTGCGATCTCTATCCAATCCTCTCTGGCGTCAAGGAATGTCACACGTCCGCCAGCTTCGCTGAGAATAACGATGCCGGCGGCGATATCATAGAGATGAAGTCCTATCTCATAGTACATGGAGCATCTTCCGCAGGCCACATAGCAGAGCGATACTGCGGCCGATCCCAGCGAACGCATGTCGGAGACACGGTAGTAGAATCTCTCCATCCTCTCGATGTAATCATGGAGATATCTGTGATGCCTGTGAGGAGGAACGAGGATTGCAAGCGTCTTTCCGAGCGGCGTGGTTTCATCCGTCATGATCCTCCTGCCGTTGAGGAACGCCCCGCAGCCCCTCATGGCGCTGAACACCTCTCCCTGTCTTGGCACTGCGACGACGCCGAAGGCTATCCCCTCCTCGTCCTCAAACGCTATCGAGACGGTGTAGTCGGGAAAAGAGGCCATGAAATCAACGGTGCCGTCAATCGGATCGATTATCCACCGGACGCCTCCGCCGCCGCTTTCCCCGCTCTCCTCTCCGTAGACCGCATCATCGGGAAATTTTCTCATCACAGAGGAGATTATCAGACGCTCGCACTCCCTGTCGGCGGAGGTGACATAGTCGTTCTCAGCCTTCGTCTCGCTCATGGAGCGCATATCCTCATGAGAAAGAAGGAACGCGGATGCGGCATCAGCTATCTCCTTGGCCGCCTCAAACCTCTGTCTCAGCGCTTCGCTCTCCATCATCTGCCCCTTGCTATCAGCTGCTCGCCTATTATCGTGCATATCTTCCAGTTTGAAGGAGAGAAAGACGAGGGAGTTATAACCTTCTCATAGGCATCCGAGATATGGAAGTCGCTGTCTATCGAGAGCACGAGCGCGTTCCACTCCTTCTTGTGCTTTGAGTACATAACGGCACCGGCGTTGTTCAGGAGTTCCTCTTTTCTCAGATCATCATTGACTTTCGCAGCGGCGATGAGGACAGAGAGCGAGCAGTCATAAATTGAGAACATCTTGTCCTTTCCATCGCTTCTCTGTCTCTCCCAGCTTGATCTGATCACCTTCTCAAGATAATCGGTCATCTCAGGATCAGACGATGAGACAAAGCGCATGAAAACGCCGTCACGGGGCACGCGGAGAGCTATCTCACGAAGTATCCCGTGAAGTTCAGGAAGCTCCTCTTCCTTCTTTTTTTCTTCCCTGAGATCGGCAAAAGCCTCCGGAGCATCGGACATAACGAATACCTTCCCGCCTCCGGCAAGCTCTACAGGATGAACAATACCTTTCTCTATCAGGGATTCGGCTGTCTCCTCACTCTCTCCAGATTTTTCCACGCCAGGCTGCTCTGATACTTTCTCACCGTCAGCAGACTCAGGAGAATTATCTTCTGCCAGAAGCGTTTCACTCTCATCTTCTGCATGACTGCTCTCTTCCGGTTCTCCGCTGTCATCACCTGAACCGATACCGGAAAGCAGATCACCGGAATAGGAATCTTCATCCTTTACTGAGGATGAATCATCAGATGAATGCTCTTTCTCTGCCTCATCATGCAGAGAACTCTCAGATTCATTTCCTGCAGAAGAAGGCTCAGGCATTTCAGCGTTCTCACCGGAGGAAATGGCAGCGTCAGTTTTCTCAGCATCGTCTGTCTCAGATTCAGCGGGGATATTCTCCTCAGCGGGAACATCATCCTCAGCGGGAACATCATCCTCGGCAGGAATATCTTCTGCCGGGATAGATTCATCCGTGGAGTCCTCATCCTCAGCACAGCTGTCGTCTGCTAAAGGAACATCTCCTGTAACTTCCTGTATGGTGGAATCAAGCAGCGGTTCCCTGTTTGAGACTGCGAAGGCCTCGGCCTCTTCCTCGCTCTTCTCGAATTCAGCCTCCTCCTCTTCGGCAAACTCATCCTCCTCAAGCCTGTTCTCTTCCTCTTCTTCCCTGTCCGGGAAAAGATCATCGAGGAATGTGAGCTGGTCAGGATCGTCTGCGCTGTCGTCCGCATACTCGTCCTCTTTCTCGTCCTCATCATAGAGAGCTTCGTCCTCAGGCTTCTCGTCATCAACGGAATCACTCTCGTCAGGATAATCCTCCTCAAGATACTCGTCGTCATCGAGAGCCTTCTCGTACTCATCCGCCTCAGCTTCAGATTTCTCGTCTTTCTCTATGAGTTCCTTCGTGAGCGCATACTTGTCCCTGAGCTTCTCTATCTCAGCGCTTCTTTCATAGGATGAGGGGAACTCCTCAGGCACATCACTCTCAAGAGCCTTCTCTTTCTCCTCTATCTCCCTCGCTTTCTCGTCATCATCCTCACTGTCGTACTCATATTCATCCGTAGTGCTGTCGGATAGGACATCATCGGCATCGTGGGGCTTGTCATCCTGCGCCTCCTCTTCGCCGTCCATTATCTCGTCAAACTCGGTGCGGTCAGGCATCTCAAGCTGGCCGAATACAGTGCGGTAGAAATTCCTGCGGCTCTCCGGAGTCTCCGAGGAGCTTATAAGGAAATAAAGCGACGAGGCGAACACTCCGTCAGACACTTCATGAAGCTCATCGAAGCTGTCAGGATCAAGAATGAGACCCTTATGCCCTATTCTGGGCTTTTTCTCCTTCTCCTCGCCGCGCCTCGCTATTCTCGACTGGAAAAGAGCCGGGGAGATGAAGGCATTCACCTCCGTAAGCGATGAAAGGAGCGAGACATCAACCTTGTTTCCGTCAAATGAGTAGACATCATCCTCGTCGGTCTCATGGAATATCATGCGGCATGCCGTATCTGCCGCCGCGGTATAGCGCAGCGTAAGCCCCGCGATCTCCTGCAGTGTCCTGAGGCTGTAGGACGGAAGGTGGCTTGAGACAAAGGAGAAATACATATCTCCGAAATGGAGGAATGGATAGATTGTCGCAGGGAACAGTCCCTTGAGGAACATCTGGTCAAAGTCCAGCGTACCGGGATAAGCGGAGAGCGTCTCATATGCTGACGAGGGAAGATCGGAGACAAAATCGGGACGGTAAAGATCGTAGCCGTCCCTCTCCCCAGCAAGTCTGTTGACCCTGCTCTCCCAGCCGTTCTCCCTGACGATCTCATTTCTCAGATCATCCTCGGTTATCACACGGGAAGGATCAGCAGCCCTCTTCTGGGCCATCATGGTCTCCATCTCACTTTTGTAGACCGCGATTTCCTCCGTCAGCCTATCTATGCCTTCCACTCCACGCAGAGCGATATTGTAAAGGCCATGGACAAGGGCCTCGGATGACGTGCCGAATTTCTCCTCCGCAATTCCGCCGGATGCCTCAAGCATCCCATAGGCAAGATATGAGAGCTTTTTCAGCTTATCCGTATCCTCAAGAGGCGGGAATACCTCCTCAAAGAGAGTGTCACGGTACAGCTCCGCATCCTCTTCCTTTATCAGCGACGAGCGCACATTTGATACTGTATAGCACTCAATCAGCCTGATAAGCCGCTTCGCGACATCATCGACAACGCTTCTTATCCTGTTCCAGTCCTTCTCTTTGATGTTCCGGTTTGATGATATCCCGTTCTCAACTTTGTAATATGTGCTCTGGATTACCGACTGGAGCAGAACAGGAAGAAGACGTCCGGAAGCGGATGCGAGAGGGTCCTTCGCCTTTGTCCGCACTATCCTGCGCTCTTCCCAGGAAGCGAGCTTCAGGACCTCCAGCGGATGATAGGGGCCTATGAGTTCCCCCAGATTACGGAAATCAAGCCTGAGATAATTCAGCGCTTCATGGATGTTCTTATCCGCCTTCTCCTTCGACATCGACGAGAGAGAGTCAAATCCTGCAAAAAGCTCCACAGCTATCTCCTCATGATGGGAGTATATAGTAAAAACAGATGTTCTGCATCACAAGCTCCTCTTTAATGGGGTATAATCAGCGGCAGGAGGAGACAACGATGCTAAGAATCGGAATACTCGGCTGCGGAACGATCGCGGCTACACTGGCAGAGACGATGCTCGCGATGCCGGAGACAATACATATAGAGGCGGCGGCAAGCCGCAGTCTTGAGAAGGCGAAGGAATTCGCATCACGCTTCGGAATCGGGAAGGCCTACGGCTCATACGAGGAGCTCTACAGCGATGAGAATGTCGATCTCATCTATGTGGCTACCCCGCACGCTTTCCATAAGGAGCAGATGATCGATGCGCTCAATCACGGGAAGAACATACTTGCCGAGAAGGCGTTCTGCATAAATGCCGGCGAGGCTGAGGAAGTCTTTGCCCTTGCCGCGGAGAAGAAGCTGTACGTCGCAGAGGCCATATGGACGCGCTATATGCCCTCAAGGAAGATCATAGACGATATAATCGCTTCGGGCCGCATCGGCCGCGTCACATCGATGACGGCGAACCTCGGCTACAAGATCATCCACAAGGCGAGAATAGCCGACCCCGCGCTGGGAGGAGGTGCCCTTCTCGATATCGGCGTCTACCCTCTCAACTTCGTTCTGATGGGTGCGGGAAATGACACGATCGAATCGGTATCGGGACTGGCGGTAAAGAGCGAGAGCGGCATCGATCTGAGAAACACGATAAACCTGACATTCTCATCGGGGGCAGTCGCGACAATCTTCTCAGACAGCGAATGCGTCTCAGACCGCAAGGGAATGATATACGGAACAGATGGTTCGATAGAGGTAATCAACGTCAACAATCCCGAGCGCATCAACGTCTACTCCGCGGACAGACCTCCCGTTCTGATGGAGACAATTCCCATCTTCCATAAAGTCAGCGGCTATGAGTATGAGCTTGAGGCTGCAGACAAGGCAATAGCAGCAGGACGCACGGAACCTGAGGCAATGCCATGGAGAGAAACGCTGAGAGTGCTCCGCCTCTGTGATGCAATGCGTGATGTTTGGGGAATAAAGCTGGGAAGCGAGCTTGAATGAAAAAAACCTGCAGCATATTTGCCTAAAAACAGGTAAGTATTACAGCACGAAGGCAGCGCAGGGGTCAGCAGATGGCCCCTGTGTTCATTTTGAAGCGGCCGGATCATGCGGAAGCTGAAAGCAGCCAGTCCATCAGATTGATAACCTTGATTCCCTCATACGAGGTTATATAGCTACGGTCCATTGATAATACGATTTTCTCATAATTATCGTTTATCATCCTGAGCGGACGAAGCTCTCTCTCCCGTGTCTCCTCAGACGCCAATGATTCCGTCACCTGAATGTATAGTCTGTCGTTGGGCCGTTCAGCAATAAAATCAACTTCATTCTCACCTATCTTGCCGACATATACGCGATACTCACGGCGCATGAGTTCCAGGAACACTATATTCTCATAGATATGACCGCGATCAGCATCCCTGTATCCAAGCAGCATATTCCGGAATCCCATATCAATTATGTAGTGCTTCTCAAGCGTCTTGAGCAGCTGCTTTCCTTTGATATCATACCGTCCGACATGGTAAAAGATGAACGCTTCCTCAAGCATTGCGATGTACTTATCAACGGTTTTTCCCGCTATCGTTCTTCTGTCGGCAAGCGCGCCATCACTGACCAGCACATTGCCTATATTGTTCGGAGATGTCATGCTTCCTATGTTTGAGCACAGGAAAAGGACTATCTTGTTCAGAAGTCTCTGATCGGAAATATTGTTCCGCTCAAGAACATCCCTCAGGATAACAGTCGAGTAAATCCCCTCAAGCACTTCAATGCTTCTCGGTTCATTAAATTTATATTCATGCAGAACTGGCATACCCCCGAACTGCAGATATTTTTGGAATTTTTCTTCCAGTACCACATCCGGCTCGAAATCATAGAAACTCAGGAACTCACTGAAAGAAAGGGGCAGCATACGGATTTCCACATATCTGCCGGAAAGAAGTGTCGCGAACTCCCCTGAAAGCAAATACGCATTTGATCCTGTGATATAGATGTCCACATCAAAATCAATTCGGAATGATTCAACCGCTTTCTCCCAGTATTCAACAGTCTGCATTTCATCAAAAATCAAATAGCACTTTCTCCCGGAAGGAATCTTCCGGCTCACATAATCATAGAAAGCGGCATAGTCAGAAAGCTCCCTGTATTTCATGGATTCCAGATTCATATGAATGATCTGGTCATCATTTATTCCGGAAGACAGCAGATGCTGATGAAACAAATCAAGCAGAGAGGATTTTCCGCATCTGCGTATTCCTGTAATAATTTTGACCAGATCGGTATCCTTATGCTGTATCAGCTGATTAAGATACTCAGGCCTGTTGATCAGTTCTGCCATAAAAGGTGCTCCTTTACGCTCACTGCTTATTATAAGTCAGAATATCGAAATGTCAAAACTTTTGGAAATCAAAGTCGAAAACTTTAATAAAATCAGACTTTTCTGAATTGGAAGTCAGAAAATCATAGAAGATTCAGAATATGGTTCTTTCTGCGGTAAAAAAGAACGCCGCTTTCACGGCGCTCCCTCTTGCAGCAGTAAACAATTCAGACTTTCATCACGTCGCGTCTGTACGCTTTAAGTCCTTCCTCCAGGCATTTCGCGGCTTTTATCAGCTCACTCTCCTTGAGGACATAGGCGATTCTCGCCTGATTGTGTCCCAGTCCTGGAGTGACATAAAAACCCTCGGCAGGAGCTATCATCACGGTGCATCCATCGTATGTGAAGTCGCGCAGCATGAAGATTGCGAACTTCTCGGCATCATCGACAGGAAGATCAACGACGAAGTAGAAAGCACCTTTCGGAAGGCTGCAGCGCACTCCCGGAATCCTCTGCATATGGTGTATCAGCACATTGCGGCGTCTCTCATACTCAGCCCTGACATTCTCAACATACTCATCCGGCGCAGTGAGCGCAGCAGCTGCGGCAACCTGCTCGACGGCAGGAGGACAGAGACGGGCCTGTGCCAGCTTCATCGCAGAATCGATGACATCACGGTTGCGGGAGACGATGGCACCTACGCGCGCGCCGCACATCGAGAAGCGCTTGGAGAATGAATCGATGCAGATAACCCTGTCCTGATACTCAGGGAAAGAGAGCACAGACGTGAAGTGCTTTCCGTCATAGCAGAACTCCCTGTAGACCTCATCGACAACAAGGAAGATATCATGGCGGCGGCAGAGCTCAAGAAGCGCCCTCAGCTCCTCACGCGTATATACATGCCCTGTGGGATTGTTTGGAGAACAGAGAAGTATGCCCATCGTCTTCTTGTTGATGCACTTCTCGAAGGCATCTATCGACGGAAGGACGAAGTTGTCATCCGAAGACGATGTCACCGGGCGAAGCGTAACCATCGCGATGTTCGCGAACGTGGATACATTCGTATAGAAAGGCTCAGGGATGATGAACTCATCAAAGGGATCGCAGAGCGTCATCAGCACGAACTGGATGGCCTCCGATCCTCCTGTCGTTATGAGGATATCCTCCTCATTCACCGAAAGACCGTATTTCTTATAGTACCCGACAAGGCTGCGCCTGAGAAAAACCTCACCCTCTGAGATTCCGTACTCGATTATATCCTTGTCATAGCCCCTGATGGCCTCGATCGCCTCTCTGGGCGTCTTTATATCGGGCTGCCCGATATTCAGATGTATGACGTGTATCCCCTTCTCCTCCGCAAGCCGCGAGAAAGGCACGAGGCGGCGGATCGGAGAGCACTGGAATCCTGTTATCCTGTTCGACATCTGCATGGGAAGCCCCCTCAGTCCTGATTCACTTCCTGAATCAGAGGAGCATCCGGATTGGCCTGCGACGTGTCGATCAGTTTCTGGATGAAGCGCCTGTTGTCAAGAAGCGGCGATATTGAGCGTCCGTGGTGCAGACGTGAGATAACGCGGGCGAAAAGCTCGGTGACATCGGCCTGAACGAACCACTCCTTCTCAAGAAGTCCCTTGCCCTGATACACAGCGTTTGTTCCGATGATGCGCCAGAACACTCCTTCCCTGTATGCGGCATCGAAGTTCTCGATCGCGTTGCCGTTGAAGAACGGGAGAGAGACTATGCAGATTATCTTCTTTGCTCCCCTGTTCATGAGTTCGCGCATGGCGATGATCATTGTGCCTCCGGTGGCTATCATGTCATCTGCCATCAGCACTGTCTTGCCCTTCACATCACCGAGGAGGTTGATGCTCTTGATGTTCGAGTTCTTCGCGTCCTTTGAGACTATTGAATAGTCGCGCTCCTTGTAGAGCATGGCGAGAGGACGGTGAAGTCCCTGCGCATAGAATTTATTCCTCGAGACTGCGCCAGTATCAGGAGATACGACAACGATATCGGGATCTGAGAAGTCTATCAGCTTCCTCAGCGCTATCAGCGTCTGGTACGAGCCGTGGAGATTCTCAAGATGGCATGTCGTGAATGCGTTCTCTATCTCGCGAGAGTGTATGTCGAGAGTGATTATGCGCTCCACGCCGAGCTCCTCGCAGAAGCGTGCGAAAAGCGATGCAGTCAGAGCTTCCCTTCCCGCTTTCTTGTGCTGGCGCGCATACGGATAGGTCGGGAGTACAAGCGTCACCGAAAGCGCTCCGGCCAGCTTCACCGCGTTGATGGTCGTGAAGAGGAACATCAGATGATCGTTTATACTCATCGGCTGCGGTTCATCGAGTCCTGCGACCTTTATCGGAGCGGAATTGGAGACATCATGTACTATATACACATTCAGTCCGCGCACCGGATCGATGATCTCGGCCTTCTCCTCGCCGTTGGCGAAGCGCGTGTACTTCACATTGATGGTGAGATCAGGACAGTGAAACGATGTAGGCAGCTTTCCCGTGGGAATCTTGCGGCTATCGAGATCGTCCATAAGCGTAACCGCCTTGAGGAGCTCCTCGGCTGTCATGCCATGGCGCTTGGTCAGCGCCTCGGAAAGTTTCTCGTATCTGTCGATGTAGAGACGCCTCAGATGCTTGACTACCTTGCCTGTGAAATACTCGGAGCCCGGTCCGGCTATGACGCCGAGCTTATGTGGTTTGACGATACTCATAACGTCACTCTATTACAATAATGTTGGCTTTTCAAGGCAGATAACATCTGAGGAACGGAGGAGCCTCCGCCGTCTCTCAGAGCACCGCCTCGGTGATTCCCGGTATCAGGTTCGCATATACTTCTGAAAGTCTGCCGCTCTCCGTCTCCGCCCTCTTCTCAAGCTCCTCAAGCCATACCCTGTCCTTCTCAAGACCGAGATTTCCGGTAGTTCCCTGCGAAGTTCTCTTCCCAAGCGACGAGACAGGGTCCTCGCTCTCCACCTTGTCGAGATTGAGTCCCACATTCCTGTAGCTGTCGCGGAAATTGCCTCCGGAGAGGACTTTCTCCATCACCCTGTCGGTGGCATAGAGCTCGGGCACGCATGCCGCTGCGAGCGCCTCAGGATGGACCTCCAGCTTTGCGACCATCTCGGCCATTATCAGCATAAGCTCCTCTGCGGCCCTGAAGCCTTCGATCAGCGGCTCCTTAGTATCCTGAAAATCCCTGTTGTATCCCGACGGAAGCGCCTTGATTATCGACTTGACCCTCATCGAGCATGATCCGATGAGAGCAGTACGCGAGCGGGCGAGCTCCAGCCCGTCAGGATTCTTCTTCTGCGGCATTATGGATGAGCCTGTGCACAGCTCTCTCGGAAGCGAGAAGTACCCGAATTCCGGAAGCGTGAAGAGCATCAGGTCCTGTGCGAGCTTTGATGCCGTGAGGGCCAGATACTCCGCGTGATCAAGGAAGAACGCCTCAAACTTCCCGCGTGAATTATTGGCGTAGAGGACATTGTTCTGCACCTTCTCAAATCCCATCAGAAGAGCCGTGTACTCCCTGTCGAGAGGAAGCGTGACACCGTATGATGCCGCGGAGCCGAGCGGGCTCTGGTTGAACACGTGATAGAGATCAAGCATCATGCCTGTCTCCTCCAGAAGCTCCTCTGCGAACGAGAGTGCCCACAGCGCCACCGATGACGGCATTGCTATCTGCATGTGCGTCCGCCCCGGCATGGGAACGGAGGTGTTCTTCTCAGCCAGAGCGATGAGGGCGGATGCGAAGGAAAGCGATGCGGATGAGAGCTTCAGAAGCCCTTCCCTCATGTATATTCTCAGTGCTGTCTGAACCTGATCGTTGCGGCTGCGCCCTGTATGGATCTTCTTTCCCGCCTCTCCGAAACGTTCAGTAAGATATCCTTCGATGGCTGTGTGACAGTCCTCGTCCGCGAGCGTTATCGGGAAGCTGTCCTTCAGCCTCAGCGCCGCAATCTCCTCAAGTCCTTTAAGGAGATCGCTGCACTCCTTCTCCGTAAGTATCCCGATCTTCCTCAGTCCCTTGGCCTGCGCCGCCGAGCCGATCACATCGGAGATAACAAGCTCCTCGTCATATATATAGTCATTGCGTACCGTGAAATGCTCCATCATTGAATCGAGCGTGTAGTTCTTCTGCCAGAGTTTTGCCATAGCGATAATCTACCCCAGAGAGAGAGGAATTTCCATATAGCGGAAGCGAAATGGACGGAATACCCGGGAAAGCGCGCAGATAAAGATATGAAACAGATGACAGCAGCGGCTCTTATACTGGTGCTCCTCTCCGCATGCCCAGCTTCGGGAGGAAGGATATACGACGCCTTTCAGGGAAAGGACAAGTCGATGCCTGTGCTCTTATCCTTCACTCTTGAGGAGAACAGGAACGTAAGGCTGGTCTATGATGAGGATGTTACCCTGATAGATATGGAGATAGACGGCAGAAAGCTCTCATACTCCCCGTCCGGCACAGTATTCATCATTCCGCTCGGAAGGACGATAAACCGCGGAGAGACAATACTCTTCTCCGTGACGGCAGAGGACACCCATGGGAACACTTCACGCGCCTCAGTTCATTTCACAGGCAGAAACACAGACATTCCCGCCGCCCTGATAAACGAAGTCTCAATAAAGGGAACAGCAGCCTCTCCGGACAGGGTGGAGCTGCTCTTTCTGGAGGAAGGGAGCGCTGCGGGAATGGTTGTCTCAGACGGACTGCCGGAGGACGCCCAGCACTCAGTCATTCTTCCTGACATAGAGGTAAATCCCTATGATCTGATAGTCATATACTGGGACAGGGAGGCGGAGAGCCTTGAACCTGTATTCCAGAACGGGAATTTCGGCTATTTCGTCAACGGAAACAGCGATACAACACTCTCCGGAACCAACGGCGCGGTGCTTCTTTACGACGAATCTGGAGGAGAAATCATCGACGGCCTGCTCTATTCAACAGGAGAGAGCACCCTTGCAGGAGGATGGGGAAACGTCAGGACGGAGAAGGCCGCGGAATATCTCATGCTCTTCGGCGGATGGGAGGGGGATGCGGTATCATCCTTATCCGTCACGGCAAGCCGCGTCATCGCAAGACTTCCAGGAGGAGTAGATACGGACACAGCCTCCGACTTCTTCATCACGGACACCAGCTGTTCTACATTCGGCACGCTCAATGAATACCTGCCCTATGAAGAGGAGTGAACGCAGGAGAGCTCTGAAATGGCTGCGGTCTGCCTTCACTGCACTGCGGAAACAGGAAGCCGCTGAAAGAAACTCATTGAATTTTGCCGGATGAAGCAGATCATAATAACGCCTTTCCTCATGAACCCGGAGCTATGTACCAGTCTGGATATTCATAATGCTGTTAACTCGCAGCTTTCTGACACAGAGGCAGCTCTCAGGAGAAACCCCACCAGCTTTGATTCCGCTGGACGTCATCTTGCCCCAAACGGAAAAGTATCCAACCTTCCCTATGAGCTGTGGCTGGCAGCAAGAACTCAGGCATTCAAAGAATGGTTTGGAGAGTGGGAACACAGAGCAATAATTGAGAATCTTATAAACCATCATGTTGCTGATATTTCCAATTATGAAATCACGCCGTCTAACACAAAAGAAGTTTACAGATCAATAGGTACCGCAAGGAACAAAGAAACAAATATTAATGTTGATTTTGTCAATTCTGCTTATGGGAAGATCATAAGGCATAAGGAATACAATCCGAGACTGATATGGGCCATGAAAGAACTTTTTGAATCAGCAGTTCTCATGAATGTAGAAATGCCGGATTTTGATACCCCAAGAGCTGACGGTACGGTGCATAAACGGAGAAACAGCATCAAAAGTTTCTCTCATTTCATCAACACACTGCAGATGGATGAACAAACTTATCTTATCAGATATACCGTTCAGAACCTCAAATCCCGGAGAGGAGAAGGCGCCCATCAGCTGCATTCTCAGCAGATCACGAAGATAAAAATAAGCAACCTTGCCAATGTATCCACTTTATCTGTGTGGGCAGAGACAACCGTTGCTTCTGATCTGAAGCTAACATCGTTCCTCAAATCTGTCAACGATGACGTTTCACAGGCTGCCGATGAAAACGGCGAACCTGAAGTTGTCCATCATTTCAGTCTGCTCGATAACAGCCACAGCAGAGTGAATATGGAAGATATCCATGCTGATGCATTCCTGAATCTGAGGCATCCGGTCCGGAATAACACTGCCGCGGATGGAGGGCTCTCCTCCATGCGGGACATATTTGCTGATAGGAAATATGATGGTGCAATCACCATTGACAGAAGAACAGGAGAAAGGAAATACATTGTTCTCAATTCTGACCAGATAATGAGCGCAGACAGTCTCTGCGTCAGATGATATCCCATGAAGAAATCTGTCTGCGGCATTCTCCAAGAATCCATGATCACAGACAATCAGCTAGATGCGGCTGATTGTTCTCAGCTTTCCCCCTGCAGCATGAAGTAATAGAATAGCGGAAGGAGGACGTATGGTGGTCAGGATAATACAGGGAGATATAACGAAACTCAGCGTCGATGCGATCGTAAACGCCGCAAACACCACGCTCCTCGGAGGAGGCGGCGTAGACGGCGCGATCCACAGGGCAGCCGGCCCCGGACTTCTTGCAGAGTGCAGGACTTTAGGCGGATGTCCAACAGGTGATGCGAGAATCACAGGAGGATACAATCTGCCCGCACGCTATGTGATACACACGCCAGGCCCTGTATGGAGAGGCGGAGGACACAATGAGGAAAACCTTCTGCGCTCCTGCTACCGGCGCTCACTCGAAATCGCGGAAGAAAAAGGACTCAGGACAATAGCCTTCCCGCTGATAAGCGCCGGCGTCTACGGCTATCCCAAGGCAGATGCCATCAGGACAGCGCTTGAAGAACTGGAAAAGACCAGAATGGAGGCCATCCTCTGCTGCTACACAGAAAGCGACAGGAAGAGGGCCGAGGATATTCAGCTCTCGATGAGCGGGAAGCGCTCCTGAAGGAACTCAAGGTCAAGCTCGGGATAGAGCACGAAGCGAGAGAGGAGCGCCGCAACTCTGCTCTTAGCCTCCTCCATGATGCTCTCCGGAGCCTTTGCCTTGTTCTTCGAGAGCTCTCCTGCCCTCTCACCCTTGGTCAGCTTCACCGGTCTGGCGTTTTTCAGCACAAGAGCGATGACGGAGGCTATCTCCTTCATCTCATCCTCCCCCATTCCAAGCGTAGTGAGAGCGGGAGTACCGAGCCTGAGACCAGACGTGTACCAGGGACCGTTGGTATCGAACGGAAGCGCATTGCGGTTCAGGGTTATTCCGCACTCACGGAGAAGGCTCTCTGCCTGTCTGCCGTTGAGACCGAACGGACGCACATCGAGAAGCATAAGATGGTTGTCAGTTCCGCCTGTGGCAACAGGAATCCCCTCTGCCATGCACGCCGCGGCAAGAGCTTCCGCATTGCTTACTATTCTGGATGCATAAACGGAGAACTCAGGTTTTTCAGCCTCCTCAAAGGCAACTGCTTTCGCAGCCATCACATGAGGAAGCGGTCCCCCGATCACAAGCGGGCAGCCCTTGTCCACAGACTCCGCAAACTCCTCCTTGCAGAGGATGAGACCTCCCCTCGGACCGCGGAGTGTCTTATGCGTCGTTGATGTGACCACATCGGCCCACCTTACAGGATCATAGTCGCCGGTGAATACCTTTCCGGCCACAAGCCCCGCGAAATGAGCCATATCAACCATCAGGACCGCGCCATGCTTGTGGGCTATCTCAGACATGCGGCGGAAATCTATCTTCCTCGGATATGCGGAATAACCGGCAAGGAGGATCAGGGGCTTTATCTCTCCCGTCAGGCGGTCTATCTCATCATAGTCGAGAAGGCCTGTCTCATTATCCACGGTATATGAATACGCATCGAACATCTGCGCTGAGACATTCTGCCTGTAGCCGTGCGTCAAATGCCCGCCGGAGTAGTAGTCAAGACCAAGAAGCCTCTGACTGTGCAGCGCCTCCCTTATTCTGTTCCAGTCATCACGGCTCATCGAGGAGGGATTCTTAACGCCCATCGCCTCAAGAGAGGGAACCTCGACCTTCGCATTGAGTATCGCCCAGTAGGCACAGAGATTGGCATCCGCTCCCGAGTGGGGCTGAACATAGGCGTGATCCGCACCGAAAAGCCTCCTGGCACTCTCCGCAGCCTCCGTCTCGACGGCATCGACATTATCGCAGCCGGCATAGAACCTGTGATACGGATAACCCTCGGAATACTTGTCCGTCAGCAGATTGCCCATTGCGGCCTGCACGGAAAGCGAGGAGTAGTTCTCGCTGGCTATCAGCTTGAGATATCTCCGCTGATCAGCAAGCTCATGGACTATCCTGCCGGCAACCGCCGGAGAAACCCTCCCGACAAGCTCGAGGGAGGACAGATACATACACATTTCAGGCGTCACGGGCCTGCCGCTTACAAGATACTCTTCCAATGCTCCCATTTCAGTCTCCTACTGAAAGGATGCTCTTTTGACACGAATTATGCAAGGAAAGGCGGCACTCCGGCCACAGATTGACAGCTTCCGCCTATATCTCTAAACTTCAAAAGGTTTTAGACATAAACCTCACGAATTTAGGAGAACAAATGGCAAAGGAAGAAGCAATCGAGGTAGAGGGAGTTGTCAGAGAAGCCCTGCCTAACACGATGTTCCGCGTAGAGCTGACGAACAAGCTCGTAATTCTCGCTCATCTCTCAGGAAAGATGAGGAAGCACTACATCAGAATCGTTCCCGGAGACACAGTGAAAGTGGAGCTTTCACCGTATGATCTCACAAAGGGAAGAATTGTCTACAGGGAACGCTAAGCCTTAAGGATTATCCAGAGCGCGCCGGAACCTCCGGCAGAAACGGGGGCGTTTCCCTTCTCGCTCACCATCCCGGAACCGTCAAGGACAGCCGCAACCGCATCACGGAGGACTCCGACGCCATCCTCGCTGTGGAGTCCTTTTCCTGTTATTATCGAAATCTTCCTGATTCCGTTATCCGCACACTCCGCAAGAAAATCCTTCACGCGGCTCTCAGCTTCCCTCACAGTGTATCCGTGGAGATCAAGAGTCGCCTGCGGAAGCATCGCGCGCAGCTTCGATATCGTCAGCTGCGGCCTGCCGCCTTCCTTCTCGCCCTTCTCCTTGAGTATTTCATCAAATGTCCTCCCGCTTTTCTTCTCATAGCGCGAGAGTATGCCTGAAAAATCAGACGATGGCTGATAATGCGGCGAAACTCTCCCGTCAGTGCTCTCAGCCTCGGTATCTTCCGCAGGAGTCTCCTTCACACGCTCTACGGGATGGTTGTTGCCGAACACGGACCATACCGCCTCCGGAGAACGCTTCTCATCCCCGCTCTCGCGGCGGAAAAGAGTTTCAGATAGAGGCTTATCCTCCTCTGCTCTGACCGCCGGAGTCTCTGTCACAGGAGGAACCGCAATAGCCTTCTTTTCCTGCTTTCCCTCATATGCCAAGAGTATGTCCGCAAATGATCTGGTCGCCTTGTAAGGAGCGGAAGAACGCTTTGCATCAGGAGAAGGCTTCTCCTCTTCCTTTTTCTCCGCAGCCGGTTCCTCTTTCCTCACGAAGCTCTCGTTGCGGCCGCCGAATATTGACCAGGAAGCCTCCGGAGAACGCTTCTCATCATCGCTTTCCTGGCGGAAAAGCGGCGAATCATCGGGAATATCCTCTTCCTTTCCCGCAGCAGCGCTCAGGCCATTTTCCTGACTTCGTGCAGCCGCGGCAGGCTTTCCCTCAAACTCCGAGAGAATCTCGCCGAAAGACTTCGAGGGAGTGTAGACGCTCTTCCTCTCCTCTGCCTGAACCTTCTTCTGCGGTTTCGCAGCTGCAGTCCTTCCCTCCCACTTATCGAGTATCGCGCCGAAATCCGTATGCGAAGATGCGATCCTGTTTTTCTTCGTCTTTGACGGAAGCGCATAAGGATTGCCTGTATGCTCATAGGCGTAGAGGATATCTGCAAAGGATGATGAAGGATCATAGCCCTGCACTATCTCTGAGGGCCTCTTCGCTGCTATCTTCACCGGAGGCTTCTTCTTTGCCTCCTCCTTCTTCTCCACCAGCTTTATCGAAGCGAATGGAGAGACAGGCTTGTCATCATCAATAAGGCGGCGTCTTATATCCGCCGCCCTTGTCTTCTTCGCGCCGCGTGCCAAGACTATACTTCCCTGACGTCAAGAATCTCTGCGACAAGCGGCTTCATTATCTCAACGAGTTCCTGCTGAGTGCAGCCCTGCACCTTGATCGTGCATATGGCGTTTGTGGCATCCGTTCCCGCGAATGTGCCGAACGAGATGATATCAAGGCCCTTGTCGGCAAGCGCCGCGCTTATGCGGGCGATCGTCCCCGGCTTGTCCTCGACGAGGAATGAGAGCCTCACTCCATAGTGGCGTGCGCCGAAGAGCTCAAGGAGGATGCGGAACATATCGCTCTTTGTCACGATTCCGACCAGCTTGTTTCCCTCCTTCACTACGGGAAGGCACGAGAGATCCTGATCACTCATCAGCCTGGCAGCCTCTTCGACAGGCGTATCCTCTGATATCGTCACTGGATCACGGGTCATCAGCTTCTTGACTGTGAGACGGGAGAGCAGATAGGCCATCTCATGAATCGAGAGGCTCGATGCCGGAGACGGCGAGGCGTGAAGTATATCCTTCTCGGTTATGACGCCGACAAGGTTCTTGTCCTTGTCCAGAACGGGAAGGCGGTGAACCTTCTCCCTCTTCATCAGATCGGATGCCTCTCCAATTGACATATCGGGCGAGGCCGTAACAGGGTTGCGGGTCATTCTTCTCGCTATAATCATTTCATGCCCTCCTATCCAATAATACAATAATAATCATTGACGGTGCGAATTAAAAGACAGGAAAGGCCTGAGTACGGGTTTTTATCTCTCCGCGGCTGCCTGAAGCCCGCATCACATTGCACCCCATCCGGCGCCGCAGCCATGCTATACTCATCTTCAGGGGAAAATATGGAAAGGACAGTACTCGACGGCCAATGGATGCTGAGGGCCGTCTCTCCGAGAAAGGGGAGCGGCATCGCACAGGGGCTTTCTGCAGATATGAAGATACCCGGCTCGGTACACGCCGCGCTGATGGATTCAGGACTAATCGGAGATCCCTACAGGGGAGCAGGTGAGAACGATGCCGGATGGATAGCGCTCTCAGGCTGGGAGGTATCGCGGAAGTTCACGCTGAGAAAGACCGCCGGCACTCACGCCGTACTGCGCATCACAGCCCCGGAGCGCTACGCCGAAGTCGCTGTGAACGGAAGGAAAGCGGGAGAGATACATCCCGGATGGGGAATAGAGTCTGTGGATGTGACCGGCTTCGTGAACGACGGAGAGAACACACTCTCGCTGCTCTTCCCCGGAAGCATGAATGAATGGACTGAACCGTCAGCAGGAGAAGATGGCCGGAAAACGGAGAGCGGCGCACTGGAATCCGTGGGAATACTGGGAAGCACCGAAATCATAAGCGGCAGTGCTTACATAGTGAACTCAGTCACGGCGGAAGCTGTGCAGGAGGACGGCAGGTGGATTCTCCGGGTATCGCTGGCGGCAGATGTATTCAGCGATACGGAAGCTCACCTCTCCGCAGAGATAAACCACAGAAGAACGGAGAAAGACATAATCCTGAAGAAAGGAGCGTTCAGCTTCTCCTTCGATGCAGATCCTGGAGAAGTCGCTCTCTGGTGGCCGCGGGGCACAGGAGCGCAGCCGATATACCCTCTGACAGTCAGCGTGAATGATGATTCGTGGGAGATGGAGACTGCTTTCAGGACAGCCGGATTCTCCTCCTCCGGCACAGTCATAAACGGCAGGAATATCTTCCTCAAAGGCGCACGCTGGAACCCTCTCGACAGACTTCCCTCAAGGACATCAAGAACAAGGAACGAGAGCGTGATGAGAAGCGCGGCGGAGGCCGGCATGAACGCCATATGGATAGAGGGGTGCATTGTTCCCGACTACATCTGCGGCATCGCCGACCGTGAGGGAATCATTATAATCCAGGAGGATATGGAAGGCGCAGAAGAGCAGGTCTCAGCACTGCGCCATCATCCCTCGCTGCTGGCAGTATCCGGAAATGAGAGCGGAACCGCTGCATTCGGAATTCCATCTCTCCCCGGACGCGACATCCTTCTCTCATTCTCTGATGCTCCGTTCAACATCTCATCCGCCGCATCCGATGCGCACGGCGGAGATGCCTCCGGAAAAGGCGGAGGAACCGCGGCTGTGCTATCTGCCGTGGCCGGAGACTACCTCTTCCCCAAAACTCTGGATAACCTTATATATCTTTCGCAGCTCTCAGCTGCAGAACACGCCTCCGCGTTTTTCGGAAGGCAGAGAATCGAGGGGAGATGCCATGGGGCATTCCTCTCCTCCCTTGCCGACAGGTGGCCCGCGATATCGCCGTCGGCACTTGACTGGAAAGGAAGATGGAAGCTCCTGCAGTACGGCGCAAGACTCTTCTTCTCCCCTCTCGCGCCAATACTCATATGCAGTGGGGAAAATGTCGGAATATACCTCGTGAACGATACTCCGGAGGCAGAGAACGCGGAACTTTCCGTGAAGATAAGGACATTCTCAGGCAGCAAGAAGGAGACAAGAGAGTACGGCATACACTCGGAGCCGTTCTCCGTCGTGAAAGTTGCGGAGGTCCCCCTCTCCCGCATAAAGCGCAGTGAGTGCTTCCTCTATGTAAAGATGTCCACTAAGGATATTCTGAGAGAGAGAACGCTTCTTCTCGACAGACCGAAAAAGCTGAAACTCGAAGATCCCCGGCTCACATATGAGATAGCGAAGAGCGGTCAAAGGAGCATTGCAATCAAGCTGAGGGCAGAGAAACCTGCCTTCTCCGTCGTCCTCGATTCCGGAAGCGTCAGGGGAATCTTCTCTGACAATATCATCTCGGTGCGTCCCTCGGCGGAGAAGAGCATAGTATTCCGCTGTGAAGAGGATGCCGACGAAGAGCTTTTCAGGAAGAACTTCACACTCAGCGATCTCTACAGCGCAATGCATTAAAGATATCCCTCTGAGCGGCGCCCAGAGGGATTGCTGCTTCCATGATTCATGCGCCGAGATAGGCTTTCTGAACCTTCTCGTTGCTGAGGAGAGCTTCGCCCTTGTCCTCGAGGACTATCCTTCCGTTCTCTAGAACATAGCCGTAGCTTGAGGTTCTGAGAGCGAGGCGGGCGTTCTGCTCGACGAGGAATACCGTAACCTTGTTCTCCTCGTTGATGATCTTTATCTTGCTGAATATGTCCTGAACGACAAGAGGAGCAAGACCAAGGCCCGGCTCATCAAGAAGGAGGAGGCGCGGAGATGACATAAGGGCGCGTGCTATCGCCATCATCTGCTGCTCGCCTCCGGAGAGGGAGCGCGTCTTCTGCTTCTTCCTCGCGCCAAGGATCGGGAAGAAATCATACATCTCTGCCTTCCTCTTCTCTATGAGGCTCTGGTCACGCACCATGAAGGCGCCCATATCGAGATTCTCCTCTACGGTCATATCGGCAAAGACATGACGTCCCTCAGGAACAAGGGCAATGCCGCGGCGGGCGATGAGATCGGTGGTGAGGCTGTGATGCTTTGTCTGGCAGATCGTCTCGCCTGCAAATGATATCGTGCCCTTTTTAAGCGGCTCCTGACCGACAATAGCCTTGAGGAGCGTGGACTTGCCGGCTCCATTGGCTCCTATCAGGGAGACGATATCACCCTCATCAACGCTCATTGAGACATCTGAAAGAGCCCTGATGCTTCCATACGATACGGAGATATTGTCTATTCTGAGTATCTCGCCCATCACTCTTCCTCCTCTCTTCCGAGGTACGCCTCTATGACGCCCTTGTCCTTCTTTATCTCGTTGGGAGTACCCTCAGCGATCTTGATGCCGAAGTTGAGCACGGTGATGTTGTCGCAGATGTTCATGACCAGCTTCATGTCGTGCTCGATCAGGACGACAGTGACGCCGAGATTCCTTATCTTGTCCACGACATGCATCAGGTGAGCAGTCTCGGAGGGATTCATTCCGGCAGCCGGCTCGTCGAGAAAGAGGAGTTTTGGCTCCGCTGCAAGGGCGCGCGCGATCTCAAGCTCCCTCTGCTTGCCGTACGGAAGGCTTCCTGCGAAATCCTGCGCATGTTCCTCAAGCTCGAAGAACGAGAGCCATTCCATCGCCTTATGATAGACTTCCCTGTTCTCCCGCGATGCGAACACATAGCTCTTCACAGCCTGGGCAAAGCGGTGGTGGAACGGGTCCTTTCCGACTTTGAAATGCAGACCCATCATGACATTCTCGACAACGGTAAGCTCCTTGTAGAGCCTGATGTTCTGGAATGTCCTGGCAATGCCGAGGCGGCTTATCTTCCATGCAGGCAATCCTGTGATATCCTTGCCGTCAAAGATCACTTTGCCGGACGTGGGCCTGTCCATTCCCGTGATCTGATTGAAAAGCGTGGTCTTTCCTGCTCCGTTAGGCCCGATAAGACCTGTGACAAGGCCCTTCTCGACGTGGAAATCGACATCGTTGACTGCGATGACGCCGCCGAACTCACGGGTAAGATGCTCTGTCTCGAGAATTCTCATACAGCACCTCCCTTGGCCCTTGAGCCCTTCTTATCCCTGCGGAAGAAATCTGAGAGCTTCTCCATCCTCGTGCGCGGATCGCCATAGCGGTACTTGTCGCGTCCGAGGATTCCCTGCGGTCTCCAGAGCATCATCACTACAAGGAGAAGTCCGTAGATGATCTGCTTAGCCTGAGCCGGAATGACGTTGGTAAGTCCTGTAAGCTGCGGCAGGTATGAGATGAACTGGATGATGAACGCACCGAGGATTACAGCCTTGCCGTTGCCCATTCCTCCGAGAACAACCGTGCAGAGAACCATTACCGAGACCATGAACGTGAATGATCCAGGCTGAACTGTGAGCGTATATGCAGTCTGCAGGCATCCCGCAATTCCGCCCATAGCCGCACCGAGCACGAATGAGCTTATCTTGTACTTAGTGACGTTGATCCCGTTTGACTGCGCCGCGACCTCATCCTCGCGCACTGCGATCATAGCCCTTCCGAGGCGGCTGTGAGCAAGCTGCTGGAAGAGAATGTAGAAGATCAGGACGAATGCCCAGATGAGGAAGATGAACGCGAGCTTGTTGCGCGATGCGAACTGATAGCCGAAGAGAGAAGCACGGGGGATGCTGTTGTAGCCGACAGGATTGAAGTTCGTCGCAACGTTCCTGATTATCTCACCCAGCCCCAGCGTCGCTATGCAGAGATAGTCACCCTTGAGGCGGAGCGTCGGTATTCCGATTATGAGGCCGACAAGTCCTGTGGCGACAGCCGCAACAGGAAGAGAGAGCCAGAAGCTCAGTCCGAATGTCTTGCAGATTATCGCGGTGGCATAGCTGCCGATGCAGAAGAAGCCGGCATGGCAGAGCGAGAGCATGCCGGTGTATCCGGTGATGCAGTTCTGGCCTATGGCCATAAGGGCGTAGATGCCCGCGTAGATAAGAATAAGCTGGAAGAAGTTAAGCATATCAGATTTTCTCCCTCTCGTTCTTGCCGAGTATGCCGTCCGGTTTCACCAGAAGGACTATGATGAGAACGGCGAAGGCGACTGTGTCCTTCATTCCGTTCGGAATATGCAGAAGCGGAGCGCCGACAGCTTCGAGGATTCCAAGAAGAACTCCTCCGATCATTGCGCCCTGTATGTTTCCGATGCCCCCGATTACCGCCGCGACGAATGCCTTCAGGCCAGTCATCGTTCCCATGGAGGGATATACGCGGAAGTCGAAAGCCGCAAGGATGCCGCCTACCGCGGCGAGCGCGCTGCCGATCGCGAATGTCAGGGATATCACCCTGTTGACGTTTATTCCCATCAGCTGACTGGTCGGCTGGTCGAGCGATGTGGCCCTCATGGCCTTTCCCATCCTCGTCTTGTTCACGAAGAAGGTCAGGAGAACCATCATGATGACAGAGACCGCTATGACTACAATCTGATGAGGTGTGATCGAGATGGAACCAATGTGCATCGGCTCGTTCTCGAACGGATACGGGAAGCGTCTGGACTGTGTGCCGAATATCCATGCCGCACCGTTGGAGAGTATGAAAGAGACTCCGATTGCCGAAAGAAGCGGAGCCAGTCTGTTTGCGTTTCTCAGCGGCTTGTACGCGACGCGCTCGATCAGCATTCCCAGAATCGCGCATGCCACCATGCTCACCAGCATGGAGATGAAGAATGCCGTAAGCGTCCATGCGCTCGGGCTGGCATCGCCGGTAAGTGCCGTGTAGACGAGAAGTCCGATGAACGCGCCTACCATGAGGATATCGCCATGGGCGAAATTGATGAACTTGAGAATGCCGTACACCATCGTGTAGCCGAGAGCGATCAGCGAATAGATCGCGCCGAGCGTCAGACCGTTCACGATATACTGCATGTAGAGTGTTAATGTGCTCACTTCCTACTCCGAAAAAACGCTTTAAACAGCAAACTGCCGGGAAACCGCAGCCTCCCGACAGTAAATGTCCATTATCTGACTGAATCAGTCAACCTGAACGATGTGGTTGTCAACAATCTGGAACGAACCGATATATACAGGTGTGGTTCCATCAACCTCATATACGCCCTGGCTTGCAACGAGGTCACCGTTGGGAGCGAAGTTCATCGTACCGTTGGCGCCCTGGAAATCCTTTGTAGCAGCTACTTCGTTGCGGATCGCAGTTGTATCGGCAGAACCGGCGCGGTCAAGAGCTCCTGCGATGATGTATGTCGCATCATAGCTGTTGGTAGCGAACGAATCGGGAGCATCTCCGTTGTACATCTCCGCATATGCCGCCTGGAAATCGGAGAGGATAGTGGAAGCCTCAGCCTGTGCAGGTCCGACATAAATGACGCCGTCCGTGAAATCGGGGGCAAGGTTGTAGATCTCAGGATCGGAGAAGCCGTCGCTGGAGAGGAACCTTACATTGATTCCGAGCTGTGCGGCCTGCTCGAGTATCTGAGCATCCTCAACTGTGTAGTTCGGGATGTAGATGGCCTCGGGAGCTGCAGCCTTGATCTGCGTCAGCTGTGTTCTGAAGTCCTTATCTCCGACCATGCATGTCTCCTCTGCGACAACCTCGCCGCCGAGCGACTCGAACGTCTCCTTCATGCCGAGGGCAAGACCCTGGCTGTAGTCGTTCATCGCATAGAGGGATGCGAGCTTCCTGTAGCCGAGCACCTCATAGAAGTAGTGTCCTGCGACATCAGACTGGAGCGCGTCGGAGGGAACTGTCCTGAATACATAGTTAAGTCCGTCGGGGTTTGTCGCCGGCTGTGCAGTCACGTCCTTGTGCGTGGCGGAGGGAGAGATCATCACGATTCCGTCCTCCTGGCAGCGCTGTGCAACTGCAAGCGCCGGTGATGTGAACACAGGTCCGATGATAGCGCATACCTCGTCCATATAGGCGAGCTTCTCATATGCCGCGAGAGCCTTGTCAACTGTACCTTCGCTGTCTTCTGCGATGAGCTCAAGCTGCTTGCCGTCGATTCCGCCGGCCGCGTTTATCTCGCTGATGGCGAGCTTTGCCGCATTGGAGCATCTTATGCCGTAATTGGCATTATCGCCCGTGAGGGGGCCGATGAATCCTATCTTATATGTGTCGCCAGAACCGCTTTCTCCGGAACCGCCGGCTGCAGCGCCGGCAATGCAGATGAAAGCCACCAGAAGCAATGCTATTGCCTTTCTCATTTTGCCACCTCCATAGTGCAAAGGAAAGATTTTCCTTAGATATACAGCAAATTGCATAATCATACAATATGCAAACATGGCAGCCAGCAGCACAAAACCAGTATGAAAAAGGCAACTCATGTACAGAAAATGAGTTATTAATGTAAAAAAAGAGAAAGGTACTTATTCATTCTCACCCTTCCGGACAAGGAATAAGCACCTTGCATATGCTTTCAGAAACCGTACACAACCTCCGGCTCTCCCGTACTGTCACTCTCATGGTTCTCCTCTTCCAGTATCTCTACAGACGGCTTCACGCCAAGACCGCGGGGAACCCTGAACTCGAGATGCTGGGCAACGATCTCTATAGACCTTCTCGGCGCTCCGTCAGCACCCTTCCACCTGCAGAGCCTCAGCCTTCCGACAGTACGGCATGTCATTCCTCTCTTCATCTTCTCAAGGCAGCGCACGCCCAGCTGTCCCCAGCACTGGACCGGCACAAAAACGGTCTCAACAGCCTTCTTTCCGTCTTTATCCATATAGAAACGATCACTTGCGACATCGAATTTGACCAGAGAGGAACCTCTTGAGGCATCCGCAAGCTGGACCTCTCTGGGATCATCGACGATAACGCCCTCAATGAGCACACTGTTCAGGTGATTCATACATCCTCCTCCAAGCCTTTTCATGCAGGCTTCACTCTGCTATACGCTCCGCGTGGAGGTTTCCGCCAACTTCTGTTAGGATATCCAAGGAGGCTGAGATGAAACTCACTGTGATTTCCGTAGGCGGCTCGATAATAGCCCCTGAGAAGCCGGACTGCGGCTTCCTCGCAGGATTCCGTGCAATGATAGCGTCATATCTTGAGAATGAGCCCGAAGCGAAGCTCGTGTTCGTCGCAGGAGGCGGCGCTCCCGCAAGGATATATCAGAATGCGCTGAGGCAGGTAACGCCAGATGCTGCCCCATCTCTTCAGGACTGGCTGGGAATCAAGGCGACGCACCTCAACGGAATGCTCCTCCGCGCAGTATTCGGCGAGTGGTGCTCCGATGATCTCGTGACCGACCCGACTGCAGAGAACATCACATTCAGCGGCAGAATACTCACCGCAGGCGGTTGGAAGCCCGGATTCTCGACAGATACGGATGCCGTCTATCTTGCGAGGCGCTTCGGCGGAAAGACCGTGATAAACCTCTCCAACATACGGAAAGTCTACACCGACGATCCCAAGAAGAATCCCGATGCAGAGCCGATCGACTCAATCTCCTGGCATGATTTCAGAAAGATGGTCGGAAGCGAGTGGAACCCCGGACTCAACGCCCCCTTCGACCCGATCGCATCAGCCATCGCCGAGGAAGAGGGAATGACCGTTATCTGCGCCGACGGCAGGGACATAGAGAACACAAGGGCGATACTCGAGGGAAAGCCATTCACAGGCACCGTCATCGGTGCTTGAGCGAAAGGAAATATGGATCGGCATCCGCGAATGAGGCCGGAAACGGCACATCGCGGGTGAAATCGGGAATCCAGAGGATATCATCCTCGGAAGGGTCCTGGATGAAACCGTCGTCTATCCCGAGCTCGTCCATCATATCGACAAGACTGTCATACTCCTCCTCCGTGAGAGGCGGAAAGTATCTCTCGCCGAGAGGGGGAACGAACTGTGTCATCAGCGAAAGAAAGAAACTGTCCTTGTAGTTCCGGGCAAAGAAGCGGAGGAATGAGTAAGTCGACTCGAGCTCGCCGGGGAATACAAGGTGGCGGAGTATCGTCCCCTTCATCTTTTCCATGTCTGTGCGGGGATGCCACTCTTTGACGGCATCCATGACCGGGATGATCACATCGGCATATCCGCTGCGGCCGCAGAAACGTCCAGCTGTCGCAGGAGAGAGCGTCTTGCAGTCGAGAAGGTAGATATCTATATAAGGATCGATGAGCGAAAGAGCCTCCCGCCTCTCATATCCGGAGCTGTTCCACACGACAGGAAGCGAGAACCCCCTGCTCTTCGCCATCTGCAGCGCCTTTATTATCGAAGGAATAAAGTGAGTGCCGGTCACGAGATTCAGCGTCGCGGCGCCGCTGCTCTGGAGCGAGAGCATCAGAGAGGCAAGCTCCTCCTCCGTGACATCAATACCGTAGTTAAGTCCGTCCGATCCCGATATCTGCCTGTTCTGGCAGAACTGGCAGTGCAGAGGGCATCCTGTGAAGAATATCATCCCAGAGCCCTTCTCTCCGGTAACGGGCGGCTCCTCTCCCCTGTGCAGACCTGACCAGGCGATCCTCACAGACGCACTCTGGCGGCAGACACCTTCAGAACTGTATCTGTCGACACCGCACATATTGGGGCAGAGAACGCATCTCCTGTATTCCTTCGCTTCCACACCTGGATGATAGCATCTTATGCAGATCGGTGAAACGCCGTCCGGTTGACCAACACGGAGCGAGGGAGGAGAATCACGTCATGGGCTTTTTCGGCAGAAGCGTTGAAGAGAGCGTCAGAAAACGTTTCATCCTCTCCATAGACGGAGGAGGAATGAGGGGAATCATTCCGTCCGTAATCCTCTCGCATATGGCTGAGCTTCTCATCGAGATGGGCGATGCCCGCCCGCTCTACGCCCACTTCGACATGATCGCAGGCACAAGCAGCGGAGCACTTACCGCAGCAGCACTCTCCCTTCCCACAGCCGGTACATCACTGCCTGAAGAAAACGGAGAGGAAACTCCGGTATTCCGCACAGAGACAAGGAGGAAGCTCTTCTGGAAACACACAGAGAGAACACTTCAGGGATGGATAGAACGTACTGCGGACCCCGCCGCATTCACACGGCTCTACAGGGAACACGGCAGGGAGATATTTCCGCAGAAAAGCGTATCGGCACTCTTCGGCCCGCTTTTCACAGACAAATATAACGCAGGAACATATGAGGCATTTCTGAAGAAACTCTACGGGACGAAAACTATGTCCGATCTCCTTGTTCCTACTGTAATGGTAGCATACTCTGCCGACAACGGAATATTATATCCAATAACAAGCTGGAAAAACGGTGAATTCAAGGTATGGGAAGCAGCAAGGGCAAGTTCCGCCGCACCGCTCTACTTTTCGCCTTTCAGATACAGGAACGGAGATGGAAATGAAATCTTCCTGATAGACGGAGGCGTCGCCGCCAACAATCCCTCCCTCGTCGCATATGCCGCTGCGAGGAAGCTCTATCCCGAGGCAAAGGAATTCTCGATACTCAGTCTCTCGACAGGAGAGACGGCGGCCACGCACAGCACGGGCGTCCCTCTCAGAGGCCTCACTGAATGGGCAGGCTCGCTGCCGCGCATCTTCCAGAGCGCATCCCTGCTGCATACAGATATGGCAGCTGCGGCAATAGCCGGAGTTGAATACACAAGGATATGGTCTCCGGTACTCAGAAAGAGGATAAGGCTTGACGACACTTCACCGCAGTCACTGGACATGCTTGGGGAAGCGGGAGAGCGGATGTATGAGGAGAACAGGGAAAGCATAGAGCGCTTCTGCCGCATGATAGCGGAGGCGGAGACGCCGGACAGAGTCAGGCTCAGAAAGCCGACAGCACTTCCAGAACCTTCTCGGGAAGTCTCTTCCTGAGTTCCCTGAGGCGAAAGCCGTATTCCGAGAGCTTCATTCCGTCCCCAATGATGTCTGTGATTATCTTTACAGCACGGCACGGAACCGCAGCAAGAAGCGAGGCGGCGGCAACACCGTACGCTTCCATATCTGCGGCATCCGGAACAGAATCAATGAACGGAGAGTGCGGCAGGGATGCGAACGTTCCCGATGAGGAGAGAAGATAGGCTGAGTTCCTGTCCAGCGTCACGCTTGAGAGAGTCGCTCCTGACGGAAGAAGAGCGGCTCCGCGCTTCATATGAAAAGCGGTGAGATCATTATCGGGAGATACCACGCTTCCGAAAGATACTGCATCCCCTACGCGGAGAGTACCATAGCTTCCGGCGCTTCCGACGGAGAATACCGCATCAGGATGGTTTGCCGCTATTGCGGCTGCCGCAGAAGCGGCGGCAAGCACTGGGCCGACGCCGCAGACGCATTTAACGAAGTCATGGCCGCAGGCCTCAGAAGGAAACGGAGCGAGCTCTGCCTTCGATGAAGCCACGAGGAGAACATTCACAGCATCCTCCGCCTGATCTCGGAAAGCGCCGGAGCAAGGGAAATCCCCATACGCCTTTCCCTTCCGCTTTTCAGAGAGCCTGCGACGGCGGCAGTCGCCACGGCGGTGGCATGTCCTGCGGAGCCGAAGAAGCTCTCTCCCCTGACAACAAGGCCGAAGAGGACGGAGGCGAAGAGATCGCCTGAGCCGGGATAAGAGACGCCGAGATCCTCATACTGGAAAAGTCTTATCTCGCGTCCGTCCCATGCAGCGTTGCCGAGTCCGCCCGCCTCAAGCGGTATTCCCGTGATCACGCCGCGCGAGGGGCCCAGCGATCTGAGTACCTCTACCTGCTCGGAGATCGCACGCTGTCCGAACTTTCTCAGTCCGTCATCCATTTCCGTGAGGATCATCGCCTCCGTGATGTTCGGCGTGATTATCTCCGCCTTCCTGACAAGACGGCGCATCGCATCTGCCATCTCGTCCGTAACTGTCTGATAAAGCTCGCCGTTGTCGCCGAGCACCGGATCGACGAGAGCGAGCGCATCCGGAAAATCCCTGATCACATCGCCGACGATGCCTATCTCCTCGGCAGAACCGAGGAATCCGGAGTAGATTCCTGAGAAAACAGCGCCGAGAGAGCGCAGCCTTTTAAGAATCTCCCTCATCGCAGCGCTCTTGTCCTCGAAGTAGATATCCTCGAATCCGTCTGTCTGAGTGGAGAGGATAGCAGTAGGAAGCACGGCAGTCTCCACCGACAGCGCCTCCAGAACAGGAAGGACAACTGTCAGCGAGGACTTCGAGTAGCAGGAGAGATCGTGTATGGCGAGTACAGCCATCAGAGACAAAGACCGGCTATCGCCGCTCCGAGCGTCGGAGAGTTGTCTATCCTGACGATCTCATAGCTTCTGCCATGCTTCTTCTCGAGTATCCTGTCGAGATAGAGCCTTGTATAGAACTCCAGAAACTCCGTCTTGTAGAAGGTCGTTCCGTCAGCGTTTATGACAACAGGATAACGAGGATTAAGTCCCTCTCCGGAGCGTATGACCGCGGCTGCAATGTTTATCGCAGTCAGCTTTCCCGCTCTCTCTATTATGCTCTTGAGTATTCTGTAGAGAGCCGCCGCATCCTCCTCACAGCCTTCGACGCATCTGACAAGATCGTAGTCGGTGTTATGGCACATCTCGAGGTAGTGGCTCATTCTCGTGGTATCGAGCGGAGCTATCTTCTCATAGCGCTCCGCAAAGCGTTTGCTAAGGATGCCTTCCTTAATCGCCGTCCTGATGACAAGTGCGGAGAACGGCCCAAGATAAGCGCCGCTTATCTTCTTCTCAAACCAGTAGTTATCAGGATTCTCAGTCCCGCTTACGAACTCCTTGTCAAGGTCTCCCAGAGAGAGCGCGAGGCAGCCTGACTCGACATTTATTATCTGACGGCCGTCCCTGCCGTCATATCCGAGTTTGCCGATCAAGCTGTTCTTCTCAACATACGCCGTATTGGTGCCTGTTCCGAGGATGAATCCGACATAGGATGAGGCTCCCGCCGGGTATCCGGCCTTTGCCGCAAGGAGCGTTGCAACTGTGTCGTTGACGACGGAGACTTTCTTGCCGGAGACATCATGGCCTCTTCTCTCAAGCTCTTTCAGCAGGTTCTCTCCCAGCTTCATGCCGATGACTTCGGGAGCCTTTATCTCCTTGGAGAACATGAGAGGTATTCCGTCATGATCCTCCGTGATCGAAGCGGCATATGAGAAGCAGAAACCTATCCTGTCGCTCTTATCCACGAGGTGCTCGATGCCGTCAGCAAGGATTGAGAAGAACTCGGAGGCGGAAACAAGGGACTTCACTCCCGGCATACCCGTCTTTCTGAACTCCGATATCTCCGGCCTGCCGTCCTCGCCGAACGTCACAAGGCATGTGCGGAAATTGGTTCCTCCCGCATCCATCACTATCACAGACTTCCCCGGCACGATCTCCGCATCGGGAGAGACATATGTCGGTATCATCTGCAGGGAGCTTCCGCCGTCCGCAGCAAGTCCCTTCTCCATCTCGGAGAGGATGAATGAGAGCAGCTCATCATCATCTATCGACTCTGCGAGAAGCATGTGCCTCCGCAGGAAATCCTCAGTCTTTTCCATCTTCAGCCTCCTGAAATCAGAACGAAAGCTGTATCGGCACTGTATCGACCAGCTCCTTGTTCACGGCAAGTTCCTCAGTTTCAATCACGATCGTGCATCCCGGGCCGCCTTTCACAGTGAAAATACCCTCTACAATCTCGCCCTGCCCGGCAAGAGTTCCTGTGACAAGCATTGAAAGCGAGCAGCGGACATAGATGCAGTCGCTCCAGTCATCATCCTCCAGAAGAGATAAGGCATCAAGCTCCGGCGTCTCAACAACACGCACAGAACCGTCAAGAATGACCTCTCCTGCAGAGAATCCCTCGCGCCTGAGCCTCTCCACGACACGGTCGGACACAACCTTCATCGGCAGCGACTCAGGCGTTCCGTCATCGGAGGAGAAAGAGACATCCCCGGAGAAGAACGACAGAGAGTCGGCATATGTCGAAACATCCGAACGCACGAACGAGATGCGGGAAGGTATCAGCCCCTTGCCGCTCACGACAGTCACACCCTGCAATGCAACGCGCGGCACCGCCAGATACGATGCCATTGCGGAAACCACGCCGTCATACACCCCTTCGACAGCTATGGCCATATTCTCCGCACCTGCGGCGGAGAGAGAGCAACAGAAGACAAGAAACAAGATGAAAGAAGCCCACGCTTTTCTCATTCTCCCAGTCCTCCAACGATAGAGATTCTAGCAATGCAGAAAGGCATCTGCAACTTTAAATCTGCGGAAAAAGACAGCTGACGGGAAAAGAAGGATCATTGCCGCGGCTTTCCTGTGCCGCCGAGGACAGTTATATTTAACTAAAAAGGACCACAAGGGAGGAAAAGATGAAGATAGCGGTCACATATGACGGGAACGGTTCGGTATTCCAGCATTTCGGCAGGACGGAGATATTCAGAATCTACACGATCGAGGACGGGAAGATCACAGCGCATGAGGATGCCGACTCATCAAAGACAGGCGGACACTCGGCACTGGCACCGTTTCTGAAGGAACGCGGAGTAGAGGCTCTCATCGCAGGAGGAATCGGAGGAGGCGCGAGAGCGGCTCTCGCATCTTACGGAATCGAGGTCTATCCGGGAGTCTCGGGAAGCGCTGATGAAGCGGCGAAAGCGTTCGCGGAAGGCCGCCTCTCGTTCGATCCTTCGGCCACATGCCATCACCATGACCACGAAGAGGGACACAGCTGCGCTCACCACGGCGGCAACGGCGGCTGCGGTCATCATGAAGGACACAGCTGCTGCTGATCACAGCAAGTGGGGCGCATCCGGTATCAGGGAGGCTCAAAGCCCGGAAGGGAAAGTCTCTCTGCGGGGTCCGACTCCCCGGCGTTCCATATCAAAGGCAGACAAAAAAGGACCAGAGAATGAAAGTCATAATCATAGGAGGCGTTGCCGGAGGCGCGACAGCGGCCGCGAGGCTCAGAAGGCTCGATGAGGAAGCGGAGATAATCGTCATCGAGAAAAGCGGATACATCTCATATGCGAACTGCGGACTGCCGTACTACATCGGCGGAGTGATCAGGGAAAAGAGCGCTCTGACGCTGCAGACGCCGGAGAGTTTCCGCGCCCGGTTCCGGATAGATGCCAGAGTGTCATCCGAGGCGCTCAGAATCGACAGGAAGAAAAAGGAAGTCCTCATCCGCGACAACAGAACAGGACGCGAATACAGCGAATCCTACGACAAACTGATACTCTCCCCCGGCGCAGAGGCCATCGTTCCGCCATTTCCCGGCGTTGATGACAGGAGAATCTTCACGCTCCGCCACACAGAGGATGCCTTCGCGATAAGAGAATATGCGGAGAAGAACAGGAACGGAAACGCAGTCGTGATCGGAGGAGGATTCATAGGGCTTGAGACAGCGGAGAACCTGAGGCACATGGGGCTTGGCGTTGCACTCATTCAGCTGACTGACCATGTTATGTCCACATTCGACAGGGATATGGCCGAACCCCTCCACGCAGAGCTGAGAAGGAACGGTATTGATCTCCATCTCGGGACGGCGGTGGAAGCGTTCAGCGAGAAAGACGGAAAACTCGAAGTCATCACAAACAAAGGTTCATTCACAGCCGATTTCGCAGTGATGGCCATAGGCGTCCGCCCTGACTCATCGCTTGCCGCGGAGTGCGGACTGGAGACGGACAGCCGCGGTTCGATAATCACAGACGCCTCAATGCGCACCTCTGATCCCGACATCTACGCCGCGGGCGATGCCGTCTCGGTGAGAAACACAGCATCCGGACAGATGGGCATGGCGGCTCTGGCAGGACCTGCGAACAGGGAAGGCAGAACCGCCGCCGACAGCATAGCAGGAATTGAAAGCAGGTTCCGAGGCACAAGTGCGGCCTCAATCCTGAAATGCTTCTCGCTCACGGCGGCATCCGCCGGACTCAGCGAAGAAAGCGCTGCGAGAGCGGGCATTCCCTGCGAATGCATAGTCGCATATCCCGGCAGCCACGCAGGCTACTACCCCGGAGCGGAAGGAATACTCATCAAAGTGCTCTATGAGAAGGGAACGGGAAGGATACTGGGGGCGGAAGCTGTAGGCCGCGAGGGAACGGACAAATTCATAGAGAAGATGTCAATGGCGGTATCGCTTGGCCTCACCGGCGACGACCTTGCATCGCTTGACCCCGCATACGCACCTCCTTTCTCATCGGCGAAGGACCCTGTCAACATCGCCGGATACATAATCGGGAACAGGGAAAGAGGAATACTTGAGGAGTTCAGCTACAAGGACATCCCCTCTCTCGATATGAACGAATCGATGCTCGTTGACCTCAGGACTGAGGCGGAGACGGCAAGCGGCATGATAGAAGGCGCCGTAAACATCCCGCTCGACTCACTGCGCGACAATCTCGGGAAACTCGACAGGACAAAGACCATCTACGTCTACTGCCGCAGCGGGCAGAGAAGCTATATAGGGATGAGGATACTCAAGGCTAACGGATTCAGGGCAAAGAGCCTCTCGGGAGGCTATCTCTTCTACACCATCGCAGCCGGAGGAAGAGCCGGCGGAAAAGTGGTATAGTCGGAGTATGAAGACTTTTCTCTGGTATGATCTCGAGACATTCGGCCTGAATCCCCACTATGACAGGATAGCCCAAGCGGCTTTCATCCGCACCGACATGGAACTCAGGGAGGTCGGAGAGCCGGAGGTGCTCTATGCAAAGCTCTCTCCCGACTATCTGCCCTCGCCCGACTCATGTCTTGTCACCGGAATCACTCCGGATGAGGTCAACAGCAAGGGAATACCGGAGGCGGAACTGATAGAACGCCTGCGGTCCGAGTTCATGGTTCCAGATACGATAGCTGTCGGATACAACAGCATCAATTTCGACGACGAGGTCATAAGAACGACGCTCTACCGCAATCTCTACGATCCCTTTGAGCGCGAATACCGCAACAGATGCTCGCGGTGGGACATCATAAACCTCGTAAGGGCCACCCGTGATCTCCGCCCTGAGGGAATCGTATTCGAGACGAAGAATCCGGAGACGGGCACATGCTCGTTCAGGCTCACCGATCTTACGGAGGAGAACGGGATAAACCAGGAAGGAGCGCACGATGCCCTCGTCGATGTCAGGGCGACGATAGCGGTTGCGAGACTGATAAAGGAGAAGCAGCCGAAGCTCTTCTCATGGGCGCTCAGCCACCGCTCGAAGAGGGAAATAGCGGCGGAGATAAAGGTATTGAACCACATACCTTTCCTCCATACATGTCCCCTCTTTGCATCAGAGAGAGGCAACACCCATCCCCTGCTCCCGCTCTTCTTCGAGGCGGAGAAATCATCGGCGCTCTACTGTTTCGATCTGACTTTCCCTGTGCCGGAAAGCGTCGAGGGGCCTTATCAGGAGACAGGGATAATGCGGCTGATGATAAACCGCTCCCCGTTCATCGCCCCGATATCAGTCCTCACTCCGGAATGCGAGAAAAGACTGGGATTCACGCGCGGAGAGATTTTCGATAAAGCATCCAAGGCGATCGCATCACCTGTGTTCTCCAAGGAGGCGATACTTGCCGCGAAGGAGCCTTTTGCAGAGGGACCGCAGGACCCTGACCTGACAATGTACTCCAGCTTCCCTTCCGACCACGACAAGGGAGTGATGGCTAGCATCAGGGCAATGAAGCCTGAGGAGAAGCTGACAAAGGGAGAGCATCTCTTCGAGGATGACAAGTACCACAAGCTGCTGTGGAGGCAGGTGGCGCGCAACTGGCCAGAGGCACTGCCGGAGAAGGACAGGGAAAGCTGGAGGAACTTCTGCGCTCTCCGTCTGATAAACCCTCCCGTCGAGGGAACGCCGTCCTATGAGCTCTACATGAGGGTGCTGAGGGAAAAGATAGAGAGTGTCGACACTGATTACCGTCAGAAGGAGATACTCCTGAAACTAGAGGCTTACGGCAGGGAGCTTCACGATAAAGTCATAAAGTGATAGAAGAATAGCCATGTCCGCATTAACAGATAAGCTCGAAGGTTTCCGCAGGCAGCTTGAGGAACTTGATGTCAGGCTGGCGGGAGAAGCCCTCAATGACATGAAACTCTATAAAACCCTGATGCAGGAGCGCTCGCACCTTGCGCCTGTGGTCGAGAAGCTGGAGGAGATGTCGGCGCTTGAGAGGGAGATGGATGAGTCAAGGGAGATGATGCGAACCGAGAGCGATCCGGACCTCGCCGAAATGGCGAAGGAGGAGCTGGGAGAGCTTGAGGAGAAGTACAGGAAAGCGGAGAAGGAGTGCCGAATCCTCCTCATTCCCCCAGATCCCCTCGAAGGCAAGAACATAATCATGGAGATAAGGGCCGGAACCGGCGGCGATGAGGCCGCGCTCTTTGCGGCTGATATCTTCCGCATGTACACCCACTATGCCGAGAAGAAGCACTGGAAGATAGAGCTGATGTCCTCCAATGAGACAGGAATCGGCGGATACAAGGAGATAGTGCTCTCGATCTCAGGAAAGGATGTCTACGGCTCTCTGAGGTTCGAGTCGGGAGTGCACAGAGTGCAGAGGGTTCCCGAGACGGAGTCAGGAGGAAGGATACACACCTCCGCGATAACCGTTGCGGTGCTGCCCGAGGCCGAGGAGACCGACATAGAGATAAAGCCTGAGGACCTGAGGATAGATGTCATGAGGGCAGGCGGCCCCGGCGGGCAGTGCGTCAACACCACCGACTCCGCCGTCAGGATGACACACATTCCTACCGGACTTGTCGTCATCTGCCAGGATGAGAAGTCGCAGATAAAAAACAGGGCGAAGGCGCTGAGGGTGCTCCGCTCGAGGCTTTATGAGCTTGAGGAGGCTAAGAAGCAGAAGGAAAGAGCGGATGCGAGAAGGAGTCAGGTCGGAAGCGGCGACCGCTCGGAACGCATACGTACATACAACTTCCCCCAGAACAGGGTCACCGACCACCGCATAAACCTCACACTCTATAAACTCGACTCGATTATGGAGGGAGATCTCGACGAGCTCATCGATGCTCTCAAGCTCGCTGCAGGCGAAGAGGCGCTGAAGGAAGCGTGAAGCTGTCTGAACTGCGGAGAAAACTCCTTGAGCGCATCGATCCTGTCGATGTCAGGATCATTCTGCGTCTTGCAACCGGCCTTGATGATATCCACCAGATAACAGAAAGCCAGAGCGAGGTGAGCGCAGAAGCCGAGGCACTGGCTGCGGAGACGCTGGAGAGAAGGCTCTCCGGCATCCCGATGGCTTACATCACGGGAGAGAAGGAGTTTTACGGCCACACATTCAAAGTGACGGAAGATACCCTTATTCCCCGCCCCGACACCGAAACCCTCGTCGATGCGGTGATAGCGCTCTCCCGCCGCTTCAGCAATCCTTCCATCCTTGACCTCTGTACAGGAAGCGGTGCGGTGGCAGCATCCGTGGCAGCCGCAATCTCCCGCCCTGCAGCACTCTCCGACATCTCCGCGCCTGCACTCGCAGTCGCGAGGGAGAACTACAGGAGGATAACAGGACAGGAACCCGAGTGGAGGGAGGGAGATCTTCTGGAGCCGTGGAAAGGGAGAAAGTTCGATATAATAGCCTCTAATCCCCCGTATCTGACGGAAGAGTGGTATGAAGAGACAGATAAGGATGTCAAAGCTGAGCCCTCTCTTGCCTTCATAGGCGGCGGCAGTGACGGGCTTGAGCTCATCAGAAAGATAATCGCGGAATCACGCAGCTGTCTCTCCCCGGGCGGCTGGCTGGTACTTGAATGCGACTACCGGCAGACGGAAATATGTGGTACTCTTCTCAGAAAGGCAGGATTCGGGGATGTGACTGTTCTCAGAGACCTCGCCGGCAAGGAAAGAGTGGTATATGGCAGAGGACTTCCCCAATAAGGACCTGATAGACAGATTCGTAAAGAAGATTATCCGCTACTCCGAGGAGGATAAGGACAAGATCGCCTCGGCGGCTGTCTTTGCCGCGAAGAAGCACGGGGATCAGAAGAGGAAGACAGGAGAGCCGTACATCACCCACCCGATAGCAGTTGCGGAGATTCTCATGCAGATAGGCATGGATGCCGACACAGTCTCCGCCGGGCTTCTGCATGACACGCTCGAGGACACCGACACAACCGAGGAGGAGATCGCGACATTCTTCGGCAGGGAAGTCGGAGAGATGGTACAGGCTGTCACCAAGATATCGAGGATAACCGACGAGAAGTCGATACAGGAAGCGGAGACGATAAAGAAGATGTTCTTCGCAATGTCGAAGGATCTCCGCGTCATCCTTATAAAACTCGCCGACAAGCTCCACAACATGAGGACGATAGACGGCCTCTCCCCTGAAAGGAGGAGAGCATTCGCGGAGGACTGCCTAGATATCTTCGCCCCCATCGCCGACAGCCTCGGAATGCAGACGATAAAGAGCGAGCTGGAGGACCTCTCGCTCAAGGCGCTGAAGCCTGAATCCTACGATTACATCAACGGATACCTCCTCGAGAAGAAGGGAGAGTACACCGCTTATATCAAGCAGGTGTCGAAAGCCATCGCCGAAGCGTGCGGCAAGGCGGGGATAAAGGACATAGAGATCACGGGAAGGGTGAAGCACGCCTACTCCATCTACCAGAAGATCAAGAAGAGGAAGAAGGAGATAGACGAGATATATGACATCCTCGGCATAAGGGTGATCTGCCAGACCACTGTCGAATGCTACACGATACTGGGAGTGATCCACTCGATGTGGATACCTATAGAGGGCCGCTTCAAGGACTACATCGCAATGCCCAAGGCGAACAACTACCAGTCCCTTCACACGACCGTCCTCGGCCCGCAGAACAGGCATCTCGAAATACAGATACGCACATTCGAGATGCACAAGACCGCTGAGGAAGGAGTTGCCGCGCACTGGGCGTACAAGGCCGCCTCAGGCTCTGAATCCGGAATCTGGAAGACCGTCGACTCCATCAACTACCAGAAGATAATCAGGAAGATAAAGACATGGTCCAAGGAGATCGCCCAGAGCGAGGATTTCATGGACGAGATAAAGAACGAGCTCCTGAAAGACTCGATCGTCGTCTTCACTCCTCAGGGCCATGTGATAGAGCTGCCTGTGGGCTCCACTGCGCTGGACTTCGCGTATAAAGTCCATACGGAGATCGGCAATCACTGTTCAGGCGCGAGGGCCGACGGCTCAATCATCCCGCTGAACCGTCCTCTCGGCAACACGCAGATAGTCGAGATAATGACCAGCCCCAGCGCCCATCCGAACCAGCAGTGGCTTGAGTATGCCCAGACTACGTCCGCGAAGAAGAAGATAAGGGCATGGCTCAACAAGAATGAGTCAACGAACCTGCCTATAGCGGCTCCGCAGGCTCCGAAGAAGCCGACGGCGCAGCAGCAGGCGCAGGCAGCGGCGATGGAGAGCGCGAAGAAGCGCATCCCCTCTCTGCAGGGACTGAGATTCACTTCCCACGAGAAGAAGGGTACAGTAATCATAGGAGAGAACAGCAACATACTCTTCGACTTCGCAAAATGCTGCAATCCTGTCCACGGCGATGACATAGTCGCCTACATAACGCGCGGACGCGGGTATGTCATACACAGAAGGGACTGCCCCAATCTGGCGAACATGCCCGAAGCGGAGGAGAGAATAGTCCCTGTCGAGTGGGACAGCCAGGAGCTCGTGAGGCGCTTTTCCGTGGTCGCCAAGTTCAACTCCGAGCTTTTCAGCGAGATAGACAACGCGGTGCGGAAGCACAACAGCCATCTGATACAGGGCTCTTTGGATGTAGCTCCGGAAGGGCTCGTAGGCACGTTCACGATAAGCGCGGACAGCGAGGAGGCGATGAAGAAAACCACCGCCGCGATAAGGGCGGTGCCGTCGATCATCAAGGTGCAGGGAGTCTGATCATTCAGCGAGGATTCCCAGCACCTCAGGCAGGAGCTGCTTCTTCCTTGAAAGCACGCCCGGCAGGCTGTAGCATCCCTCTCCGATTCGCTCATATGAGAGCAGCCGTTCCTTCTCAAACGGCGTCGAGAGGAGCACCGAGCTCTCCTCCTTCACATCCGTTATAAGGAGCATGCACCAGTCCAGTCCTTTCTCCTTCCGCTCAGATTCGAGGCTTTCCAGATACCTTCCCGCGATCTCCTTAACCTGCCCCAGCCCCATGACCTCAGCCTGACCTATCGCAAACTTCACGCCGCTCTCGGTGTAGGTTTTCATGTCGCTCTCTATCACGGTTTTCGGGTCCTGTTCGGCAAGCGTGGACTCGTCGGAGAAGAGATCGCTGCAGAAAGCATCGAAGGCCTCCACTTTCCCGATCTCCGCAAGCCTCCGGGCAACGTGTCTGTCATAATCTGTCGTCGTCGGGCTCTTGAGCATCACAGTGTCGGAAACAAGCCCGGACAAAAGCACTCTGGCCGTCAGGGAATCTATCTCTGCTCCCCACTTCCTGAACTGCTCATAGACGATGGTGCATGTCGAGCCGAGGGGCTCTGATGAGATGTAGATAGGATTCCGCATGCGCGGGGCCGCCAGACGGTGATGGTCGAGAATCTCGAGGATTTCGGCATCTTCTATGCCTGGTACGCTCTGCTCTGCCTCATTGTGATCCATCAGTATGACCTTCTGGCGAGGTCTGTCGAGGAAACATCTCCTTGTAACGAAGCCCGTCCATCTGCCGCCGGTGAATACGGAAAGGCCTCTGTACTCGCTCTCCTGCAGCTTCTTCTTCGCATCATCGAAGAGCATCCCGCTGTCGATATCGGCATCCCCTCCGTTTTCAGGAAGGATATCAGAAATGGGCGTGGAAAGACGCAGAAGGCGCAGAGTCTCCGCAGTGTCGAGACGGGAAAGATAGACAAAACCGCGGAACGATGAGAAATCGATATCGAGGGACGACGGGTCATCAATGCCGGTGAGGACTATGCCGGGAAGTTGCCTCTCCACCGCTGAGATGAGATGCCGCTCTCTGTTTCCCGTGACGAGCACCGGCTTCTCACGGCATTTGTCCAGACGCTGCAGATAGACATTGTACTCCATCGCCCCGATCATATAAGGCGCCCGCACAATGCCGCTCTCTCCCCTCTTTATGTACGCGCCGTCTATCACTCTCCCGATGTTCTCCTCGGAAAGGAGATAGCTCTGGCGCTCCGTTCCGCTGTTCTCGCGGAGAAAGAAGGCGTTGATATCATCCGCAGAGAGAAGTCCCCTGTAGACGCCGTCATCGATCACAGGCACGACGGATGGTCTCTTCCTGAGAAAAATATCCATCAGCAGATAGAGAGGATCGGAAGAACGCACTGTCGTAACAGGCTGCTTCTGAACCTCCCAAACTCTTGTTCTTACATCATGCAGAAGGCGCGGAAGCTCTATTCCGAGAGCGCGGAACGTCCTCTTCGTCATCCTGTTCGGCGCGCCCAGCATCACCGGCACATACTCATTGCCGGGATCGATGCTGCTCTTGAGACGGGCATAGGCATAGGCGGAACAGACTGAATCCATATCAGGATTTCTGTGACCTGTTATGTAAACTCTCATAGGATAATGCTAGACTGTTTGAAGGAGGAAGAAAAGATGAAAGGAAAAGTCGTTCTCGCCAATGACCACGGTGCGGTCGAGCTTGCAGCGGAGGTAAAGAGGCATCTCGAGGAAAGGGGCTTCGAGGTGAAATATCTCGGCATTGACCATGAGGAGAGCGTTGATTATCCCGACAAGGCCGAAGAAGCGGTTAATGAATACAGAAAGGGAGGCTATGAATTCGGAGTGCTCCTCTGCGGAACAGGCATTGGTATATCAGTCTCTGCAAACAAGATGAAGGGCGTCAGATGCGCGCTGCCTCAGACGAAGTACGCTGCGGAGATGACCAAGAGGCACAATGATGCGAACTTCATAGCGTTCGGAGGAAGAATAGAGTATCCGCAGCCAGTCACTGAGATACTCGATGCCTACATCGATGCATCTTTCGAGGGAGGCAGGCATGCGCGGCGCATCGAGAAGATGATGGCGCTCGAGGGAAAATAAGAAGACCCCTTTGTCAGAAAGTGTAATCCCTGTATGTTCCCCGCACATAGTAGTCGAGGGAAAGCAGGGAGAACATAATCACAACCTCGTTGTTCACCGCATCATAGCCGACGCCGGTTCTCAGAAGTCTCTCCCTGCGTCCCGTGATAGGGCTTCCGACGGTAAGAGGCGTGACAGAGACTATCGGGCCGGCGCCGTTGTTGTCTGTACGGTAAAACCCTCCGACGGAAACAAGCGTGTTGATTCCCGTTCCGGCTATCTTCGATGCCGTGGATCTCGGCCCCATAACGGCAAATGAGAGCTCGGCTCCCACGATGTTCGATTCAAACGGCCTCGGAACGAGTTCCGATACGCCCCAGACATCCAGCTCCATGCGTTCCGTGAGCCCTATATTGATTCCATAGGAGAAGCTGATGCCTTTCTCCGGCCACTTGTATGTGCTGTGGCCTATCGAAAGCGCTATATCGTGGTAATCCCCGGCATTAAGGAACGCAAGGGGAAGGATTATCATAATGGCCAGAAGAACTTTCCTCATATGATCCACCTCAGAAGAAATACGAGAATCTCAGGACGTACATTCCCCATCCCCAGCTCTCCTCCGTCAGGGAGTAGACAGCATAGGGTGAGAAGAACTCATAGATGAACTGGGTATCCTCGAAAGCGAACGGGGCGCACCCCACCACTGCATCCCACTCATTGTCCAGACGGTAGCGCACGCCGACATTCACGGACGGCGCCCAGAGCACAGTGTTTGCAAATGCCCATCCGAAGGGATGGCCGGTGGTCTGGAAAAGCGGCGTCGAGACCTTGAGAGAAGCTCCCTCGAAGAACGGGAATACGGGAGAGATATCCACAGAGAGCTCCACGTCGCCTGCATGAAGCTCCTTGTCAGGGGAGAAGATCGCAGAGAGAGTCAGAGCGCCGTAGCTCCGTGATTCCATGAACGAGCCGACAGGCGCGAGCGAGTAGCCGAATGAAGGCTCCGCGGCAATTGGAAGCGACAGCAGCGCAAGAAGGAGAAGGACAGCGGTTTTTCTCATCTCAGCCTCCGAAATACATGAAAAGATAGGAGAAGAAGCTGCCCTCCTCATCCTTGAGGCGCCGTGCCTCTTCCAGCGTCACATGCTCAGCTGAGGCCTTTATCGTCTCCGCATGCTTCTCAAGCCGGGCCGCCAGATCAGGACTGTCTATCACCAGTGCGAGCTCATGCGAGAGCTCCATCGATCTGTAGTTGAAGTTCGATGAGCCTATGACGACGTAGCGTGAGTCGACGATCACGAGCTTCTCGTGCAGCAGCGGCAGAAGCTCTCCATTCTCATCGTAGATCGATGTGTAGATATCGGCGCCTGTCGATTCGATCAGCTCGGGAAGAAAGTAGTAAACTCCGCTCGCGGCATATCCTCTGAGATCAACGGGCATCACCATCGTCACATCAACACCCCTCTCCACAGCGGCTCTGACGCCCGCCTTCATGTTCTTATCGAGAACGGGAAGATAGGGGAACATCAGGATACCGCTCTGGGCGCTTCCGAGAAGAGATGCGTACATGCCGGAGATGCTTGCCTCGCTCCCGGAACCGCGGTTGAAGAGATATGCCCTGTACTCCCCTCCGTCATCCATAGCGATTGGGAAATCGTCATAATCCAGCTTCTCGACGCTCGCCGCGTTCCAGATATCGACGAACTCATGCATGAGGGCATCGGAGAGCGAGGCTGAATGGAAGAGATACATGCTGTCGCGCTGGGTCTTTCCCTCGCCCGCTCCCATCGAGATGAAATTCATGTTCATTCCCCCGATCACAGCGGTGTCGCCGTCAATGACGACGAGTTTCCTGTGGTCGCGGATGATGAGAGCGGCAGGATTCATCAGCCTCATTGCCGAGACAGGCGCGTACTCGACAAGATGGACGCCGCTGTCACGGAGAAAGTAGAGCGGCGTCATGTACTTGCTCGTCTCCGTCATATCGTAGCTGGAGACACCGTCTATCAGGAGGTAGACATCAACCCCGCGCTCCGCCGCATCCATCAGAGCACGGTACATCGGCTCAAGGGCAGACGAGCTGGAGCCGAGGAATGTGGATATCAAGATGTAGTCGCCGGCGCTGCTGAACTCCTCTGTAAGACGCGACAGCCACTCCGTGCCGTCGAAATACATCTCAGGCATCGGGACGTCCACGGGAATTCCCCCGAACGCCTCCAGCTTCTCCTCAAGAGGCGCATCGGAGAGCGCCAAAGGGGAAATATAATCATCTGTAGTCGTCTGGCATGACAGCAGAAGAACAAGAAGTGTCGATGCCAGCAGGATAAATCGTCTCATCTCAGCGCATTGTAGGAAAAATAAAGGGCATCGGCAACAGCTCGGAGAAGGTGTGCCGGCGCGTCTTTCCGTCAGCCGATACAAGCAGGACTGCGCTCTCCGGACGTGCGAACTCAGCGGCCACCTGGAGGCAGAGCGCACATGGCGGCGCAGGGGGATCATCCTCTGAGAAAACTACGAGGAGATCGAGGCCGAAAACACCCTCGTTCGCAACCGCCGTCGTGATCGCATTGCGCTCAGCGCAGATGGCAGCGCCGTATGAGGAGTTCTCAACATTGCACCCGGCATATATCCTTCCCGTGGCTGCGGAGACCACTGCCGCCCCTACCCTGAAACCGGAATAGGGAGCATATGCGTTCTCCATCGCCTTCCTTGCCGCCTCAACGGCTCTCTTCTCGGTGAAACTCCAGGGCATTTTTCTCGAGAGCGGAACCACAAGATTCGCTCCATAGCGTACAGCGCCTGATGCCTCGGATGATGAAACTTCCTCTATCATCCTCTCCGCTTCCTCTGCGGAGGAGAAGTTCGAGAGAACGGAGAGATCTGTGACCACGGCATCGGCTCCTGCGGCTGCCGCACTCTCCCCGTCTATTGTAGTCATCAGCGCGACAACCCTGCATCCCGCTCTCTTTCCGCTCTCTATGCCTGCGGCCGAATCCTCGAAGATGACTGCTTCCGACGATCCGACGCCCAGCTTTATCATCGCAAGCTCGTAGATATCCTTCTCCGGCTTGTTGCGGATTATATCCTCGCCGGATGCGATGAAATTGAAGTCGCTCTCAGAAAGTCCTGCGGCGGCAATGTTGGCCCTGACCTTCCATGCGGGAGCAGAGGATGCCACTGCTGTGAGGATACCGCACTCTCTTGCCTTTTTTACGATTGAAACGGCTCCCGGAAGCGCTATGCTCACGCCTTTGATCATCTCAGGATAGCGGGAACGGAAGAAAGCGGAGGCTTCATCATAGGAATACGGCTCTTTAACTCCCAGCTCCGCAGCAGCTCCGTCGAAGAATCCCCTCTCCCCCTTTCCAAGCGAAGAACGGAAATCATCGCGCACCGCTTTCACCCCTATTGAGGCGAAATAGGCGATGCCAACCTGCATCGAGATATCCTCGCTGTCTACGAGAACTCCGTCCATGTCGAATATGAACGCTCTCAGCATTTTCTCGCCCTCAGGAAACGTCCGTCGCCCTTCATTCCAAGATAGATGCCGTCGCCCATGACAAGGCGGCCGCGGAGGTACGTCATCAGAACCTTGCCTGTGACCTCGGTTCCCTCGTATGCGGTATAGCCGGATGCGGAGTGCGTCGTCTCCCTGGATATCGTCCACGATGCTGCGGGATCAAAGAGCACGATATCGGCGTCGGTTCCTTCCAGCAGCGAGCCCTTCTCAGGATAGAGACCGAAGCACTTCGCCGGGCCTGTTGAGACAAGGTTGACTATCTGCTGCAGCGTCAGCGCGCCGCTCGAAATCCCGAATGTATGGAGAAGCGGGAGCATCTCCTCTGTTCCCGGAATGCCCGGATATATTCTGCGGCAGTCATTGCTCTCCAGCTTCTGCTCATATGTGAACGAGCAGTGATCCGTTGCGACGACCTGTATCTCTCCGTTGATCAGAGCCTCCTGCAGAGCCTTGTTGTCATCACGGCTCCTGAGAGGGGGCGTCATCACATACAGCGGACCGTCAGGACGATCGAGGAGAGAACTGTCGAGGAAGAGATAGTGCGGCGTCGTCTCCGCGATGACTTTGACGCCGTGGCCTCTCAGCTCACGCACAGCCTCAAGTCCCGCACGGGATGAGAGGTGGACTATGTAGACAGGCATGTCAAGTTCGCCTGCGATTCCTCCTACGTACCTTATCGCCGCGGCCTCAGCCTCAGCGGGGCGCAGCCTGGCATGATCTGCGGGAGTGTATCCGCCTTTCCACGATGCAGCGATCTCCGTGATGATCTTGTCATCCTCAGCGTGCACGCAGACCATCAGCCCGAGGTCACGGGCATCGCGGAAGATTGATTTGAGTTCATCCCTGTCATCAATGAGGTAGCCCACATCCTTGTATGTGGTGAATATCTTGATGGCGCCTATTCCCGCCCTCCTGATTGACTCAAGCTCCTTCCTTATTCCTTCGCGGTATCTGTAGACCCCCTGATGGAGAGCGTAGTCTATGGCCATCGGGGCCATCTCCTTCCTGCGGTCGTGGAACGAATCGATCAGAAGCGGCCTGCGGTCATCGGCGAAATCGACGACGGTTGTGACACCGCCGTAGGCGGCGAGCCTCGAGCCTTCCTCAAACGAATCGGCAGTGACCGTTCCGCGGGATACGAGATGATAGTGAGTATGGGCATCGATGATGCCGGGGAGCACGCAGAGCCCGTCGGCGTAGACGACAGTCGTACTGGCGGGAAGCTCAGAGGGGTCAATAGAAGGCGCTATGCGGCTTATCTTTGACCCTGAAATGAATATATCAGAATGGCGCGTCCATTCCGTATCGACAAGAAGTCCGTTCTTTATGAGTACATCCATAACTGAATGATACTACGCGCCCGGAGGCCTTTCAAATCCAAAATCAGAGCGAGAGCTCATGTCCGCAGAGCTGCACTTCCCTGAACGAACGGATGTAGAGGCATGATGCGCTCCTCATCCTCTCCTCCGGAACAGGGCATGAAGTGTCATAAACACCGACGGTGACAAACCCCGCCTTTCCTGCAGTCTCAATGGGGACAAGCATATCCTCGAATACGGCTGCCGCAGATGGATGAACGGAAAGAGATGCTGCTGCGGCAAGGAAGATATCGGGAGAGCTCTTGTCTCTTCCAGTCTCCTTCGTCGTCAGCACGGCATCGAAGTATCCGGATATTCCGTTTCCATCCAGCGCAAGAAATGCAAGGCGGGGATCAAGATCGGTGGCGGCCGCAAGTTTTATGCCGTTCGTCCGCATCTTCTCCAGAAGCTCCGCGGCTCCGTCCTTCAGCTTCACGCTGCAGCCGTAAGCATGCTCCGACATCTCCCTCCATATGCGGAGAAGATCATCAGGGGTGTCATTGAGCGAGAAGCACCTGATCGTATATTCCGCCGCTTCGCGGAAGCTCATCGTATTCAGCGCATCTATATAGTCAGGAGGCACCGCTAATCCTCTCTCCGCAAGAAACTCCCTGTCGATATCCTCCCAGATTCCCATTGAATCCAGGAGGGTGCCGTCGAGATCGAAGATGCATCCGTCTATGAAAGCCATAGAGCCTTGAGTTCCTCTGCGGCCCTGCACGGATCGGGGGCGGAGACAACAGCCGAGACGACAGCTATTCCGTCTATCCCCATACCCTTGTAGCGCGGCGCGGTATTCATGTTTATTCCGCCTATTATCACGATGGGAACAGAGACCGCTTTCCTGATCTCCAGAAGAGTCTCAATGCTCACGTCGTCGGCATCGCGCTTCGTTCCCGTAGGATTCATCGCCCCCACTCCGAGGTAATCCGCACCGTCTGCAGCTGCCTGCAGCGCCTCCTCCACGGTCGATGCCGAAACCCCTATTATCATCTCCTTCCCTGTGATGCGCCTGACGACCTGACAAGGCATGTCGCTCTGTCCGACATGCACTCCCTCAGCCCCTACCGCCAGCGCAATATCCACCCTGTCGTTTATTATGAGCGGAACGCCGCGGCTCCGTGTGATCTCATGGACTGAGAGCGCGGTGCGGTAGAAATCGATGCCTGAGATATCCTTTTCCCTCAGCTGTATCACTCCCGCGCCTCCCTCGATCGCCATCTCGACGCTCTCCTCCACCGTCGGGGAGCTCATCAGCCCTCTGTCGGTGCAGACATAGAGAGTATAATCTACCTCATCTTTCCTCATAGCTTATGCCTCCGTGAGCTCTGATGACAGCGTCATCCATACGGCTGAGGGCATCGATTATCGCGGTCCTGAGGCTCCCTGTTCCGATATCTTTCGTCCGCTCGTAAGCCATTTCTCCCGCAATTCCCATCGAAACTGCTGCTGCGACAGCAGCCTCAAAGGGATCGGAGACCGCGCCCGCGAATGCGCCCGTTATGCCGGAGAGCATGCATCCGGTTCCCGTCACCTTTCCCATCTCGGCGCATCCTGCCTTGATTCTCGCAATTCTTCCGCTGCCAACAACGGTATCGACAGCTCCTGTGATCACAGTGACAGCACCGAACCTGTCGGCGACAGCAGACGCCACGCGCACAGGATCGGCATCTGCGGCGGTAAGCCCGGAATCCACACCCTTCGTCCTCGACTCGTATCCTGCGATATATGAGACCTCAGAGAGATTTCCTCTGATGATAGAGAACTTCACCTCCCTGAGAAGCCTGTCCACGCACTGACAGCGCAGAGCAGATGCCCCGGCCCCGACAGGGTCGAGAACGACTGGAACGCCATGCTCGTTCGCGGCTTTTCCCGCCGCAGCCATCGATTCCACGGTACGGGCGTTGAGTGTTCCTATGTTTATCACAAGGGCACGGCTCACCGCGGCAATCTCCCCCGCCTCCGCGATGTCATCGGCCATTATCGGAGAGCCTCCGATCGCAAGGATGGCATTGGCGACATCATTCACAGTCACATAGTTGGTTATGCAGTGCACGAGAGGGCACTCAGCCCTCAGCAGTGAAACAGCGTTGTCCATAGCATCCTCCTCAGGCTCTTCCGCCGGCCATCTGCCAGAATCTCAGCTCATGGAGGCTTGCCTCCCTGAATACATCACTCAGTTCCTTCCGTCTCTTCTCATCCGCACCGCTGCATACCCTGTCGCAGTAATCTGTCCAGATGTGGCAGCACTCCCCGTACTCTGGACGCGTATAATCGGCGACAAGCGGCCCGAAGTATGTACTGGTCACACCCGGATTTCTCTCCAGCGTCTTTCTGAACACATACTCATATCCGAGCATGCACGGCATGACTGCCATCAGAAGCCCCTCGGAATCATCCTCAAGCGCCTCCTTGATGAGGAAGTCGGTATATGCGACGCAGACAGGCTTTCTCTCTATCTTCTCGACATCATCATCCGTAAGCCCCGCATCCTTGAGATAAGCCAGCCTAGTGGCATTCTCGCTGTCGTTGACGAATCCCAGCACAGAGTAGAAGAACTGCATGTCCCTGAGCGTCTCTGCTCTGAACATTCCCATGGCAAATGCCCTGAGGTAGTACCTCAGATAGATGCTGTCCTGAACGATGTAATCATAGAACATCGCTTTATCAAGAGTGCCGTCGCCCATCCTGGCGAGGAACGGCTCGTCGGCCGCCGCCTCCCAGAGATCCATTGAATCCGCTATCACTGAATCCATGAAGCCCATTCTTCTCCTCCTTATCCGAAAAACCTGTAGAAATGATCTGTGGGGCCATTGCCCTTTCCCAGCTCAAGCGCGTGCTCAATCGCACCCGTAACATACTCCTTGGCTCTGCCGACGGCATCCTCAAGGCTCTCTCCCAGCGCGAGATACGATGCGATCGCGCTGGAAAGGGTGCATCCAGTTCCGTGCGTGTTCTTGGTTTCAATGCGCCTGGTGGTATATGTGCGGAATCCAGACGGAGAGAGCAGTACGTCCTCCGCATCTCCCATATAGTGACCGCCCTTCACCAGAACGGCATATGATCCGAGGGAGCATATCTTTTCTGCCGCCCTCTTCATATCGCCGATTGTCCTTATCTCCATGCCAGCGATTTTCTCTGCCTCGGGAATATTGGGTGTCAGGAGCATCGCACGCGGGATGATTGTGGAGATCAGCGCATCGATGGAGTCCTCATGCATCAGGGGACATCCGTTCTTGGCGTACATTACAGGGTCGATGACGACATTTTCAGGCGCATAGCGCTCCAGGCGCTCCGCAACGGCTTCCATGCACTCAGGAGATGAGAGCATCCCGATCTTCACCGCATCCGTTCCTATATCCTCATAGACAGCATCGATCTGGTCGCGGATCATCTCCGGCGGTACATCATGAATCGATATGACGCGGCTTGTGTTCTCTGCCACGACCGAGACGATCGCGGACATGGCGAATACGCCGAGTGCGGACATCGTCTTGATGTCAGCCTGAATGCCGGCTCCTCCGCTGCAGTCCGAACCGGCGATTGCAAGTGCTCTTTTCCTCATTCCTCCTCCTTACTGATATGCCCGTAAGGAGGAATCTCTCTGACGACTGCTCCCTACGATGGTATTAACCAACAGGTTCCAAGGGTCAGGTTCAACCTTCTCAACTCAGCAGAGTTCCCCCGCATCGATGATTTGATGATAGCACAGTTAATGCAGCATGGAAGAAAATACGTGAAAATAATGCTTTCCATCACTTGCAGGGATAAACTAAGAATTCTCCTGTTCAGCGCCCTTCTCCTTTTTTCAGTTAAGCCCGCAAAAAAATAACTGAAAATTTTTAATTGTAACTATTGACATTACAACATGGGGCGTACTATATTCACGGCAGTAGATGTAATAGATATAGTTACATCATATTTCAGGAGGACCATATGACAAACAAAGAGAAAGCACTTGCGCTGATCGGAACATTCGCATCGGGAGACACAAAGAAAGCGGCGGAGATTCTTGCGGAGGGATACATCCAGCACAACCTCGCATACGGAACAGGGCGCGATGCATTCATCGCTTCCGTCGATTATCTTGCCTCTGCCCCGGTGAGGACCACGGTGCGGAACATCAGGGCATTCGAGGACGGCAGCAAGGTATTCCTGCAGAGCGTCTACAACTTCGCTGGTGCCGGAGAGCAGGCAGCATTCGATATCTTCCGCTTCGATGAGAACGGAAAGATTGCGGAGCATTGGGATAATCTCGCTCCATTGGCCTCCTCTAACCTTTCTGGACATACTCAGATTGACGGATATACTGCGGTTGAGGATATCGATAAGACAGAGGAAAACAGGAAACTTGTTGAGAATTTCCTCACCGACGTCATGCAGGGAAAGCACCTTGAAAAGACAGCATCCTACTTCAACGGGGATAAGTACATCCAGCACAACACAGGCATAGCCGACGGTCTTTCAGATCTTGGAGCCGCGCTTGAGGCCATGGCGGAACAGGGAATACAGATGATATATGACAGGACGCATATGGTGCTTGCCGAGGGGAACTTCGTACTCGGTGTGTCAGATGGAAGTTTCGGAGGGAAACCCACAAGCTACTATGATCTCTGGAGAGTTGAGAACGGAAAGATCGCAGAACACTGGGATGTGATGGAGACTATCGATCCTTCAGCAAGGAAGAACGATAACGGCAAGTTCTGATGTAATCATTGACATTACACTGCAGTTTGTCTGAGAATGACAGCAGGAGGAATGCAATGCAGATATCATCAAGATTCACCGTGGCACTGCACATATTCGCATGCGTGGAGTATTTCAGCGGCAGGTGCAAGGTCACGAGCGACTTTCTTGCTTCAAGCATAAACACGAATCCCGTCATCATACGCAGAATACTCGGACAGCTGTCAAAGGCAGGGCTCATAAGGGTTATGAGGGGAACAGGCGGAGTTGAGATCACCAGGCCTCTGGGGGATATAACATTTCTCGATGTCTATAAGGCGGTAGAGCCTATAGAGAACGGACATCTCTTCCATTTCCATGAGAATCCCAGTTCTGAATGCCCTGTCGGCAGGAACATCCATGCGCTTCTGGATGGCAAGCTCTCTTCCATCCAGGATGCGATGGAATCCAGAATGAAGGAGTACACGCTTGAGGATATCAGAAAGGGAATCAGCGAGATCATCGGAGAGGAAGGAAGCTGAGGAGTTCCTTTCCTTTATTGTGCAGAAAATCCATATGGCTGCAGATAGTGACACCGTCATAACCAGAGATGGAGACAGCCTGCACTTTCATGGCAGGAGGAAAGGACTATGACACATGACGAGAAACGGCTGTGGCTGATCAAATATCTTCTCAAAGAGAATCCTGAATATGCAGGCATCGGTATTCCTTATGATGATGACAGTCAATGGCATCTGCTGCGTTCACTGATGAACGTCAGGCCGGCAGTTCCCGCCGGAATTGAGGACAGGTCAATCATCATCTCTGATATCGGAGAAGCTCTGTCTGCTGTCATGGATGGAGGCATCTGAAGGCCTGCAGAATGGAATCAAAGGGCATAAAATAAGGAGCAGCTCTCTGGAACGCCGCTCCTCAAAGAATAAGGTTCTGTCTTAATGATCCTGAGCAGATTCGAACTGCTGACCTTCCGCTTAGGAGGCGGACGCTCTATCCAGCTGAGCTACAGGATCATCCGCTGCCTTTCAGCAACGTATGACACGTTAACGCATTTCATCAACTTAGGCAAGATACCGGGAGGGAGAACGGAGCAAATTGCGGGAAAAGGGGGCTTCCCGCAAGCTGGCAATCCATATATACTGCCGCAGTAAACACAGAAAATAGAAGGAAATGTAAATGAAAGAGAAAGGATTCTTTGCAGAGTTCAGGAAGTTCATATCGCGCGGAAACGTCCTCGATATGGCAGTAGGAATCGCCGCAGGCGCAGCGTTCACGGCTATCATCAACTCATTCGTCAACGACATCATCAACCCGGTCATCGGCCTCCTCATCGGCGGAGTTGATTTCTCCGATCTCCAGATCGTGCTCAGGCATGCGACAGAGACGCAGCCGGAAGTCGCCATACGCTACGGCCTCTTCATCAACGCCATCATCTCGTTCCTCATCATCTCGTTCGCACTCTTCCTGATGGTGAAGGCATTCAACAAGTTCTCGGAAGCCGCAAAGAAGAAAGAGGCGGAAGCGGCAAAGGCCGCGGCTCCCGCAGCTCCTCCTGCGGATATACAGCTTCTTACGGAGATCAGGGATCTTCTCAAGAACGGAAAATGACAAAAGGTTCCCGCGGGAGCCTTTATTTATTCCATATATCCGCCCTTCATCGGGCTTACGGCATGCTCTGAGTATATCTTGAGGACACCGCTCTTGTAGCGCGGCTCCGCAGGCTTCCAGCGGCGCCTCCTCTCAGCAAGAATTTTCTCAATCTCCTCAGGGCTTCTCTTCTCTCCCTCCGTTCCGATGACGGCAAGAATTCTTCCGGGAATATCGAGCTCGATGAGATCGCCCTCCTCCACGAGAGCTATCGGACCTCCGTCAGCGGCCTCCGGGCTCACATGCCCGACGGCAGGGCCCTTTGAAGCGCCAGAGAAGCGTCCGTCGGTTATCAGCGCGATGCTCTTTCCGAGCTCAGGGTCCGATGAGATCGCCTCGGTCGTGTAGAAGAGCTCCGGCATTCCGGAACCCTTCGGTCCCTCATAGCGCACGATGACGGCATCACCCGGCTTTATCCTGTGAGAGAGCACGGCCTCTATGGCCTCCTCCTCAGAGTTGAACGGGCGGGCGCGGAGCACTGCATGGAACATCTCCGCAGGAACAGCTGAATGTTTTATCACAGCGCCTTCCGGAGCAAGATTTCCCTTGAGTATCGCTATCGTCCCCTCGCTTCCTATCGGCCTGTCAAACGGTCTGAGGATATCTTCCTTCTCAACGCCCTTGCGTTTCCTGTACTCCTCGCAGATGCGGTAGTAATCGCTTTTCTTTATATCCTCAAGGTTCTCGCCGACGCTCTTTCCTGTGACGGTCATCGCATCGAGGTGCAGCAGGCTCCTCACCTCCTCCATGATCGCGGGAACGCCGCCGGCATAGAATACATACTCCGCTGGCCAGTGACCGGCGGGACGCACATTAAGAATATAGTGGGCATGTCTGTGTATTCTCTCGAATGTCTCGGCATCTATCGAGATTCCGAACTCATGGGCTATCGCGGGGAGATGAAGGATGGCGTTCGTCGAACCCGAGATCGCGGCATGGACGATTATCGCATTCTCAAAGCTCTCCAGAGTAATGATATCCCTTGCGCTCATGCCGCTCACGGCAAGTGCCGCTGCAGCCTGTCCAGCTCTGTACGCCGCATCAGGAAGCTCAGGGCATACCGCGGGCAGGAGGGCCGTGCCGGGAAGAGCAAGGCCGAGGGCCTCGCTCATGACCTGCATTGTGCAGGCTGTGCCCATGAACGAGCAGGCTCCGCAGGAGGGACATGCGTTGTGCTTGTAATAGCTGAACTCCTTCTCAGTTATCTCTCCCCTCTGATACTGCGCGCTGTACTTGCCTATCTCCTCAAGCGTAAGAAGATCAGGGCCGGCCTCCATGACGCCTCCGGGAACGACCACTGAGGGAAGATCAGTTCTGCCTATTCCCATCAGCAGCCCCGGAAGCCCTTTGTCGCAGCTGGCAATGAATACGCCGGCATCGAACGGGGTGGCATTGTTGTGTATCTCGACCATATTCGCGATCATGTCGCGGCTTGCAAGCGAGTAGTTTATTCCGTCATGGCCCTGCGCCTGGCCGTCGCAGATATCGGTGACGAAATATCGGGCAGCCTTTCCTCCTGCGGAGGCAACACCCTCCACGGCTCTCTCGACAAGAGGGAAAAGACCGCTTGAGCCGGGATGGCTGTCACCGAAAGTACTTTCAATGAGCACCTTCGGTTTATCAAGATCAGAGGCGCTCCACCCCATTCCAAGGCGCAGAGGGTCCATCTCCGGCGCCAGCTTCCTCACCTTCTCGCTTTTCAGTCCGCATTTTTCCATAATCACTCCAGAATGACATCAGACGTCTGATGTCCACAGATAAGGATAACACATCCGCAGCAATATGGAAGCTCATTCATCAAGGGAAAGTATCATGGTGCGGTTAAGGAGTATATGCTCCCTCATCGCCTTTTCCGCAGATTCCGGATCATGATGTCTCACGGCAGCGCAGATTTCGCGGTGCGTCCGTACAGTCTCGCCGGCAAGGGAGCTCTCCGTGACCTCGATGAAAAGGGGTATCGCACGCATCAGGATGGGAATGAGATTGGGCATTACGGAGTTTCCCGTGCACTCTGCGAGAAAGGAGTGGAAAGCGATATCCTCTCTGCTGTGATTCACCCCTTCCGCTATCTTCTTCTCAGTCTCAATGCGCAGGGCATCGAGCCTCGCAATCTCCTCATCTCCCGCTCTCGCAGCCGCTGCTGAGGCAGCCCACGGTTCGATGAGAAGTCGTATCTCTGAAAGATCGAGCGCGGCCTTTCTCCTGTCGGAGATGAAATTCAGACCCAGCGGGTCCCTGCCGATACCGGGAACGGCGCAGACATAAGTTCCCTCGCCGCGGCGTATCTCAAGCACTCCGGCTGTGACAAGCTCCTTCACAGCCTCCCTGACTGTGCTTCTGCCCACTCCCGCTTCATCCGCGAGAACAGGCTCGCTGGGGATTTTCTCCCCAGGGCGGTAGCGGCCGGAACGTATATCCTCTGAAATTCTCTCTGACACCTTCTCTGCAAGCGAGTTTCCCATGAGCACATTATAAGATGCAGGTTATGGGTTTATCACCAGAATAAACAGGAGAAAAAGAAGAGGGACAGCAGAAGCCGCCCCTCACAGCTGATGGAATAAGATTACTTCCTTTTCAGGAATACGACAGCCTCATACGGCCTGAGATCAAGCACTCTGCCGGAGAAAGACTTCCTTCCGATATTGGAAACCGCGACCTCAGCCCCGTCCATATCGACATCATCGGGAATCTGCAGCGTGAACTTCGTGGCGCTGTAGTTGAGGACGACAAAGAGCATCTCCTCATCGTTCTCGCGGACATAGGAGAATACTCTGTCGCTCTCCTCGAAGCACTCCCTGTAGCTACCGTCCACGATCACGGAATGCGCTTTCCTGAACGCGATCATCGTCTTGTAGTAGTTGAGAACTGAATCGGGATCGGCAAGCTCCGCCTCAGCGTTTATGGTCTTGTAGTTCGGATTTACGTCAATCCATGGCTTTCCGATTGTAAATCCGGCGTTCTCGGAACTGTCCCACTGCATAGGAGTGCGCGCATTGTCGCGTCCGCGGTAGTAAATCTTCTCCATTATATCGTGTTCCGGCACGCCGGCATCCGTAAGCTCCTTGTAGAGATTCAGCGTCTGCACGTCGCGGTATGAGGAGATGTTCTCAAACCGCACATTGGTCATCCCAAGCTCCTCGCCCTGATATACATAAGGAGTGCCGCGGAGCGTCATGTCCATCGTGCACAGCACCTTCGCGCTCTCCTTGAGATACCTCTCGTCATTGCCGAAGCGCGATACGCTCCTCGCCTGGTCATGGTTGGAGACGTAGATGCTGTTCCATCCCTTCTCGCCGAGGGATTTCTGCCACTTCGATACGATGGATTTGAACTCCTTTATCGACCATGGCCTGATATCCCACTTGTTCGTCTTTCCCTGATCGATATTCACATGCTCGAACTGGAAAACCATGTTGAGCTCGCCGCGCTCCTCGTCTACATACTGCAGAGCGGTCTCAGGAGTGACGTTGGGAGTCTCTCCGACAGTCATGATATCGTACTTCGAGAATACGTCCTCATAGACTTCGTGGAGGTAGTCGTGCACCTTCGGGCCGTTCATGTAGAACTGCGAGCCGCGCACAAGTCCTTTCGCACCGGGTACGCTCGGGTATCCGGGAACCTTCGAGATGAAGTTTATAGTGTCAAGGCGGAAGCCGTCGATTCCCTTGTCCAGCCAGAAGCGGAGTATATCCTTCAGCGCCGCGCGCAGCTCAGGATTCGCCCAGTTCAGATCGGGCTGTCCTGATGAGAAGATGTGGAGATAGTACTGGCCGCACTCCTCGGAGTACTTCCACGCCGGACCGCTGAAATGCGACTGCCAGTTGTTCGGGAGGGAGCCGTCGGCGGGAGGATCAACCCAGAGGTAGTAGTCATGGTAGGGATTGTCCTTGCTTTTTCTTGCCTCAAGGAACCACGGATGGAGGTCTGAAGTGTGGTTCATCACCATGTCCATGACGATCCGTATGCCGTTCTCATGGGCCTTCTCTATAAGCTCGTTCATATCATCGAGCGTACCGAAATCAGACTGTATGTCCCTGTAGTCGCTGATATCATACCCGTTGTCAACATTCGGAGACTGGTAGACAGGGCATACCCAGATGACATCAACGCCGAGATCCCTGAGATAGCCGAGCCGCGATACTATTCCGCGGATATCGCCGATCCCGTCTCCGTTTGAATCCATGAAGCTGCGGGGATATATCTGATAGACAACTGCTCTCTTCCACCACTGTGAATCCTTTTTCATAGAACCTCCCTTATACTCTCCAAAAGACTGCAGCACCAGCTGCCTTTCCTGAAAAAGAACGGTATCGCGCCGAGGGGCGCATCCGCTGTATAAACACTTCCGCCTGTGATTTCCTTACCGTCGGGAACAGATACCCATATACTTCCTTCCGGAAGATATACCTCCTTCTGTCTCTGTCCCTTCTCCGTCACGGGAGCCGCGATGATCTCATCACCGAAGAGATAGGCATCCGAATAATTCCTCAGCCTCTCATCGCCGGGATAATCATAAAAGAGCGGGCGCATCATCGGACGGCCGGTGCTCTCCGCCTCGTCGGCTATCCTGCGTATATACGGTCTCAGCACTTCCCTGAGGGCTATCTGGCGTCTGAGTATATCGAAAACTTCCTCTCCGAAGCTCCATATCTCGTTATCGCCGCAGGACGGCAGAAATGCATCAAAGTCGCTCTGCTTGTCCACACTGTCATAAGGAAGCCTCTTCCCATGGAGCCTCAGGACCGGACAGAATACTGCGAACTCGAACCATCTGACCAGAAGCTCGCGGAAATCCTCATCGGCAGGATCGCCGCCGAAGAAGCCTCCTATATCGGAAGTCCAGTACGGAATGCCTGAAAGTCCTGTATTGAGGGCAACCCTGACCTGCTCATGGAGAGAGGCAAAAGTCGACGGGATGTCGCCCGACCAGAGTATCATGCCCGTTGTCTGTGAGCCCAGCCACGCGGAGCGTGCGAGATTCACCGTATCCCCTATTCCATCCTTTTTCTGACCGTCTGAGAATGCTTTCGTGTAGTAATAGGCGTAGATGTTCGCGCATTCCGTGCCATTGCCGAGATACATCCTCACGTTCCCGTAATCATACGGCCTCATCTCGGGCTCCGTCTCATCGAGCCAGAACGATCTGATGCCCTTGTCCGCATAGTTTTTCCTGACGATATTCCACCAGTATGGGCCAGCATCGGGATGAGTGGGGTCAACGATGGACTCAGGGCCCATTATCAGGAAGAAGAACGGAAGTCCGTTCTCTGCTTTGAGCAGCATGTTCCGGTCCTTCATCTCCCGGTAATAAGGGCTGCGGGGATCGACAGTGGGCCAGATGGAGACTATGGGTTCTATTCCCATGGAACGCAGCTCCTTGACCATTCTCTCAGGATCAGGCCACTCTGAGGCGCTGAACTCCCATGTTCCCTGCACGGGCCAGTGGAAGTAGTCAATCACTATTGCGGAAACCGGTATTCCGAGTTCCCTGTACTTCGAGGCGACTGCAAGGACATCCTCTTCCCTCTCATAGCGCAGGCGGCTCTGCCAGAAACCAAGCGCCCAGGAGGGAAGATGTGAAGGCAGTCCCGTAAGTGATGCCAGAGAGCGAGTGATCTCATCCGGTGTGTCACCGGAGAAGATGAAGTAATCTATCTGCGCCTCGGCATCGGAGTGCCAGTGCGTTACGCCCGATGAAAAGGACACACGCCCGACCGACGGAGTGTTCCATATGAAGCCGTAGCCGCGTGATGAGATCACATAGGGAATAGAACAGAACCCGTTCTTGTGCTCCAGCGCAATCTCCTCCCCCTTGCGGCTGAGGCGTCCGTCAGGCACGCCGCCGAGCCCGTAGAACTCCTCATCAGGGTCCGACTGGAAATAGAGATCGGTGGAGAATACGGACGACGAGATAGTCCTGTAGCATCTCGCCCTCCGGAGGACTGACATGTTGGCGCGCTTATCCTCCCAGTCCTCTCTGAGAATCATGCGCTCATCGTGGAAGAAAGAGATTGTTCCATTCTTCTCAACAACGGCCGAAAGCCTTCCGCTGAATAGGCGGTATCCGTCAACGGACTTTTCAATACGGCTGCTGCCGGTACGAGGAGGAAGCATATTCCATCTCTCGTCTGATATATGAAGGCTTCTTGAGGCCCTTACCCTGATGACACCGTCGCCATACGGCTCAAGACGGAGCAGCTCTCCCTCTTCCTGCCATGTCAGAGCATCAGCGCCGCAATCTATGAAACAGCCCATTCTTCCTCCTTTTTAAGAACAGAGGACGGGAAACCCGTCCTCTGTAACGACCGCAGCGACGGTTCAGTTCTGGGCCTGAGCCGCAGCCTGAGCCTCGTACATGACAGCGCTTGCTTCTTCCGGTCCCATGTACTGAGAAACGAGGAGGTTCTTGGCAAGATAGTCATTCTGCCATTCCTCTGTCTCGGAAATCTTCTTGAATACATCTGCCCAGTAGGCAACAGCCTCATCGGACATGTTCTTCGCGCCGATCACACCGCGCCACATCGGGTACTCAACATCGTTGTATCCGAGCTCGCTGAGCGTAGGAGCTGCGTCAAACGGAGCTGTGAATCTGGTTGTGCTGAGTGCGAGCACAGGAATGATGTCGCCTGAGAGAACATACTGGGATGCGGCAGCGGGCTTCGAGATCGCGATATCGACATGGTTGCCGAGAAGCGCCGCGATGCTCTCCGATGCTGAGCCGTATGTGATGTATGTGAACGCATCCGTTCCAAGCTCATCGCAGAGCATGTTGAATACAACGCGCTCATCGCTCATCGTTCCGCCGACGTTGATCTTCTGTCCGGCAGCTACGGCATCAAGAATCTCCTGGAAGCTCTTGTACTTTCCGTTGGCGTTTACGAAGCAGAGGTGCTTGTCAGCAGCAAGGATGACGAGAGGGCGGAAATCATCAAGAGTGAGGCCGCCGTTCTGGATCATTGCCGTGAGGTCTCCTGAGGAGAAGCAGAGCAGCGTGCTGTCGGCATTGCGCGCAGTGCTTACAGTGCGTCTTGAGATCTGTCCGTTGCCGTCAGGCTGGTTGTAGACCACGAACGGTGCATCGACGAAGCCTTTCTTGGAGGCGATATCTGTCAGGGTGCGCGTGATGATATCGCTTCCGCCGCCGGCAGATGAGCTTACGTAGAAGTCCACGTTGCCGCTGATATGGAACTGACCGTCGTCAGCTTCCTTTCCGCCCTGCGCGAATACGGCGACTGCCGCAAGCAGGAAAACAAGAACCGTAAGAATAAGATTCTTCTTCATTTCACTTCTCCTTCTGTATTAGTTCTTTTTCACTTTGTTGTAGATGGCTCTTCCCGCAGGTACGAGTACCATGATGAGGAAGATCACGAGGAACACATCCGTGATAGGCCTCTGGAGGAATACCGCGAGATTGCCGTTGGATGTGAGGAACGCTCTTCTGAGGTTTGTCTCAAGCGTGCTTGAGAGGACGAATGCCAGAAGAAGAGGCGCTGTCGGGAGGCTGCATTTTCCGAAGATGTAGCCGAGGAAACCTCCGACGAGCATGACGACCACTCCGAACATCGAGTTGCTTGTCGAGTATGCGCCGATGAAGCAGATCACGAGGATCGAGGGAATCATCACTCCGATGGGCACGCGCACAATCTTCTGCAGCCATGGGATACAGCCAAGCGAGATCGCGAGCGAGAGTATGTTGGAGATGAAGAGCGATGCAATGAGTCCCCATGCGAAATCAGGATTCGTCGAGAAGAGCATCGGTCCGGGGTTCAGTCCCCACATCATCAGGCCGCCGAGGAGAACAGCAGTCGTGCCGCTTCCCGGAATGCCGAGAGCAAGCAGAGGTCCGAACGCACCGGCAGCGGCGGCGTTGTTTGCGGACTCTGATGCCGCAAGGCCTTCGATTGCGCCCTGTCCGAGCGGTACGAGCGTCTTGCCGTTTGATAGCTTCTTCTCAACTGCATAGCAGAGGAATGAAGCAGCCGTTGCGCCTGCGCCCGGGAGGAAGCCTACGAACGTGCCGAGGAGACCTGCCGTGATGGACGGCCTTGTGGCTCTCTTGTACTCATCCTTCGTGAGCAGCGTGTCGCGGAAGCGGATCTTCACATCGACGTAGCTGATCTTCTCCTTCGCCCTGTCCTGTACGACGAGATCGAAAAGCTGTGTCATTCCGATGAAGCCGATCACGAGAGGAACGAAGTTGATGCCGCCGAGAAGCCATATCGAACCGAAGTTGTATCTGATCTGTCCGGATACGATGTCGATTCCGAGCGTGCTTATCATGATTCCGAGGCATGTCGCGACAATGCCGGAGATCGGGTTCTCGCCGACAAGCCAGCTGATGCTGGTCATGGCAACGAGCATGAGCACTGTCATCTCGGAAGGTCCGAAGTTCAGTCCGAACGATGCAAGCGCGGGCCCGAGGAATACGAGGATGACCATGCCGATGAAGCCGCCGATGAACGATGCATAGTTGGAGATGAAGAGAGCCTTTCCGGGCTGTCCCTTCTTCGTCATCGAGAATCCGTCAAGCGCCGTCATGATTGCCGGAGCATCACCGGGTATGTTGATCAGGATGGCCGAGAACGCGCCTCCGAACATGTTGGCATAGTAGATCGAGCCGAGCATGATGATGGCTGTCGTCGGGTTGAAATGGAACGTGAGAGGCAGCAGAAGCGCACAGCCGGCAAGTGAGCCGATACCGGGCATTGCGCCTACGATAAGACCGAGGATTCCACCGAAGAGGGCGGCGCCGAGATTCTGCAGAGAGAAGGCGACTACAAAACCCTGTCCAAGAAGCTGAAGTGTTTCCATCATAGAGCACCTCCTCAGATAAGCCCGATCAGACCGGTCGGGAACGGAACCTGCAGCCAGGCGGAGAAGATGCCGTACATGATCGCTCCGTAGAAGAGAGTGATCAGTATAACCTTCTTCCAGGGATACTTCTCAACGCACTTGAGCCAGATGACATAGTAGATGAGAAGCGCAAGAAGCAGGCCGACAAGAAAATTGAGAACAAGGATAAGAGCGACGCTTGCGACTATGAAGAGAGCTTCCTTATCGAACTTCACCTCATACTTGCCAATGCTCTTTATGAACTCTACAACGCTGAAAAACACCAGGGCGCATCCGACGATGGCCGGGAAGAATCCCGCTCCCGGACCTTCAGCTTCAGACCAGAAGCCGTATGTACCGAATCCGAGAACTGCCCATATGATGCCGAGAATAGCTGTGGCAATGAACAGAACGCATCGCCAATTCAGTTTCCGCAACATGATTGGTCCTCCTTTTTACTTCTTTTTAGAGCAAGAACAGTGCCAACTTGCGCCAGTACCGTTTTTCTCATTATTAATTCAAACGGGAACCGGAAGTTGGAGAATCGATATAAAATTATGAAGAGATAACATGCCCGCAACATATAAAACATTTTTGTTTCATATACGAAACATTAATGTTTCACATTGCTCTCTTTCATCCTTCTCCAGAGCGTCGTGCGGCTGATTCCCAGCGCATCGGCAAGTGCGCCCTTCTTGACGATTCCCGATGACGCAAGCTCCTCTATCGAAAGAGCCCTGCCCTCCTTCTCATCGCTTCCTGCAGAGAGGATGCCGTCAAGATCGCACCCCGAGATCGTATCCCCATCGGAGAGCACTATTATCTTCTCGCAGATATTCCTCAGTTCCCTGATGTTTCCCGGCCATGAATATGACATGAGTATGTTCTCCGCATCACGCGAGAGCACAGGCTTGCGGCGCCCTGAGCGGGATGCATAGCGCTCGAGGAACATATCGGCAAGGAGGAGGATGTCGTTTCCCCTCTCCCTGAGCGGCGCAAGATGAAGGTCTAGAACGCTCAGCCTGTAGTAGAGATCGGAGCGGAAGAGGCCTTCGCGCACCTTGGCTTTCATATCGACGTTCGTCGCCGCGATGATCCTCACATCGACATGACGGACGCGCGTATCCCCGACTCTCCTTATCTCGCTCTCCTGCAGCACTCTCAGCAGCTTCGACTGCACAGGAAGAGGTATCTCCCCTATCTCATCGAGGAAGATGGTCCCCTTGTGGGCAATCTCGAAAAGTCCCGCCTTGCCGCCCCTGACTGCGCCGGAGAAAGCGCCTTCTACATAGCCGAAAAGCTCCGACTCAAGAAGAGAGCCGGGAAGCGTCGCGCAGTTGACGGCGACAAACGGCTCCCACGCGCGGGGGCTTGCCGAGTGTATGCTGTGGGCAAAGAGCTCCTTTCCAGTACCCGTCTCCCCTGTTATAAGCACTGAAGAGAGCACCTGAGAGAACTTCTTCGCCTTCTCCTTCATCTCAAGGAGTTTCCCGCTCTCGCCCTTTATATCCGAGAATGAGTATCTCGCAACGAACCCGCGCTCCTTCAGTTCCCGTCTTATCTTCGAGTCTGACTCGCGCAGCCTTTCGCTGTTCTGGATGACGATGTTCACGCCGATCGGCTTTCCGGACTGGAATACGGGGACGTAGCGGACAATGCAGGGAAGATTGTTGAACATCCTCACTCTCTCAAAGCCCGTCTCGCTTGCAAGAGCCTCCCTCCACTCGGGAATGTTCTCCATGCTTGAGCCGACAAGCTCGCGGGCCATGCGGTTCTCCTCGACTATATTGCCCTCTGTGTCCACCGCGATCTCGCCGTCCGCGTTGTCATTGAGGAGCTGGCGTATCAGAACGCTCTTCGACCTCTCGTACTCCATCGTCCTTGCAGCGGTGATGGCATCGAGCACGGAGCGCTCTATCGCCTCCTTGCCGACATCTACTGAGACATACGCAAGTCCGTTCTTGTCGCAGATTTCGGCGCCGGTGCGTCCGACGACGAAGGTATCCACACCCGCCGCAGCGTAGTCCAGTATGGCGGCCCTTGTCTCTATCTCGTCGGAGACCTTCTTCACAGTCACAGGTATTCCCGTGAGATCAGAGAGCATGCGCTCATCGCATCTCAGCGTCTCTGCGTAGATTATCGCGATGTTCTTTGATTTGTACTTCTCGCGGCAGGCTATTATCGCATGGAGGACATCGTAGCCTGTAAGCTCTATCTCTATAAGATGCTTGCTCGGCCACTCCTTCGCGACAGTCGCGGCCGTGATTCCCCTGGCCACGACGATATCCTTGCCCATGACGGCATTCTCCAGCGCCTCATGGATGCCTATGATATGGCGGACCTCGAAGGAGATGTCCTTGTCGGAATACCGCCTTATGCATCTCTCATAAGGTTCTTTCAGCTCGAGATAGGGAATGCAGACAAGCGCGTTTATCATAATCGAAAGATTAACACGGAAGGATGCGGAGAGCTATGCTTTTGAGCGCGTGCTCCTTCTTCTGACGCTTTTCTTCTTCTCCGGTGCCGACGATGCTATCTTCCTCGCCCTCTCCGCGCTCAGCGTCTCAGGATTCTTCTTCTCATCTCCTGAAAGAGCGCAGTTGCGGTCACCCCACTTTATGTACGCTCCGTAGCGGCCGTCGAGAACCTGCAGAGGCTTCCCCTCATATTCGCCGAAGTCAGCGATGACCTTCTTCTCTTCCTTTCCTTTCTTCCCGCCATTGATTATCGCCGCGATATCCGGGCTGAGAGGATCGGAGACGCTGATATTCTTTCCGCAGTATCTTGCATAGAAGCCGTACGGCCCGGAAGCAAGCACTATCTCATTGCCGTCATCATCATGTCCTATGGTTTTCGGCAGCTCGAAGAGAAGCGCGGCAAGCTCAGGGGAAAGAGAGGCTGCCTTCGCACCCCGAGGAAGGCGGGCAGTCTTTCCGTCGCTCTCGCGCAGCAGGTATTCGCCGTATCGTCCCTTCATGGCGGAGATGCCGTCGGCGACAACTGTCCTGTCAGGCTCTCCGGGGAAGAGTATCGCTTCGGCATCCGCATCGGTGAACGTACCGGGGAAGTATCTGCTCTGGTCGATCGAGGCCATTCTGTCCTTGCCTGCAGCCTCATCGAAGCTGTCGGAGGCGAGATAAGGCCCGAACTTGCCAGTCTTTATCGAGTAGGAGACGCGCTTTCCGTCATGGATGAAAGAATACGAAAGCCCTGAGATCTGGAGGTTCTTTGCATCAGAGCGCCTTACCGTCAGCTTGACGTTCTCGATGTCCTCAGCAAGACCGTGGAAGCTGTCATGGCCCTTCCAGAAATCGTCGAGGAACTCCTTCTTTGACTCCTTTCCCTCCGCGATTTTGTCCAGTCCTTCCTCCATCGTTGAAGTGAAGCCGTAGCCGATATAGAGAGGGAACGTGCTTTCAAGGAAAGAGTCCACGAAAAAGCCGGTGAATGTCGGCACAAGCTGCTGGTTTATCCTTAAAACATACTTCCTGTCGAGCAGAGTGGAGATTATAGCGGCATATGTGGACGGACGTCCGATTCCCTCGCTCTCCAGCTTCTGCACGAGGCTTGCCTCGTTGTATCTCGCAGGCGGCTCAGTGGTATGGGCCTTCGTACCGGCTGATGTGACAGGTATCGCAGCACCGCCCTCAAGGCTGGGAAGCACTCCTTCCTCACCCTCTTCATCCGTCTCATCTGTGGAGACGCTATAGAGTTTCAGAAAGCCAGGGAACTTTATCGTGGTGCCGGATGAGGAGAACGAGTAGTCTCCGACTGTAAGCACCGCCGTGGTGGAGCTCTTCTCCGCCTCCTTCATCTGAGTGGCGAGAGTCCTCTTCCAGATAAGGGTGTAGAGTTTCAGCTGGTCGCCTGAAAGCCCTGTCTCCTCCGGCGTCCTGAAATGGTTGCCCGCAGGCCTTATCGCCTCATGCGCCTCCTGTGCGTTTCCTCCCGTGGCCTTGTAGTTCCTCGGGCGTGAGGAGAGATAACCGGAGCCGAACATCGCCTCGACCTGCGCGCGGGCCGCGCCTATGCACTCGGATGAGAGCGTCGGCGAATCGGTTCTCATGTATGTTATGAATCCGTTCTCGTAGAGCTGCTGGGCAAGCGACATTATATCACGAACGCTCTTGTGGAGCTTGCGTGAGGCATCCTGCTGCAGCGTCGATGTTGTGAAAGGTTTCGCAGGAAGCTGTATCTTCTCCTGGTTCGTCACGCTGAATACAGCGGCTTCCTTTCCTTCAACCTCAGCTGCTATCTCCGCAGCCCTCTCCTCTGTCAACGGTATGCAGCCCTCCTTCAGCGCACCCGTCTCCCTGTCATAGCTTTTGGATGATGCAACAGGCGTTTCCCCGATCTTCACGAGAACTGCAGGAAATGACTGACCTCCGGCAGCGGTGAGCACTGCTTCTACTGAATAATATGATGAGGAGGAGAACTTCCGTCTCAGCTTCTCGCGCTCCACGATCAGCTTAAGTCCGGGCGACTGCACGCGCCCTGCGGAGTATCTTCCGCCGAGCTTGCGGGAGATTATCGGGGAGATTCCGTAGCCCTGCAGGCGGTCAACGGCCCTTCTCGCCTCCTGCGCATGGACAAGATTCATGTCAAGGTCGCGGCAGGAGGAGAAAGCAGAGAGTATCGCGCTCTTCGTTATTTCATGAAAGACCATCCTGTAGACAGGACATTTCGGCTTGAGCTGGTTCAGAAGATGCCATGATATCGACTCGCCCTCGCGGTCCTCATCGGTTGCGAGCATCAGCTGCTCGGCATCCCTGAGGGCGCTTCTCATCTTTCCAAGTATCTCCTTCTTGCTTTCATCAAGCTCGTATTCGAGGGAATAACCGTCATCGACATTGACTCCGTAGACGCCTGTCTTGGGCTCTGGAGCGAGATCAATGACATGTCCCATCGATGCAATGACAGTGCACGTCGGCGGAAGGAACTTGGAAATAGTCCTTGCCTTTGTCGGAGACTCGACTATTATAAGCGTCTTCTTGTTCGGATCTGCTGTCAAACGGGACCTCCTACTGAATCCTTGTCAATATGAAGGCATCCCCCTCCCCAGGATTCGGATTCTTGAAAAGCATTCCGTTGACAACCCCGCTTCCTTCTGTCTGGAAGGACATCTTCATAACGCCATCTTCCTCATACAGCCTGTAAGTCGTCACAGTCTCGACGGTGATGCCGATGGCGCTTGTCTGAATGTAAGCGGAAGTCGAATCATAGTCAATCACAACTTTGTCCACTCTCCACTTCGACGGCTTGAACACTGAGGCGTTGAAGCGCTCGGCGTTGAGACGGTAGGAGACGGCCTCAGGGCTCTTCCCCTTGTACTCCACCCACTCGCCTGAGGCGGGATCGCCGAAATCATAGAGAGGGAATATCCTGTACTCCTTTCCGTCGTTGGCAAGCATGTATATCGCATGATACTGCCCGACTGCGGGATCGGTCTCTGTCTCGACGCGGAGCGTGTACGACCTCATGCTGCCCCTGTTGTCCTCATCTGTAAGGTTCTCCCAGCGGTAAACACCGTCCCAGCTTCCCGTGACTGTATCGAGGAAAGCCGCATCGAGCGTGGTATTGTTCTCCGTGCGGGCAGCGACAGAGAATGAGTATTCAGTATCCGACAGAAGGTTTTCCGCAGTATAGGAGAGCGTGCTGCTGTCAACTCTCGCAAGGAACGTCTCTCCCCTGTAGATGTCGTAATAAACGGCGCCGGGCACCCCGCTCCATGAGAAATCCACGGAAGAAGGGTGCGGAGTACAGACGGCATCCAGACCATCGGCTGCCAGAAATGCCGCTGAAAACAGGAGAAAACAGGCAAATAAAGCTCTTTTTGTCATTTATCTTTCCTCTAACCCGAGTTTTTACCATGCGGAGGGGAAGTTGTCTACAACCTCTTTAATGCTTTATCCTTATAATATGAAGAAGATCATTCTCCCACTTATCATAATTGCGCTGCTTTCATCCTGTACCGTGACAGAAGAACTTACTCTCGGAGAGGGAGGAAGCGGAGAAAGCGTAATGACAATCCACGCCGAGGATTTCTTCATCGACGTGCTGAACGATCTCTCAGAGTTCCTCCCGGAAAACGACGAGACAATAATGGACAGCACCGTAAGAGGTTTCGCGGAGGAATTCGGGAAGAACGGCGAGATAACATCATCCTCATGGGAGAAGCTGGGAGAGAACGACTACACGTTCTCGTTCGCATACAGCGACCTCGATGCGCTGCTGCAGTCGGTCGGAGCAGAGAACCAGACGCTCTTCAGAGAGACAGAGAATACTCTCTCCTTCCATCTGGACATGGAGAACTATCAGGAGCTGAAACAGCTCATTCCTCTTCTCTCCGACCCGAATTTCGAGGTCTACGGCCCGGAGTACAACCAAGGAATGAGCGAGGCAGATTACCTCGACATGATATACTTCCTTCTCGGAGAGGACGGTCCGGAGGCGATAGCCAACGGACTGGTGACTGTGAACATCACTGTGCCGGGAACGATAACGGAGACGGAGAACTGCGCCCTTCTGGATGAGGATACCGCCTCCTACAGCTTCCCTATAATCGACTTCCTCCTTCTGAATCAGCCGATGGAATTCAGCATAAGCTGGAATTGATATTCAGGTAATCAGAGCCGTTATCCGAGTTTCTCATTCAATGGATTGACGGCTTTTGCATATTTTCAGGATGACGAGAAATCAGCAATCTCATCGTCGGCTACAGAGCGGTAGATCGCTTCTTTGTCTTTGACATAGTAATAGCCGTTTCGCTTCTCGATGATGCCGTCCTTGACCATGCGTGAGATTATATAAGACACAGATACGCGCGATAGACCTACCAGCTCCCCGATCTCCTGATGCGTGAATGTCATGTTGATTTTATAGGAGTCCCCCTCCTTCGTGGAGTACTGATTGATGAGATGGTAGAATGTATAGTTCACCTTTGCTTTTGAACTGCTGAAAGACATCAGCTTTATCTCGGAGATGAGGGTGCGTATCGTCTTGGACATCATCGCAAGAATCTCTCTGCAGAATGTGATGTCCCTCTCAAGAAGCTCCTGAAAACGGCTTTTGGGGATCAGTATGACCTCTGCGCTTTCAGAGACGACTATCGCACAGCAGCTGTTGGGAAGAGGGTCGAAAAAAGAGAGCTTTCCGAATATGAATCCCTTGTCAGCGATGAAGATATCCTTTGCATCCCCGTTGATATTGTCGAGAGACAGGCAGACACGTCCTCTGTGAATCAGATAGACATAATCTGAATTCTCCTCCTGAGAGTAGAATACATAGCCTTTGCTGAAAGTACGGCACTGACAATCCGCAAAGTACCTTAAAAGAGTATTCTCATCACCGTCAATCCATGGAGAATACTGCAGGATCTGTGGTTTCTCTTCTTCTGTCATACCGATCTCTTCTGGAAATATAGTTAATGACATGAGCTTTGTCCAAGAAAAAGAAGCTGCCGCAAAGGAATTCAGTAAAATACCGCCGCCTGAAGTACCTGCCAGAAACAGCAGAGAGCAGTAAAGTGCTTTACATATCTTTTCCATTCCGATGGATATACTCACAGCATCTATTCAGAGGAGGAACCTGATATGGTAAAGAATCTTGTAAGTGATTTTGTCAAGGAAGCCCCGCCTTACAACTTTGGCCTCGGTGAACCGAAGAAGCCGCTGCGTCCGGAAGTGACTGAAATACTGCAGCTGAACAAGAATGAGAATCCGTTCGGAATCTCCCCTCTTGCTGCGGCGGAGATCAAAAGACAGGCCGATATTTCCAACCGCTATCCTGATATCAGGGCAGCATCCCTGGTTGAGAAACTTGCTTCAAAGCATGGCCTGAAACCAGAGAATGTTATGGTCACACAGGGGGCCACATCAGCTCTGGGATTCATAGGAGAGGTTTTCGTCAGAGAAGAAACAGAGGTAATTGTCACCCCTCCCACCTACCCCAACTACTACAACATAGTGAAGAAGAACAGAGGTACTCTCGTGGAAGTCCCGATGTCTGATGACACATACACCCCTGATTTCAGAAAAATCTCAGAAGCCATCAACGACAGGACGCGCCTTGTATTCCTGTGCAATCCGAACAACCCCACAGGCACTGTATGCAGCGATAAGGACCTCATAGAGTTCCTTCACTCGCTTCCTGAGCATGTCGTGCTTGCTATCGACGAGGCATATCTTGATTTCGTCGAGGACAGAAATTACAGGAGCATGATCAGCGAAGTTGCAGACAATGTGAACCTGATAGTCGTCAAGACATTCTCAAAACTCTACGGCATGGCCGGATGCAGAATCGGATACATCATCTCAAACAGGGAGATCATCTCCTATCTGCAGATCACCGCAACGGGCTTCTGCTGCAACAGAGCTGGGGTGAAGGCCGCCGAGGCCGCGCTCGATGATGAGGATTTCATAAACATGAGCATAAAGAAGAACAAGGAATCCAGAGATTACCTTGTGAAAGAGATGGAAGGGATGGGATTCAGAGTATGGCCGTCCTCTTCAAACTTCATCTTCTTCCGTCCGACGATGCCGCCGCGCGAGTTCGCTGCCGAGCTCGCTTCATTCGGCGTCATGATACGCGGTGATTTCCCTGAAGCAAGAATTTCCATCGGTACACTCGATGAGTGCAGGAAAGCTGTTGCCGCGATGAAGAAAATCCTGAAGGAAAGAAGCTGATCTGCTCGGCTTGGACGGCAGGTCTCCTCTGAGGCCTGCCGTTTTCTGTTAATGAGCAAATGTGAATAAAGTTCTCCCGCCCTGCGACGGGAGAGAGATTATGAAAAACCCGAATATAGGCAACTGCTGATCATTTTTTCAGCGCAGCAGTCACTGCCCTGAATGAATCGATGAGAATATTCAGGTCGGCGCTGATGGTGACGCTCGTATATCCTTCCTCCATGCGTTTTGCTGCAGTAGACTGATCAGGAGCGAAAATAAAGACAGGCTTGCCGTGCTTTATGCAGACATCTTTAATATGCTCTATGGCATCTGTGAATTCCTTTCTGCTGAATTCAGCAGGTATTCCGAGAGCGAGCGAGAGGTCAAATGGGCCGATGAATATACCGTCTATTCCTTCCATCGAGACAATCTCCTCTATCGACTCAAGGCATTCCACGGTCTCACACTGAGGTATCATCATTGTGTCCCTGTTTGTCTTTGCCGCATAGCTCAGTATTCCATCCCGGAACGCATCGCCATATCCGAAGTCACAGACACGCGTAGGACAGAATCCCCTGCTGCCAAGACCCGGATATTTCGACAGCTGCACAAGCCTCTCCGCCTCCTCTTTTGTCTTGAGACCGGGAACGACAATTCCCCCCGCCCCGGCATCAAGGAGCTTCAGTATCCATGCACGGCTTATTTCCGGAACCCGTACAAGTACAGGCATACCTCTCAGTGCCGCCGTCTTTATCATATCAGCAGCCTCCGGAAAACCGAATTGACTGTGCTCAAGATCGATAATGACGTAATCAAACCCGGCAATGGCGGCGCACTCCGCCGCCACTGCCGAACCGAGGTTCAGGAAAGTACCTGCCGTTCTCTCGCCATTTCTTATTTTATCTATAAGTTTCATCAGCACGCCTTCTCCTCTTCCCTCTCCAGATACGGAGTTCTGGAAAGTTTACCATCCGGACCTTCATACTTTCTGCCCCACCCTGTAGCTACAGCAAATGCCAGTACGAAGAAAAGGAAGATACAATGAAGCGTCGCTCCCGCAACCTGTACAGGACTTATCATACTCACAAAGGCATACTCGGATGCAGCGCTCTCCACACATGACAGAGTAATGAATATGAACGAGCTTGTGACAGGGACAATTACAGGCAGAGTGCTGGCGAAACCATCAAGGAGATTGGCTCTTCTGTAAGGATGCAGGTCCTTGGACTTGCCGATTCTGTCGGCAATAGGTCCGAACATGATTATGGCCGGTCCGTTTGCAGAACCAAGACAGATCGATGTTATCATTATGCCCAGTCCCATTATTATCTCCGAACCGACAGCGGTTCTGTTGAGACGGCTGTTTATAAGAGCACTGATTATCTTCTCCATAGTTCCGCTTGCATTAAGAACCCCGATGACACCTGCGACTGCATAGAGGTATCCGACTGTTCCTATCGTATTCTTGATGCCGTCAATCGGAAATCCGGAGAGAGCACCTCCTTCAAGACCCATCACATCCGCAGGAACCAGCGCACCGGAAACAAGGCCGATCAATGTGCCGGAGATCATTCCCCATGTCGATGCCAAGAAGATGTTCTGCGTCTTAACAGCAATTATAAGCAGAATCACCACAGGAATGAGCATTATAAGTCCTCTGGGATCGCTGTAGTGCGCAAGAATCTCATCTGCAGCTACGCTCGGTTCACCGCCTTCGGCACCTCCGAATACCGCAAAGCAGATAAGTGCGAAAGCTGCCGCGACAAGCGCATACTTCATTCTTGTAGCAACAACGCCCCCTATATCCGCGCATCCCTTTCTGTATTTATATGTCTGTGACGAGGCGGATGCTATTGTCGTGTCTGAAACTGGAGCGACATTATCACCGAAAATCGCACCGCCGAGTATTGCTCCGGCAAGAAGCACAGGGTCAGCACCAAGAAGTATTCCGGACGGATAGAGAATCGGAAATGCGGAAAAGAGCGTGCCGATTGATGTTCCTGTGGCCGTTGACATTATGCACGCGACGATAAATGAAAATGCGGTAAAAAGACCACCATGAAGTCCCATAAGATCGCCAAGCCAGACAAATCCTTCCGCCACACCCGCACGCGTCATCATCTTTCCGAACATGCCGACGATAAAAAGGATCAGGGCAAGGGTGTTCATCATCTCGGATGACATCCCCTTCACGACAGCATCCCAGTATGCGGACGATTTCCTGGCAAAGAGGCTTCCGATCACGAGCGATACGAAACCTCCCATGCATACAGATTCCATTGCGAAGTCCTTGAATACTACGAAGCACAGAACACAGAATACCACGAACACGGCAAGCGGAATCAGCGAGAGAAAGTTCGATCCGTAAAACTCAAGCAAAGTTGCATCCTTCTTTTCTTCCATACAGCAGCTCCTCGAAAAAAAAGAGCAAAGGCGACAACCTGATGGCACCTTTGCTCTTTGTTGGAAGTACTATATGCAAATCAAAGAATGAGATATGTAAAGGATTTTACATTCCTGAGATATTTTGCAGACATTAAAAGTTGTTCAAAACACTGCGTATGATCCTCTATATGCCGATTTCCTGCTGATGGAGTGCATAAGTTCAGGTCACTGGAACCGCATGAACGCAGTTTATAACTATGGATTTTGCACACAGCGATGTCCGCAGAAGATATGCAGCGACAGAAAAATCCCGGTCTGTGACCGGGATTCAGATTGCCCTTACGCATCCTTTTCCTGAGGGCAGCCGTCAGGGTGCGCGTCCGGGGAAAGGCAGTATTGGAATGAGGCCGTTTCCCTTTCGCCTATCCAGATGTGAGGCTGGATTACAGGGCTTTCTATCAGAGACTTATCCTTACCTTGAGTAGAACTCGACTACGAGCTGGTCGTTGACCTGAACAGGGATCTCGTTCCTCTCCGGAAGCCTTGTGAGCTTGCCTGAGAACTCATCCGTGTTCCTCTCGAAATAGGGAAGATTGAATGCGGGATGTCCGAGGAAGCACTCCTTGAAGTGCTCGTTGTTCCTTGACTTCTCCTTGAGCGTCACAACGTCACCCACGTTGAGCTGGTAGGAAGGAATATCGACCTTCTTTCCGTTGACGAGGATGTGTCCGTGCGACACGAGCTGGCGTGCGAGCCTTATCGAGTTGCCGAAACCGATGCGGTAAACAGCGTTGTCAAGCCTTCTCTCAAGGGAGATGACGAGCGCATCGCCCGTGTTCATGCTGGACTTGAGAGCCTTCTCGAAGTACCTGTGAAGCTGCTTCTCAAGAACGCCGTAATAAGCCTTGAGCTTCTGCTTCTCGGTAAGCTGTCTGCTGTAATCGGTGGGTTTCTTCCTTCTTGCGAAAGAAGCGGAGCCCGCCCTGTCCATTGCCTTGGGATGCCCACATACATTCACACCAAGTCTTCTGCACTGCTTGAATCTAGGACCTCTGTACCTTGCCATAGATTTTACCCTCCAGTAAACAAGTGTCAGTTTTATCGCTGCATAAGCACAGCATATCCAATTTATGCCAGAAGCGGGCCCGGTGTCAATTATCGCAGAGCGTGAATTTCAGAGCCCGCAAACAGTTATCAATCAGACATTGAAGCGGAAGAAGACTATGTCCCCGTCCTGCACAATGTAGTCCTTGCCCTCGAGACGGAGCTTACCAGCCTCGCGCACATGCGCCTCCGAACCGTATTTGATAAGATCATCGACGCTGTAGACCTCGGCCTTGATGAATCCCTTCTCGAAATCGGTGTGGATTATGCCGGCGCACTGCGGAGCCTTAGAGCCTTCGCGGAACGTCCAGGCCCTGTCCTCGTCGGCTCCTGCCGTGAAGAACGTCCTCAGTCCAAGCGCGGAGTAAGCCGCCCTGATAAGCGGATTCAGGCCGCTCTCAGAAAGCCCTGATGCCTCCAGAAACTCCTGCCTCTCCTCCGCAGACTCAAGCGCCGCGATCTCAGACTCTATCTTTCCGCAGATGACGACTACAGGAGCATTCTCCTTCTCCGCGATGGTGCGCACGGTGCGGACATATTCATTATCCTCTGATATTCCGTCCTCATCGACGTTGCAGACATAGATTACAGGCTTGAGCGTTATGAGATGCAGATCATAGACAAGCGCGCTCTCATCCTCGTCGAGGCCGAGAGTACGCGCAGGAAGACCATCCCCGAGGCATTTTATCAGCCTCTCATAGACGGGAAGCACCTTCTCATTCTCCTTCTGCTGCTCTTTGGAAAGACGTGAGAGCTTCGACATCTTGTCGTATCTCTTCTGCACAGTCTCGAGATCGGCGAGCGCGAGCTCTATGTTTATCGTCTCTATGTCGGATGCGGGATCGATCTTGTTGGAAACATGGATTATATCGGGATTCTCGAAGCATCTGACAACATGCGCGATGACACCGACTTCCCTTATCGATGCAAGGAACCTGTTTCCCAGTCCCTCGCCCTGCGAGGCGCCTTTGACAAGACCTGCTATATCAACGAACTCGACCGTCGCCGGAGTGACTTTCTTCGCCGGAATCAGACGCGCTATCTCATCCAGTCTCTGATCGGGGACTGAAACGATTCCAATATTCGGATCTATAGTGCAGAACGGATAATTCGCAGCCTCGGCGGGAGCCGATGTGACTGCCGAGAAAATTGTCGACTTCCCTACGTTCGGAAGCCCTACTATACCGCAGTTAAGTGCCATTAAATTTACCTCTCGGGCGGCATCAGCCGCATTGATCTTCACCAATGATGCGTCATTATCCCGAGGCGGTCAACCAATCAGAGCTCTATGATGCTGTCAGCCCCGAGAAGGGAAAGATCATCCTCATCATGGGTTATGAAGACCAGCGTGCGCCCCGCGGCATGGTCAAGCAGAAGAGATGCGATATGCGCCTTCATCGGGCCGTCGAGCCCTCTGAACGGCTCGTCGAGGAAGAGAAAATCGCCGTCAAGAAGGAGGATGCGCGCTATCGCAAGACGCCTCCTCATTCCTCCCGAGAACTCATGCACACTCTTCTTCTCCTCCCCTGAAAGACCTGTATCGGAGAGCACCTTTCTTATTGCGGCGGCATCATCGGAGACAGCCCTGAGATTCGAAAGCGCAGGAATGTTCCCTGTCAGTCTGTCCTCCTGAAAGAGCACCAGAGGATGCTCCGGCCCATCCTCAATGCTGCCTTTCCACTCCCTGTCGAGGCCGGAGAGGATGCGCATCAGCGTCGTCTTTCCCCTGCCCGACGGACCGAGTATGGCGGTATGGGAAAGAGACGGCACATTGAAAACGGCATTGGAGAAGATGACCTTCTCCCCGAATCTCTTCACCTCTATGCGTGCGATCATGAGACAGCTCCTTTTACCAGAAGCCGCGCCAGAGCCAGGAATGTGCGCTCGAAGATGAATGCGAGGATTATCACGACGACGGTCCATGCGAAGAGGTCGGGAGTGGAGAGGTATATCTTCGCCTCATAGAGCCTCTCACCTATCGAACCGTCGGGAAGACCTATCACCTCGGCAGCTATGCCGCTCTTCCAGCTCAGTCCGAGCGATGTGCGGAGAGCGCTCTCGATGTAAGGTGTGAGAGAAGGGATGAAGATATACCTTATCCGCTTCACAAGCGTAATCCTGTAGACCGCGGCGGCCTCGAGAAGGTCATGATCTGTGCTTTTCAGTCCTTCAAGGATACCTGTGTAGACCACAGGGAAAACCATCAGGAATGAGATCACCACCGAGAGGTTGCGGCTCCTGACCCATACAAGGACGAGGATGACTATGGATGCGACGGGCGTCGTCCTTATTATCCTGACGAAAGGGTCTGCGGCGAGGGAGAACAGCGGGAACCTGTACGAGAGCGCCGCTGCGGCAGCTGCAGTCAGTGCGGAGAGAATGAACCCCGCTATTATCCTCAGCAGCGTGAAGAGCACCGACGACCAGAACACGGAAGTGACGGAAAGGGAAAGCAGCCTCTCCGCCACAGAGAGAGGCGACGGCAGGAAAAGCTCCTCCCCGATCAGGAGAGAAGCAATTTCCCATATAAGAAGCCAGAAGAGTACGGCTCCGGCCCTTGCTCTCTTACTTTCCCAGATAGTAGAACGCATCGTCGGGGAGAGTTCCTCCGATACTTGCCGGATTCTGCGCCGCGAGTATTCCGAGGTAGAAAGAAAGCGCGTCCTTCATCTCCTCTCCTGTTATCAGCACGATGCTGCAGTAAGGGATGGCTGCCTCGGCGGCCTTTTCAGGAACTATTCCGAACTTTCCGACAAGGACTGCGGCATCATGAACGTTCGAGTTGACGAAATTGACAGACTCGCCGTAGCTCTCGAGGAACGCCTCAAGCGCCTCCGGCTCAGATTCGATGAACTCCTTTCTGGCAACTGTCACGCCCGTGATGAGCACGGTACCTGTCTCGGCCTCCCAGAGATCATTGAGATCGAGGGCAATCCTTATCAAAGGATCAGCCATCATCGCAGTCGCCGCGAACGGCTGCGGAAGCATCGCCACTCCGTCCGGGTCAGCTTTAAGCGCGGCCACGCACTCCGCATGCTCGCTCTTCCACTCGATAAACACATCCTTGCCCACTTCTAGACCGCTTGAACTGAGCACATACTGGAGCGCGTACTCAGGCGTAGCACCCTTTCCCGCAGAGTAGATCGTCCTTCCTCTGAGATCATCGACAGAAGTTATGCTCTCCCCGTTCTCCACGATATAGAGAACACCGAGCGTGTTGATTCCTATGACCTCTATCGCGCCATCCGTGCGTCCGTACAGAACAGATGCGAGGTTGCCGGGTATTGCGGCTATATCGACATCGCCGCGCACGATGAGGGGAACGACGGCATCGGCCGCGCCCTCAAGCTGGAATGTATATGTGTTTCCGTTTACCTCCGCGCCGCCGGCGCTGTCCTCCATCAGCTTCACCATACCGATGGACGTGGGCCCGCGGAGAGCCGCAACGGAGACATCCGCAGCGCCGAGCATTGAAAGCGCCGCGAGAAGAACTGCTGTGCAGAACAGAAATCTCTTCATTATTTTCCTCCGCCCAGATTCTAGCCTCTTCTAGATTTCGATGCCATATTCCTGAATCTTCGTTATCAGTGTGCGGCGCGATATTCCCAGCTCCTCGGCAGCCCTTGTGCGGTTGCCCTCCCATCTGTGAAGGGAGCGGATTATCGCCTCACGCTCGGCATCGCGAAGAGTAAGGCACTCCGACGGGGGCGCTGCCGCGCTCCGTCCTGCATCGAGGGTGTTCCTCAGATCGAGGTCATCGGCATCGATCACATCTGAGTCCGCGAAGATCATCGCTCGCTCTATTATGTTCTCAAGCTCCCTGACATTGCCGCAGAAGCTGTGTCCTTTCAGCGCCTCAAGCGCCTCAGGAGTGAATCCCGATATCCTCATTCCCATGATGCGGTTGTATTTCGATATGATGTATGCCGCAAGAAGCGGTATGTCGCTCTTTCTCTCCCTGAGAGGAGGAAGCTCTATCCTCACGACATTGAGGCGGTAGAAGAGATCCTCGCGGAACTTCCCTTCCCTCACCTGCTTCTCCAGCTCCTTGTTCGTAGCCGCCACTATGCGCGCGTTTATCGGCATGGATGAAGTGCCGCCGAGGCGTGTTATCTTCCTCTCCTGCAGCACCCTGAGTATCTTCACCTGCAGGGCCGGGGGCATATCCCCGATCTCATCCAGAAAGAGGGTTCCTCCCGCCGCCAGCTCAAAAAGTCCTGTCTTCCTCTGCACGGCTCCCGTGAACGCTCCCTTCTCATAGCCGAAGAGCTCCGACTCAAGAAGGTTCTCAGGAACGCCGCCTATGTTTATCGCGACGAAAGGACCTGAAGAGACGGAGGAGAGTCTGTGTATCTCCCTCGCGACAACCTCCTTTCCTGTCCCCGATTCCCCTGTTATAAGCACGGTGGCAGAGGAAGGAGCGGTCTTCGCGATGATGCGCTTTATCGCGGCCATCTCGGCACTCTCTCCGATGAATGTGCTTCCCCCATCCTTTCCGCTCTCGACCATGTTTCGGAGGTTCTGGGACTCCACAAGTCCCTTTATCCTTATAACGACCTCCTCGGGATCGAAGGGCTTGACGATGTAGTCCTGCGCGCCCTGCTTGAGAGCCGCCACCGCATCTGAGACATCCCCGTGGGCGCTTATCATTATCGCAGGCATGCGGAAGCCCTCGTCCCTCATCCATTTCAGGAGGGACAGCCCGTCCATGCCGGGCATCCTCAGATCGACAAGAAGGGCATCGTAGGGATTCTCCCTCATATACCGCTGCGCCGAAAGGCCGTTCTCCGCGGCATCCGCCTCTATTCCCTCCATCGAGAGAAAGCGCTTCATCAGATTTCTGATGTTCTCCTCATCATCGCATATGAGAACTCTCATAGAATACTCCTGGTTTCCGGAATCACAGCCTCGGCCGTTGTACCGCCTCCGTCGCGCGGATAGAGACGCAGAGTGCCTCCCGCCGCGCTTAAAAAGCGCTGGCAGATCGCAAGTCCTACGCCCGAGCCGTGTATCTTTGTAGTGAAGAACGGATCGAATATCCTCTCCATATCCTCTTTCTTTATCCCGCATCCCCTGTCGCGGATGTAGAGATGCGCGAATCCGTCTCTGCCGTTGATTATCTCCGCCTCAACGTCAACTTCCATGCCGTCGCAGGACTCGACAGCATTCTTCATGAGGTTCTCCACCACAGATCTCAGCTTGTCCCTGTCAAAGCGCACAACCGCGGAGGGCGCCGGCTCCATCAGCCTCACCTTGCCGCGGAAAACGGGAACTATATCCCTCACCGCTTCCGCGAGGTCAAGCTCAACAGCCTGCCCGACAGGATTGCGGAGATAGTCGGAGACCTTGTCCGTAAGCTGCCTAAGCCGCGAAGCCTCATGGTCTATCACCATGACATCGGGCAGCACCTCCGGCCTTACCTCCCTCTTGAGGATCGCAAGCTGTATGGTTATCGCGGAGAGCGGATTCTTTATCTCATGCGTGAGCGTCCTCGCCGCTTCTCCCAGACGCACCAGACTCTCCTGCCGTCTCAGGGCCTCCCTGAACTTCCTGTTCTGCCTGATGATGTGCATTGTGATGAAGTAGATGATGATGACCGCCGCGACGGAGAAGAACGCTACGGTGCGCATCACCGTTATCCTCTCGACAAAACCCGAGGCATCGAACGACAGATAGATGATATCAGGAAACTCTATCGCACCCCGCCCGCTGCGGCGGAAGATGTTCTCAGGGTCGAGGGAGATGGACTGGGCATAGCGGAGGCACTCTATCACACCTGTATCGCGGTTGAACGAGACGAGTGTGTCGGAAAGATCGGAGGAATCTGAAAAACCTGAGAACGGAAGGACCCTGTATGCATCTCCCCATATGAAGATGGGAATGCCTGTCGGAGTATAGTATCCGAAGCCGAGAACGTTCTTGTCCGACATAGTGTCCGGGAAAGTTTTCTCACCCTGCTGCAGCGCAACCACAACTTCGGAGAAAGCCCTCTCGACGGCGTTCTCAAGCCTCAAGCTCTCAGATGAGACTATGATCGAACCCATCATTATGAGAAGAACGAGGAAGATGATGAATGAAAGCGTTACGACAGAGGTCGTGACAAGAGCTTCCTTCCTGTCAGGCGTCCACTTCTTCGCATCCCTCTTTCTTCCTTCCATACAGGGATTATATCCCATCGCAGGGGAATAGTCTTGCATGGGAAACGACACATACTCTCCATATTGTCTACGGTTTTCTTCACACTCTGCGGTATTATCTTAAAAAAGAGTATGCAGCAGAGAAATGCTGAATAACGTGGGAGTGACGGCCGTCCGGAAACTGCGGACTGCCAAACAGGAAAAAGAAATGTCAGAGAGTGAGAAAGATCGCATGATGCTTGAGTCGAACGACGGCAGGCACAGGAAGAAGGAACCGGAGCCGGGCCTTCATACAGATAACAGCGGAAACAGGAATACCAGAAAGAAGTTCACATTCTCGATATGGTACTTCGTCATAGTTTTCCTTCTTATAATCCTCGTGAACAAGATGCTCTTCGACCAGGAGCTCAATCAGGCTGTCTCTATCGACTACAGCCAGTTCAAGGAGTATGTGACTGACGGCACGATAGTACAGGTGGCGTTCGACGGCGATCAGTACATCGGATACGGCCTGACAAAGGAAGATGCCATAAACACACTGCAGGAGATAGCGAAATCGAGAAAGCTGCCTGACTCAATCGACACATCGAGCATCATCGCCTATCAGACATACATGATAGATGATCCGACATTCGTGCCGCTTCTCGATTCAAAGGGCGTTGAATACTATGCGACTGAACCCGCAAAGCCCTCTGTGCTCAGCTATCTTGTCTCGATGCTCCTTCCCGTAGCGGTATTCCTCATCTTCTACGCGTGGCTTTCAAAGAAGATGGCGGGAGGCGCTGCCGGAGTGATGTCTTTCAGCCAGAACAAGAGCCAGCTGGTAGCAGAGAACGATACAGGAGTGAAGTTCTCCGATGTAGCGGGCGAGGACGAGGCGAAGGCGGAGCTCGTGGAGGTCGTTGATTTCCTGAAGAATCCTGCAAAATACACGGAGATGGGAGCGAAGATACCCAAGGGAGTACTTCTCGTAGGACCTCCGGGAACGGGAAAGACGCTTCTGGCGAAGGCCGTGGCGGGAGAGGCGGGCGTGCCTTTCTTCCGCATGAGCGGTGCTGATTTCGTCGAGATGTTCGTCGGCGTCGGAGCTGCGAGGGTCAGGGATCTCTTCAAGCAGGCGAAGGAGAAGAGCCCATGCATCATCTTCATAGATGAGATCGATGCGATCGGAAGAAAACGCTCGGCAGCCAATATCGGAGGAAACGACGAACGCGAGCAGACACTCAACCAGCTGCTAGTTGAGATGGACGGCTTCGACTCGAGGACAGGAGTCATAATCCTCGCCGCAACGAACCGCCCGGAGGTTCTTGACGAAGCGCTGCTCAGACCGGGACGCTTCGACAGGCAGGTACTTGTGGACAAGCCTGATCTCCCCGGCCGTGAGGCAATACTGCGCATTCACACGCGCGGCATGAAGCTGGGAGCGGATGTTGACCTGCACAAGATAGCCCAGGGCTCAGCAGGACTTGCGGGCGCGGACCTTGCCAATATCGCGAACGAGGCGGCGCTGCAGGCTGTCAGGAGAGGCCACCAGAACATCATGCAGGAGGATTTCGAGGAGGCGATCGAAAAGTCGATAGCAGGACTTGAGAGGAAGAGCAGAGTGCTTGATGCGAATGAGAGGAAGAGGGTCGCATACCATGAGACCGGACACGCTCTGACGGCATACCTCACAAAGGGCTCCTCCCCTGTCTCGAAGATATCGATAGTACCGCGCGGATACGGTGCGCTCGGCTATACGCTGCAGTATCCCACTGAGGACAGATTCCTGCTTTCGGAGTCGGAGCTTCTCGGCTCTGTGGACGTGCTTCTCGGAGGGCGTGCCGCTGAGGAGACTGTGTTCGGAGATATCTCCACAGGCGCCAGCAATGATATCTCAAGAGCTTCGGACACAGTGCGCAAGATGATCACCGAATACGGAATGTCGGAGAAGTTCCGCAACCTGACGCTGCCGAGGACGAACTCAGGCATAGACGGCGTATCCGGCGGAAAGGAATACTCCGAGGCTACGCAGCAGTACATCGACGAGGAGGCCGAGAAGGTTATCGCAGAGCGCTACAGCATAGTGAAAGCGCAGCTTGAGAAGAACAAAGAGGCGCTCGAGGCCATAGCGGGAGTGCTCCTTGATAAAGAAGTAATTGAAGGCGATGAGTTCGCATCTCTCGCCGGAAAGTACGTTAAACAGTAACCCCTTACCATTCATATGCCTCTCTTCCGGCAAAACGGGAGGGAGGCTTTTCTTTTCCATGAGATGAGAAGAGACCGCAGGCAGAAGGAATTAACACGGATGACAGGAAGGATGCACTCCGCATCCGGGCCTTGAGAAGACTCTTTTATTTCAATAAGCTACAGCTATGATTTCCGCTTCATTAGACGACAATGAGCTCAGGGAGCATACAGCCTCTCTTCCCGCCGACGGGAGGGAGGTTTTCCTTCTTGCAGATGAAAGCATAAGACTCTCTGTCGTCTCTGCCACAACTATGATAAACCAGATGAGGGCTAACCACGGCACCGGCCTGATCGAGACATACGTTCTGGGACAGGCCTATATAGCCGCGGCCCTGCTCTCCTCCACGGTCAAGGGCAGCGACAGAGTAAGGCTCGACATAGAGTGCGGAGGCCCTGTGAAAGGACTTTCCGTGGAGGCATGGGCCTCCGGCGCGGTAAGGGGCTACCTCTTCCGCAATCCGATTCCGCTTGAGAAGCCGCTCGAGTCATTAGACACTTCCCCGCTCTTCGGTCCGGGGTTCCTGACAGTCACGAAAATACTCGAAGGCAGCAGGACACCGTTCTCCGGACAGGTGATGCTGCAGTACGGCAATATCGCCCGCGATCTCGCGCTCTACTTCCAGGAGTCAGAGCAAACCCCGTCGCTCTTCTATCTCTCCGTGCATTTCGACACAAAAGGACGTGTCTGGGGAGCTGGAGGGCTCTTCATACAGGCCCTGCCGGGAGCTTCTCCTGATACCCTTGCCCTGCTGCAGGAGAAGGCGGGAAGCCTCAGCAGCATCGGCAAGATGCTCTCAGAGGGAATGACCGCAAAGGAGTACGGGGAAAAGGAGTTCAGTGCCTTCTCTCCGCGCCACATAGCCCATATCCCGACGGGATTCTCATGCCCATGCTCCAGAGAGCATTTCAGATCGTACCTCACATCTCTCCCCAAAGCGGAGAAGGATGCTATACTCAGCGGAGCTTTCCCCCTCGTGCTCGAGTGCTTCAACTGCGGTACGGAGTACAGTTTCGGGGAAGATGAGATAAAAGAGCTTTTCAGGGAGGAGCGATGATATTCTTCGCAGCATGTGCGGCCAATCAGGGAGACCTCGTGGCCGAGGAGGCAAGAAAGGCGGGTTCGGAGGATGTGAGACAGACATCCTCGGGAGTTGAGTTCGAGGGAAGCTGGGAAACGGGAATGCGCTTCTGCATGTACGCCCGCGTCGCCTCACGCCTTCTGATGGCCCTCTACATAGATGAGGATACGGAGAACGACGACGAGCTCTACGAGTCTACGCTCGCACTTCCGTGGGAGGATTGGATCACTCCCGAGATGACGATAAAGGTGACATGCACGACACAGAGCTGCGCGTGGATAAGGAACAGCCACTACGCCGCACTGCGCGTCAAGGACGGAATCTGCGACCGCCTCAAGGAGAAGTTCGACGGCGTGCGCCCGGATGTCGATGTCGTCTCCCCTGACATGACGATACATGTCCACGTTCACGACAGGACCGTTGTATGGTATGCGGACTTCTCTGGAGAGGGGCTGCATCAGAGAGGCTACAGAGATGACCAGACAGACGCTGTGCTCAAGGAGCATCTCGCCGCCGCTCTGATATCGAGAAGCGAGTGGAAAAAGACAGTCAACGAAGGCAATCCCGGAATCTTCATGGACCCGTTCTGCGGTTCTGGAACTATAGCGATAGAAGCAGCATTGATGGCCTCTGACACCGCACCCGGCCTCATCAGGAAGAAGCCGTATGCATTCCAGAGCCTCAAAGGCTATGATGCCGCTCTCTGGGAGAACATCAGAAAGGAAGCTGAAGAGAGGCGCCAGAAGGCCATAGACGAGAGGGATATACAGATATATGCCTCCGACATCTCCCCCAGAGCCGTGAGGATCGCGGAAGCTGCCGCGGAAAGAGCGGGAGTTGACGGGCTCATAGCATTCTCTGTTAAGGATTTCACCGCTTTCACGGAAGCGGACAGACCTACGGGAACAGGCTACATCGTCACCGATCCGCCGTACGGCGAAAGAATGAGGGTCGAGGACATTGACAGACTTTACTCCGGAATAGGCAGAACGCTGCAGGAGTACTTCAAGGGCTGGAGAGCCACGATACTGACAGGTTCAAGCGATCTGCTCTCCAACATCGACATGAAGCCCGACCGCACCAACTCCCTCTACAACGGAGGCATCCTCTGTCAGGCCGCCCACTACATCATCTTCACCGATGAGGAGAAGGCAGCTCTTATAGAGAGAGCGAAGGAAAAGAAGAGAATCAGGCTCTCGACTCCCCTCACAGGAGGCGCAGAAATCGTCTACAGGAAGATAATGAAGAATCTGGACAACCTGAAAGACGAAATGGAGAAAGAAGGCGTCACTTGCTACCGTATCTACGATGCCGACATCCCCGAATACGCCGCCGCCATCGATATGTATGAGGGAAAGTGGATAAACCTCTCGGAATACAGAGCCCCTGACTACATCGACAGGGAGAAGGCCGAGGAGAGACTCAACGAACTGATCTACGCCGCCGAAAGGGCGACAGGAATAGACCTTGAGAACATCTTCGTAAAGGAGAGGAAGAGCCAGAAGGGAAAGTCACAGTACAACCGCCTTGCATCATCAAACCGCTTCAACATCATAAGGGAGAACGGGCTGAGGATGCTGGTGAACTTCCAGGACTACCTCGATACGGGAATCTTCCTCGACCACAGACCCGTGAGGAAGATGATACAGGAGATGGCGGCAGGAAAGAGGTTCCTCAATCTCTTCTGCTACACCGGGACGGCAACACTGAACGCAATAAAGGGAGGCGCTGTATCCACAGTCTCCGTCGATGCCTCGTCAACATATCTTGACTGGGCGATAGAGAATCTCAGGATAAACGGCTACCCCACCGACATAGAGAACTTCTTCTACCGCGATGATGCGATAGAGTGGCTATGGGAGACATACGACAGATACGATCTCATCTTCTGCGATCCCCCGACATTCTCAAACAGCAAGGGAAGAAACACTTTCGATGTCCAGCGTGACCACTGGAAGCTGATAAAAGCTGCGGCAATGCATCTCGCCCCCGGCGGCGTCCTGATATTCTCCACCAATTTCAGGCGTTTCAGAATGGATGAGGGAATCATGGAGAGGTTCAGCGTAGAGGACATCACGGAGAAAACTATCGGAAAGGATTTCGAGAACGATCCCAACATCCACAAGTGCTATCTCATACGCAACAAAGTGAAAGTCAGCATTCCTAAGCGTGAGCCGAGGATAAGACACTGATGAAGAGGAGCCGCTGATGAAGCGGCTCCTGTCCTTCCTGTGCATGACAAAAACTGCAGCCACAGCCGCAGAAGAGATCAAATGAACCTGACAGGAGAAACTTTGAAAATTCCGGCAAGCTCCTTCGCAGTCTTTTTGCTTATTGACCTTCTGTCCCTTTCCATATCCGAGATGTGCTGCTTGTTCATACCGAGCTTTTCTGCAAGCTCCTTCTGCGTCATACCAACGAGCTTGCGGTAGAACTTGAGATTCTTGCCGGGCGTCTCCTCGGCTTTCATCTCCTTATACCAGTCAAGATCGCAGACATCGATCCACTCTTCGTCCTCATCCTTCTGGATGATCTTCATGGAATCACCGAACTCCTTTTTCAGAGAATCCAAGAAGGAACTCGAGAGAGTACCTTCAATTTTGAAATTGTTAATATGGGGCTGATTCACGACTACCAACATAGTACACCTCTATTTTTAGTTTTCCATTCTCCGAGTACCAGCAAGCTACCCAGTGATAACTCAAATGGCAGTGATATCTTCCTCCGCCAAGTGAGCTGTAGTTTTTGTAGCTTGGCTGTACAGGTCCAGAAGTACGAAGATCGCTAATCAGTTTCGCAAGTACTTCCTTCTCCTTTTTGCCTAGCTTTTCGATGCCTTTCAAAGCCTTGCGACTGAACAATACCTCGTACTCTTTCATACCTGAAATATAAGACAAAAAAGGGTACTTTTCAAACTAAAAATATCATCCCTGCAATACAGGGGTATGCCACAAGAAATATATCTGTCAGCAAATTATTCTTCACGCTCTGAGACAGGAATGACGATTTCCTCAAGCACATCAATGAGTGCCTGATAATCTCCGTCAAGAGCTGCGACATTGGCTTCGAGGAAGTGATCAGGATCGGCGCTGCCCCACCCTATGAGATAGCCCGCGCTGAGGGAGAGGAGATTGAAGAAGAGCCTCGTCGTGCGTCCGTTGCCGTCGAGGAACGGGTGCAGAGCCTCAACCTCGCCCATATAGTAGGCAAGCTCGTTCACAAAATCATCAAGATCATCGATGCCGCGCAGATAGCGGCTGTTCCTGAGATTGTCGAAGAGCTTCTCCGCTGAAGGAATTATGTAGTCGGGCTGGCAGTATTCGCGATGCTTTTTGGAGGATGATGTCCTTATCATTCCGGCGGAAGGATAGATGTCTCCAAAGAGGTGGGAGTGTATCGCCACCAGATGCTCGAATGAAAAAGGCATGTCGAGAGGCTTCCTGAGAAGCTCTGCTGTCCTTATCGACGAGATCATCTTGTCTACGCTTCTGAGCTTCGGCTTCTCCTTGATCCCGAAATAATTTACAAGGCACCTGGTTCCCGGATATGACGACATCTCGTCCTCCGAACCGGAGAACTCTTCTGTGCTGAGCGAGGAGGAACGGATATACGAGGCAACGGCCTTGTCAGCGCTCAGATCGCCTTCAAGAATGGACGTGAAGGTATCCTCAAGCTTCTCCGTAAAGCTCTCGCCGTCGGCTTCGATAGTGAATCGCATATAATCAAGGCTGATATCCAGCCGGTCATTCTTCATATAGAGAACAGCCCTCTTCAATGTATCGCTACGATAATAGCTGATTACAACTCATAGGACAAGCTCCATCATCGTGAACGGAATGTCATCCATCCCCTCGTAGCGGAGAATATGATCGCCGTGATTCGTAAATCCCATGCTCTCGTAGAGCTTCACGGACGGGGTATTCCCCTCGATCACATCAAGGCGCACCGCCTTCATGCCTTCCCTTTCCGCCTCCTCTATCACTCTGCGGGAGAGAAGCGTCGCTATCTTCCTGTGCTGGAAGTCCGGATGGACGCCGAGGGTGTGTATTGTACAGACCTCGCAGGGAGATGCATCCACCGACCAGCCGACATTCTCATAACCGGACGCCTGCTTATGGTTGAATACAACGCCTCCTGCAGCCCTGCCGTCGATGAACGCCAGAAATAGCTCTCCCCTCTCAGCAGCTCCTTCAAGATAGCTCCTGTCAGGGTATATGCCCTTCGTCCATCTCGGGCTCTCGCTCCTGCCGTCCGTACTGTCTATGATATCCTCATACATCGCGAGCGCAGCATCGATGTCGCCCGCCGCAGCTTTCCTTATCTCCATAACATAACCTCATAAGAAAGAGGCTGGTTCCCCAGCCCCCTCTTTGACAGAAGAAATTCTCAGAATGTGAAGCCGAGAACGATATCTGCGCTGCCGAGATGCTCCTCAGCCTCGACGAGATAGCGGTAACCGACCTCAGCTCCGATCGAGAATACACTTCCGATATGGAACCTGAGTCCTGCCACGGCCGAAGCAAACCAGTCCATTCCGAAGGCCGCATCGCCGATCTTGAACGTGCCGAGATCAGAGGCATAGCTGAGGTTGATGGCATTATCGGGATTGACCACCGAGAAACCCGCGCCGCCACCGAGATAGATTTCAGCGGGACCTGCTGCAAAATCAGCCATCAGCTTGAGATCAAGTGAGAGCCTCTCAGCATAGTTCATCACATTGAAGTAATCCTTTGTATCCTCAAGGTCCCACGCGCCGGATGTCGGCAGGAAGTTGACGATGAAATCGCTTCTGAGTCCGAAACCGAAATTATCGCCCACAGAAAGGATGTTGCTGAAATCAAGACCGAGACCGACTTCCGCAAGCTGCGTATCGCTGAACGTGAAGGTATCATCGAATGTGGATGCGATTCCAGCGCGGAGAAGAAGCGATACTGCGAATCTTGACTCATCCGATGCAGAAGGAATCTCAGCTGCTGCAGGAGTTTCCTCCGCAGGTGTTTCAGCCGTCTCTGCAGCCGGAGCAAGATATGCTGTCAGATCATCGAAGAGCAGATCAAGCTCTGCATCGACGCTCTCCTTCGTGTATTCGGAAGGATATGTGATGACGGCTCTGCCGCTCTCCTCTATTCTGTAGACAACACCCATATCACCAAGTCCGTACTTCTCGTTCTCCAGAGCAAAGAAAGCGTGGACATCGCTGTCTGCGACCGACGCAGGATACTCAAGGACAGTCTCCCCCTCGGAGATATATGCGGTAAGCGTGAAGCCTGCGTTCTCATAAGTCTTTACAAGAGGTTCTTCCTCAACCGCAGTCTCCTCTGCGGGAACTGCCTCAGCAGGTGTCTCTTCCTCTGCGACTTCCTCTGCAGGCGGCGTATATGGAACTATTGTCGCACTTGCCGTGCTGGAAGCTGATTCCGACCAGTTCTCTCCGTCATATGAGCGCTGGAGGTAGAGCGTGTACTCCGCTGCAGGATCAAGATTGCCGATTTCCAGCGTGTTGACATCGCCGCCGATCACAGTCCAGCCGTCAGGGTCCTCTCCGCCGAGCTGGTAGCGGTACGCCGTTACTTCGGGATCATCAAGAAGCCACTCCCAAGTCACCGTCATAGTGCTGGCAGCAAGAGGCACCGCCGCTATCATAAGCATCGCGGTCAAAGCAATTATGATTTTTCTGATTCTCTGCATAGTCACTCCAGTGATGGTTATACCAATCGAATCATATTCTAAGCCCTCAACAGCTTCCCCCGCAAGAGAAAATACCAAGCGGCGGTACTATTCCCCTGCCATCTCTTCAATATATAATCATTTTCATGGCTGAAATCAGAAGTATCGCGGTATTCTGCGGCTCATCTCCGGGAAGGAGGAAAGAGTACGCGGAAGCGGCAGAGGCACTTGGAAAGGAAATGGCACGGAGGGGCATATCGCTCATCTACGGAGGCGGATGCCTCGGCCTCATGGGCAGGACTGCCGAGAGCGTTCACCGCTGCGGCGGCCATGTGACAGGCATACTGCCCGAGGCGATGGACGTACCGTCCGTGAGAAAGGAGAAGTGGGAGGATGAGATCCTCATAGTTCCCGGCATGCACGAGAGGAAGAAAGCCATGTATGACAGATCAGACGGATTCGTGGCGCTCCCCGGAGGGATAGGCACTCTTGACGAGATCTGCGAGATATACACATGGAGGCAGCTCGGATACCACAGAAAGAACGTGGCGCTTCTCAACACCTGCGGCTACTGGGACAGCTTCGTGGAGATGATAGGAAAGGGAACGGCAGAGGGATTCATCAGCGAAGAAGTCAGGAACCTGCTCATAGTCGAGGACGATCCTGCAAGACTTCTCGACAGACTGGAATCCGAACACGCTGACACACCCCCGAAACTCGGATGATGAAAACTGCTTCAAGAACGGTAATAGACTATATTTACATCACGCTGGGAAGTGCTGTGACGGCCTTCTCCACGGCTGTATTCCTCAATCCTGCCCGGCTTGCTCCGGGCGGAGTCTCCGGCATAGCCACGATAATCTTCCACGCCGCCGGATGTGATCTTGGACTGACGATGCTCGTGCTTACGCTCCCGATATTCCTGATCGGGACAAAGCTCTTCGGACGCCAGTACGGCTTCAAGACGCTCCTAGGATCACTGCTTCTCTCTGTATTCACATGGGTCTGGGTATTCTTCATCGGCGAAAATGGAATACTCGACTACTCAAAGGATATCTCGATCTGGCTCTCGGCGCTCTTCGGAGGAGTGACCGCGGGAATCGGGATGGGACTTGTGATGAAATCTGGTTCGAACACCGGGGGCACGGATATCATTGCGCAGATAATGGCGCGCTATACTCCCCTCACCCTCGGAACGTCGCTCTTCATCGTCGACGGCCTCATAATAGCCGCATCCGCAGTATTCTTCGGACTTGAGAGCGCTCTCTACGCTGTCGTAGTCGCCTACCTGACCACTGCGGTTCTCAACAAGGTTGTGCTTTCTATGGGAACTAACTACGCCAAGACGGTTTTCATCATCTCTCAGAATTACGAGTCGATCGGACAGTTCATAATGGATGAGATGGAGAGAGGCGCGACAGTGCTGGATGCACAGGGCTTTTTTACGAAAGAACCACGGCCCATGCTCATGACCGTGGTTCCCAATCAGTATATCTCAATGCTGAGCAGAGCCGTACAGGAACGTGATCCGTCGGCCTTCATGATCGTGCAGGACACCTATCATGTGATCGGAGAAGGCTATTCGCCTCTGGAAAAGCTCTCCTCATCAAGCGATGTCACCCAGCGCTGATCACTTCTCCCAGAGCTTCTCCGGGTAGTATCCAGTCTCGATCTTCTTCCTCAGCTCGGACATCACGTTTGCCTTGTCTTCCGGATATGTCATTCCGAACCACTTGTCAGGCGTGGTGAATACCTTAACCGAGCCCTTGCCAGATGTGACCATCTCGGAAACGCCGTTGGGAAGGAGGCATTCCACCTTTGGCTCCCTGATGCTGTTTCTCTTGAACTCCTCCCAGTACTCCATGAAGCTGTCGAAAGCCTTCGGAGTAAAGCCGAAGAAGTTCATCGAGACAGGCTCATCGCCCGTGAGCATAACGTCGCCGGAAGGCATATGGGAGACAATGCCGCCGTCAGCCGTGTACTCTATCTTGGAGTTCTCCTCCATCGAGACAAGCATTCCGTCCTTCATGACGCAGATGGCCCTGGTGACAGAGCCGGAGGGGCTCATCGTGTTCTTGAGTGTGAATCCGACCATCGCATGCGTTGTATCGCTGTTCTCAAGCGTCGAGAGATAATCTCCGAGAATTTTGTAGGCGCTTCTTCCGTAGTAGTCATCGGCGTTTATCACCGTAAACGGCGTCTTTACAGCATCCTTGGCGGCAAGTATTGCCTGTATGGTGCCCCACGGCTTCGTGCGTCCCTCGGATGCCGCGATCTCCTCATCTGTCAGAAGCGTGGTCCTGTCCTGGAATACGTAATCGGCATCCATGTTGCGGGCGATCCTGTCGAAGAGCCTTTCCCTGAAGTCATGCTCTATGTCCTTCCTGATTATGAACACGACCTTGCCGTAATCAGCATGGAACGCATCATATACGCCGAAATCAAGCAGGGTCTCCCCATGCATACCGACCGCATCTATCTGCTTCACGCCGCCATAGCGTGATCCGAGACCGGCTGCCATAACAAGAAGTGTAGGTTTCATCTCATCCTCCCGGGTCTGATTATATTATCGGAATCAGGCTCCTCGTATGCAATTATACACCGTCTTTCCTCTTTTTCACCGCCCAGAGAACGGCAGAGCCATGAATTACTGAGAAAACCTGACATAAATCAACTTTACGTTATATTTATTTATGTAAGATATTCTTTTATATTCAAAGAAATTGGATGCCAAATCATCTTGAAAAGCGTATTGAGATGACTTAAATTACCTTACGTCATGAAGAAAAATGAGCGGAATGCATATCTCTTTCTGGCGCCATCGCTGGTGCTGGCCGTTCTCTTCTTCATGCTGCCGCTTGCAAAGAGTTTCACAGGCTCATTCCTGACCATATCACAGTCCGGGAAGGTACTCGGATTCGCCGGGCTGAGGAACTACGCAGCGCTCTTCGGCAATCCCGCATTCATCTCAAGCGTCGCGAACACGCTCCGCTTCATCGTACTCTTTCTGCCTCTCAACACATTCATAACGCTTCTTGCCGCGGCGCTTGTGAGAAAGAAGGAGAAATGGACGCGCATACCGGAGTTCATATTCCTAACGCCGCTGGCGTTATCCCTCTCCGCGCTCGCTCTTGTATTCAAGGAGATGTTCCGCGGAAGCGTAAGCATAATGGGAAGGATATTCTCAACCGACGTCCAGTGGCTTGACGAACCTTTCACCGCGATGGCGGTGCTTGTTGTACTAGGAGTATTCCTCGATTTCGCCCTCGACTTCATACTCCTCCTCGCCGCATTCCGCAGCACAGACAGGAGCATTCTGGAAGCCGCGGAGATAGACGGAGCCTCAGGAGCGAGGATGTTCTTCCTGATAGAGCTTCCCGCGATAGGGAACATGCTCTCTGTGACCGTCCTGATGGCGCTCAAGGATGCCGCGATGATCTCAGCACCTGTGATGGTGCTGACGGAAGGAGGCCCGTTCAGATCGACGGAGACTGTCATGTACTTCTACTATCTCGAGGCGTTCCGCAGCGGCAACAGAGGCGCCGAGACAACGATAGCGGTTCTGATGGTGCTCGTATCCGTGCTTCTGATGACGCTCATATCAAGGAGGCGGAGGAATGTCTGAGAAAGCATGCAGAACGGCAAAGATCCTGATGGCGGCGCTTCTGTCAGTCATAGTGCTCTTTCCGCTCTTCTACACGATCTCCGCATCGTTCTTCACTCCGCAGGACTTCACGGCGGAGAAGGCGCTCTTCCTGCCGTCAAGGCTTTCTCTCAGGAACTACGCACTGGCCGCGGCGCACAGATATTTCGGCCGTTATGCCCTGAACTCATTCATCACCGCACTGATGACGGCATCAATAAGAACAGTGCTCTCAGTTCTCTCCGCCTTCGTATTCACCCATCTCGAGTTCAGGGGCAAGAGAATACTTCTTATCGCGCTTCTCTCCACCCTCTTCATTCCCTCCGATGCGATGCTCTATGAGAACTACAAGACGGTGGCGGGACTGCATCTGACAGACACATATCTCGGAATAATACTTCCCTCCCTCTTCTCAGCATCCGCGATGCTGCTTACAGCCGGGGTATATCTCTCCGCCGACAGGGATATCTACGATGCGGCGCGAATCGACGGGAGCGGAGACATGAGGTACATGGCCTCGATACTCGTCCCCCTTACATCATCCGTGTCCGCAACAGTTTTCATACAGGCGTTCATCTCATCTTTCAACAGCTATCTGTGGCCGCTTCTCGTGACCACAAAGCCGAAGATGAGGACGGTACAGGTGGGAATAACGATGCTCGGATTCGCGGAGGAAGGAGAATACGGAGCTCAGTTTGCATCGATCGTGATGATAACTCTCCCCTTCCTGATACTGCTCATCGCAGTCCGGCGTCTGATAATGAAATCACTGTCGGCGAGGATCGGAGAATGATGAACACAAATAAACACAAAGCCGGAAGGAGGCATATGATGCGCGGCAGAAGAATTATCTGGACAGCAGCTTTGATGGTCTTTCTCTGCATATTTCCGCTCTCTGCGGGAGGAAGCAGCGAGGATGACGGCGTCGTAACGCTGTGGCATTCGAACTCAGGAGTTCTCGGGAACGCTTTTGATGACATCATCGAAGAGTTCAACACTACTGTCGGAAAAGAAAAGGGAATAGAGGTCGAGGCTGTCTATCAGGGGGCTGCCAACGACGTGCTCACAAAAGTGAAGGCAGCGGCATCCACAGGGACTTCCTCGCTGCCCGACATAGCGCAGCTCGATGCCACTGCGGCTCTTGATATGAAGAACTCGGATTATCTCGTGCTTCCCGGCGATCTCGGCGTGGACACATCGGCGGTAATGCCGTCAGCGATAGAATCGCTCATGTCCGACCGCGGGCTTCTCGCCGTTCCGTTCAACGCATCTTCACTGCTCTTCTACTACAACAAGACGCTCTTTGATTCGCTCGGATTAACGCCGCCGGAGACACTCGATGACTTCGCAAAGACTGCTCCTCTTCTCGGAGAGAAGGACAGCAGCGGCAAAGTGACTAGATATGCGTTTGCCGGCGTTCCGGCCACATATGAGCTCGGCGCCTTCATCGGTGCGCAGAACGGGCTCTCATATATGGTCAACAAGGAAAACGGCCACCAGGGCACTCCTGACAAAGTGCTCTTCGGGGAGGAAGGCACATTCAAGAACTTCCTTGAGCACTGGAAGAAGCTCTATGACACAGGCTATGTCAGCAACATAACCTCCGGAGTGAGCACCGAGTTCGCAGCGGGCCGCACAGCATCCATGCTCGCCTCATCATCAAGTCTTTCCACAGTGATAAACACCGTCGGAGGACGCTTCGAGGTCGGGACGGCATTCATTCCCAGAACCGATGAGAATGCAACAGGCGGCGTGAACATCGGCGGCGGCGCGATGTTCGCGTTCTCACAGGATGAGAAGGTCAAGACCGTGCTTGAGTATCTAATATCAGAGGGAGTCCAGCTGAAATGGGCGGAAAGGACAGGATACATGCCCGTGAATACAGGGCTGTATGATGATCCGGGGTATCAGGCATTCCTTGAGGGAAATCCGCAGTTCCGCGTGGCGATGGAACAGACACAGGCCTCAAATCCCGCGGTGACGGGCGTCTGGCTTCCTTCGGCATATCAGATCTACTACTCCTTCCAGACGGAGATAAGGAATGTCACCGAGAACGGAAAGAATATAGATCAGGCTGTAAGCGATATGGTGAATACGGTGCAGGCGGCACTGGACGAGTATGCAGCGCAGAATCTCGTCTAATACCAATCTCACAGCTTTCTCCCGATACGGCCGCAGAACGATGACGGAGCTTATACCCATCTATGCAGAAGAGGGCTACAGGGAACTTGACCTCAACTTCTGCGAGATGATGAATCCTGGCTCCGTCCTCAATACAGATGGAGCTGTGGATTACATTGCAGAGCTGGCAGCTCTCCGTGAAAGGTGCGGAGTTTCATATATACAGGCCCACGCTCCATACCCGCAGAGATACAGGGAGATGAGCGGGGAAGAGAGAAAGGCGTCTGAGGAGGCCATCCTCCGTTCAATGGAGTATGCCGCCGCACTTTCCATTCCCCATATCGTCGTCCACCCGGTTCCGGGACCGGTAAAAGAGAATATCGGTTACTTCACTTCCCTTCTCGAAAGACAGAAGAATCCGCTGAAAATAGCGGTGGAGAATATGGAGACGGGGAACGAGATATGGAGTGCTGATGATCTCATCCCGATTGCCGAGGCACTCTCCCCCATGGCCGGAATATGCCTCGATACGGGGCACGCGCATATCATGGGAGAGGATATTCCTGCATTCATAGAAAAGACGGAGAAATACCTAATCGGCCTGCATATCGCCGACAACAACGGAAGGGAGGATCAGCATCTGCTCCCCGGCTTCGGCACAATAGAGTGGGAAAGCGTGATGAAGGCCCTGAAAGATCATTACGGCGGATATCTCAACTATGAGTGCATGTACTTCTCACGGCATCTGCCCGCCTCTTTTTCCCGTGAGATCATAAAGCTGTCCCTCTCAGTCGGAGAGTGGCTTCTCTCCCTCTGAACGGAAGAATGTGCATCGCGAGCGGTACTGGCAGGAGGCGCAGAGAGCCCCGGGGCATTCGGTGAAGCCGTCCTCCGCCTTCTCAAGCTGGTGAACGTGCCACTCGAGCTCGTCTATGTGCTTTCTCAGCACTTCCATCTTCTCTCTGTCGGCATCCAGTTTCTTCCTATACTCGGCGAGGAGAGCCTCTCTCCTCACGTTTCCTGTCCTGTCTGAATCCTTGAGCCTGAATACTTTCTGAATCTCCTGCAGCGAGAACCCCAGCCCTTTCAGCTCTATGATGCGCTTGAGATAGACGAGATCTTCGTCGGTGTACCATCTCTGTCCGCCGGATGTACGTTCGGCGGCAATAAGTCCAAGCTCCTCGTAGTATCTTATCGTTCTCTCCGAAAGGGAGCTCAGCGCTGCCATCTCCCCTATCCTGTAGCGTCTCATAGCCGCATTTTATGGCATCCGGCGCGAAAATGCGACTGCATGAAAAGTCAGCCTGACCCTTCACGGAAAATGCCGTTCCCTGCGAATAGAAGGATATGGAGAAATACAGGATAGACAAAGGCTACAGCACGCTTGGAGAGGCGGACAAGAATGACAGGCCGAGGGAGAAACTCGGAAGGCTCGGAGCGGAGGCGCTCACCGATGAGGAACTTCTGATGCTGATAATAGGATCGGGCACGCATAACAGGAGCGTTGACCGCATCGCCAGAGAGCTTCTCGGAAAGCTGGACAGCAATCCCGGGCTGGGCAGGAATGAGATAATGCTCATACCGGGAATCGGAGAGGCTAAGGCTTCCGCGCTGGATGCCGCGCTCGAGCTCGGACGCAGAAGAGGCGGCAGAAAAGGCCGCACGGTGGCCTCCCCGTCCGATATCTTCCGCGAGGTATGCCACTACTCATCGAGAGAACAGGAACATCTTCTTGTAGTCCTCATGAACGGAGCCCACGAGGTGATGACTACTATCGTCGCGACGATGGGGCTGCTGAACAGGACGATAGTGCATCCGAGGGAAGTATTCTCCGAAGCCGTAAGGCAGAGAGCCGCGGCAGTCGCCATAGCGCAAAACCATCCGTCAGGGAACACAGAACCTTCAAAAGAGGACGTAGAGGTGACTAAAAGGCTCTCCGAGTGCGGCAGGATACTGGGAATAAATGTAATTGACCACATCATCTTCTCCGAGGACAGGTATTACTCCTTTCTGGAGCACGGGCTGATATGAATTCATTTGAAATATTTTTTAATTAAATTATAATTAAGGAGAGCAGAATGGATAAGGATATTTCTTTTTCATGGGACGAGGAGAAGAACAAACGCAATATAAAGAAGCATTCAGTATCGTTCGAGGAGGCATTGACCGTGTTCTGCGATGAAGAAGCTGTGATCATATTCGATGATGAGCATTCTGCTTCCGATGACCGTTTCGTGATGATCGGGACGAGCAGTCTGCTCAGGACTCTTGTCGTTTGCCACAGCTACCGTGAGGAAACTGAGGAAATCAGAATCATTTCAGCGCGAAAGGCAAACTCCGGAGAGAGAAAACAATATGAAGAGTCGCTGAAAAGGAGGATATAAGAATGAAAGACAACTATGATTTCAGCAACGGCATCAAAAACCCCTATGCAAAGAAGCTAAAGAAACAGATCACAATACGCATCGATGCAGAGGCCATTGACTACTTCAAAGCACAGGCCGCCGAAGTCGGGATATCCTATCAGAATCTTATCAACCTCTACCTCAGGGACTGCGCAGAGAAGAAACGGAAACTTACATTCGCATGGGACTGATGAACCGCAATGCCGCCGAAAGCACAGTAACAGTGTTCTCCATTTGACTGGACTGCAGGGACGGATATTGCTCATTTCTGCATAATAGACTGATACAAATATATCTTGAAATATATATTTTATCTGATATATTAAGCTGCAGCCCGGAAGAAAAGGAGGTTTACATACAGAATGCCAAAACGTATATCAGATAAGAGAATCAGAGAAATCGAAAACACGCCGATAATATATGATGAAAATTCTCCTAGACTTTCAAAAGAGCAGCTTGAGCAGTTCCGCCCCGCGCGCGAAATCCATCCTGAATGGTTCAACATAACGCCCAAGAAGAAAAGAATATCCATTTTAATTGATATCGATGTGCTTGAAACACTCAAATCTGAGGGCAAAGGGTATCAGACGAGAATCAATTCGATTCTACGGGAAGCAGTATTTGGACATACAAAGTGATCATCTGTCACAACTCTTCCAGCTCATTCACAGGGATAGGTATTGGAAAGACATGAGAATTTTCCATACTCTCAATCAATGCCCGCGCCTGATTCGGACAGCCCTCACCTTAATATGCCGCTTGATAATACCCCTATAGAACTTCCTCATTCCAAGATTAGAGTACACAATATGAAGGAGAAAGCACTCGAAATGATATCTCAAAATCCAGAAAATTAATTAATGTTTCTAGTATATCTGCATTCGGGATATCTGGAACAGCCAAGAAACTGAGAACCTGCATTTACCCCTTTCTTTGCAGTCCTTACAACCAATGGAGCTCCGCAGCGAGGGCATAATCCTCTCTCAAGGCGTTTTTCCTTTTCTGCAATCTGCTGTTTTACCTGAGCTGTATGATTACTGCTGTTTACCCCAGCGGCAGCAATCATAAGTTTTCCTCTGATATCTGCAATTTCCTCTTCGGAAAGACTCCCCTTATATGCATCGTTGATTTCACGCATAACACGGTAAAGATTGCTCTGATAAAGCACATAAACATTAGATGAGTTTACTGTCACATCTTTGAATTCCGCCTCATCACTGAAAACGATAAGAGAATGAATCGGCCCTTTATATCCTTTCAAATTCTTTCTGATGCAGTAGATATGGGAATTATTCTGCCGTATCGGATTGTATAGGCGATTTTTTATCGACTCTCCTCTAAATCCTGTAGACAGTATTTGTGTCCAGTACTGATTATTCTCATTTCCAAATATCCAGCCCTTATAGTTCTTGACTTCAATAACGTAAATGCCACTTTCAGCAATTATAAGATTATCAATTTGTGCAGTCCTGCCATCAGGCCATGGAAGATACAGATCATTTATCGATACAGCTGTGGTATCAGTACAAGCTCTGCCAACAATTCTGGAAACCCTACTTTCTCCTCTTGCCCCCTTATATTCGGCAATTAAATCACCAAATACTGCCTGTCTTATACCACGCTTTATATGTGACGATATCCAACGATCTGGATTCAAAAGAAATGACCAGAAACTCATAAGCATTCAATCTTGTCTTATAAGATAAACTGGAAGAGTATCTTCGGTTGGAATACATATCTCTTCATAATCATCATTGAAGGTACCTATTTCTTGTTCAACTCCATCCCAGCCATTAATATATAAAACCTTTGCTGGGGTTATGCGGTATGTTGTCTCAAAGGTTTCCCCATCGACAGATACAAGAACTTTTTCATCAGAAAGGAAAATCACGGAGAAATCAGGCACCTCTGAGGTTACCATATCAATTAACCCTGTATCCTCAAGCATAGAATAATAATATGCAATTGATGGATCATCCATCATGGCAATCCTTATAAAAGGGTCGAGTGTACGCATCAAATCCAGCTTATATTGTTTACCTATTATCCTGTCTGAATCAACTTGTGAAGTGACTATCTCATATGTTCCATCTTCATACAGAAGAAGTGATTGACCACCGCCAATATCATATTCTGCAGTTGCCGCAAATATTGATGAACAAATAAAAACAGTCAGCATTATTACAGACAATATCTTCCTCATACAAACCCCCAGGACAATAAAATTGTAACATGATTTGCTGTTACGTCATCTTTAGGAGGATTCCTGTCCGTAATTATGAACATGAAAGAAAAATCACGGCGTTATCTCTGCCCCTAAGGTGCGAATGACCGAAAGGGCCTGCCCGGCATCGAGGCGTGCGCCTTTAAGCTCTCTGAGGTTCTCCGAAAGCGCAATGCCTGAGATATTGCTTCCAGTGAGAGTGAACTGCGAAAGAGGAGTTCCTCTGAAAGAAGCTCTTGAAAGCTCTGTGTTCTCTATACCCGACTGGACTGCGGAGACGGAGGAGAAATCAGAATCGGAGAAATCCGATAAATCTATCCTCATCTTTCTAAGTGATGATCGGGAGAAAGATACGTACTTGCCGGCAGAATTCTCTATGAGAGTATCCCTGATACGGGAGGAAGAGAAAACAGCTCCCGTCAGCCGCGATGATGTTATTTTAACACGGAGAAGCGAACAGGAAGAGAGGTCCGCGTTTGAGAAATCACAGGAATCGAAAACCGTATCAGATATGGCCGCATCGGAAAGATCAGCAGAAGAGAACGAGACGGAACGGAAAACGGATGAACGTATGACAGATCCTCTCAGATTCTGCCCCTGATACGATGTGCCGCTCTCTTCGATGCCTTCGGCATCAGATTCGGTCTCCAGACATCCTGCAGGAGGCATCAGCGTGAATGCCTGTCCTTGAGGACGTCTATCACCTCTGAAAGAGTAGCATCCTTCTGGCAGAGAAGAACGAGGAAATGGTACATCAGATCAGCAGCCTCGCCGAGGAAGAGATCCTTGTCATCATCCTTGGCTTCTATGATAAGCTCCACGGCCTCCTCACCCACCTTCTGCGCGATCTTGTTCAGTCCGCGTGAGAAGAGATGGTTCGTGTATGATCCCTCTACGGGATTTGTGCGCCTGTCGCGTATTACGGACTCAAGGTAGAAAAGGAACTCGGGAGACGAGATCTCCGTAGGCTGGTTGTCCTCTCCGAAGCATGTGTCGGCTCCGGTGTGGCATACAGGACCGGAGGGAATCGCCTTGACAAGAAGCGTATCGCCGTCACAGTCCGCAAGTATCTCCCTTACCTGGAGGAAGTTCCCGCTTGTCTCGCCCTTCGTCCAGATTCTGCCTCGGGAACGGGAGAAGAATGTGACAAGTCCTCTGTCGAGAGTGAGCCTGTACGCCTCCTCATTCATATAACCGAGCATCAGAACCTTGCGGGTGACCGCATCCTGGACCACCGCAGGCACAAGCCCGCCGCCTTTGGCAAAATCAATAGTCATAACCATCCCCTCATCTTACAGGAATCCCCGATGCCCTGAGATAGCGCTTGAGTTCCGGTATATCTATCTCATGGAAGTGGAAAACCGACGCCGCAAGCGCCGCGTCCGCCTTTCCGGCGGTAAAGACCGAGAGAAAATCCTCCATCTTCCCCGCACCTCCCGAAGCTATAACGGGAATATCAATATTAGTGCTTATTATCCGGGTTAAGTCAACAGCAAAGCCGTCACGCGTCCCGTCCTTGTCCATCGATGTAAGGAGTATCTCCCCCGCTCCGCGCGCCTCTGCCTCAGAAGCCCACTGCAGCGCATCCAGCCCAGTCGGAGTGCGTCCTCCGTCAGCCACGGCCTCGTATCCGGACGGCATCGAAGGATTGGAACGGGCATCGAGGGCGAGCACCACACACTGAGAACCGAAGCGCTGCGAAAGCCTTTCCAGAAGCTCAGGATTCCTTATCGCGGCGGAGTTAACTGAAATCTTGTCAGCCCCCGCGGAGAGGATTCTGTCCACATCCTCCTCTCCCCTTATCCCGCCTCCGACCGTGAAGGGAATCGAGATCGTGTGCGAGACCTCCCTTACAAGGGAGACTATCGTATCACGCTTCTCTACAGTCGCCGTTATATCCAGAAAGACAAGCTCATCGGCTCCGCATGACGAGTAGAAACCGGCAAGCTCCACCGCGGACCCCGCATCACGGAGGGAGACGAAATTCACTCCTTTGACCGTCCTGCCGTCCTTCACGTCAAGACATGGTATTATGCGCTTTGCAAGCATCCTCTGCCTCCTTCATCTCCTCTATCGTCACCCTGCCTTCGTAGTATGCCTTTCCGACAATGGCTCCCGAAACTCCTGTACCGGCAAGCTCATAAAGATCACGGACGGAGGAAACACCGCCTGAGGCGATGATCTCAAGCTCAGGAAACGCTGCGCAGAGTTTTCTGTAAAGCTCTGTCGACGGACCGGAGAGCATGCCGTCTCTCGCTATGTCGGTGACGGCAACCGCCTTCACGCCGCCCTCCGCAAAGCCTCTTATGAACACATCAAGAGCGAGGTCCGTATTCTCCTTCCATCCGGATACGGCAACAAAGCCGTCCCGGGCATCCGCAGAGAGGATGACGCTCCCGGGACGCTCCTTCTCCCAGCCAAGCACCGCCGCGGGATCACGCACGGCAAGAGAACCGACATTCACCCTCTCAGCACCAGCAGAGAGCGCTCTCAGAAAACTCTCCCTGCTCCTTATGCCTCCGCCGAAGTCGATATGCAGCGCAGTGTGCGATGCGATCTCCTCAAGAACGCGGAGATTATCCATGCCGTTTCCTCCTGCGGCATCGAGATCCACGAGGTGCAGAAAGCTCAGCCCTCCGTCCTCAAAGCGCTTCGCAGCATCAAGAGCCGTAAGACTGTACGCTGTCTTTCTGTAATAATCGCCCTCTGAGAGACGCACAGGCCGTCCGCCGATCAGATCAATCGCAGGTATTATCCTCATGCTCCCTCCTCATGTCCTCTCGAGAAAATTGCGGAGTATCATCTCCCCTGCCTCACCGCTCTTCTCCGGATGGAACTGCACTCCGTAGAAATTGCCGCGCGAGAGGGAGGCGGAGAAATCCAGGCCGTCATAAGATGTCACGGAAGAGGCATCGGAAGAAAGGGGAACGAAATACGAATGCACGAAGTAGAAATAGCTCTCATCGGGGACTCCGCTGAAAAGAGGCCCTGAAAGCCGGGACACGGTGTTCCATCCCACATGCGGAATCTTATAGCCTTGTCCTTTTGGGAAGAGCCTGACATGCTCGGGGAAGATACCGAGGCACTCCGTGTTTCCCTCCTCAGAGAAAGAGCACATCAGCTGCATCCCAAGACATATGCCGAGAAACGGCTGGTCAAGGCCTCTTATCACATCGGAAAGACCTCTCTCATCAAGATACCTCATCGCCGTGGATGCCTCGCCCACTCCGGGAAAGATAACCCTCTCAGCCTTTTTTATCGTCTCAGGATCATCCGTGAGCACAGCCTCCGCCCCGAGGCGCTCAAGAGCGCACATCACGGAGAGGATATTGCCCGCGTTGTATTTTATAACCGCAATCATAGCGTCCCCTTCGTACTGGCGATCCTCGTATCGCCCGGTATTCTCCTCACAGCTTTGCGCACAGCTCTCGCAAACGCCTTGAAGAGAGCCTCTGCGGTATGATGGCTGTTTCCGCCCCTAGTTGCGGAAAGATAGAGGTTGCACTGCGCGGCGGCGGAGAAGGAGCGGAAGAAATGCCGCACAAGCTCGGAGGGGAACGTACCTATCGTCTCCATCGTGAACTCGGCATCCCAGATGAACTCCGGACGTCCGGAGAAATCTATGGCAGCTGTCGCCACGGTATCATCCATCATCACGATCTCATAACCGTAGCGCTCTATTCCGCGCTTGTCGCCGAGAGCTTTAAGCACAGCTTCCCCGAGAGCGAGCGCCGTATCTTCGACAGTATGATGCTCATCGACGAAAAGGTCTCCCTCCGCACGTCCTGTGATGTCGCAGCGTGAATGCCTGACCACCTGATCGAGCATATGGCCGAAGAAACCTATTCCCGTCTCGATTCTTCCCTCCCCGGTTCCGTCGAGATCGACAGAAAGCGAGATATCGGTCTCCTTCGTTTTCCGTCTCACCTCAGCCGTTCTGTGACGGAGAGAGCCATCGTCAATCAGGTATGCCGCGATATCGCACCAGCTGTCAGCCCTGAGCGCTATAAAGGGAAGAAGATCGTCAGGGATCTCTGTATCACCGGGAGCAAGGAGGAAGCCGCGGCAGCCCATGTTCCTCGCAAGCATCATATCGGTCACTCTGTCCCCGATCATGAACGAATGCTCCATGTCATACTCATCGGAGCGGTACCTCTCTATCATCCCGGTAAGCGGTTTCCTGCCCGGGCAGTTGTCCTCCGGAAGCGAGAAATCAATGTTGACATCATCGAATACTATTCCCTCGCCGCGGAGCGTTGAGAATATCCTCTCCGCAGGCCCCTTATAGGACTCATAGGGAAACGACGGCGTGCCGACGCCGTCCTGGTTCGAGACCATGACAAGAAGATAATCCGTGCGCCGCGATATCTCCCTAAGCGCCTCGAACACATGAGGGATGTATTCTATGCGCTCATATGAGTCCACCTGGCACTCTTTCACGATCACACCGTCACGGTCTATGAAGAGCACCTTCTTCCTATTCTCTCCAGCCACAAAGCGCCTCCCTGAGCTTCTCCATCTCCTCCTCCGAACCTATCGTCACGCGGAGCGTGTTCTCAAGCATCGGATCTGATGATCTGTTCCTTACGACTATGCCCTTCTCAAGCAGGCAGGTGTAAAGGGCAGCGGCATCGCCGGTGCGGAAGAGCACGAAGTTCGCCTCCGACGGAAAGACCTCCCTGACAAACGGGAGAGATGAGAGAAATGAGGCGAAATCCTTTCTTCTCCTCCTTGTCTCCTCCACTCTCCTCTTCACATTCTCATAGTCATTAACAGCGGCAAGCCCGGCTTTCTGCGAGAGAAGCGGCACATTGTAAGGCGGCTTGGCCTTCATGAATGTCCTCTGAATCACAGGATCGGCGACAAGCACGCCTATGCGGGCTCCGGCAGCGGCGAACGCCTTCGAGAGCGTGCGGAGAACCACAACGCGCGGATTGGCTGCTATGAGATTGACCGCTGAATGAAAATTCTCTGCGAAATCACCATATGCCTCATCAACGGCGGTTATGCCCGGATTCGCAGCGGCAATGCGCTCAACTGCGTCCAGAGGATAAACCCTTCCCGTAGGATTATTCGGAGTGCAGATGAATACTATCCGGGGCTTTTTCTCCGCTATCGCCCTCATGACGGCCTCCTCGTCGAGATCAAGAGACGGTGTGAGCGGAACGTCCACAACATCAACGCATGAAGTGCGGGCAAAGACAGAATATGTCCCGTAAGTCGGACGTTCTATCATCACGGAGTCCTTCCCGGGAGCGCAGAACATCCTTATCAGCATGTCTATGATCTCATCAGAGCCGTTGCCTATCGCAGTCATCTCATAAGGAAGCCCCAGCTTCTCCTCAAGCGCCTTCCTAAGCTCGCGGCAGAGGGGATCAGGATAGCGGTTTACGCCGTCATTTCCACCGACCCAGCTCTCATTGGCATCGAGAAGCACGTCGGCTTTTCCCGAGAACTCGCTCCGCGCGGAGCTGTAGGGCACAAGCTCCCTTATCCACGGATTCAGGAGCGAGGAGACATCCTCTGTGCGTTCCTCTTCATACTTCGCCATCATCACTCTCCTTTTCCAAGCCTGACCTTGACGGCATAGCTGTGAGCCATTAAGCCTTCTGCCTCGGCAAGGCACTCTATCGTCTCCCCGAGCCTGGAAAGCCCGTCCTCCGTTATGGACTGCACCGTCATCTTCTTTATAAAAGAATCCACGGACACACCTGATGATGAGCGGGCCCACCCTGATGTTGGAAGCGTATGGTTCGTTCCTGAGGCATAATCTCCGGCGGATTCAGGCGTATATGCGCCGAGGAACACCGAGCCCGCGTTCTCCACACCCTCAAGTATCCTTTCAGGGTTCTCTGTGGAGATTATCAGATGCTCCGGAGCGTAGCTGTTCACGGCATCAAGAAGCTCCGCATCCGAATAGACGGGGAAAGCATAGGAGTGAGAGAGCGACGGGAGCATGTACTCATGCCGCCCTATCTTTCCCAGCTCACGTCCAATGGCATCATCTACTGCACTGAACAGTCTCTCCGCCTCATCTCTGCTGTCAGCTCTTATAAGCAGCATCGCCTGGCTGTCCCTGCCGTGCTCCGCCTGGGAGAGAAGGTCTGCGGCGGCAAACGCGGGATTGGAACTCTTGTCTATAACGACCATCACCTCGGAAGGTCCTGCGGGCATATCGATCGCAACCGACGATGAGACGATTCTCTTCGCCTCCGTGACATATCTGTTTCCCGGGCCGAAAATCTTGTCGCGCTTCTCAACGCTCTCAGTGCCGTAGGCGAATGCGGCAATGGCCTGCGCTCCGCCCACTTTCAGCACCCTCCTGACACCGGCAGCTGAAGCGGCATAGAGAACCGCGGGGCTTATCACTCCGTTTCTGGCAGGAGTTGCCAGAATGATATCGCTGCATCCTGCGACAACTGCGGGGACGGCAAGCATCAGGACAGTGGAGAAGAGAGGGGCGGTGCCTCCGGGAATGTAAAGTCCCACACGGCGGATCGGCACTATCCTCCGCCAGCACCTAACGCCCGCCTCCGTCACTACATCCTCTCCCGCAGGGAGCTGCGCCTGATGGAATGTGCGTATGTTCCGCATCGCATGGTCTATGGCAGCTTTGAGAGAGTCAGGGACAAGCGCCTCCGCCTTCTCAAACTCCTCATCTGAGACATAGAGGGAATTGAGGCGGGAGGAATCGAAACGCTCTGCGTACTCGAAGAGCGCCGCATCTCCCCTTTTCCTCACATTCTCAAGCACCTCCTCTACGGCTCTGGCAATATCGGCACTGTCATCGGAGGGGCGGCTGAGAAGGGATTCGTCGTAATCGCGGAAATTCAGATACATACTCACTCCGTCATCTTCTCGATGTTCATCACGAGGATGCCTTCGGCGCCGAGAAGCCTAAGCTCCTCGAATACTGCCCAGAACCTGTTCTCGTCGACCGCGGACTGTACGGAGAGCCAGCCTTCATCCATAAGCGGCGTGACCGTAGGGCTCTTCATTCCCCCGATAACGCGCGCGGCATCGTCGAGCTTGTCCTCGGGAAGGTTGAAGAGAATATACTTCTTGTGGCGGGCAAGCATCACCGCATCGATGCGCTCAAGAAGCCTTGTCAGCACAGCTTTCTTCTCCTCCTTCATATCGGGACGAGCGATCATCACAGCGGAAGAGCGGTAAATGCACTCCGCCTCCTCAAGTCCGTTCATCTTCAGCGTCGTGCCTGTCGAGACGAGGTCTGCGATCGCATCCGCGATTCCCACCTCCACCGTTATCTCAACAGATCCGGAGACGACCACCGTCTCAGCATTCACGCCGTTCTCTTTCAGAATGCGTCCGAGTATCCTTGGATATGATGTCGCTATCCTCTTTCCTTCCAGAGAGTGAAGGTCCTTGTAGTCAAAGCCGTGGGGAACGGCTATCGAGAGGCGGCATGAAGCGAATTTGAGATCCCTGACGACCTCAAGCTCTATCCCCGATTCATCGTACTCGTTGCGTCCCACAATTCCCGCATCCGCGACACCGTCTGCGACATACTGCGGAATGTCGTCATCACGGACGAAGAGGAAATCCAGCGGAAAGCCCGAAGCGGATGCCTTGAGCACCCTGCTGTCCGCGTAGAAATCTATGCCGCATGACTTTATGAGTTCCAGACTTTTCTCTGAAAGCCTCCCGCTCTTCTGCACCGCTATGCTGAGGACAGGCTCACTGCCCCTCGCCGCATCGCTCATTCCCATATCCGCCTCCTCCGGAAAGATAATAAAAAAGACCTCCGCCACTGGGAGGTCCGCATATATGGAAACCCATCATGGCTCTCATGACTCTGAAAGGCAGTGATGGATATGCATGTTCATTCTTTCCATATGAAAACGTTACAGGAAGTGAAAGCCGTAGTCAACAGCGGAAGCCCCTCTCCGGACAACACTCATGGAGTGAATACGTCCCCGCCTCCCATCTTCCTGAGTTTCCGGGCATAGATCATCGAGCTTACGGAGCCGTAGATCATCAGGACTCCGGATGCGAAGAGGACAGCTGCGAACAGCGTCATGACGATGCCTGTGAGGAAGCGCGGGAAGAGGAAGAGTATCAATGCGAATACGAACGAGAGCAGAGTCTCAAGTCCGAGCGCGGGAACTGTGATTCCGAGCTTTGAAAGCGACATGAGATCAAGAAGATCAACAGCGCCGTCCAGAATGAACGCAGCAGCGGCAAGGTAGATTATAACAGTGGGAATGAGCGAAGGGCTGACTGCGGCTATTATCACGGTGATGAGACCAAGGGCTATGTTGACAGCGGCTTTTGCAAGCAGCGCGGAGCGGAGCCTCCTTCCCAGAGAATCGCGGTAGCTGAAATATGAGAAGATGCTCTTCACACCCTCGAAAGCCAGATATATTCCGAACACGGATATCACAACGGTGAGGAAACCGTCAGGATTGGTCAGCATGTAGAGCCCTACGAATATCATCAGGAGCCCTGAGATCAGAAGCGGTATGTACTTTCTCATATTATGATTATCATATCCAGCGCGGCAAAAGGAAAGCCTTATTCCACCTTGCGGCGGTTTTGACTAACATGATGCCATGAAAGGAAAGAAACACCTTCTATTCGATGCCGACAACACTCTCTATGACTTCGGAGCCACAGAAAAGACAGCTCTGGAAAGGCTCTTCGCGGAATACTCGCTTCCTGAAACCCTTCTTCCCCTCTACCATGAGGGAAACCGCAGATGCTGGGAGATGTATGAGCACGGTGAGATAACGCTGGAAGAACTTGAGACGAAGCGTTTCCGGCTCTTCTTCGATGCCGCCGGGATTGACGCTGATCCTGAAAAGGCGGGTCTTGAATATTCCGAATATCTGGGAGAGGCGGGCATCATGATTCCCGGAGCGGTCAGTTTCCTCTCTGAGCTTCATGGCAGATACACACTCTCCCTTATAACCAACGGAATCGCGAAGGTGCAGAGAGAGAGGATAAAGAGGACCGGTACAGGAAAGTTCTTCAGCAATATATTCATAAGCCAGGAGATAGGATACGCGAAGCCTGACAGAAGGTTCTTCGGCTTTGTCCTCAGCGCGCTCTCCGCAGAGAAGGAGGAATGCCTCGTGATCGGGGACAGCCTCACAAGCGACATAAAGGGCGCAGCGGACTCAGGAATCGACTCGGTGTTCATCTCATTCTCTGGCAAGTCATCAGAAGAGGCTTCTTACTCAGTGAAATCATACGCTGAGCTCAGCGCTCTTCTCCTCGATGAATGATCACTCAACAACCTCGATAAGCTCGATGTCGAAGATCAGGAGGGAATTGGGAGAGATTCCGCTCACGGCAAGCTGCCCGTATCCGAGATCGGGGGGAATCCAGAAGCGGTATCTGTCCCCCTCCCTCATCATCGAGACTGCTTCCCTGAATCCCGGGATGGCGGACGGAAGCTCTATCTCCGCAGCCTCGCCCCTCTCGTATGAGGAATCGGCGCGAGTTCCGTCAATCAGAGTGAGGATGTAGTGCACTATTACGGTTGAATCGGGGGAAGCGCTCCTGCCATCTCCGCGCTCAAGCACCTCGTACTGTAGCCCTGAATCCGTGGTTCTTACTCCGGCACGCCGGCCGTTGGCCTCAAGGAACTCCTCTGCATCCCCGAGATTGCGCATGCTTGCGCGCATGAATCTCTCCTGCGCCTCCTCCGCGGCGTTCGCCTGATAGCGGGAGACAATGTCCCTCATCTCGCTTCCGCTGAAGAAAGACTCACCGCTCTGGAAATCGAGTACTCCCCTCGCCATGTAGCCGTAATCTATCGCATCGGTGTATTCCAGAGCAGACTTCGCAAGCATGTAGCCGTAGACATAGCTGAACGCCGCATCCGGATCGCCGGGCCTCTCAAGCTCAGAGACCGCATTCCCGGACGACATGGTATCTCCTTCCCTGCCGCATGAGGCCAGAGAGAGCAAAGCAAGGAGTATGATGAATATATTCTTCACAGATGCTCCTTTTCCACCCCAGAGCTGTGAACAGGATAGAACAAAGAAATTCTGCAGTCCAGAGAAAAATCCCGCCTTGCTGTCATTTCCGCCCTGTGATCATAACTCTCCCCAGAGTGCCGCAGAGAACTGCCATAACGCCTGATGCTGCGAATACCGGCCTGACTGCAACGGCATCGGAGAGCGGCCCTGAGAGTGCAAGCCCCAGAGGGAGGGCTGCGGATGTGAGGGCGGAGAGAAGCGATGTCACTCTTCCCATCATCCCGTCATCTGTCAGTATCTGGACCTCAGAGAATACAAGAGAGGTATAGAGAGGCGACACGCTCCCTATTATAAAGTTCATCAGAAGGTAGAGAAGGAACGATCCTAAGAATCCCATTCCGATAAGCATCAGGCCGTAGACAGCAAGCGCCGCACCGGCACGCCTCAACCTTTTTCCTTCTGATGGAAGCAGGGAGACAAAAGCACCTCCCGCAATCATCCCAAGGCTGTATGACGCCTCCGAGAGAGCCAGCGCGGACGGAGCTGAGGCGAATGAGCGTGAGACAAGAAGAGGCGTCAGCATCGCGCCGGGACTTATTATGAAGATTGAGATTCCATGAAAGATGAGTATGCGGCGGAGGGCATCATTTCCGGCAGCATAGCGCAGACCGCCTGTGATGCCAGTGCCTTCCCTCATTCCGCTTTCGGGAATATCCATCGGCAGCACTGCAGCGGCAGCGGCGGCAGCCGTGACTATATCAAGGAGAAGAAGGGACTCAAGACCGGCTGCGGTCAGCATCACTCCGGCGGCAGCAGGAGAGAGGAATGAAACGGTGGATGTGAAAACGCTCCTGATTCCGTTTGCCCTCTCGACCCTCTCCTTCCCCACCATCAGCGGAAGCGCCGACTCAGCCGCGGGGCCCTGCAGTCCGCTGCATGCGGAACGCACAGAGAGGAGGAGAAGGAAGAGGCCGGTTCCGTCATACCCCGCTCTTATAGAAAGGAGGAGTATGAGAGCCATCAGAGCCGAGATGTAGTCGGAGGCGATAATCAGGCGCTTGCGGCTGTTCCTGTCCGCAAGCGATCCCGAAAAGAGCATCTGGGGAACCAGAAAGAGAAGATATCTACCCACGGTAGACAGTGCCCCGGCTGTCTATCACGCAGACTGCCGGGAAGTCCCTGATCTCCAGCCGGAGGAGAGCCTCAGGCCCAAGCTCAGGATATGCGATGGTCTCAGCTTTCGTTATGCATGACGAATAGAGCGCGCCGCAGCCGCCGTATGCCTGCAGGTAAAGACCGTGATACTTCTCCACCGCCTCCCTGACAGCCTCGCTCCGGGGGCCTTTGCCGACCATTATTGAAAGTCCTTTTGAGATTAGAAGCGGAGAGAAAGGGTCCATCCTCGCGCTCGTCGTAGGACCTGCGGCTCCGATCACAAAACCCTCGGGTGCGGGAGAAGGCCCCATGTAGTAGATCGCATTGCCTGCGAAGTCAAAAGGAAGAGGAAGGGATGCCTCGATGGCCTCCTTCAGTCTCTTGTGCACCTGATCGCGTCCAACATAGAGAATTCCGGAGAGAATAACATCATCACCGGGAAGGATGCTCTCAATGGTGTCCCCATGCTCCGGGGAACCTGAATACGGAAGATGAAGATTTCTCAGCACAGCTCCTCCTCCCTGAACTCAATGACAGCTTTGCGTTCGGCCCAGCAGTTCACAGTCAGCGCGACAGGAAGTCCTGCGATATGCGTCGGTTCTGCAGCTATCGAGACACCGAGCGCGGTCGGACTTCCTCCAAGTCCTCCGGGGCCCGTTCCGAGCTCATTGGCTACCTTGAGTATCCTTGCCGAGAGTTCGGTGTATCTCTCATCAGAGACGAAGAACGCCTTCTTGCTGAGGAAAGCGGCCCTGTCCATCGTCCCGCCTATTCCCACTCCCAGAAAGACGGGAGGGCACGGTTTGCCGCCTGCCGCCTCAAGCATCTCCATCACTGCACGGAAAACGCCGTCCTCGCCCGCTGTGGGGTTGAGCATTCTTACCGATGAGCAGTTCTCGGAACCGAAGCCCTTCATCAGGAATGAAAGCCTCACACCGTCTCCATCCCTGAGCTCATAGTTTATGAACGGAGGAAGGTTCGTACCGGTGTTCTTTCTCTCATAGACCGGCTCGGAGACGATGCTGGTACGGTAGCATCCCTTCTCTGCCGCTTCCCGGCATCCTTCTGTGATTATCCTCTCGACAAGGGAGAGCGGTATCCGCGATTCCCTCCCTATCTCCGCAAGGCACCAGAACGCTCCTGTGTCCTGGCACATCGGTATGTCGCGCTCGCGGGCTATGGCGAGGTTGCGCCTGATCGCATCCATCACGCCTGCAGCCTTGCCGCCCTCCGGGACTGCCTCTTCCAATGCCTTTGCGGCATCGGGCGGAAGCAGCCTCGATGCTGTTATGAGGCTGTCAGCTATGCGCTGTACCGCAGAGATCACCCTGCTTTGTTCCATTCTCACACATCCTCCTCTCAAGTCTGGAAAGAAAGAGCGACTTGTCGGGGAACACCCTCGGTGCGAGCAGCCTGTGATAAGGCGTCTCAGAGACAAGTCTCTCCACTATGATATCCCCGGGGATTGAGCGGAGGAAGAGCTCTGCAGCCTCGAGTGTCCTCTCCTCCGACATTGCAGTTATTATTCCCTCGCCGTACTCCTCCGCTAGCCTGGTGCCTCCGGGGATGTGAAGATTGTGTATCTTCACGGCTTCGCTTTCAGCTTCCGCGACGGTCCGGGCAGTTGCAACGAACTCATTTCTTCCCTCTCCGGGAAGGCCGAGGATGACATGGGTGCATACCTTCAGGCCATGGCGGTGCGCCCTCTCTGCGGCATCCATATATTCGGCCCGTCCGTGTCCGCGGCCAATATAGCTGAGCGTCCTGTCATCGGAGGACTCAAGCCCGAATTCCACCCAGACATCCCTGTCATTCCTGCGGTATGAGGCAAGGAGATCAAGAACCGGCTCCGGTACTGTATCAGGACGGGTCGAGACGATGAACTCGCGGAAATCCATCACGGAAAGCCCCTCATCATATATGCGCCTGAGGTTTTCCACGCTGTCGTAGGTGTTCGTCCACGACTGGAAGCAGAGGCTGAACGAGGAGGCTTTGTAGCGCCGTGAAAGGAACTCCCTGCCTTTCTCTATCTGTTCGCGTATAGATGCGAGCCTGGGAAGAATCGTCTCAGCTGTTCCCGCATCATAGTGAGAGGTGCGGAGGTATCCCGACTCGCTTCTTCTCTGGTAGACGGCGATTGAGCCTGTGCCGTCGCAGAAAGCGCAGCCTCCCGACCTGTCAGCTCTCCTGTTGGGGCATGAGAAGCCGCCGTCCACGCCTATGCGGTAGACAGCCTCCCCGTACTTTTCCCTGAGGTATGATGAATATGTCCGCCAGCGCGAATACATCAGTCTATGCCGATCATGAACGAGACGCGGGGAGTTGCGGAGATGTAGAGGCTTATGCCCACTCTTCCGAACGCCGTCGAGAGCCCAAGTCCGAAGTATCCGCCGATATCCATTGTATGTGCGTCAAGTTCGGAGTAAGGCACGATGCTGCGCTCCTTCGCGGCCATATCATCGTGACCGCCGCCGTAGAGCTCGAAGAATATGCCTGCATCGACATACATCGAGGCGGGAAGGGGTATGCGGAATCCTCCCATCACATAGATGTAATCGGAGGTCAGCTTGCCCATATTCGTCACCGCGTAGTTCCTTCCCAGGTCGATCGGGCGTCTTATCGTGTCCGTCTCGCCCTCGAAGATGAATTTGAAGATATCTGTCGGGCCGTACACTCCGCGTATGTCCGCATGTATGGAGTATGAGAGCTCGTTCGACGGGAAGTCGCCGCCTATTTCCGCAGTTGCGGAGAGCTCGAATCCGTCCGCGCTGGCATCCGTCTCGTCATAGTTGTCAAAGACGACGCCGAGGCCGGCGAAAGGATAGAGGAAATGGCCGGCTTCCAGCTTGTTGTCAAGGCCGGAGAGATATGTGTACTCCAGCGAGAACAGGAGGTCGATGCGCAGGTTCTTTACAGGAGCATATCCGAGCCCCAGTCTGGCGAAGAGCCCCACATCATTGCCGAAGATGTAGTTGTTCGTTCCCGGCATGGAGAGATACGAGAGCTGCCCGTACTTTATTCCGACGGAGCCGTAGAGGAACATCGACGAGAGGAACGGATAAGAGAGTCCCGCATCGAGGGTTATGCCCTTATCGACTTTCACGCCGTAGGTGAGATTGAGCGTCTTGAGAAGGGCCATGCTGCCGGAGACGGTGAACTCAGGGGTGAATACGAAGAATATCTCATCCCCGTCATACCTAAGCCCTATTCCGCCTGTCAGTCCGAGGGAGATGCTTCCGGAGAGCGACGGGAAACGCTCTGAGACCACTGAGATAACGCCGTCAGTGATCGAATAGGTCACGCTCTTTAGCCCCTCATGGCGTCTTATGTCATCGAGATCGGACTCGAAGCGGAGGATGGTGTAGTAATCCATCGGCAGCCCTTCGTACTTCCTGAGCTGCTTCAGCGAGGAGCGGGGTATGCCGTTGTCAGCTACGATCCTCACTATCTCCGGAGCGGGGATATCGCTGTAGCTGGTTTTCTCCATGTCATCCATCCATGACGAGAGGCGATCCTCTATCTCATCAAAGACAAAGGAGGAATCGGCGACGGCCTGCTCTCCCCTTTCAAGGATTTCCTCACTCTGGTTGAAACTCAGAGAGGTGAAATCATTGACATCGGGAATGATTATCCAGTCGGCATCATCGTAGTTGTCGAGCGCGTTAGGCTCGGTGATGTAGTCTGCGAAAGCGCCGAACGCCCCTGTGAGCGTCTCCATGTCGTTGTAGTCGTTGCCGTAGATATGCGTAACGTCATTGACATCAACAGCGAGCACTATGTCAGCTCCGAGCTCTTTTGCCACATCCACGGGAAGATTGTCTACAAGGCCGCCGTCCATTATGTAACTTCCGTCCTCAAGTCTTACGGGAGAGAATACGATGGGAATGGACATCGATGCCCTGATGGCATCGAAGAGTGAGCCGGAGGAGAATACCACCTTGCGCTTGTTGGTTACATCTGTCCCGACTGCCCTGAACGGGATGGGAAGATCGTCGAAATCCCTGACATCGAGCACCTTCGAGAGGTGGCGGCGAATGAATCCGTTTATGTACTGGTCGTCTATGAGTCCGTTGGATGAGCCTATGCCGCTGGCACCGAACTCCACAGTAAGGAGGTTGGTGTCATAGCCCTCGAACGCGCTTATGAGCGTATCGGCACCCCTTATCGCGTAGAGATGGAAGAAGTAGTCCATTATGTCCGTGCCGGTTATCACGGCCTCGAGCTCCTCGCCTGAGTATCCTGCGGCATAGAGGGAGCCTATCACAGCGCCCATGCTGGTTCCGACGACGATATCGGGGACGATTCCTCTCCTGTCGAGCTCTTCAAGGACGGGGATGTGGGCGATTCCCTTAGCCCCTCCTCCAGAGAGCACAAGCGCGAATTTCGGGCGGAAAAGCGCGGCGGAGACGGTGCTTATGCATATCACGGCGACAATCAGAGTGAGAAATATCTTCCTGCGCATGATTACTCCAGTATTCTGCCTATGACATCCCTGCTGCCGTTGACGAAGGAGGCAGCATCCATTTCCTTCCTCATCGGCGGGAGGACGCGGTTCACATGGATGTATCCGTCGCCCGTCGCGATTCTGAGCCCCTTTCCCTTATCAAGTGCAGCTATCGTACCGGGCTTCTCAGAGGGAACTGTTTTCTCAATGGAGAAGCCGCTTCCGCTTACGCCGGTAAGGTAGAGAGGCGCGCCGCCGAGGATGCCGTAGGCTTTCGGCCATGATGAACATGCCCTTATCTGGGCGTGTATCTTCTCGGAGGATGACGAGAAATCTATCTTCCCGTCCTCCTTCTTCACAAACGATGTGTATGTCGCCTCACCGCTCTGCGGGACTGCTTTTCTGCCGCTGTCGAGGAGGATGGGAAGAACGAATCCCGGCGCAAGCGATGCGACCTTAGCGGAGAGAGAGGGTTCTGTCTCCGTTCCGTCGAGAGTGATGGGAAGCACTCCGTAGACATCCCCTTCATCCACGCCTGCTCCGATGCGCTGCAGCGTTATTCCCGTTTTCCTCTCGCATTCTCTGATGACCGCATAGATCGGCGAACAGCCGCGGTATGAGGGAAGGAGCGAGGGATGGACGTTGAATGTCTCCTGAAAGAGCGCTAAAAAGCGCGGACCGAATATCTTTCCGTAGCAGAAGGAGAGAAGCGTGTCGGCGCTGTAAGCTGCAATATACTCTCTGGCCTCAGTTCTTATCGTCTCCGGCTGAAAGACATCGAGGCCGAGCTCAAGGGCTCTGACCTTCACGGGGGAAGGAATGAGCGTCTTTCCCCTCTTTCCCGGAGCATCGGGGGCTGTGAGCACAAGAGAGACAAGCCCTTCTCCCGCAAGAGCCTCAAGAAGAGGTACAGCAATATCTCCGGTACCCGCAAAGACTATCCTCATCAGACCCTCGCCTTGGTTCTCCGTCTGATGCGGTTCTTCTTCTCATATGCCTTTACGACCTTTTCCCTCTCCTTCTCGTCGAGGTGGTCGATATAGAGCTTGCCGTGGAGATGATCGTTTTCATGCTGGATGACGCGGGCAAGAAGTCCGTCAGCCTTCAGTGTGAACACCTTTCCCTTCACGTCCTGTGCCTGTATTGTCACGGCAAGAGGACGCACTACATCATGGTAGACGCCGGGGATTGAAAGGCATCCTTCCTCATACACTCCGGTCTCTATCGAAGTCTCGGTGATCATGGGGTTGATGAAAACCATTGGCTCCTCTCCCCTGATGTGAACGACGAAAATCTTCTCAGGAACACCGACCTGCGGGCCGGCAAGTCCGACGCCGTCGGCCTCATCGAGTGTGTCAATCATGGCATCGGAGAGCATCTTTATCTCGTCTCCGAACTCCTTTACATCAGAGCATTCATCCCTGAGTATATCTTCTCCCAATGTGTAAATATCCAACATATTAAGAGATGGTATCCGTCAACGCTTCTTTTGGCAATCATCGGGACGAATGTCAGGGCTCTTTCCTGCCTCGTTCAGCCCAGCTTATATCCCCTTTCTTATAGCGTCTGCAATACTCTCGGACTGTATATCTGTTCAGTCCCGTAAGCGTGGCAGTCCTCTTGTAGCCGTTTCCGCTCCTGAAATGAGCAAGGCACTCCTTCCTGAGAGCGTTGCTTATCCTTGTTCTTGTTTCCATAAATCACTGATGAAAGAGAGCCCTGCCATCTAGGCAAGGCTCCGTATAACTGACAAAGCAGAATCTGTTACTTCTGATCAGCAGAAGTTTTCGGGTAAACCCAGCCGGCACCGTCGTTATCTACATCAACAGTCTCGGAAGTGAATGTGATTCCGCTGATCTGTGTCTGACCATCTTCACAAGGTTCTGTTCCATCCGTTATAAGCTGCTCAGCAGCTGCGGAATCCTCTGCAACGACCTCCACATGGATACCGATGATATCAGGATCAGTGAAAGTAACATCGGAAGCTGTAAACGCAGGACTGCCGCCGTATCCATTCACCTGAACGGTTGCCCAAGCTGTTCCAATATCTGCAGGAAGGTTAATCGTACCGACTGTCACTTCGGAAGAGGCAATATTGATGAATCCTCTCATCGAGGCTTCAGCAAAAGTGATATCATCAAGTCTTACGTTCGTTGCAGTATGAACATTGAGACCGCTGTTCTTGCCGTCAAAAGTCACGTTATTAAGGGCCACATTCTCCGCCTCATTTATAAGCATTGCGAATGGGACATCCTTATACGAAGCCTCATCAGAATCAACTTTGAATATCGCATCATAGATTCTGACACCATTGCCATTAACGGTGAACGGTGATGTATTTCCTGTCGCCGCAAATGTAGAAGTGATAGTCTTTCCGTTTCCGTCAATCGTGACACCATCACCGATTACGATAGCCTCACTGAGATCGGAAATATCAGCTGTCAATGCAATATTCTTCTCTCCGTTTGCAAGAGCCTCTGTAAGCGCTTCTGCTGTTCCTACCTCGCTGAATGAGACAGAATCATCATCACATGCCGTGAATGCGAAAAGCATCGAAGCCGCAAGAAGAGCAATAAGAACCTTCTTCATCTCAATCCTCCATAGTTGGTTATTAACTAGGAGGATTCTACCCCCCCCCGTTCATTTCTGTCAAGCCGTACTTTCCTCTATAAACCTTCTCGAATTAGTGGACACAGAAAATCAAGAGTATAACATTTTCAGGAGGTAAAGATGCCAAAGAGGTATCCAAGACAATTTCGTAAGATGGTTGCGGAACTTATCTGTGTCCAGAACGAGGGAACAATCAAAACCGCAGAGGAATTCGCTGTTCCCCTCAAGACAGTCGAGAACTGGGTCACTGCCTACAACAAGGACCCTCACTGCTTCGATGATGATTACATCTCAACCGAGCAACAGCTGGAAGCTGCCAGGAAAACGATAAAGAAGCAGAAG
>CALXLV010000010.1 GCA_944389295.1 uncultured Spirochaetaceae bacterium | reverse complement strand
CAACAGGATAATCTCCATGAGGAAGATGATCCTTGCGGATACTTGCGGAGAGAGGCAGATAGCGCTTTCGGAGCTCCAGCCGATGCAGAGGGAGGATTTCATCGGAATCTTCCGCGAGCTCAACGGCCTGCCGGCGACGATCAGGCTTCTTGATCCGCCTCTCCATGAGTTCCTTCCGAACGACCACACATCGCGTCATGAGATGGCTCTCCAGCTCGGCACGACCGTAGAGGCTATATCGAAGAAGATAAACGCTCTGCAGGAGTTCAATCCGATGCTCGGTTTCCGCGGCTGCCGCCTCGCCATTGTCTATCCCGAGATTCTCGAGATGCAGGTAAGGGCGATCATCGAGGCTGCCATAACGGTGAAGAGGCAGGGTGTGGATGTGCATCCGGAGATCATGATTCCTCTCGTGGGCATCTACAAGGAGTTCGATTTCTGCAAGAAGCGCGCTGAGGCTGTCATCGCAAAGGTGTTCGAGGAGCAGGCTCTCAAGGTGGAGTACAAGCTCGGCACGATGATCGAGGTTCCCAGGGCTGCGATCACGGCTGACGAGATCGCCAAGACTGCGGAGTTCTTCTCATTCGGCACGAACGACTTGACGCAGATGACTTGCGGATTCTCCCGCGATGATGCGGCTTCGTTCCTCTCGCACTACGTCAACGATCCTGACAAGCAGTTCTACGCCTACGATCCGTTCCAGACTATTGATTTCGACGGCGTCGGAAAGCTGGTGAAGATGGCTGTAGGACTTGGACGCGGCGTAAGGCCGGGAATGAAGATGGGAATCTACGGAGAACACGGCGGCGATCCGAAGTCGATCGCGTTCTGCCAGTCAGTAGGACTTGATTACGTTTCCTGCTCACCGTTCAGAGTGCCTATCGCACGCCTCGCAGCAGCTCAGGCTGCTATCGCACAGGAAAAGAACTGATTTCCTTTTCACCATCACAAGAGGGCACGCAGACCGCGTGTCCTCTTCTCTTTTTATCCACAGAACTGAGTTAACTAACAAAAAATGACAATTTTGTTCGATAACTCTTGCCTATACCCCTCTCATCGTTTAGTATCGTCTCTGACGTGGGGCGGATTAATGGAGAGGCAGATGAGAAAGAGAAGAACATCCATAACAGCCATTTTTATATTTACCGTACTGATATGTTTCATTCTTGCTAGCTGTGATCCGGTTGCGGACACTAAACGGGGCAGGCAGCCTGTCAGTGCGGATTTGAATATACCGTTGTCTTTTTCGAGGCATACAAATTCTGTGACGGTTATGTTTCCTTCTGTGAAGTATGCTGATGAATATGGATATACAATAAATATCAAAGGTGAAGAGGGGGTAGCAAAACCTTCATTGTTCTCTTCCAGTTTATCGTATCAAAACGGATTATGGTCTGATGAAATACCGGCTGAAAGGAACTTGCTTCCCTCAACTGACTACACTGTAACTCTTTATGCACGAAATTCATTATCAGACTGGACTGTAGTTGGAGTTGACAATGTGACAACGAAAAGCGGTGATGTCAATGATGAGATTCGGGCATTTGTGTGGAAGCGCAGCAGTGATTCTGCTGTAATAGAGATTGCTGATGAGCTGAATCCAGGCAACATGATCTACAAAGTAGTTGGCCTTGATTCTGGTGAAAAGATATATGAACAGGATGATGTCGAGAATGGAAAAATCATTATTGATGGTCTTGACTCTGGAAAAGAATATTCAATAAAGATTTATCAGGCACTCTCATCCGCTCCTGACAAGTTCGGAACAAATCCTGCGGAGCTTACGATTGAGAAGTATGATGCCTCACTTGATTCCAAGATTGAACTGTCATTCACAGATGGGATTTTCTTTGTTGATTTCTCCAAAGAAACAGGACTTATTGCCAATATTGATAAAGTTTCGATCATAAGACTGGAAGAGGAGGCTTCCGGAAAATACTCCGTGGAATTTACAAAGGATGCATCCGAAATTGACTCCTCTTACAAGCTGTCATTCGACTCCGAAGATTTCATGAAGAGTCTTGATTTCGGTATTTTTGCTGTTGTTGCATACGATAAGGATTCACAGTCAGAGACAAAGGAGGCAAAGATGAGCAATTCCGTTGATGCCTCTACTGGAATCATCATCAAAGGCATAAAGGAAGAACGCCCACAAAGCGTATGGTTTAATATAAAAGAGTTTGCTGAAGGAGTGGAGATAACATCTGACGCATTATCTATGGATGGTTCATACAGTGCGGAATTTGGAGATGATAATGCCTCTATACTTCTTAAAGGCTTTACAAGTAAGACGAAATATGAAGCTGGTTCAATAAGGCTTTCTGTCTCTTATGACGGAAAAACTTTCATAACGGATGTTCCAGAGTTTACAACAGGTAGTTTTGCTGGATATTATTCGTGGACACCGAAGAGCAATCCTCCATCTAAAGGTAACTGGGCGACAGAATTTGCTATCAATGTAGTAAATGCTGATGATGTAAGTTCTATTTATTCTTACTATATTTATCCTGCTTCTAACGATGAATACTGGAGAAGATCCGGAAGTGTTACTTATACAGTTCAAGATTTAAAAAAGGACCAAACTGCTTTCCGAATAATGCCATTAGTAGATACATCGAAAGGCGAGAGTGAGATAAATGATATTCCTTATTCAAATGCACCTTTTGGTTATATTTGGAACAATGAAAAATGGAATAGTAGTGGATATCCTGGGTCGTCATTGAATCCGACTACTTTAAATTATGTCCATGATATCAATGAATCTACTTCGGTGAATCCATCAAAAGATTCTTATAGATTTTATTCAGAATCTACAGCAAATTTATTTGGAGAGCAGAAAGCTGTTACTTCAACATCTTTTGTTTTTACCGATGATGGTACAAAACTTAGTATTGAGTTTTTCAATATGATTGTTCCTGATGGTACATCTAGTCTTGCGTTAAACTCTGGAAATTATTACCTCAGAAAAAATCCAGATGGAGAAGGCAAGATAGCTGGTAATCTGTTTGAAGCGTCAGATGAATCGTATTATTACTATGTGCTTGAATATGTTTCTGAGGTGACAGAATGAAAAAGTATTTTATTCTTCTATTTATATTTATTATCGTGTCACCAATTTTCTCTGCTTTCATTCCGACTTATGACAGTTTTGATGCAGGATATTTCAAGACACCTGCAAGGCTCGTGGAGATAGAGGATTCAACGCCATTCGGTTTTGAGCTTGAGATGGGTAGTGATATAGATGGTCTCACGTTCCTTGCTGATCCTGCAAAAGGATTGCAAAGCAGTGCTAATCATCTTGGAAAATTCCTCAGCAGACAGGGCAATGCGTTCTGGGACAAGAATTACGGAAATATATCATCTATATTTTCTTCTATAGATGCCAATTTTCCTTCATCAAAACCAGCAGATGAATTTGATTACGACCAGCTGCGTGATTATTTCTCAGATGATTTCCTGCATGGTTTGACCGATGAACAAAGGGCATATGCCGTTGCGAGGACACTGGATGCATTGAAAGACGCTGGTGTCTATCCTGCCGATTCAACCGGAGTTGTCGGAGGAGATACTTACCTTGCTTTGCAGCTTTACGGCGGAAAGATAAAGAACGGTTTCGGATGGGACTGGAACGTTAATTTCAACTATGACGGAAGCAAATCTCTTGTAGACAGATTCGGCGGAAGAATGTCTGTCGATGCAAGAATGAATATAGGTTATGCATTCCATATGATCTCCGAGCGTTTCTCTGTCGGTGTTGTCGCACAGCCTCAGCTCAGGTTCCAGATGGACATTCCCAATCAGGGCTACCTCCTTGCGAGACTTGAGGATGAGCCGCTCTCAATCTTCGGTGAGAATCTGAATTTCGGTACCGCCATCGCATTCAATTTCGGTGCTATGTACCGGCATAATGAAAATCTTGCCTTTGAGCTTGATGTGAGGAATGCTCCGTATTTCCAGAGCTTCTTCTACATAAGCACTGATGATATAGCGAACGAGGATGTAAAGTTCAGAAGAGACAAAAATATCTATTTCGTTCCGCCAGATGTTGCTCTGACTGCTTTCTGGGACTGGAACAAATATCATATTGAGGTTGAGCTCAGTGATATTGTGAACCAGCTTATATGGGAGAATGAGTATCCGGAGCTTTCCTTCAATTATTATTCCGTTCCTAAAATCAGGTTCGGGTATGATATCATCGACGAAATGACGATAGGAGCCAAGCTGCAGTACAACACATTCGCCGTTGATTTCGGCTGGAAAGGACTTACTGCTGAGATTTCCACAAAGCTGGATATCTTCGCTATTGGAATGAAAGTTGGGTACAGGTTCTGATACCATCCGGTACAGGGGAGTTCTGCGCTATTGATGATGCTTTTCCGCTCAGCTTGGTGTATCCTTTACAAAGTTGGTCATAATTGGCAGAATTACCTCGGATTGTTCGATAACTCTTTGCAGCTTTGTGGGGACTGATGAAAGCACTAGGAAAGTTTATTTCTATCATTCTTATCGCGGTCATTGCCGCCGTGACTGTATCATGTCCCGCAGAGCCCGCTCCTCCTCCCGGCAGCGGCACGATTCCGTATGAGAAGCCCAAGGCTCCTGCGAATCTTACTGCCACGCGGGGTAATCTGGACAGCATAACCCTCTCGTGGGATGCCGTTGATAATGCTGACAGATACTATATCTATGGTATAAAGGCTTCGGATTTCGGCTCAAAGGAACTTGATTATTACAACAGTTCCAACTCGACGAACATTACGTTCAACAAGGACGGTTCAAGCAACGGTCTGGATAAGATAAACATAGACTTTGCCGACGAATCGTATATCTTTGCAGTTACGGCAAGGGTGAATTATGGTTCGCCTACCGACAATCTCTTCTCAGAGAACAGCGACTATGCAGAGGGCTGTTTCGCTCCTTCTTCCATTGATATGTATGCTGTCGTCACATATGACAGCCTCCTTATCTACTGGAGCGTTCCTAATCTCTTCTCCGTTCTCAGCAGCGCCGCTTCTCCCGAAGCGCTTTATACTCCGGAGTTCACGCTGCAGTACAGGATGCAGGACTGGAGCGAGTGGAGATCAATCGCGAAGGATGATTACGATTCCTCTCTTGAGCCGTGGGAATTTGAATCCGTCGATCTCAATACGAGAAAATATGATATAGCCTACGGAAAGAACTGCTATTTCCGCGTTCAAATGCAGATACTGGATGGAAATGGGGGAGGGTCGATACTCCCGCAGGCGATTGTATCGGAAGAGCATGAGGTCCTCATTGACACATCCCTTATTCCTGATCCTGTAGAGAATCTTACTGCAAGCAAAGGTTCTTATACCGATCATATCGAAGTTTCGTGGACAATTCCCGCATGGGGTCTTGATGTCAGCCGTGATAACTCGTACTTCACTGTCGAGAGACGTATTGAAGGAAGCGGTTCTGACTGGACAACTCTTGTTGATGAGTTTGCTGCGAAAGATCAGCTTGATGAAATTGTTCTCCAGGACGATGGTGTCACGCTTGTCTTTAATGACAGGTTCGATCCTTCGGATGCCGATGCGCCTGTCCGTGGTGAAAGATATGAGTACAGGATTATAAACACGGTAAAGAGCCTCAGCGATGAAGGTGAGGAGTATTACTATCAGCAGGAGACGGATGATGCCGCTGTCTCCTCTGCCGGATGGCTGTATTCCTTTGACAGCAGTATTGAACTTGCCGGAACATGGAATCCTGATGAGAGCAATCAGACGGCAGCTGTGCATCTTGACGTGTCTGCACTCTCTGCGGAGCTTCCTTCTGATCTTGAATATTCTGTTGAGCGTCGAGTATTCCATGCGAAGAAGAACGAATATGCAACAGAAAATATTCCTGTAATCATGCCTGATGTGTCCGGCTCTGTATCCATTGAGGATTTTACGGAATCTGTCGCGGATAAATGTGATCTCTGCGGCATCTCCGGTTCAGAGCATCGTTATGAATATTATCTGGTTGTAAGATATAGAGATGGCGGTGCACTGTTTGAGGATTCAAGAGTAAGATTTGTTTTTGACACCGATCCTCTCTCTATCGGCGAAGAGGTTAAGGAGTTCATGATAACCTCGTTCACTGCCAGCCGCGATTATGTTGATTCTATCCTCATTGAATGGGAAGCTATAAACATTCCTGATGAAGGCATTGTCAGTTATGAATATTCCATAGATAACAACGATGAATGGCAGCAGATAACGACGCAGGAAGGACTTTCTTCTTACTGTATCCCGTCAGACATGCTTCCAGAGAAGGAATCCGGAGATTATACGATCGCGTTCCATGCTGTTATCGGTGATGAGACCTATGCGGCTCCTGCTACAGCTGCGGGAAGGCCTCTGGATATATCCGGTGTTACTCTGACAGCCTCCAGCGGAACTTTCAGTGATAAGATTCTAGTAGATTGGGACGAGAATGATGATTCCTTTGTTGATTCGTCTGATGTAGTCTATACCCTTCTTATTAACGGAGTACCTGCCGACGGATTCAGCTACAAGTACACCGATTATTCCTACACCACAGACGATACTTCTGTATATGGAAATGATGTATCGTTCAGAATCAGCGCCCACAATGTTAAACAGGGTGAAGGTTTTGTGTCAGAGACAGAAGAGACTGTCGGATATATACTTCCTGTTCCCAAGATCACATCGGTATCCAAAGGTGATTCAGGAACGGAGATAGATGTTGTATGGGACGGACAGTGGGCTGATAAGGTCGGCGGATATAATCTCTATATTTTCAATGAACGTGTATCAGAAATAGGAGATGCGGTACCGGCTGCTGAACTTTCATCCGCAGAGATATCGGCAACGATTCCGAATCTCGATCAGGGTAAGGATTACTACTTCTACATAACAGCACTTTCTCCGGGAGATGAGGTAGAGAGAGCGGAATCGCTTGTATTCACCGGTTATGAGAAGAGTGTAGAGAATATCCTTCCCGGTCAGCTTGAATATGTAAATATGGGCTATCTCTTTGACAGGACGGCTATAACAGACATAACTGCCAGTGAGTCATACACAGAAGAGAACGGTATCTCATATGTCAATGATTACTTCACGATAACATTCCCTGCGAACAGGACTGTAAAGAGCTATACAGTCATAGGCGGAGAGAAAGAATATGAAGGAACATCGGAAACTTATGACCTGTCCGACCTTGAATTTGAATATGATGAAGCAAGGGGAATCTACACACACGGCAATTCTGGTGAAACTAAATATTTCAGCTATGATCCTGCAAAGACAGATGAAGCTCCGTATGGAACGATAACGATAAATACTGCCACTGGTATTCTCAATGATGATTTTGAAGTGGACTCTGTAAATGTCAGAGGATACGGAGAGAACAGCCTTTCGACTGATACGCAGGTAGTGCCTTTAGACGGAATAAGCAGGGGAATGAATGCGTATGACTACATCAATGTGTTCAATCAGGTGATAAATGCAGCGCTTCACGAGATAAGTGAACTTAAGTTTGAGGGTGATTGGTGTCATTATTCAGGTGTCGATTTTAATAAAAAAGATGACTATGTTACGGATTTTCTTTTTGCTCGACAGGCTTCTACTTGGTGGGCTTCTGCTGGTACAGGTGGAATAATAAGGTTCACCGGATATAATCCAAGTACAGATAATCCATTAGAAAGATACGATATCAATGTAGAACTTACTTCTGCAGGTGATATTCCATTTGTCCCGGAAGCTGGAAGTTCTTTGGAAACAAATGCCCTTAATTGGATTGGAAATGAGAATAAGACTGCTTCCCCTGCTATAAACATGGTAATCAATGAGACTGTGATGATCGGAAGCAGGGCATGTTATTTCAGGCCGACGGATGTGACCATCTATTATATGAACATTTCTGGAAAATATGATGAAGATACAGATACAACTTATTATGAGCATCTCATCGTAGATGGAGAGGATATCACCATAGATTCCAGCAATGAACGTTTCATTCATCATATGGCGTGGGAGTAGGAGGAAGAATGAAGAAACATATAATTGCTGTCATTCTGATAACCTTCCTCCTCACAGCCTGCAACTGGGATATCATGACATCGCATCTCGATGAGGTTTCCGGAAAGGGGAGTGGTTCCGGCACATATGAGCTTTTTGACGGCTCTGCGCCGCGCAACGTTTATGCCACGCAGGCAGGACGCTCTGGGGAGGTAGTCCTCTCATTCAATGGTGTCTCAGGTGCTGATTACTACATCATTGAAAGGGCTGTGATGCCGAAGGGTTCAGACACTGAGCTTGCCGAGAACGACTGGCGCATGATAAGCACAATCTATTCAGAGGGCAAGGGAAAGAGCTATTTCTACACTGATGAGAGCGCCAGTGACGGTGACAGCATCTATCTTTACCGCGTGAAAGCTGGAAGCTACTACGCTGATTTCCTTACAGATATAAGGGCTATGTATTCCGATACAGCCCGCGGATGGCCTCTGTCTCCTCCGACATCTCTCAATGTATCGCAGGGAGAATATGAGGGAAAGATAATCCTCGAGTGGTCACAGATCGATCTTGTCAGAGGATACAACGTCTATATGCGTTCTGCAGACAGCCGTGATTACGAGATTGTCAACAAGGACGGAATGATTCCCGCGGCCATCCATGTCGATACAATCACATATGAGTGCAAGGTTGACGAGAATCTTGCCGGTGTCGATATAGATTTCTATGTAGAGAGTATTTCCAGAGGAAACCATACGAGTGAGCCGAGCGGAAAGAGAAGTGGATACACCTATGTCAAAGGCGCTCCCGGCAGTCCGCAGGGACTTGCCGCAAGCGATGCGTATTCTTCCTCATATATTGAGATAAAGTGGGAGAAACCCGATACAGAGGGTTCTGCTGAGGATGGCAGCTACTACCGCTGGGAAATCTACAGAAGTACTCCTGTCAGTGATCAGGTGCTTGTCGATGATTTTGTTACAAATGAGAATGTCGATGGCGGTTATTATGTCTACAGGGATACAAGCAGCAGTCTTGAAGGCGGGGTTGAATATACCTATACAGTGCGCGCAGTTCTTGTGATACCAAGTCCGACAGGGGAGGACACCGAATATCTCGGCAAGTCCGCATCTGATGCAGGCTGTCTCATAACTCCGGCGCTTGTCATCTCGAATGATGCCACGGATTTTGATTCAGGAATATTCTCCTTTGATATAGCTCTTTCTGATGATGCAGTGGCGCCGACCTGTGATAGATGGCAGTATTCCATATACGGCCGCAGGAATGATCTTGGACAGAGCATAGGCGAGTGGAGGCATATAACTGATCTACCCGGTACAGAGAACACAGTAAATGTGTCTCTGCAGTACGGGGCTGCCTCCTGCGGTGACTGCAACGAGTTCGATGTCAGGATAACTGACAGTGAGGGAAATGAGAGTGGAAGCTATTCCGAGTATGCGGAGATATCGGCAATAGTGACGGAGAGGGCTGAGGCACCGTCAATCTCCATAGCCGACGTGTCTGCGAATTTCTATTCTGCTGAACTCTCCCCGAATTCCAACGGCGTTTATCCTGTCCGCATCATGGTGAATGATGAGACACAGGACAATGCAAAGTATGAGACAGAGGCGTTCTCTCTGAATACTTATGGAGAATCTGTATCAAGAGGTTCAATGGGAAATCTCAGCGAGGGTGTGTCCTATACTTTGGACTTCGGAACTCTGAGCCCTGAGACGGTCGGCGAGAAGTATTATTATCGTATCCGCCGCTCTGACAGATTCGGACGGTACAGCGAGTGGAGTACGGAACAGAGCGATATAAAGGACAGAGGCGTTGCGGGATATGGTGCTGTGACAGGGGCTACTCTGATAAAGTTCTTCGAGGCTTATGCGATGAAGCCGTGGGAGTTCATAAGCCACAGCGACTTCCCGCAGAACCTCAAGGCAAAGTGGTCTGCCAGCGCGATATACGATAAGATCAGGAATGAGGCCACAAGCGCGAACATAACTGAGTATTCTGAGTATCATGACGGTTCAATTCACTACAACGTTTCCGCAAACATAGCTGCGATGGCAGGCGATATTTCGTTCTCCTATCACAACTTCGGCGAGCTTGAGACGATATGGACTGAAAGCGGTTCATATACGATGCGCGTCAGTCTCTCCGGAAACGGTTCTGTTCCTTCTTCTGAGGATTTTGTAGTGAAGGGCATGTATCCTGCGGTGATATCAATAAAGGGAATGAGCATAACGGCGAAGGCGTTTAATGGTGATTACACCGTCACGCAGGAGAATGGTCTTGTTGAGAAGGTGAAGGCGACGAGGAACTGATGAAGAAGATACTGATGACACTTATGCTCTCATTGCTTGTTTTCGTCTCCTGTGATGTCATCACGGAGCCGATGCCTCTCTATGGCTATTACCTTGCTAAGGCTTCTGACAGTTCCAGCGGATATGCATACTGTTTTGCACTGAGGGAGGACGGTACGTTCTCGTTTATACAGAGAGGCGAGGGGCTTACTACCGATCCGTTCTTATTCGAGGGAACATGGAGGGCCGATCTCAGTCATTTTGATTTCTTCTCCGCCTCCGGTACGATTACATTCACCCCCGATCCTGAGAAGTTTACCGGAAGCGGTTCTTTCCAGGGCCTTGTATTCAACGTCGGAAGCGACAACAGTTTCAGGTTTGAATGGCATATGAGCTCAATAACTGTCCAGACTACGCTTGAACTGGAGAATCTGGATTCGGAGGAGACTCTCAGGGAATTCCAGAATATTCCTGATTATGAGTTCGAGGAGAAGTGGAATGAAGCCTGCGGAATAGAAACGGCTCCTGATGATTCGGAATCCGGAAGCGGTGAGGTGAGCGAGGGAGGTGAGGCATGAGGCGTTTTCTGGCTGTATTCATGATGCTTGTCATGCTTTTCCCTGTTTTTTCCGCTGAGCCTGAAGAGAGAGAACTTGATCCTAAAGGATGGTGGGCCGCGCTGTGGGACGGTGCGCAGATAACATACGATCTCTACGGGCGTTCGGTGCTGATGGGTGATGATCTAAATTTCGGAGGCGGGCTGAGCATCGGCGTGGAGACTCCGTCGTTCATCTTCTCTGCATACGGTCAGGGAGATTATTTCCTCTTTCCTCTTGGAACGAAGGGAACCGCAGCAGCGCTGGAGTTTGATATCGAGGCCGGCATAACACTCGGCTGGAAGTTCCTCAAATTCTGGGCTTTCGACACATATGTCGCCTGCGATATCGGATACTACATGCAGTTTGTGCAGACGCATTACCAGCCTGATGGCTATACAATGGGCTTCAACGGGATAATGCTCCGCCCGAAGCTGATGACCGAGCTGAACATAGGAAAATGGTACGGAATCTCTGTCGGCGTGTTCTATCAGTTCCCGCTCTATCCTGCGTACGAAAGGTACAAAGGCGTGGGCATAATGGTCTCCATTCTCTGATTTTTCTTCTGGGAAAGGCTTGCAGCTGTTAACTTTCCGTCTCATTTGTGTCTAATATAGCCTCATGGACAGCAGATGGAAGAAATCAACTATATGCGTGCAGGGAGGCTATGAGCCGGGAAACGGCGAGCCGCGTGTGCTTCCGATTTATCAGAGTACAACATACAAGTATGACAGTGCGGAGGAGCTTGCAAAGCTATTCGACCTCGAGTCTCCGGGTCATATGTACACAAGGATATCCAATCCCACTGTGGAGATGGTCGAGAAGAAGATTGCCGATCTTGAGGGCGGAGTCGGAGCAATGATGACTTCCTCCGGTCAGGCGGCATCTCTCATTTCAGTTTTCAATATCGCTTCTTCCGGTGATAACTTCGTTATGATGGGCAACCTTTACGGAGGTACGACCAATCTTTTTCTCGTGACGATGAAGAGAATGGGAATAGAGGCCAGGGTTGTCACCTCGGATATGTCCGATGAGGAGATACGTTCTCATTTCGATGAGCGTACGAGATGCTTCTTCTGCGAGACGATTGCGAATCCCTCTCTTGAGGTCTTTGATTTCGACCGCTTTGTGCCTCTTGCTCATTCGATGGGCGTGCCTGTGATAATCGACAATACGTTCGCCACTCCGATACTCTGCAATCCTATCTCGTTCGGCGCCGATATCGTGATCCATTCAACGACAAAGTACATGGATGGTCATGCGATGGTTGTCGGAGGGGTAATAGTGGACAGCGGCAATTTCGACTGGGCGAAGGGCGGAAAGTATCCTGAGCTTACACAGCCTGATGAGTCTTATCACGGTGTTGTCTATACGGAGAGTTTCGGCAGAAGCGCATACATCACTAAGGCCCGCACTCAGCTCATGCGTGATCTCGGCTCCACACCTCAGCCGATCACGGCGTTTCTCCTCAATATCGGGCTTGAGACGCTTGATCTTAGGATTCGCAGGCACAGCAGCAACGCGCTCCGCGTAGCTGAGTATCTCAGGTCGAGGAGTGATCTTGTCGAGAGCGTGAGCTATCCGGGACTGCCCGGTGACAGCGAGCACGAAAAGGCGGAGAAGTATCTCAGAGAGGGCATGGCATCGGGCGTTGTCTCATTCTGCATGAAGGGCGGAAGGGAGAAGGCGATGAAGTTCATGAATTCCCTTTCTCTTGCCTCGATAGTCGTCCATGTCGCGGATGCCCGCACCTGCGTGCTCAATCCTGCATCGACCACACACAGGCAGCTTTCCGACGAGATGCTCAGAGCCGCAGGCATAGAACCGGGCTTCGTCCGCTTCTCAGTTGGAATCGAGGATGCGGATGATATAATCAGGGATATAGAAGAGGCCCTCGCGAAGTGCCTATAAAAATACCTGACAGACTTCCCGCGAGGAAAACGCTTGAAGATGAGAACATCTTCGTAATGACGGAGAAGAGGGCGCGCACGCAGGACATGCGCCCCCTCCGCATCCTTCTTCTGAATCTGATGCCGACGAAGATCGCGACGGAGACGCAGCTCTCAAGACTTCTGGGCAATACGCCTCTGCAGGTTGAGCTAACTCTTCTGCAGGTTGAGAGCCATGTCTCAAAGAACACCTCTCCTGAGCATATGCTGGCCTTCTACAAGGTTTTCTCCGATATCAAAGATGAGAACTTTGACGGTATGGTAATAACCGGTGCTCCAATCGAGAACCTCGACTATACCGAGGTCGAATACTGGGATGAGCTGTGCACGATAATGGAGTGGTCTAAAAGCCATGTCCATTCCACCTTCCACATCTGCTGGGGGGCTCAGGCAGGGCTTTACTATCACTTCGGCATTCCAAAGATCAGACTGGATAAGAAGCTCTTCGGAGTGTTCCGTCATAAAGTTGTATATAAGAATCCTGTGCTTCTGCGGGGTTTTGATGATGAGTTCTATGTTCCGCATTCGCGCTACACTACATGCCGCTATGAAGATATGGCTGCAGAGCCGCGGCTCAAGATACTCGCGATGTCGGACAAGGCCGGCGTATATGCCGCGATGACTGCGAACGGACGTCAGATTTTCATTTCAGGCCATTCTGAGTATGATCGGGACACGCTGAAAAATGAATATCTCAGGGACAGGGCGCAGGGACTTGATACGGCTGTCCCGGAAAACTACTTTCCCGACGATGATCCGGAGAAAGAGCCTGTGGTGAAGTGGAGGGGACATGCGAATCTTCTTTATTCAAACTGGCTCAACTACTTTGTTTATCAGACAACTCCTTACGATCTTTCCGAGCTGAATAAGGAAAACGGGTAATAAACAGTTTCAGTTTGCTGTGCATATGGCAGAGAGAAATGACTTGTTGCAGCACATTCTTCTCTGTCTATCTGTACTATTTTTTCTTATATATTTTGCTTTATTGTTCAAATATTGAAGTCAGATTGCGTATTTTGATTTTAATTGGGTATTCTTCAGATAGTAAAATTATTGACCTTCTTCATAGGATCTATATAATGACATGAGTTGTTATACAAAAAGTGCGGTAAATGTTCGTTAATTCGACTTTGGTTTTCAGATAATAACGCACTTTTTGAAGTTGTTCCCAGACCGGAGGGGAGAATGAAGAAAAGTCCTATCATTGTTCTGCTTTTTTTGATTTTTGCATTTATATCATGTTCAGATAAAGAAGTACTTAAAGAAACATCAAGTCTCAGCGTAGTTGCAGAACATAATAGTATTGGTGCAGAAAGCAATGGTATTTCCACAAGGTCGATTACTCCTGTAACACCAGTCCCTGCAAAATATTCTGCAAAACTGATTCAAAGTGAAGGGGGGAATACATATTCAGTAGAATCTGAAAATAGTTCATTTACATTTGAAGATGTAAAGGTCGGTACATATAGTTTGCAGATAGAGGCAAAGGATAGCCAGGGGAGCAATATCTTATTCGGTAAGACAGTTGTGACGATAAAACCCGGCAAAAATGAACCTGTGACAGTATTGCTTTCATATCTTGAAAGTGGAACGGGAGTCATGAGCCTTGTTATTGATTGGCATGATCTAACTGAAGGCAATCAGGTTTGGGAAGCCATAGCGAAATTTGGACAGCTTGGTTTCCGTGCGGCTAATGCATCTACAGGTGAACCGCTCTCAGATGATGGCATTCGGTGGGCTTCTTCTGAAGAACTTTCTGCCGGTGAGCTTGAATATACCGCAGATAATCTTGCCGCTACAGATGGCACTGCTATTTACTTTGAAATATTTACCATGGTAGACGGCTCTGAACAGAAAATTGCTGAAACTTTTCATACAACGGTACAGATATATCCGTCCCTTACATCGATTCCCGATAGTTCAGAAAGTGATAACTTCCATCTTAATTCCGATACTATCATAAGTTATATATGGAATGTTTCAAAAGCGGAGGCTGTACCGGGAGAACTCAATCCGCTTACATCACTTCAGGTCAGTTGGGAAAATCCATTCTATGTTGATCAGGATTATTATCCGTTCCATGTGGTGCTTACAGTAATGGATAATGAGACAGAAGAAGAAACTGTAGTTGAATCAGAAGAGTATTTGGAAGGTGGCGGCAATGGCGGTATATTGATCGAGGAATTACTTCCGAAGCACTCATATTCTATCGGTTTTCAGGTATTTTCCAATATGGGATTTTCTGACTACAGAGTGCTGATAGATGATGCTTCTCCTAAAATTGCGGTTGAAAGCCTCTCGATTTCCGGGATAGATGATACCTATACGGTAGGAGATGAAATCGATGTGACAGTCGATATTCAGCCTTCCGATGCGTATGACAAAAGCTATAAGCTCTATCTGGGCGAAGATGAAACGGAGAATCCGATCCGGCTTGCATCTGCTGGTGATTTTGTCATCAAGGCAGTTTCAAATGATGATCCGTCGAAATTCGCGGAGAAAACTGTTTCTGTGCGGCTTGCTGTACCGGAGAATTTTATTATAAGTGGCGTAGAAAATAACGGTATTGTTCTTACTTGGGAGGCTGCCGAAGATGCCGATGGTTATGTGATCTCAAGATACAGGGATGATAGTCCGGAGACTGAATTCAGGATAAATGATACGTCATATGTTGATTATGATGTATCGTCAGGTCATAGATACTCCTATTCGATAAAGGCTTACAAAAATGATGATGGAAAGTTCGATAGTGACACATCTGAGAGAACTACAGAGGTTTTCATAAGCAATGCGGATATATCTGTGATAATCCCTGATATAGAAAGTGTCGACTTTAGTGGTATTCTTGCTGCTGCGCTGAAAGATAAGTATCTTGATTTCTCATCTGATTCAGATTCTTCGCTTTCGATCACTTTATCAACAGAGATTGAGGGGGCCGCATCTTATGAATGGACGCTGAATCATACATCAATATGGAAGGGCAGTTTCGATGAGATTGGAACTATTGTCATAGACAAGGATACAGAGGGGCTGAATTATGGAAATTCTCCGGTGGTGGCAAACAGCCTAAAACTGAGCGTTACAACTGAGAGCGGAAGGGTATTCAGCACAACAGGATATTTTGATGTTTATGCTACGACAATAGAGTCTATTACCGATGAATACGGAAATTCTCAGGAGCTTGTCGTCAGATTCGGTGAGAAGCTGAAGCTGAAGGCTGTTCTTAGCGGCGATACTTATGAACCTGCAATTGAATGGGAATCCTTGAATCCTGATATAGTTAAAGTTAATCCTTCAACCGGTATTGTTGAGTCCATTATGCCGGGTGAGGCCAGAATAAGGGCTACTATCAAATATACGGGTAATTATATGGATATAGCAGTGAAAAGCTATGTTCCTATAAGTACGATCTGCTTTGCAGACCTTCCGCATACTGATTTGATCATTTCTAAAACAAGTGATGGTGAAAATCTTCCCGGAGTAAATGTTGTTGACAGCTCTTATACGAGCATCAACCTTTCTGATTATCTCTCTGTTCAAGGAGTTAATGGTAAGGAAATCGATCTTTCGATGCTTGGCATCTATTCTTCATCTATAGAATGGACTTCAGATAATAATGAAGCAATTACAGTCAATGCAGATGGTATCGCAACTGTTGCTTATTCTCCTGATGCCGAAGTGTATGTATATGCGAAATCGTCTGATGATCCGTCGATAAATGCATCTGTCGCACTCAGCGCATTGAAGATTGATATACTGCTTAATGGAGATATTGTAACGGGTAGCGGCGGATCTGTTGCTTCAACAGTTTTTGGTATAAATGATCCTTCGACTGCAGCCTTGAGTTTTTCAGGCCTCTATGATGAAACAAATTTTGAGAATTCTGAGTATTTCAATTTCTGGTGTCTTGACGGGAATAAAGATGAGACATCTGGACTTGCTTTCTCAATTACAAGCATGAATTTTAAAGCTACATTGGATAGAAAAGCAGATGCATATGAGTATTATGTAACAGCTTTACTGACCGATAAAGATACCTCAGATACTATAGCGATAATAGGATTTACAGCGAAGAATTGATTTATAAGAAAAAGGCTGAGTTTAGGAGGGAGGTCAAAGAGTTTGTTCCTCTTATTTGGATAAATTCTCGGTTGCGGGCAGCCCTTTATTTGACTTTTCCTAAGAGCATGGCAATGATGAAGATAGAAAGGGTGCTGCCAGCAAGCGGCGTGTCCCTGAAGTCAAAAACATTAGCGGCCGCTAAATAGCTTGTCAGGGCTTAGCGGCCGTTGTGCTTTGTAAGGGGCTGGCTATATGCAAATATTATGTACAACCCTCTTGCAACATTTCCTCCGATTATGTAGATTTCACTAGTACGCCAAAGTAGCTCAGTGGTAGAGCAGCTCACTCGTAATGAGCAGGTCGCGGGTTCGACTCCCATCTTTGGCTCTGGAAGCTCCTGCAGTGGTGGGAGCTTTCTTTTTTGGATTTCTCTCCGGTTTTCCTTTTTCCTCTCTTTGTACTATATTGTCTTTATGATCTTTCCTCCCGGGAGGGATACCTCATGGAAGAAATAGTTTTTGAAGATGCCTTTGGCGGAGAATATACGGCTATGGCGTTCGCAGTGATGGATGCCATAATGGAGAAGTCGAGAAACAACGGAGTCCAGATAGGGATTCCATGGTCAAAGCCGGTCTATGACTATCTTTTCGAGTCGGAAGCCGGAACAGATATCGAGGAGCTTCTGGAGATACTTTCCGCAGCTCCCGGCCAGACAGGTGCATTCTGATGATAGTCTTAGGAATAGAGACAAGCTGCGATGAGTGCAGCGCCGCGGTAGTCCGTGATGGACATGAGATACTGTCCAATGTCATTGCAACGCAGATAGAGCTTCACAAACCTTATCAGGGAGTTGTTCCGGAGCTTGCATCGCGTCTCCACACAGAGTGGATACAGCAGGTGGTTGAAGCTGCGCTGCGTCAGGCGGGAATAGCGAAAGAGGAACTCGATGCGGTGGCGGTGACGTCGCGCCCGGGCCTTCTCGGTTCGCTCCTTGTGGGCGTCAGCTTCGCGAAGTGCTATGCGACGGCTCTGGGGATTCCTTTCATCGGGATCGACCACATCAGGGCGCACCTCTATGCATCCCAGATAGAGAATCCTCTTGAGTATCCTTATCTCGGAGTGCTCGTATCTGGCGGACATACCGTCATCTGCCGCGTCAGCGGGTATGATGATATAGATGTCCTCGGCACTACCATAGATGATGCGATAGGGGAGGCGTTCGACAAGGTTGCGAAGTTTTACCACCTGGGTTTCCCCGGCGGGGTTGTCATCGACAGACTCTCCCAGCAGGGTGATCCCACAGCGTTCCTCTTTCCCGGCCCCTCTATCGAAGGAGAGGAGCACAGATATGACATGAGCTACTCCGGTCTCAAAACCGCTGTGATAAACCAGAGAATGAAGTTCCTCAGAAAAGGTGCGGAGGATACGCCTGAGAACATAGCGGCTTCGTTCCAGAGACAGGCTGTCGGCATACTGATGAAGAGAGTGAAGCTCGCGCTCAGGGACACGGGATTGAAGCGTGTCTCCGCAGGGGGCGGGGTGGCTGCGAACTCCCTTCTCAGAAGCGAACTCAAAGCGCTGGAGAAGGAAGGATATACAGTCACGTTCCCGTCTCTGAAGCTCTGCACCGACAATGGTGCCATGGTTGCCGGACTTGGATACAGATATCTTGCTGACGGGGAGAGAAGCGATTCCCGCCTTTCCGCATCGGCCAGAGTCTCTGCATTCAAGAAGAATTAAGTTATTTCTTGCAATGCAAGAAGTAATGCTTAAAGAAAATTGTTTTGCTGAAAATTTTGCAAAACCGTATTGACACATTATCCTCTATCCTTTAGTATCTCAGAGGATTCGGAAGATTGGGATGTGGTGTAACGGTAACACTGCAGATTCTGGTTCTGCCTTTGGGGGTTCGAGTCCCTCCATCCCAGAAGGGATACATGGTTCCTTCGTCTAACGGTTAGGACGGGAGATTCTCAGTCTCTAAATAGGGGTTCGATTCCCCTAGGAACTAACGACCGGTATTGGAGTTCTCCAGTACCGGTTTTTTCGTGGACAGGCATTCTGAATGTGCCTTGTCCCTCGTTTTCAGCTCTGGTATCATGCATAGAGCATTATGATAATCAGGAAGGCAAGATGATTACTGCATCAAACATTTCTCTTTCATATGGAACTCAGGTTCTCTTCAAGGATGTGAACATCAAGTTCACGCCCGGCAACTGCTACGGCATCATCGGTGCCAATGGAGCAGGCAAGTCGACGTTTCTGAAGATCCTCTCCGGCGAGATCGAGCCGGACACAGGCGAGATCGTGATAACGCCGGGGGAGAGAATGACTGTTCTCAGGCAGGATCACTTCGCGTTCAACGAGTACCGCGTCATCGATACAGTTATAATGGGGTATCAGAAACTCTATGACGTGATGCAGGAGCGCAGCGCCATCTATGAGAAGGCGGAGTTCACAGAGGAGGACGGCATCAGGGCGGCAGAGCTCGAGAGCGAGTTCGCTGAGCTCGGCGGCTGGGAGGCTGAGGCGGATGCAGGGCAGATGCTTGACGGACTGGGGATACCGCAGGAGCTCCATGAGAAGCAGATGTCGGAGATCGAGGACAATCTCAAGGTGCGCGTGCTTCTGGCGCAGGCGCTCTTCGGAAATCCAGACATCCTTCTCCTTGACGAGCCTACCAACCACCTCGATCTCGAGTCTATCCACTGGCTTGAGGACTATCTCGAGGACTTCAACAACACGGTCATCGTTGTTTCTCACGACAGGCACTTCCTCAACACAGTCTGCACGCATATCTGCGACATCGACTACGGCAAGATACAGCTCTACGTCGGAAACTATGACTTCTGGTACATGTCGTCACAGCTTGCCGCGAAGCAGCTGAAGGATGAGAAGAAGAGGAGGGAGGACAAGATCGCGGAACTCAAGGAGTTCATTCAGCGCTTCTCCTCCAACGTCGCGAAGGCGAAGCAGGCGACAAGCCGCAAGAAGCTGATCGACAAGCTCACCATCGACGATATCCGTCCGTCCTCAAGGAGATTCCCCTATGTGGCCTTCAAGCCCAACAGGGATATCGGCCGCAACGTGCTTGAGATAAAGAACCTCTCCAAGACGATAGAGGGCGTGAAGGTGATAGACAACCTCACTCTCACTGTGAATCCGGGGGACAAGATCGCTTTCGTAGGTCCCAATCACTATGAGAAAACCGTGCTCTTCCAGATACTTGCAGGGGAGATAGAACCCGATGAGGGAACGTTCGCATGGGGCGTGACCACCTCGCTCTCATACTTCCCCAAGGACAATTCCGGGATGTTCAAGGATAATGAGTCCATTGCCGATTATCTCCAGCAGTTCTCGGATCAGGACGACGATACCTACGTCCGCTCATTCCTGGGCAGAATGCTCTTCACCGGCGACGAGGCGCTCAAGCCGTGCAACGTCCTCTCCGGAGGAGAGAGGGTCAGAGTAGTCCTTGCACGCATGATGCTCGAAGGGGCAAATTGCCTCATATTTGATGAGCCGACATCCCATCTCGATCTCGAGGCCATTCAGGCGCTCAACAACGGACTGATCGATTTCAAGGGCGTAGTGCTCTTCAACTCCCATGACCACCAGTTCGTCGATTCGATCGCGAACCGCATCATCGAGTTCACGCCTAAGGGTGTGATCGACAGGATGACGAGATTCGATGACTACATCAATGACGACAGCGTGAAGGAACTCAGGGCAAAGGCCTATGAGGATGTGAAAGGAGTCGTTCTTCTCTGATGCTTGTAGCCTGTGATATCGGGAACACCAACATAGTGCTTGCGCTTTTCGACGGCGATAGATTCGTCGATTCATGGCGCGTATATACGGATACGAGAAAGACCAGCGACGAGTATTTCGTCGTATTCAACGCTCTCTTCCGAGAAGGCGGAGTTCATCCTGACAGCGTCACAAGCGCGATAATCTCATCGGTTGTGCCGAACATGACGAGGTCTGTGGAGAAGAACATCCAGCGTCTCTTCCACATCTCGCCGCTGGTCGTGAACCACGATGTTAAGACAGGGCTTGTGCGCGAATCCATCCCCGGAGAACTCGGCACCGACATCCTTGCGAACCTCGTCTATGCCCACAGCATCAGGCCGGATGACGCCGTGATGGTCGTCGACTTCGGTACAGCGCTGACACTCTCTGCTGTGGACAGGCGCGGCAATGTGCTCGGCTGTTCGATCGCTCCCGGACTCGTCACAGCAGTGAACGCTCTCTTCGGCAGCACCGCGCAGCTTCCTCAGGTCGAGCTCAAGCTGCCTGAGACAGCGATGGGAAGGGATTCCCAGCAGTCTATCAGGGCGGGAATAATGCTCGGCTATGCAGGCCTTGTGGATTCACTCATCAAACGCACGGAGGAGGAGACAGGCGAGAGGCTCTACGTCATCGCGACAGGAGGCCTTTCAAAGACGATCTCCCCACTCATTCCGCGCATAGACACCCTCGACGGCCTCCATACCCTCAAAGGGCTGAGGCTCATCGCTGAACTCAACCGCTGATCACTCTTCCTTTATGAAGCCGTCCTCTGCGATCGTATAAATGCTTCCGTCCTCAAGCTCCGCCGTTATCACGGTGGAGTCTGAGCCGATGGGGATGGAGAGCGTCACCAGCGAATCGTTGGCGCTGCTTCTGGCAGCATCTGTTTTCAGGCTTTCCGGCCTGGGACCTCCTATCGTCAGCGAAATTCCCCTCATCCTGTCCCACTCGGGCAGCGCGAAGCAGTCGATAAGCGATGCCGCGTTGCTTTCCTCCGCGATGGAGAGCTCTGAGAGAACTCCCGCATTCTGATCCTGTTCAAGATAGAGCCGGAAAAGTCCGGCAGTCCTCTCGTCTGCGGAGAAATCCGTCACCCTTCCTTTCTCGAATCTCAGAGAGAGGGAGCGCACAAGCCTGCCGAAGAGCATGAACGGGCGTGTCGCTGTTATATATCCCTCTGCCGATGTCTTTTCGATCGCCCTGAAGATCTCTGATGAGAATATCGTCGGTATGAATAGCCTTCCGTCCCTCAGCCTCTGTATCGTCGTCGTGAACTCAGAACCGGGAAGGAATGAAAACTCTATGTCCGTTCCCTCCTCATCCTGTATGCGGCAGCGGGTTATGCTGAGGGAGGCAAGTCTTTCCCTCTCATAGAGAAGCACATCCTCATCATCCTTTCCCGCCTCAAGGTAGTTATCCTCTCCGAGCGAGAGAAGGTCGGAGATGAGCGACGCTGGAAGGGAGATGCCGCTTTCGTCATCCAGCGTCTTTCCCCAGCTCTCAGAGGGCACAGGCGCGACTGCGAACGGAACCGACGGCTCGGGGATGTCCAGAGGATCAGAGAGATGCCTGAAGCGCTGTATCTCAGGAGCGGTATAGACCCTGCCGCTCTCCGCTTCCATATATTCTTTGTAGACGGGAAGGTAGAGGAGGGCGGTGGCCTTTTTCTCTATCGGGTACTCCGACTCAGCCTCCTCCGTTCCTGCTATCCTGCCGTTCTCTATGTTCAGTATGTAAGTGCCGTTGCCTGTTATCTCCTTCGCCTTTTTTGCGATGAGATGGGCAAATCCGTTGTTCTCGTCCTCTGTGTTGATGGAGAGCACATCGCCCTTCCTCAGCCTCAGCGCACGGCGGATTATCACATCCGCGTATCTTTCCATGAAGATGTCCATACCGGCATTATACTGCCGCGGCCTTTCCGTTCCAATCGATCTCGCGCTTCTCTTCTCGGGTATTTCACTGCATGCAAAAGTACCGCAAAGAGAATATGGAAAAGAGCAGGAGGAAATTGCATGCAATCGCTTGACACTGCCATCCGCTTTCTGTAAAGTATCCACCGTTGATTGAATGCGACTGTGGTATAATGGCTATTACCTCAGCCTTCCAAGCTGAAGATGCGGGTTCGATTCCCGTCGGTCGCTTTTCCCGCTCCTTGCACAGCAAGGAGTTTTATATTTCAGAGACAATAGAGCGGAGGGCCTTATGGGAGAGCGCGGTGAAGTATTCTCGACAAAACTCGTCAAGAACGACAGGACTTACTTTTTCAATGTGAAGGAGAATATCTACGGCGATCTCTTTCTCAACATCGTGGAATCGAGGCCGACAGATACTGAGGGCAGATACCTCAGGCAGTCTGTGATCGTCTATCAGGAGGATATGGGAGAGTTCATCAAGGAATTCCAGAAATCGATAGACTTCATCAAGATGCACGGAACCAGAAAGCCGCAGCGCTCCGGAATCCAGAGAAGGAGCCGCAGCGCAGAGAAGAACAGCGAGGAATAAGTCAGAAGAGGGAGGGCGTTTCGTCCTCCTTCACTGTGAAGGAGAGCCTTTCTATCGGCGACGGACCGTAAAGGGCTATCATTCTCCTGTGCTCTGCCGTCGGATAGCCCTTGTGCTTCTCATATCCGTACTGCGGCCACTTTTTTCCGCAGAGCGTCATTATTCTGTCCCTCTCCGTCTTTGCCAGTATCGATGCCGCCATTATCTCGGGGATCTTCGCATCTCCCTTGACGACAGCGCAGCACGGCCAGGGGACATCGGGCTTTCTGTTTCCGTCGACGAGGAGAATATCGAACGGGAGTCCTTTCCTGACTTTCTCCGCAGAGAGCCTCATCGCCAGCAGCGATGCCTGGAGTATGTTTATCCGGTCTATGACAATATGGCTTATTGAGGTCACAGCCCAGGCTGAGGCCTTTTCTTTTATAATAACCGCCGCCTCGCCGCGTTCTTTCTCGCTCATTTTTTTAGAGTCGTTGAGTATTTCAACGGGGAAATCCGGGGGAAGGATGACAGCTGCCGCGGTTACAGGACCCGCAAGCGGCCCCCGTCCGGCCTCATCTGCGCCGCATATCACTCCGAGCTCCTCACTTTCCGTTTCTTCCAAAAGCCCTTTTTCCATAACCGGCTAGATGCTATAATCAGCGGGATTCTGTTTCAAGGAGGGAACCCGCTTGTTCCTGAAATCTCTCGACATATACGGTTTCAAGAGCTTCGCCGACAAGACCCACATCGACTTCGCGGGCGGCATCACATCGCTTCTGGGCCCCAATGGATGCGGCAAGTCCAACATCGTCGATTCAATCAAATGGGTACTGGGAGAGACAAGCACAAGATCGCTCAGGGCGGGGAAGATGGAGGATGTCATCTTCAACGGCACCGACACGCGCAAGCCGATGCCTTTCGCGGAGGTCGAGCTGACGATCGACAACTCGGAGCATCAGCTGCCGACGGAGGTTCCCGAGATATCGATAAAGAGACGCTATTTCCGTACAGGGGAGAGCGAGTATTTCCTCAACGGACAGAAGTGCCTTAAGCGCAACATCATGGAGCTCTTCTTCGACACAGGGGTCGGCAAGAGCGCCTACTCAATTCTTGAACAGGGAAAGATCGACCAGATACTCTCCTCAAAGCCGGAGGACAGAAGATATCTCTTTGAAGAGGCCGCGGGCATCTCCAAGTACAAGGATCAGTGCCATAAAGCGGAGCTTGACCTCGAGAAAACCAATCTCAACATCGAGGACATCACGAGATCGTACAACGAGGCCAAGCGCGCCTGCGACAGATCAAGGAGTCAGGCAGAGAAGGCGAAGAAGGCGAGGGAACTGCAGCAGAGAGCGTTCGACATCGACGTAAAGTACCACCTTGCGCGCATCCGCAGCTACACCCTTCTGAGGGAAGAGAGGCAGAGGCGCAAGGCGAAGGCGGGAGAGGAGATAGAGAGGCTGAAAGCCCTTATGGCCAACCTTGAGGAGAGCATCGGAGATGCACAGGAGAAAACAAGGGCTGAGAACGAGGAGCTTTACGCACTGCAGCTTGCGCTCGGCAGGGTGGAGAAGGATATCTCCATGTGCGACGAGAGAATAAACCTCTATACGGAGAACTTTCAGAGCGCATCGCTGAGACTTAAGAACTCCGATGAGAAGATCGCGAACATCCAGAGCAGCATAGACAGAGCGCGCGCCGATCTCGAGAATGCCGAGGACAGCATCTCCGAGAAGGAGGAGAGAGCCGAGGAAGAGGAGCGGCAGATCGCGGCCATCGTCATGGCGCAGGAGAGCAAGAAGCTGGAGATAGAGAAGCTCGAGAAAGATGCCGATGCGAGGGAGAGGCGCAACAGCGAACTGGACGGCGAGCTGATGAGCCTTACCGAGGAATTGAAGGCAGTAATCGAGGACCTCATCGCCGAAGTCGATGCCAACACCGACACCGCATATACCTCGGAGCGTAGGGAGAAGGCGGAAACGGCGTTCAGGAACAGGGCAGAGGAGCTTCTCGGGATGATCGGTAACAGAGTCTCATTCCTCTCTTCCCTTGAGGACGAGGCGCTGATCTCCAGAGAGATCGCCATGAAGGATTTCGGGAAGGTTTCCGAGGGAATCTCGGAGCTTATTTCCCTCTTCGGCGATTACATCGCATCCATTCCCCCGATCGTTGACAGCCTCCTCTCGCAGGAAGGTCTCATAAGCCGCAAGCGCGATATAGAGAAGAGGGAAGCTGCGGCGAGGAAGGAGGCCGAGGAGAACAGGAAGGCGATCCTCTCCGCACGCGAGAGCGTGAGGATGCTCCGCAGCGATGTTGACTCATACTCTGCGGCGCTCGAGCAGCAGAGGGAGCACTGCAGAAGGCTTCTCAGCGATCTCGAGTCGGCGAAATTCGCCGCCGAATCTCTCAGACGCTCCATAGAGGAGAAGGAGAACGACAAGGAGCGTGAGATCGAGGCATCAGACAAGGACCGCTCCGATGTGGACAACTTCCTTTCCATCATAAAGGGAGAGGAGGAGAAGAAAGGCGCGCTGAGGGCGGAACTTGACATAAAGAGCGGAGAGCTCGCTTCAAGAAGGGAGGAGAGCCATGCCGCGCTTGCCGCCCTGCAGAAGATGCGCGAGGACAAGGACAAGGCGTTCAGCGACTACAACGAGGCTACGAGGATATACTCGGAGCAGGATGGCTATCTCAGTACCACCGACGAGTACATACAGAACATCTCCACGGACTTCTTCAACAAGTACACGAGAAACCTCGGCGAGTTCCAGAAGGTCATGGAGGAAGAGGAGCTTCCTGACGACACGCTCCTTCTCAATGAGCTCAATGAAGTGAACAAGGAGCTCGAGGGACTGGGAACGATAAACTACATGGCGGAGGATGACTACAATGCCGCCAAGGAGCAGTTCGATTTCTACTCGCGCCACCTCGATGATCTCAACAAGGCGCGCACAGACCTTGAGAGGGTTCTGCAGGAGATAGAGGATAAGGCCAAGGACCTCTTCATGGCCACCTATGATGACATAAGCCGCAATTTCCAGTCGATGTTCAACCGCCTCTTCGGAGGAGGAATAGCCAAGTTGACGCTGGAGGACCCTGAGAACGTCCTGACATCCGGAATCGATATCTTCGCACAGCCGCCGGGAAAGAAACTTGTGCGCCTCTCGCTTCTCTCAGGAGGCGAGAGAACGATGACTGCGGTCGCGCTGCTTTTCGCCACATTCGAGGTTAAGCCCTCTCCGTTCTGCATCCTCGATGAGCTCGATGCAGCTCTCGATGACAAGAACATCGGCTACTTCCTCTCCGTCCTCGACGACTTCGGGCAGAAGAGCCAGTTCATCATCATCACGCACAACAAGCATACCGTCACAGGCTCAGAGACGCTCCTCGGCGTCACGCAGATGGAGCCGGGTGTATCGACCACGGTAAGCTACAGGCTCGCACGCGTCGAAGGCCAGCCCGTAATAATGAACGATGATGATTCCGTCGTCGATTTTGATGCCGATGGAAAACAGAAAAGGTAAGCCTTTCTTTTGCCTTAGCACGGCGCTCCGCCCTGTGCTATCCTGAACAGGAGGGATTTAAGGAGGGTTCATGAAGAGATTGCTGTCTGTTCTGCTTATTCTCCTTCCTGCATTTATTTCCGCAGCCTCATATGACGAGATAATGAGCGCCGTGCTCTCTGAAAGCCCTGATGCTGTCAGCGCGAGGCTTTTGTATGAGGACGGCCTGCTCTCTGCGGCGGCCTCAATGCTGGACGAGAGTCCGGAGATTTTGCTCACAGCGGCGTTTGAACCTCTTTATAACGAATACGAAGCTCTCTCCGTAAGCACATTCGGCCTTGATCTCTCCCTTCCCGATGATGAGACTGTCATCTCCGCATCCGTTCCTTTCGGCGTCCGCTATGACAGAAGGGGAGGCGCGGTCAGTCCCTCTGTTTCGATAAGCCATACATTCGACTGGGGATACGATGATGATATCCTGAAAGACCTGCAGACGGAGGCGCTGCGCCTCTCTGCCGAGAGCGGCTATTACGAAAGCCTTCTCTCGCTGCAGGAGAGCGCGGTAGCCCTGATCTCCTCCATCCTCTCATCAGAGAAGAACATTGCGGAGGCGGAAGAGAAGCTCCGGGATGCTGAGAAAGAACTCCGTGATTCGCTCTCGCTCGGAATCGTGACGGAGGATTCCCTTGCTGCGGCAGAGCTTGAACTTGCGAGGAAGAGGGCTGAGGATTCAATACGCATACTCAAAGCTGAGCATGATGAGCTTGCAGCGCGCTTTGCCGTGCTTGCTGGGGCCGAGTGGGAAGGCATAGAGGATATTCCGATGCCCTCTTTCCCCGATCTCTTCTCCTCCGCTGGGACATCTGCGCTCAATGCGGCAGATATACAGGCCCGTATAGCGAGGGAGGAGGTTCTTGCGGAGGAGTCGGAGCAGAATCCGGGGAGAATCACCGCAGGGGCCGGCATCTCTGGAAGCGTGGATATCGCTGACGGTATGGATGGCGTCAAGTATGCAGAGAGCGATGATGCGGTCAGCATGAGAGTTTCAGGGAGTCTCGGCCTAGAGAGCGGCGGGTGGGCGCTCTCCGCGGAAGGAGGCGGGTCCTGGAACCTGGATATGGAGGTTACTCCCTCTCTGACGATTACAGGCGCATGGAGAAGCGGAACTCCCGAGAGCGATGATATCACGCTCCGCTCGCTGCGTAACACTGCGCTCATCAGGGAGAACGAGGCAAGGGAGGCGCGAAGGTCTTTCAATGAAAGCCGCAATTCGCTCTGGAGCCGCATCCTCTCATGGGAGCGCGACTGGGCGGAGCTTGAGGCTGAGATGGAGTATGAGCGTGCGCTTCTTGAGATGGCTTCTATCAAGCATGAGCGCGGAATGATTACCGATGAGGAGCTCCATGATGCGGCTTTCTCGCTGAGAATGCTTGAGCTTGAGAGGGATATCCTGCTTCTTGAGGGGCTCTCGCTTGAGACTGAGGCGGAGAACCTTCTTGTTTAGGAGTGATATGGGCGGAAAAGTTAAAGGCGGAAGAAAGAAAGCGGGGGTGGTCATCATTATCGGAGTGATCACGGCAGCTGCGGCGGCTCTCCTCATCCTTCTCCCTGAGCGCGAAGAGGCTGCGGCTGTGCCCGCCGTGCGCGAGGCCGAGGTGATCTCAAACACCTATACGCAGGTGATAGATATCTCCGGATATGTAGAGCCTTATGAGAGCCAGACCATGCGCTTCCGCTCCACCGGCGCTGTCACCGCAGTATATGTTAAAGAGGGCGACCATGTGAAGGAAGGTCAGCTCCTTGCCTCGATAGACAACACGCAGCAGCTTGCCTCTCTGCAGGAGATACGCGACCAGATCGAGGAGGCGGAGCTCAACGGCTCAAAGCGTGATCTCGAGCTTCTGCGCCTCCGCGAGACTGCGGCCGAGAGAAATCTCGAATACACCGATATAGTAGCTCCGTTCGACGGCGAGGTCGCTTCGCTGGATGTTGATCCCGGCGACTACTTCGAGGGCGGCGATGAGGTTATAACCGTCGTCGACAGATCGAAGCTCAAAGCCACAGTCGAGGTCGATGAGATAGATATGCAGTATGTGGAGCCAGGGCAGAAAGCCTCCCTTGTATTCGAGTCGTGCCCAGATGAGGTTGTCTCCGCATATGTATCCTACATCCCCATGCTCGGGCGCTATACAGATCAGGGAATCGGAGTTGTTGATGTCGAGCTTCTGATAGAGAATCCTCCTGCGCGCATAATGCCCGGGTTCACCTTCGAGGGAACGATGGAGAATGAGGGCGAGGTCGAGGTGCTGATGATT
>CALXLV010000009.1 GCA_944389295.1 uncultured Spirochaetaceae bacterium | reverse complement strand
ATGATTTCCTGGTGGCCATAGCAGGGCGGCGATACCCGTTCCCATCCCGAACACGGAAGTAAAACGCCCTTACGCCGATGGTACTGCGGCTTGTCCGCGGGAGAGTAGGTCGCTGCCAGGTTTTTTTATTTTCTCCTCTTTCGGCATTTGCGGACTTGTTTAAGCCTGCAGATGCTGTGAGAGGAGTTCTTTTTATCTCTATATTTCATGCGTCCCATTCTTCGCAGCGTTACTGGGCAGGAGGCAGTGTTCCTGCAGCTTGCCCTCATAGTCATATTCCTCCGTTTACTGTATTCTTCCCTCATGACAAAAGTGCTTTTCGTATGCCATGGAAATATATGCAGGTCGCCGATGGCTGAGTTCATATTCACCCATCTTGCCGAGGAAAAGGGAGCAGCAGATCAGTTTTCGGTATCATCTTCAGGAGTGAGCAGTGAGGAAGAGTGCAATGATATCTACCCGCCGGCGAAGCGGACGCTGAGAGCGCATGGCATTCCTTTCTCTTCCCGCCGTGCGAAACGCATCACTGACAGGGAGTTTGCCGATTCTGATCTTGTCATAGCGCTTGATCACTGGAATCTCTCAGCTCTTGAGAGACGTTTCGGCAAGAGCGATAAGCTGAGGATGCTTCTTGGCCGTGATGTCGATGATCCCTGGTACACCGATGATTTCGAGACAGCCTACCGCGATATATACGCAGGCTGCGAGACTCTTCTTGATTCGCTTCTAAGTGGTCGAAACCGCGCTTAGCTGTTATACTTATGTAAGCAATCATTTCTAGGAGATGAAAATGGACATCAGATACTCAACAGGCAAAGAGCCTTTCAAGAGAATGAACACAGATGAGCTCAGAAATGAGTTTCTTATCACAGATATATTCCGCCCGGATGATGTGACAGTGGTATATTCCCATGTGGACAGGATCGTGACGATGGGAGCTATGCCTGTTCATGAGACGATCTCTATAGACAAGAACATCGACTGCTGGAAGAATTTCGGCGTTGATTATCTTCTGGAGAGAAGGGAGCTCGGAGCGATAAACATCGGAGGCAGGGGAAAGGTCATTGCCGACGGTACGGAGTACAATATGGATCACTTCGACGGCATCTACATTCCGATGGGAACGAAGGAGGTCAAATTCTCCTCCGACAATCCTGCGGAGCCTGCCAAGTTCTATATGTGCACGACGCCTGCGCACCGCCCGTATCCTGCTAAGCTCATTCCTCTCAAGGATGCTATCCACAAGCACCTGGGATCACAGCTCACATCCAACGAGAGAACGATCAACCAGTATATACATCCCGATGTGCTCGACACATGCCAGCTTTCGATGGGCCTTACTCATCTTGAGCCGGGTTCAGTATGGAACACAATGCCTGCACATACTCACGAAAGAAGGATGGAGGTCTACTTCTACTTCGATATTCCTGAGGATAATGTGGTATTTCACTTCATGGGCGAGCCTAATGAGACAAGGCATATCGTAATGCACAACGATGAGGCCGTGATCAATCCGGCATGGTCTATCCACTCCGGATGCGGAACCTCTAACTATACGTTCATCTGGGCTATGGCCGGAGAGAACAGAGCGTACGATGATCAGGATGTCCTCAAGACAGACAAGGATCTGAGATAATCGCAGGCCACCCTCCGGGGTGGCTTTTCTTACAGCGGAGTGGCATCCGCTGCTGTTTTCCATCATTCCGGATCATATCCGGAAAGTGAGGAGGCTTATGATACATACATCCCCGGATACTCTCATCGGAAAGACGCCTCTCTATGAGCCTGCAGCGCTTGAGAGAAAGCTCGGCGTGAAATCAAGGATTCTGCTGAAACTTGAGTCATTCAATCTTACCGGTTCCGTAAAGGACAGGGCGGCTCTCTTTATAATCAATGAGGCTGAGAAGTCCGGACGTCTGAGAGAAGGCGGTACGATAATAGAGCCGACATCGGGCAATACTGGCATTGCGCTTGCCGCGATAGGGTGCAGCAGAGGCTACCGCGTCATCATAGTGATGCCGGACTCGATGTCTGTTGAAAGACAGCGTTTGATGACTGCATATGGAGCAGAGCTCGTGCTTACTCCCGGAAAGGAGGGCATGGCCGGTGCCGTGAGGAAAGCTGAGGAGATAAAGGCCTCTGCAAGCGGGGCAATAATAGCAGGACAGTTCGACAATCCTGTCAACGCTGAGGCCCATTACAGGACAACTGGGCCTGAGATATGGGAGGACAGCAGCGGCTCTGTCGATATTCTTGTCGCAGGGGTAGGAACAGGCGGAACGATAACAGGTGCGGGCCGGTACCTGAAAGAGAAGAAGAGTCAGGTGCAGCTGATCGCAGTTGAGCCCGATGACTCTCCTCTTCTCTCCGAAGGCAAGGCAGGCCCTCATGGGATACAGGGAATAGGCGCCAATTTCGTTCCGCCGGTGCTGGACAGAAGCATTATAGATGAGGTTTTCAGGGTCAAAACCGAGGATGCTTTTGCCGCAGCGCGGCTTCTCGCCGGTACGGAGGGTATTCTTGCAGGAATATCGTCAGGAGCGGCACTCTCCGCGGCAATCGCAGCTGCAGGAAGAGTGGAGGGAAAGACAGTTGTCGCGGTTCTTCCTGATACCGGCATGCGCTATCTTTCCACAGAACTTTTCAGTCATATCTGAACACCCTGTTGACGCTTATGAAAATGGGAATTATTCTCATTTTCGTGAGCAGTTTCTCAGAGGAATGCAGCTGCGGCAAAGATCGCGGAAACATTCACAGACAGAAATACAATACAAAGCAGAAAGCTCTTCTCGCCGCTTTTTTCAGAGAGCATGGGGAGAAGAGTTTTACTCCCGATGAGGTGGCCTCAGCGCTTCCTGATGTTCCGAAATCAACGGTTTACCGCACAATATCGCATCTGGAGGCAGAAGGGGAAATAAGGCGTACAGGAACTGAGGGGAGAGCATTTCTCTATCAGTATCAGGGCAGTGAATGTCCCGGTCATATGCATATCAGATGCATCCTCTGCGGACGCACCGAGCATCTGGATGCCGGTACGACTGAAAGGGTTGCGGAGATAATAAGAGGCAGCTCAGGATTTACCGCTGTGAATACGACCATATTTGACGGGATATGCAGAGAGTGCAGGGAGAAGAGGAAATGAGAATCGTATTCATCCTCCTTTCTGTGTTTCTCCTTCTCTCTTCCTGCCAGAAGAACAGCGGCGGCAGTGCTTCGGATGGAGTGAGCGGCGGCGATTCCTTTTCAGTTGCTGCCGTTGATTTTCCCTCCTATGATGCTGCAAGAGCTGTGATGGGAGGAACGGATGATCTTGTGATGCTTCTCCCTCCCGGAACGGAAAGCCACAGCTATGATCCTACGCCGCGCGATATGGTCAGGCTTTCGGAGAGTGACCTCGTCGTATATACCGGAGGACCGTCGGATTCGTGGGTTGAGGCTATACTTTCATCTCTTGATTCTCCTCCTCCATCCTTTGCTCTGACAGAGCAGGTAGAGCTTCTTGAAGAGGAACACAGGGAGGGGATGGAGGATGATCATGAAGCGGGCCATTCCCACACTATCGATGAACATGTGTGGACAAGTCCGCGGAATGAGATGACGATTATCAGAAATCTTGCCTCTGTCATGGAGGAGCTTGATCCTGACAACGCCGCGCGCTATGAAGCGAATGCCGGAAAGTACATAGAACGGATAGAGCAGCTTGATGAGGCGTTCCATGATGTCATTGACAGCGCTCCGCGGAGAACTCTGATCTTCGCATCCCGCTTTCCTCTTCTCTATTTTGTCAGGGAGTACGGGCTGGAATATTATGCTGCGTTTCCCGGCTGTGCAGAGGAGAGCGAGCCCAGCGCACGGACTGTCGCTTTCCTGATAGACAAGGCAAGGGAGCTGGATGTTCCCTGTGTGCTGAACATTGAGATGTCGTCTGAGATGATCGCGCGCATCATCGCGGAGGAGGCGGACTGCGGCGTTAGGACTTTCAACACTCTCCACAATGTTTCCGCATATGATTTCCGCAGAGGAGCGGATTATGTTTCGCTGATGGGGGAGAATGTTGATGTGCTGAGGGAGGCTCTGTATTGATTCTGATAGAAGGCAAGGACATTACTCTCGGCTATGAGGGCCAGGGGATTATATCGGGACTGTCATTCTCCGTTGAGGATGGTGATTATCTCTGCATTGTTGGGGAGAACGGTTCCGGTAAAAGCACGTTCGTGAAAACTGTTCTCGGGCTTGTCGAACCCCTGAAAGGCACGATTTCATACCGCGGAGGACTGAAAAAGAACGAGATAGGCTATCTTCCGCAGCAGTCGGGGATACAGAGGGATTTTCCTTCGTCTGTGCTTGAGGTGGTGCTCTCCGGCTGCCTCAACCGCAGGAAGAGGCTTTTCGGCTATACGGCAGATGAGAAGAAAAAGGCCCTCTTGGAGCTTGAGCGTCTGGGAATGAACCGTGAGAGGAACGCATCTTTTCAGGAGCTCTCAGGCGGACAGCAGCAGCGTGTTCTTCTTGCGCGTGCACTGATGGCCACCGAGAAGCTGATATTCCTGGATGAGCCTGTGACAGGGCTCGATCCTAAGACTTCCAGCGAACTTTATGAGATCGTGGATGAGCTTAACCGCGGAGGCATAACGATAATGATGGTTACACATGACATACATCCTGCATTGAACGATGCCCGTACGATACTTCATCTTTCGCAGGGCAGATATTTCTTCGGTTCAAAGGAAGAGTATTTCCGCTCTGATCTCGGGAGGATGTTCATGAAGGAGGCTGGACATGATCATCACTGAGATTCTCAGCTATCCTTTTCTTGTCCGCGCTCTTCTTGTCGGGATTCTCGTCTCTGTTTCCGCATCCCTTCTTGGGGTTAGCCTTGTGCTGAGGCGATTTTCTATGATAGGCGACGGGCTCTCGCATGTAGGTTTCGGCGCGCTCGGCGTCGCTGCTTTTCTTTCTCTGCCCCCGATGGCTGTGACCGTCCCTGTCGTTATTGCGGCGGCTGTCGTTCTTCTTCATCTCTCTTCCCGGCGGAAGGGCGGAGGGGACAGTGCTATTGCATTGATATCATCATCAGCGCTTGCTATCGGAGTGATAGCTGTCTCTGCGGCAGGCGTGAACACCGATCTCAATGCGTTTCTCTTCGGATCGATCCTCTCTGTATCCCGCTCCGATGCCGTTGTTTCCCTGCTGATCTCTGCTGTGACGCTTTTCTCATATTCTGTGTTCTACCATCAGATATATGCGACGACGTTCGATCCTGCTTTCGCTACCGCCACTGGAATAAAGACTGAACGCTACACGGCACTTCTCTCGCTTCTGACCGCGCTTGTGATCGTGGTAGGGATGAGGATTCTCGGTTCGCTGCTGATATCGAGCCTGATCATCTTCCCCTCCGCTGTTGCCATGAAGCTGGGGAAGAGCTATCTCTCTGTTTCACTGATTGCGGCTGCAGAATCTCTGATCGCGTTTGTTCTGGGCTTTGTCTCTTCCTATGTTTTCTCTCTTCCGACAGGAGCAAGCATAGTGCTGGTGCATCTGATAATCTTTGCCCTTTCTGTATGTTTGCGTCATTCCATCATCGTATTCAGAAGTCACCGTGAAATGATTTGACAGTTTGTTCTGATGTATGCGGAATGATTTATCAGCAAAGTCAAAGAGATAAGTACTGCATGATTTGAAATTACCGATAAACCAGAGGATTCCATTTCAAAGGAGTTCCGGCATTCACTGTATCCTATGAACAGAAATCCTATACAGGAAGTTGTTATGTCAAACTGCGGATGTATATTCTCCTGACGTTCCAGCGGCCTATTCCGTCCTTTTGAAACAGTATGGGAAGATTATAGAGAAAGAAGGGAGATTTAAGAGGTTAGAAGGGATATGCAATATTTAAAAATTGACTTTTTCATAGTTCTGATGGTAATTTGATTATAGAGTCTGGCGCTCGAATCGCCTCTTCTGAGAGTGGTTCATCAATGAGGTCAGACTTATTTTTTATTCCAGCAAGCTCGATTGTATAGAGCGTATTTCCTTCAATATTGCTCATCTTCATCATTATCTGGGCATATCCACGCTTTCCAGAAGGAAAAAACTCAATACAGGTTTCATAATATCTTATTCGAACATCAATATTTCCTTTTCTATCAGGACGTTCGATGATTTTACGGCCATATTCATATAGGATAACAATATTTGCTGCAGCGGTATTGTGTTCTTGGGGAGTGAATCCATTTTTCAAGGATTTCTCCCTTGCTTTGTTTGAAATCATCTTATTGCGGCCAACTGATCCATAACGGGCAATAGTTCCGTCTTGGATATTCTTGATGTTCTCACCTTGATGTTTTTTCAAGTAATATGTGGCCTCTTCATTGTTAGCTGCATAAACTGTCTTTTCCATTATCTATCATAGTTCTTATCTGGGCTAATTTGCTGAAGTCATGCGTATTTTGTCGAATAAAAACGCATGAAATTTTGAAGCTGATTATGTTTGATTTTGAGTGTTCTCCGGAGGTAATCGGCTCAAAGCATCCCGCTGGAGGAGCGGAAAAAGAAACAACTCCCGTTATCTGGGAGTTGCTTGCGTTGAAGCTGATCGGGATCGAAGGGAGTAAGCAACTTTGTCGAATCCTTAGGAGCTTATCTAAATCATTGCAAGTTAGCTGTTTGCTGTTTCTCAATGAATGATAAGTGTGACTGCCGATATCAAGTGTTATCAATCTTTTCTGACGGAATTACTGACGTGCACGGAGCGCGTGAAATAGGACAGCGGGTGTAATAGTACGCTATATGGCAGGTAGCAGTACGAACACCTCCAGGGTTCAGGTAACAAAATCAATGTGGCAGCGCCCCTGAGAGCCCGTTGGACAAAGTGCAAATTGTGAAGTAGTCCAGGTTTTATGTTGAAATATCAACAACGAATAGGTAAAATTGATTATGACTAAAAAAGGGGGAGATTTCTTCCAATGCAAGATAAGAAGCAAATGTCTGAGGCCGATATCAGAAGATTGTACATTGATCCTGCTCTTGAATCGAAATGGGACAAGTTCAGAATCCGTGCAGAAGTCAAAATCACGGATGGAGCTATTGATCTCAGAGGCAATCTTGTATATCGGCAGCCTCCTAAAAAGGCTGATTATGTCCTCTACAAGGAAGACAATTATCCGATAGCGATAGTCGAAGCCAAAGACAACAACCATTCTGTTGAATATGGCCTCCAGCAGTCAATGACCTATGCGAGGATGCTTGATGTTCCCTTTGCATTCAGCTCCAATGGAGATGCCTTTGCTGAGTATGATGGTATAACCGGCCATACGACAGACCAGAGTGAGTTCATCGCATTAGATGACTTTCCTACAGAAGCAGAACTGGTTGCAGAAGAAAAAGGGAAGTTTCAGCCAACAGATGATGTGAGGAAGATAGAGAGTCAGCCATACTATTCATCACAGACGACATGGCCCCCAAGATACTACCAGAGAGTTGCTATCAACAGAACGCTGGATGCAATCGCCAGAGGGAGAAACCGGCTTCTGCTTGTAATGGCGACAGGAACCGGTAAGACTTACGTCGCATTCCAGATTGTCTACCGCCTTCTTCAAAGCGGGATGAAAAAGAAGATTCTTTATCTTGCGGACAGGAATGTGCTGATAGATCAGACTCTGCAGCAGGATTTTGCTCCTCTTGCTAATGTTTCCCATAAGATTCAGTCATCAAAAGAAGATCCCGTTACGCTTTCTTCATATCAGGTTTACTTCGCACTTTATCAGCAACTTTGTGGCGATAATGGAGATGAGCAGCATTATAAGAGACTATTTCCTAACCCAGATTTCTTTGATCTCATCATAGTTGATGAGTGCCATAGGGGGTCTGCCAAGGATGACAGTCTCTGGCGGGAAGTGCTTGAATACTTCTCAAGCGCAACCCAGATTGGTATGACAGCAACTCCTAAGGAGACAAAGTATCAGTCCAATCTCACTTACTTTGGGGACCCTGTTTACATGTACAGCCTGAAGTCAGGCATAGAGGACGGATTCCTTGCCCCATTCAAAGTCGTGAACATCACTCTCGATATCTCTGATGGTTGGAGACCGTACAAAGGGCAGCTTGATTACTACGGAAAGGAGATTCCGGACCGAATCTATGGCAATTCGGATTTCGATTACAACAATGGCGTGATTCTGGCAGACCGTATCAACCAGGTAGCTTCACAGATAACCCATTTTCTCAAGACTACAGACCGCATGGCGAAGACCATAGTCTTCTGTCCGACAGAGGATGCTGCGGAAAGGATGAGAATTGCAATTGCAAATCTGAATGCAGATATGACTCGCAAGGCAAATGCAAAGGGGATGCCTTACGTTGTCAGAATCACCGGTTCTGATGGCTATGGGCGGGCCTATCTCGATTATTTCACCTCCGTCTCGTCTGAATATCCAGTCATTGCGACAACATCCCAGATGCTCTCGACCGGGGTTGACTGCAAGATGGTCAAACTGATCGTCCTCGACAAGATGATAGGCTCAATGACCGAGTTCAAGCAGATCATCGGTCGTGGCACCCGTCTCAGATATGATGATGGCAAAACCCATTTCACTATCATGGACTTCAGAAATGTGACTCGTCTCTTTGCAGATCCTGACTGGGATGGGCCTATTGTTATTGATCCTGATTATGATCCTGATGCACCAACTCCTGATGATGGCGGTGATGATGGAGGTGATGGACCTGAGCCTCCAGAAAAGAATCCGACACCGTTTGTCGACAAGAATGGATGTCCTGTATCTGTAATCAGGCAGACCGTATCAGTCTACGATACAGATGGAAAGCTTCTTAAGAAAGAGAACATAATCGACTATACAAAGCGCAACATACTTGGTGAGTATGCTTCACTGGATGCCTTTATCCGCAAGTGGTCTGCTTCTGATAAGAAAATCGAGATACGGCAGATGCTCCGTGAGAGAGGAATAGACCTTGATGTAATCAAGATGGAACATGGCATGAGGGATGTCGATGACTTCGATTTCATATGTCACGTCGCTTATGACCAGAAGCCTCTTACGCGCAAGGAAAGGGCAGAGCAGGTTAAGAAGCAGGATTTCTTCGGCAAGTACAGTGGCCCTGCAAAGGAGGTCCTTGAAGCCCTCTTGGATAGATACATGAATGATGGAATATATGAGGTGGAGAACAGGGATGTCCTTAAGCTTGCTCCTTTCATGAAATATGGAAAGCCTGCACGTATCGCTTCGTATTTCGGAGGAACCGTCGGTTATGCAGAAGCGGTCAGCGAGCTTGAAAGCGCCATCTACGCCATAAGCTGAACAAGGAGAATTAAAAATGCCTTCAAATCTCGGCAGTTTTGTAAAAAGACTCAGGGACATCATGCGCAATGATGCCGGAATAAATGGAGATGCACAGAGAATTGAGCAGATATCATGGCTGCTCTTTCTCAAGGTGTATGACTCAAAGGAAGAGGACTGGGAATTCAGTGAGGATTCCTACAAATCAATAATCCCAGAGCCATGCAGATGGCACAATTGGGCTCATGATGAAGATGGAAAGGGGATAACAGGAGATACTCTTCTCAAGTTTGTCAATGAAACACTGTTCCCGACGCTGAAGCAGATAAAAGTCGACACCTCTACACCAATCCGGGATGCGATTGTTCAGAGCACCTTTGCTGAGGCTCATAACTTCATGCAGGATGGTGTTCTTCTCAGGCAGGTTGTCAATGTCATCGATTCCCTCAATCTCTCTGATTATGAAGAGAGCCATGCTTTTGGAGAAATATATGAGAACATCCTGAAGGAACTTCAGAGTGCAGGAAGTGCAGGTGAGTTTTATACTCCCAGAGGTGTCACTGATTTCATGGCTAAAATGGTAGATCCTCAAATCGGACAGACGATGGCCGATTTCGCCTGCGGAACGGGAGGATTCATCACAAGCTGGCTCAAGGAACTGAGAAAAAAGGTCGAAACCACTGCCGATGAAGATGCCTGGTCAAATTCTATCTATGGAATGGAGAAGAAGCAGTTCCCGTACATGCTCTGTGTCACGAACATGCTCCTTCATGATATCGATGATCCGAAAATCTATCATAGCAACTCCCTGACACTGAAGAAACTCCTGGATTATGTGCCTTCTGACAAATTCGATTGCATTCTCATGAATCCTCCTTATGGCGGAAGTGAGAAGAAAGAAGTCCAGAACTACTTTCCTGGAGACCTTGCAAGCAGTGAGACTGCAGATCTTTTCATGGCAGTCATCATGCACCGACTCAAAGCAAATGGTAAGGCTGCAGTGGTTCTTCCTGATGGATTTCTCTTCGGTAACGATACAGCCAAAATCAATCTCAAGAAGATGCTTCTAAACAACTTCAATCTTCACACAGTCATCAGAATGCCAGGTTCTGTATTTGCGCCTTATACATCCATTGCAACAAACATTCTCTTCTTCGATAACAAGGTCTCTGAAGGAAAAGTCTGGTTTTATAGAATGGACATGCCTGAAGGCGTGAAACATTTCAACAAGACACATCCTATTAAAGTTGAAGATTTCACACCTGTAATAGAGTGGTGGAATGACAGGAAGGAAATCCAGCACACAGACACAAACACCTACAAATCGAAATGCTTTACAACAGATGAGCTTGCAAATCTCAACTATGATCTTGACCAGTGTGGTTTCCCGACTGTGAAGAAAGAGATCCTTTCTCCTGAGGACACTATCATGACCTTCATTGAGAAGCGCAACACTCTCAATGAGAAGCTTGATAAGCAACTTGAAGAAATCCTTTCACTTATGGGGGTGCACCGTGACAACAATCTGTGATGACCTCAGAAAGGCTGTTCTCCAGGCTGCAATCCAGGGCAAACTCACCCAGCAGCTTCCTGAGGACGGCAATGCAGAAGACCTCTATAGAGAAATACAGGCTGAGAAGCAGAAGCTTATAAAAGAAGGAAAGATCAAGAAAGAGAATCCGCTTCCGGCGATAGCCGATGATGATATCCCGTTTGATATCCCGGAGAATTGGAAGTGGGTTTGTCTTGGGGAGATTGTTACAAAGCCAATCAAGAGAGGAAAATCACCTCACTATGCAGATATAAGCAACACCTTGGTGTTCGCTCAGAAATGCAATACCAAAGCAGGATACATTGATGCAGGCTTAGCTCAATATCTTGATGAGTCATACTTGAAGAACTATCCAGCAAGTGAATTCATGAATGATTTTGATGTTGTAATCAATTCTACAGGAGGTGGAACCCTTGGCAGAGTCGGTATATATAGAGATTCTGGCAATCCCCAAAAACTGCCCATAGTTCCCGATTCCCATGTGACTGTCATTCGTTCAATGAATTCTACAATTCAGCAATATCTTTATCAGGTATTGAAATTCATGCAACCAGAACTGGAAACGATGGGATCTGGTTCAACAAATCAAACGGAGCTACGCCCGGATATCATTAAGGCTCTGTATATTCCTCTCCCTCCTCTTTCCGAGCAGAAGCGCATCGTGGCCCGTGTTGATGAGCTCATGAAAAGAATCGATGAGATGGAGAAGACGGAGAAGGATATCACAGCGCTGTATGATGCGTTCCCTGGGGATATGAAGGCAGCACTTCTGCAGGCAGCTATACAGGGAAAACTCACTGAGCAGCTGGCATCGGATGGCGATGCGGAGACGCTGTATGCTGATATCCAGAAAGAGAAGCAGAGGCTCATCAAGGAAGGCAAAATCAAGAAGGAGAAACCGCTTCCTGAGATAACCGAGGACGATATCCCGTTTGATATCCCGGAGAAGTGGAAGTGGGTATATCTGAATGATATTGTGGTAAAGCAAATCAAGAGAGGAAAATCGCCTCATTATGCTAATATGAGTAATACATTGGTGTTTGCTCAGAAATGCAACACGAAAGCAGGATTTATTGATACAGGCTTAGCTCAATATCTTGATGAGACATATCTGGAGAACTATCCAGCTAGTGAATTCATGAAGGATTTTGATGTTGTAATCAATTCCACAGGAGGGGGAACTCTTGGTAGAGTCGGTATCTATAGAGATTCTGATAATCCGAGAAAACTGCCTATAGTTCCTGACTCTCACGTAACTGTTCTTCGTTCAATGGATTCTACGATTCAGCAATATCTTTATCATGTAATGAAATTCATGCAGCCAGAATTGGAGATGATGGGATCTGGTTCTACTAACCAAACGGAATTACGTCCAGATACTGTTAAAGCCCTATGTATTCCTCTGCCTCCTCTTGCCGAACAGAAACGTATTGTCGAGAAGCTGGATAAGTTGCTGCCTCTGTGTGATGCAATGAATGCTGAAATAGCAGGAGGGGAGAGTGCATGAAAGGTGATTCGAAACCGATTCAGAAGGTGTTCCTGAACACCCAGCATTTCATCATTCCCATATATCAGAGACGATATAGCTGGAAGGTGGCACAGTGTGCAAGGCTTTTTGATGATATAGAGGATGCCTGTAAGAACAACAGGCAGCATTTCATCGGATGCCTGATCAGCACATTCGACGGAAGGGGGGACTACCTTGTCATAGATGGCCAGCAGCGAATAACGACACTGTCGATTCTGCTCAAGGCGGCATATGATCTGCTGCAGGATGGTTCGCTTACATCAAGAGATCCACATCTGTCCGCCAGGATTCTCGACACGTTTCTCAAAGACCGCTTTGAGGATGACAGCCGCAAGAGTATAAAACTCAATCTGCTAAACGAAGACAGCTCTGATTATTTCATGCTCTTCGATTCGGAAAGAAGATTGGCTGAAGACTGCGCAATCCATGCTAATTACAACTATTATGTGTCCAGGCTCAGGACGACTTCTATTGGGATAGATGAGCTTTATGAGACAATATCCTCACTGGTTGTTGTGGATATCACACTTGAGAATCCTGATAATCCTCAGCTCATCTTCGAAAGTCTCAATTCCACAGGCATGGCACTCACTGAGGGCGACAAGATACGCAACTTCATCCTCATTGGCATTTCGAGCGCCGAGCAGGTCAGGTATTACAACGAGTACTGGTCCAGAATCGAGCAGAACTGCGGGAATGATGACACAAGTGGCTTCATCAGGGATTATCTCAGCCTGAAGACACAGAAGATTCCGAACATCAAGAATGTCTATCAGGATTTCAGAAAGTATTGGCTGACCTGTGAAAAGGAGCCTGAGACGATACTTGCGGATCTGAGGACCTATTCCCATGCCTACAGGAAGCTGCTTTGTGCTTCTACAGGAATCAAGACGGCAGATGATGCAATCACCGGGCTGATACATCTTGAGACAACTGTCATCAGACCATTTGCGATTGAGGTGATAAAGCTTGGTGATGATGGTATCCTCCCCTCTGATGAAGTAGGAAAGACATTCTCCATCATCGAGGATTTCATCTTCAGAAGATTGATCTGCGCTCTTCCTTCAAATGCCCTGAACAAGATATTCGCCACCCTCGCCAACGACATCAGGAAGCTTGATGGAACTTATGATGACTACTCAGATAAGCTTTCCTTTGTCCTCCTGAGAAAGCAGGGCAGTGGAAGATTCCCCAGTGATGATGACTTCTTATCTGATTTCAAGAGCCGTGATCTATATGACAGCACGGTCCGCAGAGTCATCTGGTACATTTTCTCGCGCTTGGAGAATGAGGGGACGCTTGAGACCAAGGATGTGTGGAAGCATCTGGAGAAGGACGAGTATTCGATAGAGCATATCATGCCACAATCCCTCTCTGGTGCCTGGATTGCTGATCTCGGTGAAGACTGGGAGAATGTACATAAGACCTGGTTGAACAGGCTTGGAAATCTGACTGTTGTTGCAGCCCCTTACAACTCGATGTTCTCAAACAACACTTTTGCAAGGAAGCGCGATATGGAGCATGGCTTCAAGGATAGCGGTCTGAGGATAAATCAGTTCATCGCTACAAAGGATAAGTGGGGAGTCGATGAGCTTGAGGAAAGGTCTGCAATCCTGGCTGAAAAAGCACTTTCTATCTGGCCGGGTCTTGTGACAAGTTATCAAGTGGCAGAAGAGGATTTCTCACAGGTGTCGCTTGACGAGGACTTTGATTTCACGGGTAGGAGCCTTCTTTCTGCATCTTTCAACGGAACTCCGGTAAATGCGACAGTGTGGGCCGATTTCGTGGAGATTGTATGTAAGCTGATTTACGAGATGGAACCCACCGCTCTGGCACGGGCGGCGAAGGAGGCGGAGAGCGCGGGGCTTGATGGATTCCTTTCTGCTTCTGACGCAGACCGTGGCAGGAGGATTTCCGATTCAATTTTTGTCAATACTGACTGCAACACCAACAGGAAGATCTGGTTCCTGAGGCATCTGTTTGAGTTCATAGGGCTGGACCAGAGTAGTCTCACTATGCATGTTGGCTTGGCTGAAGGAAGTGCAAAGGGGGATGCCGATACCAACAGAAGGCTGTGGGCCCGTATCATTCCAAAACTTGTCGAGGCGACAAAAGAAGCTGGATGCCCTTCGTTCCAGAAGAGGAAGCCAGTAGGTTCATATTATCTTGATGGTTTTATCGGATGTGGCAAAATGCACCTAGTATCTTCTTTAGGTTGTAAAAGTTGTGCCATATGGGCTTATCTCTATATTGATGGAGGGGATAGAGCCGAGAATAGCAGGATTTTCAATCACTTCCATAGCCACAAGTCAGAAATAGAGAAATCTATGAGAACAGAAGTGAAATGGATTGAGCCAAGCGAGAAGGCGAGACGAGGATCCATCGTGATAGAAGCGCCGGTGCCTTTCATCAATGATGAATCCAGATGGGATGAAGTCGCTGATGTATCGGCAAGGCTCATGAGAACGCTTGTGAGTGCTCTGCTACCTTTTATTAAGGACGTGAAGCGGATGATTGCAGGGACGAAGGAGGCTCCAGATGCCGAGGCCTAAGAGAGAAGTTGAGGTGCGGAACCTCAATCTCCAGATATCTGCGCCGTTGTACGAGCAATTGAAGGCGAGATCTGAAATCAAAGGACAAACCATGACAACAACATTGGAGAGGATTCTCTCTTTATTTTTCAAGAATCATCCTAATGACAGCTTGGAAGAGGATGCTTGAATGCGTTTATGTCAGAAGTGCCAACTGTGTGTTGAAAAGAATTCTACTGACAGGGTTTAGCAGGGATTTGAAATGGAAGGAAGAGTGATTGAATACAAGAGGGAACTCACAAAAGACGTCGAGGGGCTTGAGAAGGAAGTGGTCTCCTTTCTGAACACGTTCGGAGGAGAGCTTATCATCGGCTTGGCCAATGATGGTACTGTCTATGGAGTTCCAGACCCAGATGATATCCAGAAGCGTATTGCGCAACGTTTGTCTGAGAATGTACATCCATCGTGTCTTGGGCTCTTCGATATCGAAGTAGAAGTTGCAGAAGGTGGCAAACATCTCGTGAAGGTGACTGTCTCTGCTGGATCTGACAGGCCATATTACATCGCAAAGTATGGGATGAGCTCGAAGGGGTGCTATTACAGAGTTGGTTCTTCATGTCGTCCGATGCCAGAGCGAATGATCAGGGAGATGTACGCCAAAAGGGTGCCTACGACATTGGCCACAATCATAG
>CALXLV010000008.1 GCA_944389295.1 uncultured Spirochaetaceae bacterium | reverse complement strand
ACAACAATTTACGCCCTCATACTGCATTAGGGGGTTTGACTCCTTCCGCTTTTGAATCAACAATTATAGGAGATTATTAACCATTGTACCCTTCTTCGCTTTTGTCCACTTTTTTCGGAAGTGCCCCTTTACGAGCCTTCTTCAATTAAGCAGGCAGAGAAAAATAACTAAGCAGCTCTTCTCTGTGATTTGCAAGGAAACACCCGTCATAGCTCTTGCACAAGATGGAACGCGATAATCTTAGACACTCTTCATGATTGTACGGACTTCTTTGATTTCAAGCGAATGCAAGAATAATTAATTGTAATACATATGTATGCTATATTATGGGTGCATACAGAAATACAGAATCATTCTGAGCGATAAGGAGAAAAGCCGGTATATGAGTATCATCAGTCTGAGAGTAAATGACGAGGAGAAGGAAGTGCTGGAGAATGCAGCGAAATTCTACCGCTGCAGTATGTCGGCACTCATCAAGCGGCTCACCTTTGAAAAGCTGGAGGATGAGTATGACATGAAGGTCGCTGAGGAATACATCAAAGAAAAGGAAGCGGGAACGCTTGAGACACGACCGATTCAGGAGCTTTGCAAGGAAGTAGGGATTGACTGGGATTCGCTATGAGCTACAGAGTGACAACGACAAAGGCTTATGGCAGAAAGTTCAGGAAACTGGACTTTATTGCCAAGCGAACGATAATGCAATGGATCAAGAAAAACCTCTCCTCCTGTGATAATCCCCGACAGCATGGCAAGGCTCTCACTGGAGATTTCAAAGGACTCTGGCGATACCGTGTCGGAGACTATCGTCTAATTGCCGATATCAGAGATGAAGAGCTTATCATCATAGCACTTGATATTGGCCCCAGAAGAGAATGCTGCCGATAGCGCTGCTATATCCCTCATTCGATAAAAAGAGTTTCAACGCTTTTGTCCTCTATAAAACACGAAAACAGTTTTTAATTGGTATGAAAAAGCCCTCCAGTGATATCGGAGGGCCTGTAAAGGATTGTCAGCGGTCAGTCGTCGCCGAGATCGACTTCCTCTATGTTTCCGGTGAAGATATCATCTGGGAACTCCTCGATCATCTCCTCCGGCTTCTTGTCGCTTTTGCGGGGAGCGGCTTCTTCCTGCTTCTGCTCCTCTCTCTGCTTTTTCTGCAGGTTTGATATCTGCAGCTTCAGCCTGACGAGCTCCGCCTCCTCGTTTATCCTCGCGCTCTTTGACCTCTTCATCTCGTCATTGAGCTTGCCGAGGGAACGGTTGCGCTCCTCAATTTCGCTGTCGAGCTTGCCTCTCTCCTGCTGGGCGGTGAAGAGCTCTTCCCTCGTGCTGGTTATCGACTCAGCCAGCTTCTGCAGCTGCTCCTCTGATGCCTTTATCTTTCTGTCCAGCTCCTGCAGCCTCTCAACGGAATCCTGTATTCTCTCCTGCTCTCCCTGAGCCAGCAGCGTTATCGTCTCCCGTGTCTCGCTCGTGCGATCGGCAATAGCTTTGATGAACGCATCGCCGTCCTCCTTCATCCTGCCATAGCGGTCATCGATGCCGGAAAGCATCTCGGAGAAGCTCTTCGATATTATCTCCCGGGAAGCCTCAACGAACTGATTCCTGTCGCTGTCGAGGGCCATGCGCGCATTCTCAATATTCCTAAGCGCTTCCTCAACCGTGCCTTTAACACTTTCCTCTGCATCACTTCTGGCGCTGCCCATAGAAGAAAGGGATGTCTCCATTCTCTCCTTCTCCTCGCCGAAGCGCCGGGAGAAATCCTCAACAGACAGAGATACCTTTTCCGCTGCATCACTGACAGCCTTCTCAACTTCCTCTCTGTACCGTCCGGCAGCGGAGGCTATCTCCTCCTCCTTCTCCTTCACGGCAAGTGCAATGCGCCCGGACACAGAGTCAGCATCGGAAGAGAGACTTTCTTTCCTCTTTGCCATCTCGGCATCAATCTCGCCGGAAAGATCACTGAGTGATGTCTTTATCTCCTCATATGACTTCTCAAGTGAAGCGCGCGCCTCTGCGGAGATGCTCTCCATTCCGCTTCTGAACGAAGCAAGAACAGAATCGCTTTCAGCCTTGACAGCATCTTTTCTCTCGCTGAGTGAGGCGATGTCATCCTCAAGTCCAGCCTTGAACGCTTCCGCCTTCTCCCTTCCTTCCTCTATCGTCCTGATTATCGAATCACGCCTCATCTCGACATCAAGCGCCATATCCTCGGATTTCTTGAGCTCGCTGTCGGAGAATGCCTTGAAATCAGCACGCTCGGCCGTGACGAACTGGGCAAAAAGGTCCTTTGAACGCTCCATCGCGGACGAGAAAGAAGCGAGCATCTCCTCGTTCTCGCTCTTCTGACTGTCAGCCGCGCTTCTGAGGCTCTCCTGAGTGGCTGCGACGAGACGCACATACTCGGCCTTGAGGTCCTGCAGCTCATTCATCGTGCGCTCGGCATCGATGCGGAAGCTGTCCATCCTGTCGCTGACCGCCTCGACCTTCCTGACCTCCTCCTGCACAGCGGAGATCCTCGCCTCGGCCTGATCAGTAGCGATCCTCAGCTTCTCCAGTGCGTTCTTGTACTCCGCGCACACAGACTGCAGAGCCGCGAGATCATCCTGATAATCCGAGAGCGTGCGGAGGGAGTCGCTTATCTGCCTGACCATGTCAGCGGCATGGGAAGAGGCCACATCGACCTCCTGCTGGCACTCCTTCGAGGTTGTCCTCATGCGGTCAAGAACCGTTGCGGACTCCGTCCTGAATGAAGCCTGCTGCATCGATATCATCCTGGACATCTTGTCGTTGCGTATGCTTTTCCGCACAAGAAGCACCACGATGAGGTTGATGAGAAACGAAACGAGAATGATAAGAGCACCGAAGAGAATCAGATCGGAAGAGAACTGCATTTCACACCCCTAGCACCACCTTCCCGAACTCCTTCCAGGAGAAGAAGATGATATCAGCATTACTATACACTCTTACAGAGCGCGAGATAAGAGCGGTATGCATCCCCACATTTTTCGCCCCATCTATATCCTTGCTGCGGCTGTCGCCGGTGTAAAGCGCCTCACACGGACTGACACCCAGCTTGTCAAGCATTGACCGGAAAGGAGTCACGGAAGGCTTGAGGGCCCCGTAATCCTCCGTCGAAGAGACATAGCCGAAAAGATCGGCAATGCCAAGAGCCTCCAGCTTCCCCTCCGTAGGGAAGTCCGAGAGAGCCGCGAGCATATATCCCCTGCGCTGCGCCTCTTCAAGCACCTCCCTGAGCCCCGGGAACGGGACTATTGACGAGAAAAGCCGTCTCCACGGCTTCCTGAAAACCCTCTCCTCCTTCTCAATGAAGGAAGATGCCTCCATTCCAAGAATCCCCGCCTCCTTCTTCTGCAGCTCAATAAGGCTCAGCGTATCGGACTCGCCGAATCCCGTTTCACGGCGGAGGCGCTGTCTCATCGAATTATATCTCAGCGCGAAAGGAAGATGCGGCAGCGATGCGGCGGCAAGACGCACATCCATCTGCCATTTGGGATAGAATGTGCCGTCAATGTCAAAGCAGAGAGCTTTTATACCGTGTTCCTCCGCATATCCCGTCATCTCTTCCTCGCCTTCTTCTGCTTAGAGTTCCTTACTATCTCCTCGGCCCTCTCACGTCTCTTGCCCATGCGTGCCTTTCCGCCGGGCTTGCGGGAGATTCCCTTCGCAGTCTTTTTCTGAGGAACGGAGGACTTCATCACGCTGCGGATCTCGGCCTCGGTCTTCGTCGGACCGTTCTCGTTGAGGCTAGGGTTGCGGCGTCTTTCGCGCAGCGATATCTCAACGGGAATGTATGAGAAGCCGAAATCCTTCCTTATCATGTTCTTCAGATATGAAATATATGTCTCGGGGAAGTCATGAACGCGGTTCACGAAGAAGAGGAAGCGCACGGGCGATGCGCTCACCTGCGTACCGTAGAGCACTTTGTAATGCCCCTGGGCTCCGCGCGGAGGCTCGTTGTCCTTAGTCCACTCCTTCAGTGCAGCGTTGAGCGCGGATGTGTCCACCCTCTTCGTAAGCTGCTTCCAGACGCTCCATACCATGTCGAGGAGCTTTCCGATATCAACGCCTTTCAGCGCCGATATCGGCATCAGAGGAGCGAATGAGAGTACGGGGAAGAGGAAGCGGACCCTGTCCTTTATCGCCTCTATCTCGTTGGGGATTCCCCTGAGAAGATCGGTCTTGTTGAGAACTATGATAACACCCTTGCCGCGGCGCACGATAAGCTCCGCGATCTTCTTGTCCTGCTCGGTTATCCCTTCCTGTATATCGACCATGAGAAGCACGACATCGGCATCCTCTATCGTCTTTATCGCTCTATTGACCGAGTAGTACTCGATATCCTCCTCAACCTTCGACCTGCGCCTTATTCCGGCAGTATCGAGGACGGTGTAGTCCGTGCCCTTGTAGACAAATGTTCCGCGCATGACATCGCGCGTGGTGCCTGCGATGGGGCTGACAATGGAGATATCCCTGCCTGTGAGGAGGTTCATCAGCGTTGACTTTCCGGTATTGGGCTTTCCGAGTATGGCCAGCTTTATCGACTCAGGCTCCTCGGGAATCTCCTCTGTGCGCTCAAGGCTTAGCATCCCAAGAAGCGAATCCTCAAGCTCCTCTATGCCTGTGCCGTGGGCGGCTGAGATTCCGACCACTCTCTGATAGCCGTATGAGAAGAAATTCCAGACAAGATCCTCCCTTCTGGGATCATCAACCTTGTTTACTGTGAGAAGAACCTTGTCGGTATATGGCCTCAGCGCCTCAACAAGCATCAGATCCTCGGCAGTCACCTCCGTGCAGTCCATCAGGAAGATGATCGCATCGCTCTGAGAGAGAAGTGAGAGCGACTTGTCAGTGACGGCGTAGTCAATTCCCTCCTTGTCCAGCTTCACTCCTCCCGAGTCCACAAGCGTGACTGGGTTGTTTCCAAGCAGCCATCTCTCAGGAATCGGGTCACGGGTTACACCCGGAGTGGGGTCTGTTATCGCCCTGCGCTTTCCGATCAGACGGTTGAAGAGCGTGGACTTGCCTGCATTCGGACGCCCTATTATCGAGATGAGCGGAAGAGAGGTATCTATATCCGCCTTATTCCTTATATCAAGTTTTTCCATTGAATTCCCTCAGTTCATTCTCCACGGAGGAGGCCTCTGGGAGAGAGAGTAACTTATCGGCCAGCTTACGGCAACTCTCATATGAAAGTGAGCGCACCCTGTTGCGCACCTCGAGAATGGAGTGCGCCGACATCGAGAGTTCACGGAATCCTAGTCCTATCAGCACAGGAAGATAGTCTGCCTCTCCCGCCATCTCGCCGCACATGGAGACTGGAATGCCCTTGCTCTCACCCGAATCGACCACATGCTTCAGAAGCCTGAGCACTGCAGGATGGAGCGGCCTGTAGAGGTATGAGATTCTGTCGTTCCCCCTGTCAACGGCTATCGTGTACTGTATCAGGTCGTTGGTGCCTATCGACATGAAGTCCACCTTGTCGGCGATGATATCCGCGGTTATGGCGGCCGACGGAACCTCTATCATCGTCCCTATCTTCATATTCTCATCGAACGCTATTCCCTTCTCCCTGCACTCAGCCTTTACCTCATCGAGGAATGAAAGAACCTCCTGAAGCTCCTCCGACCCTGATATCATCGGAAACATGATGCGCACCGACGGAGAGAGCGCCGAGGCCCTGAGTATCGATATGAGTTGCGTGCGGAAGATGTCTTTTCTGGCCATGCAGAGACGCACTGCTCTCCATCCCAGAATAGGATTCTCCTCCTCCGTCCTCAGCTCTTCCGCGATTTTGTCACCGCCGAGATCATAGGTGCGGAAGGTCACGGGCCCGAGCCGTCCCATTATTCTCGCAACCTCAGAATATATGCGTCCCTGCAGCTCGTCATTGCTGAAAATATCCTTGTGAAGCGCCAGAAATTCCGTGCGGAAGAGCCCTATTCCCTCCGCGCCGGAGAGGAGAACGCTGTTCAGCGCCTCTATTCCCTCTATGTTGCACAGGAGGTGTATCTCCCTGCCGTCGGTGGTCACGGACGGAAGCTCCGCCCCCTTCATCAGAGCTTTTTCCTGCCTCGCCTCAGCGTTCCTGCGTGCCCTGAACCTGTCAGCTGCGGCCTTGTCCGGGTTGATCACCGCAACGCCTTCCTTGCCGTCTATCGCGACAGTGTCCCCGTTCTTCACAGATTCAGAGATATCCCCCAGCCCGAGAACCGCGGGAATTTCCAGCGAACGGGCGAGTATCGCGACATGGCTCGTCTTGCCGCCTCTGTCGAGGCAGATGCCGAGTATCATCGAGGTGTCAAGCTCAAACATCTCCGATGGAAGGAGGTAATCGGCGACAAGGATGCTGGGCTCGGAGAGCTTGGGATAGAGCTCCTTTCCGGAGAGTTCCATCAGAAGATGCCTCTCGATATCCCTGAGATCCTGAGCACGCTCGCGGAAGTACTCGCTCCCGCTCTTCTCTAGAAGCCCTATATAGAGCCCTGCGGCAGCCTCAACCGCCCAGAGCGCGTTGTATCTCTTCTTTTCGATGTTCTCCGTTACGAGAGCGGTGAACTCAGGGTCCTCTACCATGCTCCTGTGCACAGCTATCATCGAGCGCTCGTCATCGGACTTGGGCTTGTATGAGGCTATATCCTCGAGGACGGAACGCACCGCCCTCTGGAAATTCTCCTTCTCCCTCTCTGTATCTTCGGCAAGCTCATGCGGCACCGATATCTCGCTGTGGCGGAAAACTACCGCCTTTGCCGTCATGATGCCGTGGGATACACCCAGTCCTTTCTTCTCGATCATACTGCAATAATACTGAGGTTTTCCCTGTAAAGGAAGGGAGATACCGCTTATTGCCCCCTTGAGCGATGCACACTAGAATAAAGATATGGTGGATGAGAAAAGAGAGAGCAGGATACGCTACACCGCGGTATTCGCCGTCCTTCTCCTGCTGTATGCGGGATGCACGGGATTCCTCCTTTACACCAGACTTCCCGGAATCATCGCCGCATCGCGCATAAGCGAGCACATCGAGCTGTACAGAAATGGCGCTGAGGAAATGGCTGTCATAGAGATTCCCAGAGTGCTGTATTCGGTATCGGGCCCTGCAGAGGTCACTGCGGAGATCCCCTCATACGGGAGGGACCTCCTGCACCTCGCGGCCGAGGCGGCACTTCTTCCTCCCGATGAGGAAGAACTTGAGAGAGGTCTTGTCTCCTACATCCCTGAGGGCGTGGAGCTGATAGGCATTTCGGAGCGCGCCGGATATATCTTCATAGATCTCTCAAAGGAGATGGAGACAGCCGGGGAGAGAGCATTCGAAGAGATAAGAAGAAGCATCGCGCTCTCATTCAGCTACGAGGAAATCGTATTCATGATAGAAGGTGTCAGGATCGGCAGCTGAGATTGATGAAGGCCGGTTTCCCGGCCTTGCTCATTTCGTGAATCTTTTAATTGAGATCGCTCTGCCCGCAGCAGTCTCCGCCTCTATGACAACTCCCTGTATGTGGGCGGGCCCCGAGGCCACTTCGCTCTTCATCGGGAGCTGTGTCAGCTGCCTCTCTATGCTCTTCTGAGGATCGGAGCCTATCACGGCATCGGTTACTCCTGTGATTCCCAGATCCGTTATGTATGCAGTTTTCTGGGGAAGTATCCTCTCGTCGGCCGTCTGCACATGAGTGTGGGTTCCGGCAACTGCTGTCACCCTGCCGTCGAGGAAGAATGCCATTGCCTCCTTCTCCTCCGCTGTCTCGGCATGGAAATCAACGAAGATGAGAGGAGTTTTCTTCCTTATCTCGCGCAGAACCTGCTCTATGCGGCGCATCGGATCATCTATCGGAGCCATCTGCATCCTGCCCTGAGCGTTAATCACGGCATAGTCCAGCTGTCCCTTCCTGCGGATTGTCCATCCATGTCCGATGCACGGCTCTGGATAGTTCAGAGGACGGAGAATATCGTCGTTCGACGACAGGACAGGATATATCTCCTCCTTCTGCCAGATATGGTTGCCGCTTGTGATCACATCGGCCCCCATTGCCTTGAGCTGCCTGTAATCGCTCTCCGCGATTCCGAATCCTCCGGCGGCGTTCTCTCCGTTTATTATGACGAAATCGGCTTTCTCCTCTTTTATCAGAGCTGAGAGCCCTACGAAGAGGGCTCCCATTCCCGCGCTTCCGGAGACATCGCCTATCATCAGTATGCGTACTGTCTCTTTCACTATTTCGCGTACTCCACAACTCTGGTCTCGCGGATGATCGTAACCTTTATCCTTCCGGGATACCTGAGTTCAGCTTCGATGCGGTCGGCAATGCCGCGCGCCGTTTTCTTCGCATCCTCATCGCTGACCGTATCGCTGTTGACCATGATCCTCAGCTCGCGGCCCGCCTGGATTGCGAAGGCGTTGTCGACACCTGCAAAGCCCTTTGCGATATTCTCAAGCGACTCAAGGCGCTTGATGTAGTTGTCAAGGCTCTCGCGGCGTGCACCCGGACGTGCGGCGGAGATCGCATCAGCGACCTGCACTATTATCGCCTCAGGGCAGATAGGATCGACGTCGTTGTGATGCGCAAGAATGCAGTTGACGACTCTCGGGTCCTCTCCGAGCCTCTTAGCAAGCTCGGCTCCTATCTCGGCGTGGTTGGCCTCGCTCTCTGTCTCCGCGCCCTTTCCTATATCGTGGAGAAGTCCTCCGCGCTTCGCTATCTCGGGATCGGCACCGACCTCGGAGGCTATCATGCCTGCGAGTATGGCGACCTCTTTTGAATGGAGAAGCACGTTCTGTCCGTAGCTCGTCCTGAAATGAAGGCGTCCAAGCGCCTTTACCAGCTCAGGCCCCATATTGTGAAAACCGAGATCGAATACAACCTTCTCGCCCTCGTCCACAATGATCCTGCCGACCTCTCTGGAGACTTTGCTTACCATCTCCTCAATGCGCGCGGGATGGATGCGTCCGTCCTGAACGAGGCGCTCGAGAGCGACTCTCGCTATCTCCTTCCTGACGGGATCGAAGCACGATATGACGACAGCCTCGGGAGTATCATCGATGATAATATCCACGCCGGTAAGGGTCTCGAGGGTTCTGATGTTCCTTCCTTCCCTTCCGATGATGCGGCCCTTCATCTCATCGCTGGGAAGCGATACGGATGCGGTCGTGATCTCGCCTGAGACCTCTGTGGCAAGGCGCTGGATGGATGTCACGATGATATCCCTCGCGACCTTGTCGGCCTGTATCTGAGCCTCCTGCTCGATCTTGTTTATATAGACCTGCCCGTCGTGCTCGGCCTCCTCGCGCATCTCCTGGATTATGGAGTTCTTGGCCTCCTCGCGGGTCATTCCCGCCACTCTCTCCAGTTCTGCCGTAAGAGCCTGATGACGCTCCGCAGTCTCCTGCTCCTTTGCGGCAAGCGCCGCATCCCTTTCTCCCAGTTGTCGCTTTACAGCTTCAAGCTCCTGCTGCCTGTGTTCAAGATTTTCCTCTTTCTGCAGAAGCCTGCGCTCAGACTTCTGAAGTTCAAATCGTCTCTCCCTGGCTTCCCGCTCCTGCTGCTGCTGTTCCTGCAGAAGCCTGTCACGGGTCTCAAGCTCGATCTCCTTTGCCTGTGCCTCTGCTCTGGAAACAGCATCCTCGCTGATTCTCTGTGCATTCTGTTCGGCGGAGGTGAGCTTTGATTTAGCGTATATCCAACGGCATACAAAACCTATTGCAATACCAGCAACAAGACATAGGAGGGAAACAATAACCATCATAGCAATCATTCCTCCTTATGAGTTATTGTTTTTGATTATTGTCCCAATCTCGAACACCTGTCAATATTTAATGGAGAATAATAGCTTATTGCGCCGATTTTGCGTCATAAAACATTGATAATGCTGACATCAGGCGATCATGCAGAAAAAGATTGCATATGGATTTCCAAAATGCTGAGACAAAGCGCAAGAAAAAAAAACCGTCACGCTCCGGTGACGGCTTCAGACGAATTGTCTGTCCCTGCGCTTCCTCAGTTGGAAGCCTTGTCGGCCTTCTTGGCCTTCTTGTCTGCCTTCTCCTCCTTCTTCGTCTTTTCGACGAGTTCGAGGATTACCATTTCGGCAGCGTCCCCAAGTCTGTTGCCTGTCTTGAGGATTCTGGTGTAACCACCATTTCTCTCCGCGAAGAGAGGTCCGATTTCCTTGAAGAGCTTGTTTACGACAGCCTCGTCATAGACATCGCGGGCGATGATGCGGCGGTTGTGAACCGAATCGACTTTTGCCCTCGTTATCATCTTCTCAGCCATCTTGCGTACTTCAAGAGCCTTTGCCTTTGTGGTCTCGATCCTCTCATATCTGAAGAGGGAGGTGACCATGTTGCGCTTCAGCGCCTTGCGTTCGCTGGATTTGCGGGAAAGCGCATTGAATCCGATCCTATGCTTCATTGTTCTCTACTTCCTTGTTCTCTGGAACTTTGATAGACGTCTTTAATACACTGAAGTCAGTCATGCCGAGAGTAAGGCCCCACTCCCTGAGCTTGTCTTTGATCTCAGAGAGGGACTTCTTTCCGAAGTTCCTTGTCTTAGCGATTTCGTCCTCAGTCTTTCTTGCAAGATCCCCTATTGTCTTGATGCCCGCATTCTTCAGGCAGTTTGAGGAACGTACAGTGAGCTCAAGCTCCTCGACCGGAGTCTCCAGAAGTTTTCTGATTCTCTCCTCCTCCTCATCGACCTCCTCCGTGGTGCATACCTGTCCCTCGTCGAAGTTGATGAAGATCGTGAAGTGCTCCTTGATGATCTTAGCGGCCTCGCCCAGAGCGTTCTCCGGGGTGATCGTGCCATCTGTGAAGATCTCAAGCGTGAGCTTCTCGTAGTCGTTTCTCTGTCCTACCCTTGTCGGCTCGATGGAATAGCGGACTCTCTTGACCGGCGAATAGAAGGCGTCGATGGCAATGGTGCCTGGCTCCTCGGAATACTTCTCATTGAGCTCCGAAGGAACATAGCCCCTGCCGAGATCGATCTGCACTTCCATCTCGAGATCACAGTCGTCCATCATCGTGAAGATCGGGAGATCAGGATTGGTTACCGTCACCTGATCGCGCTCGAAATCCTTGCCTGTTATCACACCAGGTCCCTTGCAGGGAATGATGATCACTGTGCCCTCTGAATCGTCGGGCATGGAGATCTGCAGTTTCTTAATGGCTGCTATGATATCGCTGATATCTTCCTTCACACCTTTCAGCGGCTCGAACTCGGAAGTCACCATGTGGGCATCGCGGCTCTCGGATGATCCGAATGTCGTGAAGCGGATGGCAGTCACGGCATAGCCCTGGATTGAGGAGAGAAGAACGCGGCGGAGCGTATTGCCCACAGTCGTTCCGAATCCCCTCTCGAACGGGTATGCGACGAACTTTCCGTAGTCTGCTGTCGAGACAGTGTGATCAGAGATGATTCCCGAAGGTCTCTTGAATCCCTTGAGAAGATTTTTTCTAGCCATTATTGCTCCTTATACTTATGCAGCTCGTAGAGCCGGAATCAATCAGACACGGCGGGTCTTGCGCGGCCTGCATCCATTGTGCGGAATCGGGGTTACGTCTCTGATTGTGCGGACCTTGAGGCCAAGCACGCCGAGCGTCCTGATCGCGCTCTCGCGGCCCACTCCCGGTCCCTTCACGAATACATTGACTTCCCTGAGGCCGAAATCCATAGCCTTCTTGGCAGCCGTCTCGCATGTTGTCTGAGCGGCATACGGCGTGGACTTCTTAGCACCGCGGAATCCGAGCATGCCGGCAGAAGCCCATGAAACGGCGTTGCCCGCGAGGTCGGTAACCGTGATGATCGTGTTGTTGAAGGTTGCCTGGATGTAGACGTTGCCCTCCAGAACGGTCTTCTTTGTCTTTTTCTTTACGTTAGCCATTTCTTCTCACCTGCCCTTACTTCTTCTTGTTGGCGACGGTCTTCTTCTTGCCCTTTCTGGTCCTGGCATTCGTCTTGGTCCTCTGTCCTCTTACGGGGAGGCCCTTTCTGTGCCTAAGTCCTCTGTAGCAGCCGATATCCATCAGCCTCTTGATGTTGAGGGCAACCTCAGTGCGGAGATGTCCTTCGATCTTGTACTCCTCCTCGATGACCTTCCTGAGAAGGGCGAGGTCATCGTTGGAGAGGGAGTTGATGCGGACATCGGGATTGATATTTGTCTTCTGACAGATCTGCATCGCGGAAACCCTTCCGATTCCGTAGATATATGTCAGTGCGATCTTAACTGCCTTGTTCGGCAAGTCAACACCTGCTATACGCGCCATCCTGGGCCTCCTGTTATTTCTGTCTCTGCTTGTGCTTCGGGTTATCGCAGATAATGCGCACAACACCAGCACGTCTGATAACTTTGCACTTGTCGCAAATAGGTTTTACACTAGCTCTGACTTTCATTTCCGAACTCCTAATCAGAATTTCTTGAATCTGCGCTTCCTGGCGTCAACGAATCCATCATGATGATGCATCTTCATCAGCGCGTCAAGCTGTCTCATTGTCTCAAGGTCAACGCCCACGAGGATGATCAGCGATGTGCCGCCGAACAGCATAGCAACATTCGATGGGAATGAGAAGAACATCTGTATCAGCGTAGGTATGAGCGCGATGAACGCGAGGAAGAGAGCACCGGGAAGAACTATGCGGTTAAGCACCTTAGTAAGATACTCCTCCAGCTTCTCGTTCCTGACGCCCGGAATCGAACCGCCGTTGTCGCGGATATTCTTCGCCATCTCGATCGGGTTCAGCGTGACCTGCGTGTAGAAGAACGCGAACGCGATGATCAGCAGGGTGTATATGATGAGATACGGTGCGCCCTGCGGATTGAGGAACTCGGCAACCGCCCTGAGCCAGCCGATAGATGAGTTGTATCCGAGCTGGAGCGGGAACGAAAGCAGCGTTGAAGCGAAGATGACAGGAATGACGCCCGAGGGGTTGATCTTGAAGGGGATGAACGAGTTCTGGGAACCGTACATCTTCCTTCCGACAACGCGGCGTGCATACTGCACCGGGATCTTCCTCTGTCCTTTCTCCTCATACACGACAAGCGCTATGACGAAGAAGAACATCACAATGACGACGAGGATCGCCACAGGGTTCATGAAACCGTGAGCGACGCTGGTTACCATCGTATAGGAAGCCGACGGGATGCGGGCCACGATACCTGCGAAGATCATCAGCGAGATACCGTTTCCGACACCCTTCTCCGTAATCTTCTCGCCAAGCCATACCATGAGCATGGAGCCGGCGGTGACCGTTATGATCGAGACGATCGTGAACGGCACAGTGCCGATGGCGAGAGCTCCGGGGATTCCGCGGGCATACATCGATGCGGCAAGCGACTGGATCGCTGCGACGAAGATGGTGGCGTAGCGGGTGTACTGCTGCACCTTCTTGGAACCCTGCGGGTCCTGCGCTAGTTTCTTCAGCGACGGGATGACGAGCATCAGCAGCTGCATGATGATCTGCGTGCTGATGTAGGGCATCACCCCGAGCATGAAGATTGAGAAATTCGCGAAGGCACCGCCGGAGAAGAAGTTCAGGTACTCTGTGAACGAGTTCGAGTTGGCCTCGAAATAGCTGAGCACTGCGCCCGGATTGACACCAGGGATAGGAAGAGCCGCTCCGAGCCTCGTCACCGCGAGGATGCCGAGGGTGAAGAGGATCTTCTTCCTGATGTCCTTCATTCTGAACATTTCTACCAGAGTGTTTGCCATTTCCGCCCTTCTTACCTGATCTCGCCGCCTGCGGCCTTAATCTTCTCCTGAGCCGAAGCGGATGCCTTGACTCCTTCGATTACGAGATGCTTTGTGATCTCGCCGTCTGCGAGAATCTTAGCAGTATCCGTTCCCTTGATGAGTCTCTTCTGGCGGAGTGTCTCGTCGGAGACTGTCTCGCCGTCAGCGAATACGCTGTCAAGGACAGAAAGGGAGATGGCCTGGTGCTCCACCTTGAACGGGCAGTTGGAGAATCCGCGCCTTGCGATACGCCTGTAGAGCGGCATCTGACCGCCCTCGAAACCGAGGCGGACACCGCCGCCGGAGCGGCTGTTCTGTCCGTCATGGCCGCGCCTTGAAGAGCGGCCAATGCCGGAACCGTTTCCGCGTCCGACTATGTTCTTGCGGGTTACAGCGCCCGCGGGTCTGACAATCTGTGCCATTACTGAACCTCCTCCACCTTAACCAAGTGAGAGACTGTGCGGACCATGCCAAGGCTGACAGGGTCCTTTTCACGGATTACGGAGCTGGAGATCTTACCAAGTCCGAGGGCCTTGATCGTCTTTCTCTGCACCGGAAGGGTGCCTGCGAGCCCCTTTACGAGTGTTATCTTGATCTGTGCCATGATTAACTCCACATCTCCTTCAGAGTCTTGCCTCTGGTCTTGGCGACCGCCGCGGCATCATACATATGCTCGAGAGCATCGAATGTGGCCTTGACCGTATTGATGCCGTTTCTGGAGCCGAGGGACTTTGAAAGAATGTCCCTGATTCCCGCAGCATCGCAGACAAGACGCACTGCACCGCCGGCCTTGACGCCCGTTCCAGGTACTGCCGGTCTGAGGAGAACGGAAGCACTCTTGAACTTTCCGGTTATATCATGAGGAATGGTTGAGCCCTTGAGAGGCACCGTGATCAGGTGAGCCTTGGCCTTGTCCGTAGCCTTCCTGATCGCATCGGTGACATCGTTGGCCTTTCCGAAGCCGTAGCCTACCCTTCCGTCGCCATATCCGACAACCACGAGAGCGGAGAATGAGAATCTCCTACCGCCCTTCACGACCTTGGCGACGCGGTTGAGCTTGACGAGCTTCTCGATGCATCCATCCTTTACTTCTCTGTCTTTTCCCTTTTCCATACCGCTCTCCTAGAACTTGATACCGGCTTTTCTTGCGCCGTCGGCGATGCTCTTCACGATTCCGTGATAGAGATAGCCATTGCGGTCGAACACCACTGAATCGATGTTCTTCTCAAGAAGCCTCTTGCCTGCGATCTCGCCGAGCTTCTCGGCGTCGGCAACGGTGTTCCTGAGATTCCTCAGATCGGCTTCGACGGTAGAGGCGGATACCAGTGTGTGTCCGACAGTATCATCGATGATCTGGACATACATGTGGTAGTTGCTCCTGAAAACAGTCATTCTCGGTCTTGAGGCCGTGCCTGAGATTCTCTTCCTGATATGAGCCTTTCTCTTGGCGTGCCTTCTGTTCTTATCGATCATTCTGTTCATAACTCTAAACCGCCTTATTTCTTGCCACCGGACTTACCGACCTTGCGGCGGATAGTCTCGTCTTCGTACTTGATACCCTTGCCCTTATACGGCTCAGGTCCCCTGAGAGAACGGATCTCGGCCGCGCACTTGCCGACCTTCTCCTTGCTGATGCCGCTGATCGTGAGCTTTGCAGGACCGTCCGCGGTGATCGTGATTCCCTCCGGGATCATGTACTCTATCGGCATCGAATAACCGAGGTTGAGCGTGAGGATCTTGTCCTTGAGCTCCGCCCTGTATCCTACACCGTTGATGAGAAGAACCTTCTGGAAGCCCTTGGACACGCCTGTGATCATATTCTGGATCAGCTGGCGGTAAAGGCCGTGATAGCTCTTCGAGAGTTTCTCATCATCCTTTCTGGTGACGATGACCTCGCTGCCCTGCACCTCGACTGTGACCTCAGGTCTTGTCTGGAGCTCGAGAGCTCCCTTGGGGCCGGTCACGGCAACGTGTCCGTTCTCCACCTTGACTTCTACTTTCTCCGGGATCTGAACCGGAAGCTTTCCTATTCTGGACATCTCAGCACTCCTTACCAGATCGAGCAGATAAGCTCACCGCCGACCTTGGCCTCCTTGGCCTTCTTGCCGGTGATGACACCTGTCGA
>CALXLV010000007.1 GCA_944389295.1 uncultured Spirochaetaceae bacterium | reverse complement strand
CTTGCTTCAGGCATAAGATTTTCCGGCGGCGGAGGGGGATCTCCTGTTCCGCTGGGGACATATCCCATGAATATAACTCTTGGCCTGCACTTTTTCGCTTTTTCCTTTTCAGATCCTCTTTTTTCTTGGTTCTTCACGGAAAGATAGGGGATGAAGAGCTGGATTGAAAAGAAGAGCATGTGCGTTCTAAAGTTTAGATACCACTCAAAAACTAAAGGACGAACACATGCTCTTCGAACAAAGTATAGCAAACTACCTATCTCTTCAACCCTATGAATACATCAACACTGAAATAGCAGAAGATGGAAAGCAGAGGCTTCTCCATCTGAAGAGCATCAAAGAGACAGAGGATGTGCAATGTCCCTTCTGCAATGGCCATGTGCACATCTGTGGTAACTACAGCATGAGACTCAGGGACATGCCTGTGTACCCGGGGACAAGGCAGGATGTGGAAGCAAATTACCACCGTTACCGCTGCCAGAAATGCTCGAGGACATTCTGTGAAGAGATTCCCTTCAAATACCCTCAGACTCGGATAACCGAACGTGCAGCTTCATGGATAAGCTCCTTCCTACGCTTCAATATTCCCATAACCACAGTACAGAAGATTACAGGTGTTCATTGGGATACGATCAAACATCTCCACAAAGAAGTAATGGCAGAAGCCATCGCTGGAAGGAAGAAGGAATTGGAAAAGGACGGATACAGGCCGAAGCACCTTGCCGTTGATGAGTTTGCAATCCATAAAGGGCACAAGTACGCAACCTGTGTGATGGACCTTGATGAAGGTGATGTCTTGTGGGTTGGAAAAGGCAGGACGAAGGCAGACTTTTCCAAGTTCTTTCAGGAAATTGACATGAATTACCTGTCTGAAGTTGAGGCTGTGGCAATGGACATGAATGCATCCTACAACCTCCTGGTTACTGAACACCTTCCCAAGGCAAAGATTGTCTACGACAGGTACCACATGCAGGCACAGTTCGCAAAGGATGTTCTCGGTGTCGTGAGGCTTGAGGAAGCCAGGAAGCATAGTGCTCAGGCCAAGAAGATGGATGAAGAAGGATTTCCCAAGGCTGAAGTGAAAGCTGAGAAGCGCCTGTACTCAGAGGTGAAAGGTGCAAGATGGATTCTGCTTGCAGGAAGAGACAGCCTGTCTGAAGAGAAGTCTGCGGCACTCATGAAGATTCTCAATGACCATGCTGATCTGTCGCTGTGTCATGCAATGAAAGAAGAAATGTCCAGGCTGTTTGATCTGAGAGATGCGGTGGAAGCCAGAACTGGATGGGTGGCCTGGTTTGAAGGGGCCAAAGCAAGTGGAATACCTGCCCTGGTAAGATTCGCAGAGTTGAAAGAGAAGCGGATTGACGGGCTTGTGGCCCATGCATCTCATCCCATATCTACAGGCAAGCTGGAAGGCTTCAACAACAGGATTAAGGTTGCAAAGAGGATTGGGTACGGATACCGGGATGAATACTACTTCTTCACTCTGATTCAGTACATCTCCATCCCGTCAGTGAAATACAAATCCCCTAAGAAAACGTGAAGAGCCTCTATTTTTGAATTGGTGTACTGCAGTAATACAGTTCATCTGGACAAAGGTCCTGTCCGTCTTTCCACTCTACAGTATATCCATTGGCCCTCTCTGTCTTAAAATAGGAGGGGTCTGCCAGTTTCCCATACCACTCTCCCTTTATGTATGGCTTAACATCCATAATCTTGCGCTCCCCAGAATCGAATTCAACAAGAATGCGAGAATCATCAAGAGCATTTACGCTAATGGCTGTAGGTCTTAGCATATCAACCTCCTTATCTAAAAGGATCAATTCTGAAACTTGCATTACAAAAGTTAATTCTAGAGGCACGAATCGAATTCGAATGGAGCTTTTCATACTCCCTAGAACAATCCGTCAGACAAGCCCTATGGCAAGCCCCACAAGGCGCACTACGAAAGCCGCAGCCCATGCAACTGCGCACTGCAGCACGACAACGCCGAGCGCCCATCTTCTGCCAAGCTCTCTTCTTACGGTCGCGATTGCGGCAACACAGGGAGTATAGAGAAGAGTGAAGATGAGGAACACGAATGCTGTGAACGGAGAGAAGAGCGTTCCAAGGGCCTCAGCTGTGCCTCCGAGAAGCACGGTGAGCGTGCTTACAACGCTCTCCTTCGCAGAGAAGCCTGTTATCAGGGCAGTGGATATCCTCCAGTCAGCAAATCCGAGAGGACGGAAGATAGGCGATATCACAGAACCGATTGCGGCAAGCATGCTCTCAGATGAATCCGACACCGGGTTGAGACGTATATCGAAGCTCTGCAGGAACCAGATGATGATTGTGGCCATGAAGATGATCGTGAAGGCCCTTGTCACGAAGTCCTTCGTTTTCTCCCATATCAGCTGCATGACGGTCTTTGCGCTCGGCATTCTGTAGTTCGGAAGCTCAAGCACGAACGGCACAGGATTGCCTTTGAACCCGGTATGCTTCAGCACCAGCGAGAGCACTATTCCCATGACGATTCCTATTACATAGAGAAGGATCATCACAAGAGCGCCGCAGCCGGGGAAGAAAGCGTAGGTGAACATCGCATAGATCGGCAGCTTGGCCGAGCATGACATGAACGGCACGAGGAGAATCGTCATCTTTCTGTCCCTCTCGGAAGAGAGAGTGCGGGTGGCCATTATGGCAGGCACCGAACAGCCGAAACCGATGAGCATGGGAACGAAGCTGCGCCCTGAAAGTCCTATCTTCCTCAGCATCTTGTCCATGACGAACGATACGCGCGCCATGTAGCCGCTGTCCTCGAGGATTGAGAGGAAGAAGAAAAGCACCACTATGATAGGCAGGAAGGAGAGAACGCTTCCCACCCCGCTGAAAACGCCGTCTATGATAAGCGAGTGGACTATCGGATTGAGGCCGTATGAAGAGAGTGCGTTATCGACGAGAGCCGTCAGCTTATCTATACCGAGCGAGAGCAGATCAGAGAGGAACGAACCCACAGGACCGAATGTCAGATAGAATACCAGCGCCATTATGAGTATGAACGCGGGAATTGCCGTATATCTTCCAGTAAGGATTCTGTCGGCCTTTATCGATCTCAGCCTCTCCTTCGACTCATGGGGCCTGACGACGCTTGCATCGCAGATGCTCTCTATGAAGCGGAAGCGGGCATCGGCCAGCGCCGCATCCCTGTCTGTCCCGCTCTCAGCCTCAAGCTGCAGGAGTATGTGCTCAAGAGTCTCCTTCTCGTTGGTATCGAGAGCCAGAGCCTTCATTATAGGCCCATCACCCTCGACGAGCTTTGCAGCGGCGAACCGCACAGGAATCCCCGCCCTCTTCGCATGATCCTCAATGAGATGCATGATGGCGTGAAGGCATCTGTGCACTGCCACATCCTTGGGATCACCCTCCGGAGAACAGAAATCCCTCAGTCCCGGCGATTCCCTGAACCTGGCAACGTGGATAGCGTGTTTGATCAGCTCCTCCACACCCTCGTTCTTCGATGCCGATATCGGAACGACGGCGACGCCGAGGCTCTCCTCAAGCTGGTTTACATCTATCGTGCCGCCGTTCTCCCTCACCTCATCCATCATGTTCAGGGCTATTACGATGGGAACGTCAAGCTCGATGAGCTGCATCGTCAGGTAGAGATTCCTCTCTATGTTGGTAGCATCGACGATGTTGATGATGCCGTCAGGCTTGTTCTTGAGGATGAAGTCGCGCGTGACTATCTCCTCATTCGTATAGGGCGAGAGCGAGTATATGCCGGGAAGATCGACAACCGAGGCATCCTCATGTCCCCTTATCTTCCCCATCTTGCTGTCAACGGTCACGCCGGGGAAATTCCCGACATGCTGGTTTGAGCCCGTAAGCTGGTTGAAGAGCGTTGTCTTGCCGCAGTTCTGGTTTCCGGCAAGAGCGAATACAATCGGCGTTGTCTCCGGTATCAGAGGTTTGTCGGAGCGCTTGTGCGTTCCCAGCTCGCCCACCTGCGGATGGTTTATCATCTTCCGGGACTTGCCGCTCTGCTCCTTCTTTATCTCCGCAGCCCTCTCGCACGCAATGCGTGCGGCATCCTCCTTGCGGAGCGTAAGCTCATAGCCTCTGATGCAGATTTCAAGAGGATCTCCCATCGGAGCCTTCTTCACAAGCGTCGCCACCGAGCCGGGAGTAAGCCCCATATCGAGAAAATGGCGGCGGAGTGCGGCATCACCGCCTACGGAAAGAATGCGTGCGGATTCGCCGGTTTTAAGGTTATCAAGTGTCATCTCGTCAATCTCTCAGGGATGAGTATAGCAATATGGGCGGCCGTCATCCATAACCCTGACGAGCGGAGACTACAGCATGAGTCTTTTTCTTATCGCATCATCATACTCAGGGATGGCACCTCGCCTGGAAACGACATAATCTGCAAGCAGCGAGGCCCTCGCAAGCGCCTCTCCGGAAGAAAGCCCTGATGAGATGAAGTAAAGGAAAGCGGCGGAGAGGCTGTCCCCTGCGCCGACTGTGTCGACCACCTTCACATCGCCGGAAGGCACACGGTACTCCTTCCCGTTCTCGTAGCAGACAGAGCCGTGCTTTCCCAGCGTCACGATAATGCGCCGCACAGGGTACTCTCTCATTATTCCGGCAGCAAGATCACTCTCATCCATCGAGAGAAGTGAGGCGATGCGCGGCACCTCCTCATCGTTCATCTTCAGGATAGTAGCCCTCTCAAGCCCCTTCCTCACACCTGACTCGTCCCAGAAGCTGAGACGGAGGTTAACATCGAAGAAGAACTCATCGGCCTCGACTGAGTCGAGAAGCGACCAGAGGGTTTTCCTTGAGACAGGCGATCTCTGCGCCAGCGTCCCGTAGATGAATACAGAATAGCGGGAGGATGAGATCCTCTTCATATCAGACTGCGGCAGGGTGATATCATCCCAGGCCGAAGGCTCATCGAAGCTGTAGCTGGGAATGCCGTCAGATAGCGTGACAACCGCTCTTCCCGTCGGATAAGGTGAGATTCTCAGATATCTGCGGTCTATGCCGAGCTCATCGATCCTCTCAACCGTCAGATGCCCGAGCTCATCATCACCGACAGCGCTTATTATCCCCGCATCGCCGCCGAGCCTTCTTATATGCCCCAGCACATTCAGAGGCGCGCCGCCAAGCGTTCTCTCCTCACCGAATACATCCCAGAGAATCTCGCCGAAACTGAGCGCTTTCATCTACACCTCCTCAATCACATAGAGCCTAGAGCCGAAGTCGCCGAGAATGCGCGTGCCCTCGGCAAATCCGTTTCCAGTGAACTGCGGTCCCAGCGCAGCTCCATACTCCCTCAGCACCATTCCTGACACTTCAATGGAAAAATCCTCCGTCATTCCGCCGGCGGCTCCTGATGATTCAGGGATGCGCTCCTTTCTGGCAGTCACACGGTACATCTTCCCGTCAGCGGCGCACGGCAGGCGAAGTCTGTCCAGACGTCCCGTATGCACCTCATTGAGAGTCTGTATCTCCGCAGCCACAGTCGTCTTTCCCAGAGTTGAGTACCAGAACCTCTGATTGGGAGAGACATGCTCCACTCTGAACTCTCCGAACTGGAGGACTTTCCGGTACTTCTTGTAGAAAGCGATCTCATCCCTCACGCTCTCTTTGTCATCATCAGAGAGAGCGGAAACATCGAGCTCATAGCCGAATGCGCCGAACGCGGCAACGCTGAACCTGCTGTCGATGCGGCTTACGCGCAGGCTCTGGTGTCCCGGGGATGCAGAGACATGCGCCCCCATCGTGGACTGGGGATAGCCCATCAGAGTTCCCTCCTCTATCATCACCCTGTCGTGGAGATCGGTGTTGTCGCTCGCCCAGATCTGCGGCATGAAAAGAAGCATTCCAAGGTCATATCTGTTTCCGCCGGAGGCGCATCCCTCGAAAAGCACCTTCGGATAACGCTCTTTAAGCCTCCCCATGACCTCATACAGTCCGAGGATGTACCTGTGCATCAGCTCGCCGGCTGTTCCCATGCTTCCATAGGAGAAGAGGTCCGTGAACGTCCTGTTCATATCCCACTTGATGTATGCGGCGCCGCTTTCATCTATCACGGATGATACTGCATCAATGATGTATTCCCTTACTTCCTGACGTGAGAGATCGAGGATGTACTGATGGCGGCAGGGAAGAGGCTTCCTCCCCGGCAGTGCAATAACCCAGTCTGGATGGGAGCGGTAGAGATCGGAGTCGAAATTGACCATCTCCGGCTCCATCCATATACCGAACATCAGTCCCATGGAGCGTATCTTCTCTGCGAACTTTCCCATGCCGCAGGGGAACCTGTCGCGGTTGGGATACCAGTCCCCAAGCCCCTTCGTGTCATCGGTGCGTTTTCCGAACCACCCGTCGTCGAGCACGAAGAGCTCAATCCCCAGTTCCTTTCCGGCCTCTGCAAGCGAGAGCACCCTCTCCTCGTCAAAGCTGAAATAGCTCGCCTCCCAGCTGTTGAGGAGAACAGGCCTCTCCCTCCCTTTCCAGTATCCGCTGACTATATGATCGTTTATGAACGAATGGAAAGAGAGGACGGCTTTCTCTCTTCCCGAACGAGAATACGTCATCACGGCCTCCGGCGCGGAGAAGCTCTCTCCCGGCATGAGACGCCAAGAGAAGCCATATGGATTTATGCCTGTCAGCACCCTCGTCCTTCCGAACGGAGAGACATCGATACACTCTCTGTGACAGCCCGAGTAGATGAGATTGAAGCCGTAGACCTCCCCTCTGCCGTTCTCAAGATAGATGAGGGGATTATGCTCGTTTCCGGAACAGCCAAGGCGGCTCCCGACTGCAGTCACACCCGGCAGCAGCGGACGCCTGTGCTCATATCTCTCCCTCGCCCACGCGCCGTCAAAAGTTACAAGCTCCCATCCGTCGGAGGGGATATCAAGCTGCATCGAGGCAATGGAACGGAGGAGCGCGGCCTCATCCGTACCGTTGACTATGCGCGCCGAGCGGATGATCACATCGGATGAGGGGAATACCGTATAGGAGAGATAGAGCGAGATGGGAAGGACGGAATCCGAGAGCTCGAGCTCAAGCGTCTCGGCGCCCTCTGAGTCAGGGACGGAGGCGGGAAATGATGTATCCTTGCCCCTGTATATTCTATGGCCTCTATAGAGAAGATCGAGAGCGGTGCAGCCGTTTCCGTACTCCACTATGACCGCAGGTTCGCTGTTGTCGCCGCGCCAAGGTGTCGAGTACTCAAGAGGAAGGTTTGCCGGAAATATATCCCGATGCTCCTCATCCCAGTATGCGGCTGTTCCGATGTTCGGACGGACCCTTCCGTAAAGAGTCTCCATCGACGGCACAGAGTCAACAAGCGGACCGTAGCCCAGATGTACAGGATGGCCTGTATCGAGGATGCCGATCATATATGAAGTGTTCTCCGTCGAGATGACGAACACATTCTCCTTCTGCTCTATCATAACGCCTCCTGCGATAGTGTAAGCCATGGTGTGCCGGGGCACAAGAAAAACTCAGAGCTGCCGACTCCCCCGCCTCTCACCTCCGGCGATGATAAGGAAAGCCGACACAGCTATGAGGACGGCATATGGCATAGGACCGGTGGATACAGGAAAGAGCGCGGCAATGCGGAACATGTTTTCCGCAGCCTTATAGAGGTATTCAAGCATGATACCGGACGGCGGGAAAATGAGCACAGCAATCGAGAGCGCCATGAAGAGCGTCATCAGCACAGAGACGGGAAATGATGTTATGACCGCTCCCGTCTGATAGCTTCCGGAGATACTCTCCGTAAGAGGTATCGTGAAGACCAGAGCCCCCGCCGATGCCGCCAACGATGATGAGAGCGAAGGTGGAATCGGGAATATCCTCCTCAGCGCCCTCCCGATTCTCTCCGATACCAGGAAGATGCCTCCCAGCGATATGAAGCTGTACGCAGCTCCGAGATCAGCGGCGGACTCGGGAAAGAGTGCAAGGAGAATTACGAACGACAGCACGAACGATATCTCAAGCTCTCCGCAGATTCCAATAAGGAGGCGGAAGATGAATGCCCTGGCAAGAGACGGTCTCCAGCCTGTGAGGAAAGAGAAGATGAAGAGAAATACCGTCACAGCCGCACGTCCCCATCTCCTGCCGAGGATTATGACAAGAGGCGGAGAGATGAGCATCGCTATTATCGATAGATGCATGCCGGATAGGGCAAGAATATGCGAAAGTCCTGATGCGAGGGCATCATCGGTGAGCGAGAACACGCCTCTTTCTCCTGTTCCTGAGAGAAGCCGCAGCGCAAGCTCTCCGGCATCCCCGTAAGGTCTCAGTCTACCTCTTGCCCACTCCAGCACACCGCGTCTTATCTCCGTAAGGCGTGAACGTTCGAGGAGTTCTGCAGAGTATGAGATGAAGATTTCCCCAAAAACTCTTCCATCGCTCCTTACTCTGTCTCCGCAGCAAAGATCGGACTGCGGGGCTGTCACGAAGATGCAGCCGGATGCGGAGAAGAGATTGCCCTCCCCGTCTGCTGCCATGCTGACCACAATCCTGTATCCGGTGCCGTTCCTGCGCATCGTGCTGTCCTGTATCACCTTGCCGTAAAGTGAGGATATCTCTTCCGCTGGGACAGCGGCATCAAGCGATACATATGGCACTGACTGCAAGGAGGAATGGAACATCAGGGCAGCGAGAATGAGGGATAATGCGCACTTTCCACTTCGGAGCAGCACAGCTGCGGCCAGAGTAAGCGCAGGAAGCACGAGCAGAGGCCGAGAGAAGAACTCCGGAAAGAATCTGAGGATGTATGAGGCTGCGATCACAGCGATGTATCCCATACAGGGATATACGCGTCATTCCGCAGCTGATGACGAGAGGATCATGAAAAAAGCATATGAGACAAGATCAAAACCGCCGGCAGCCAGATGGACAAGGTGCTTTCTGAGACGGCAGAGTTCCTTTTCACCCGCTTTCTCTCTGCCTGCACGCGATGACATTCTGCCGTACTCCTTGATGAAGTGCGGAAAGTTCTTCTCCACATAAGCTCTGTAGACGGGAAAGAACGAACGGAACCACTCTCTGTCCTCAATATCAGCCAGAGGAAGCGCATCGGAGACTATCATTTCTGCAAGCTCAAGAAGTTTGTGCTCGTAGAGGGAGGCATAGAGCTCCTCAAGCCTGCCCATATCGTCGGAGATGACAGGATGGGGATGCTCAATCGCGCTCTGCAGGAGCTCCAGACGGCTTCTCATCAGGGCAGATGACCTGTCCGCTCTGGAGAGGAGAATCCAGCACACAGCTGCGGCGAGAACTGAGAAAAGAATCTCGTCGACAACAGGAACGGGATCAGGGACAGCCACCGATAAGAAGAGATAGACCAGCAGGAAGAGCACTGACGATGCAAAGAGGCGCAGGGTATAGCGCTTATCCTGTATCCAGCGGAAAGCGGCATCCTCAGCCATGCGTCCGGCTTCTTTCACAGCCTCATCCTCCTCATCGAAGCTGAGTACCGATGAGGAGAATATATGGAAAGAGGGAACACTCTCCACTGAATCAAAGGGGATTGAGGGGATGTCCGAGACATACATCGGCTCCCCTCTCATTCCGAAGCGGTAGAGAACCATCAGAGAGCGGCCATGAACTGAGCCTTTATCTCCCCGACGCTCTCTTCAAGCGCCTTCCTTCCTCCCTCACCCTCCGTGAGGAAGAGATAGTACTTTATCTTGGGCTCGGTGCCGGACGGCCTTATGACCAGCTTCTCTCCGGATGTGAAGCGGATGATGACGACATCTGCTCTGGGGAATCCGGTGTTCTCGCCGAGAAGATCCTCAACGGATGCGATCTCGCGGGAGACAAGGGTATCACCCTTCCTGAGAGCCCTCATTCCTGCCATGATGGACTTCATCTTCTCCTTGCCTTCCGCTCCGTCATACTCATTCGAGAACACGACTTCAGTGGAATATCCATAGGATGCATAGATGGCATCAAGCCTCTGCTGGAGCGTTATGCCCTTCGAGGCGTAGTAGCACATCATCTCCACCGCGGCGACTGCCGACGAGACAGCATCTTTGTCATGCACGGATGGAACTGTCAGGAAGCCGTAGCTCTCCTCGCAGCCGAAGAGGAAATACGCTCCCGGATAAACGCCGTCAGCGATCTTCTCAATCTCCTCTGCAATATATTTGAAGCCGGTGAGGACATCCTTGCAGATACCTCCGTTCTTCTCTGTGATCTTCCTGACAAGATCGGTGGTGACGAGGCTCTTTGCCACAAACGGTGTGCCTTCCCTTCCCATTTCCCTTGTCGTGGTGAGGAGGTAGTCGACAAGCAGTGTCGCTATCTGGTTGCCGGTAAGGAGGAGATAACCGCTCTTTGACGGGTCGGTGGGAATCGCGATTCCCAGTCTGTCCGCATCCGGATCGGTTCCGAGCACAATGTCTGCCTTTATCTCCTTTCCAAGGGCGATAACCTTCTCCATCGCCTCAGCGCTCTCCGGGTTGGGCAGCTTCACTGTCGGGAACTTCCCGTCAGGCTCCTGCTGCTCCTTCACGGTATGGCACTCGATTCCAAGGGCAGAGAGCATGTGGTTCACAGGCACGTTTCCAGAGCCGTGAAGCGGGGTGTATGCAACCTTGACTGTGGATTTGCTTATCAGCTCAGGACGTCTCAGAGAGGCGGTGACCATCGCGTAGTATGCCTCGTCCACCTCTTCCGGAACAGATGTGAGAACACCGCTCCTGCGGAGTTCCTCCTCATCCATGTCCTTTATGTCTGCAGCTTTGACGCTGTTCGCCCTCTCCGCGATTCCTATGTCATGAGGAGGCGTCACCTGTCCTCCGTCAGACCAGTAGACTTTGTAGCCGTTGTATTTTGACGGATTGTGGGAAGCTGTGATGACAATGCCCGCGGTCGTCTTAAGATGCCTTACAGCAAACGAGAGCATCGGCACAGGACGGAGGGAATCATAGAGATACACCCTCACGCCGTTGGATGCGAGGACGCGGGCCGCGGAGTGCGCGAAATCCTGCGAGAACTCCCTTGAATCGTAGGCTATCACGCATGACGGCTCCTTCACCGCCGTATTGAGATAGTCAGAGAGTCCCTGCGTCACCTTGCGGACCATGTAGGTGTTTATTCTGTTGGTTCCTCCCCCGATGACGCCGCGCATACCGGCAGTACCGAACGCAAGCGATGTGTAGAAGCGGTCGTAAAGCCCCTCCCAGTCTCCAAGTTCTATTGCATTCTCAACCTCAAGGCGGAATACATCGTTCGTCTCCGAGGCTATATACTCTCTCGCAGCTGCGAGGACATCTGCCTTTATCCTGTCAGTAAACTCCATATAAACCCTCCTTTCTGCAATTCTATCATATCAGAGCAGAGATGAAAGCTCTCCGACATCCGCGGCATCGGCTTTTATTCCCGCATCCGCGAGCTCTTCAGGACTGCGGAATCCGTAGGAGACGACGAGCGTCCTCACTCCAGCTCTCTTTCCAGTCTCCGCATCAACCTCGCTGTCGCCGACATACACGCTCTCATCCACAGCTGCCCCGACCTTCTCCAGCGCGGAAAGCAGAAGCGTCGGATCGGGTTTCAGCGGAGTTCCTGCGATCTGCCCGGAGACGAAATCAAAGACGGAGGGAAAGAACTTGCTGACTATCGCCTGCACGATGCCGTCATCCTTGTTTGAGACGATGCCGAGCCTGATGCCTCTCCCCTTCAAGCTCTCAAGAAGCTCCGGGATGCCTGGATATGGAACGGCATGATCTGCGGGATGGTTGCGGTAATAGCTCATCATGAGCGCGAAAGCGAGCGAGAACTCGTTGTCATCGCATATGCCCTTCGGATGCTTTTCAGAGACAGCCGTGAGAAGCGCGCGTCTCAGTCCTCTTCCTACATACCTTCTGACCTCGTCCCGGGATGCCTCCTCGCCGTCATATGCCCTGAGCGCGTAGTTAACAGCGCTTCTTATATCCTCAACAGTATCGAGAAGTGTTCCGTCCAGATCGAAGAATACCGCTTTCATAGGGCCATTCTAGCCGTTATCGTCCATCTTGCACACACTCATGGCTATCGGTACGATCGGGGTATGTACGAGATAAAGCTGAAAGACGGCAGGGAGAAGGCCGCAAGGCATCATCATCCATGGGTATTCTCAGGCGCGATAGAGAGTGTCGAACCGGAGCGGGAGGAGGCTGACTGGGCGAAGGTATATTCCGCATCCGGGGAGTTCATCGCATACGGCTGGTATGATGAGAAGAGCCATATAATCCTCCGCCTCCTCTCCTGGAACGATGACGAGGAGATAGGCGAAGAGTTCATCAGAAAAACTGTGCGCAGCGCCGTGACAAGGCGCAGGAGCTTCTTCTCCCTCCCTGATACCACCGCTTTCCGGCTGATTCACGGAGAGGCCGATTTCCTTCCCGGAATCGCCGCGGATGTATATGGCAGAGAGATAAGGATCATTGTCTCCGCACGCTTTGCGGATACATTCCTGCCCGTGATCGCATCCGAGCTTGAGAGGCTGCTTCACCCCGCCCTGATCGAGGCTGTGACAGACAGGCAGTTTGCCGGAGCTGAGGGGCTTTCTGAGAAAACGAGAACATTCACGGGAGGCGCGGAGACAAAGGGTCAGCCTGAGAGGGATAACGTCCGTTTCCTGGAGAGCGGCATATGGTATGAGTCTGCGCCCGGCAGGAGCCAGAAATCAGGGTTCTACTGCGACCAGAGGGAAAGCAGGAATGCAGCTGAGCGCTATGCAGCGGGAAAGACAGTTCTTGACCTCTTCTCATACACTGGAGCATTCACCCTCCATGCGCTCAGAGGAGGAGCCTGCCGCGTCGATGCCGTCGATTCTTCCGAATCGGCTCTGAGGCATCTGCTTTACCAGATACACCTGAACGAGGATATGGGAGTTATTCTCGCAGGTTCAAGGGATAAGGTGACTATAACGGCTGCGAATGCCTTTGAGCATATAAGGGGAATCAGAGAGGACTTCTATGACATGATGATCCTCGATCCCCCGAAGCTCGCAAAAACCAAGTCACAGCTAGAGAATGCGATGAAAGCCTATAAGGATCTCAACCGCATCGCGATGATGAAGATAAAGGACGGCGGAATCATAGCGACATTCTCGTGCTCGGGAGCTCTCTCGAGGGAGGATCTGAGAAAGGCCGTCTCATGGGCGGCATCGGATGCCGGAGTCGAGGCCCAGATACTCGCCTCGCTCGGTGCTGGTGAGGATCACCCGGTTAGGCTATCTTTCCCAGAGAGCGAGTACCTAAAGGGTTTCATCATCAGAGTGCTGAAATGATCAGTCCTCCGCCTCAAGAGTCTGCTTCTTCCTTCTGAGATACCTTATCTCGGATGGAGTGCGCTCTTTTCTGTTCTTCCTGCCTGCCTTCTCTCCGATGCTGCGCTTCATCAGGCTGTTCCTCTTGTCCGATATGGCTATCGTACCGATGATGGCTACAAGGCCGCAGAGCACGAGAAGGAAAATCCACGCCCATCTGCTGCTCATGCCGGGAAGGATGACGTTCATGCCGAAGAAACCTGTGATGAAGGTCGGGAACATCAGCGAAAGCGATATGGTGGTGAGCCTTTTCATTATCAGGTTCATGTTGTTGCCGATGACGGAGGCGAAGGCATCCATCGTGCCTGTGAGGATATCAGAATAGATGTTGGCCATCGCTATGGCCTGCTTGTTGTCGATTATGCTGTCCTCGAGGAACTCCGCCTCATCCTCGCTGTTCAGCCTGAAATAAGGAGTTTTCTGCAGACGCTCAAGAAGAACCTCGTTGTCCGTGAGGCCTGTCGTTAGATATACAAGCGACTTCTGTATCTGCAGAAGCTGTATGAGCTCATAGTTCATGATGGACTCATGAAGCTGCTCTTCCACGAGGTCCTTCTGTCTGTTTATGTATTTGAGGAACCTGATGTAGACAAGGGCCGCGCGTCCGAGTATGGATATCACGAATCCCTCTTTCGTATTTACAGGGCATCTTCTGACGCGGTGCCGGGCGAAATCGTCTATCACGACGCTGTCTCCGTGGCAGATGGTTATGATCCTGTCAGGAAAGAGTATTATTCCCAGAGGCACAGTGGTACGCTCCAGAGGATTATCCTCATTCTCCTCCGCCGACGGCAGACGGCAGATTATTACAGTATAATCGTCCTCTTTCTCAATACGGCTCTGCTCGTCCGCATCCATGATATCCGCAAGGAGTTCGGAGGAGATAAGATACTCATCCGTCAGGATTGAGATATCATCTTTGTCCAAATCCCTCGCATCGATCCATGTATAGTTCTGATCTGGTGTTAAATCCGTTCTCTTGGTGATCATCTGGCTCTCCCCGGAGCCTTCACCACCGGCCTGTGCTAGAGGATGCAGGAGAAGGCTCTGTCTTGCGTTGAATGCTTTTCAGGTAAAGGGTTCGTACTGCCGCCTTCGTCCATGGCTTTCTCCTTCACCGGGGATAGTAGCACAACAGCATGAAGGAGGAAAAGACAGGAGAATGAATAAAAGTCAGGAGATGAAGAGAAAAGGCAACCTCAATGCATGCGGTCACTCACAGGCATTTCCCCAGTACGGACGGGAGCCGCTCTCAGTAAACTGGTATCCCGCAGTCATAGTGCCGCTGAAATCCACTGTCACACCTCCCACGTTCTGCGGTGTCTGGCAGGAAATGAGAATCAAACACAACAGAAAAAGCAGACGTGATTTATACAGCATCCGAAGCCCTGAACGGATCAAAAGGATATTCACCTCTGAGTTTCAGATAGAGCCCGTAAGGATCGGGAGGAAGTCTAACTTCCCTCTCGCCAAGACCGAAAACACGCGCTGCGTTTCCGCCGAAGAGAGCCTCGAGATGCTTTTCATCCGCACCGGCCTCCCTGAGGCGATGCAGCAGCAGGAGCATACCGGGAAAACCTGGAATGCCGGAGGCTCCTTTCTCCTTATCCTCCAGCGTATGCGGAGCATGATCGGACTCAGCCCAGTCCACGGTTCCATCGAGGAGAGCCTCAAAGACAGCTTTACGGTCCTCTTCCGTACGAAGAGGAGGATTCATCTTGAGATAACGGTCATGACAGACGGCATCGCTGCGGGTAAGAAGCGCATGGTGGGGAGTTGCCCCCATCGTTATTCTCAGCTTATCCCGGCTCTCCTTCACAAGAGTGATAGTCGCTGCGGCGGAAACATGGCAGATATGCAGAGTACCCTCGAATCCCGTCTCAACGGCGAGGTTTATCAGATCGCGGACACTCTCAGTCTCAGCCTCTGCAGGACGCGCGTCGGAGTGAGTTCCGAACTCTCCCGGCCTGTAGAGCTCTCCTCTGATAAGCTCCTCTTTCTCCGCATGAACCGCCAGCACACCCCTGTAGTGCTCTTCAGCAAGGATGCGGAAAACCTTCCTCTGGCTCTCCGCTCCGATTATCCCCATGTTCCCGGTGCTATGGCCTGCAAAGAGCTTGAGGCCGACAACAAGGGGAAAGAGCTCCGAATGGAGGGAGACCATGTTCCTTATCTGCTCCTCATCATTCGTTATGCCGCCGTAGAGGTGGTAAGAGACTCCCGTCTTTCCTGCGGCCTCGCCGCCGAGGGCAAGGCGCTCAAGCACGGTATCCCTGTCAGTGCAGGCAGGGGATGTGTTGGGCATATCGAAAACATCGGTGAACCCCGCCTCCGCCGCCACTCTGAGGCCGTGGAGGACACTCTCCTTCTCCTTCTGGTTCCAGTCCCTGAGATGCACATGAGGATCAATCATAGTTCAGCGCCGTTCTCCCTGAGAGTCTTCCATGTGAAGAAAGTGCCTTCCTTGCAGGGCAGATGTCCGCCGCAGACGCACTCGCCGCACATTCCGATGCCGCACATTGTGTTCTTCTCCATCGAGAGGTAGATGCGCTCTTCCGGAAGGCCGAGCGACACAAGCCTCTCTGCCGCTTTTTTCATCATCTTTCCAGGCCCTACGACATAGACCGCGACATCGCCTGAGACATCTTCCTCCGCAAGTGTGTCGAGAACACGCCCCGGCTTGCCGTCATCGGCGACGGAGAGATAGCGTCCATAGCTTTCAAGGACATCCTGCAGAGGATCGCTGCCGCGCTTCTCGACAACTCCTACCCTTATATCCATCTCCGTACCATCCGCGCGGAGCTTCTCGGCGATCAGCGGAAGCACCGCCGCACCTGTGCCGCCTCCGATGAGAATGGCCTTCTTCGTCGGAGAGTAGACCATCGGACTTCCATAGAGGCCGCGCGTATAGATCGTATCGCCGATCTCAGCATTGAAGATAGCCTCAGTGAACTCTCCCCTCTTCTTCACGAGGAATGTAAGAGGATCATTTACAGCTACGGAGAACGGCTTCTCACCCTTCTCAGGTATCCAGAGGAATACAAACTGACCGGGCTGGCAATCCATCTTTCCGGAAAGAGTCAGCACAACTGTATCGCTGCCGTGAATCTCCTTCTTCAGAAGTGTATGCGGAGTATATTCAAGAGCGTTCTCTGCAGAGAGATATGAAGAGACATCACCGCCTTCCCTGAGCGTTCTGAAATAGTCCTCCCACTTTGTCGGCATCACGCGTGAAAGCGCCGAACCTATTCCGACAGAGTCGGCACCGGCGTCAAGCATTGCGCGGACATCCTCAGACGTTGAGACACCGCCCATTCCGAGGATGATGGGATCATCGCCGATGGCCTTTCTTATCTCGCGGATGCACTCAAGAGCAGTCTCCTTGACCCACTCGCCGGATGCTCCGCCCCTGCCTCCGAGTTTGTTGTTGAGAATCGGCTTGCCGGAGTGCGGCTCTATGTAAAGTTTCGGTCCGACTGTGTTGATCGCGGCGATTCCGTCTGCACCAGCCTCTATCACTCCCTTTGCTATCTCTCCAAGATCGGGGACATTGGGAGTGAGCTTGACTATCAGAAGCGCCTTTCTCTCTGGATAAGCGTCGCATATAGCTTTTACATAAGAAGAGGCTATGGCCTTGTCGCTTCCGATCGATGCACCGAACCCAGCAGCCGCATGAGGGCATGAGAAGTTCAGCTCAAGCATGTCGGCATAGGGATCGAAAGCCTTAACGAGAGTTATGAAATCCTCAGGATTGGAGGCGGAGAGCGAGATATTGAGGATCGCCCTCATACCCTTCTCCCTGAGATCTCTCATCTCCGGCAGAACCGCATCCATTCCGGGGTTGCGGAGCCCGACGGAATTGCCGAAGTCTCCTGCGGAGGGTGAGCAGACAATGGGCTCCCTGTTCCCGGGGTTCGGCGTCACCTGAAAGCTCTTTGACGTGATGATGTCAACCGACGGTATCTTTCTGTCAAAGAGCTCGATCAGTTCCTTCTTTGTGGAGGCAACACCGGAGACAGTGGAGAGGATTATATCCTTCCTGATGTGGTTTCCCCTGAGCCTTGATACATCACCCATCAGAGCGCCGCCTCGGCAAAGAGCGCATGGGCAGCGGCCATTACACGGTCAAGCCAGTCCTCTGGAGCCGCACCCTTCTTCCACGGATGAGTAAGACCGGAGGAGGAGTTGATGCGCGCAAGAGCAAGAGGATAGCCGGCCGATTTAAGAGAAGCTATCACATCGGATGCGCTTCCGCCCTGCGAACCTACGCCGGGAATGAGCATCGGTATCTCCCTGCCCGCATAGTATTCCGCGATCTCGCCAAGCTCCTTCATGCTCGTTGCGCCTACGACAGCACCGATTCCGGGATGGTCTGAAGCCCAGTGCGCAATGCGGTGTGCGACCGAGATGTAGAACGGGTAGAGTTCCTTCTCGTCGACTGCATCAAGCGTGAGCATGTTCTGTATGTCCGCAGCTCCCGGGTTCGATGTCCTGTTGAGGATATAGACACCCTTTCCTTCCCTTGCAAAAGGAAGAACGGAATCGCTTCCCATATACGGCGATACTGTAACGGCATCTGCTCTCCACTTCCCGAAAGCCTCCTCGGCATAGTTCTCGCTGGACTTCGCGATATCGCCGCGCTTGCTGTCAAGAATGACGGGAACACCGGGGAAGAATGTCTCCAAGAGGTCAAACGTATCCGCAAGGGCAAGAGAGCCTGAGAAATCCTCGTCACGCGGCGAGTCAAGCGATGCATAGTATCCGATATTCGGCTTGAATGCCGCGGGAACCACGCCTTCCAGCCTCATGCGGCGGAATATCTCTGAGAAGTAGCCGGAAATACGCTCGCGCACAGGCGCCGATAACTCAGGGAGTACGGAGAGCACGGGATCGAGGCCCATGCATACGATATTTCCGGCGTTCTCAGCGCTGCTTTTCAGCTGATCAATATAGCTCATGCCTTCACCTCCCTAGAAAATCCCCTCTTCTCGCCCCATCCGAACGGGTCCTCCCTCCACTCGTGGAGGACCTCGGCCTCATCGGAGGAGATATAGCCTGTCTCGCACGCTGTCTGGATCATCGTGCCATAGTCGAGGATTGTATGGAAAACACACGGCGGCTCAAGCGCTGCGAATGCCTCCTCAGCAGTCCTAAGTCCATATGTGAATATAGCAAGGCAGAGCGTGCAGTTTCCGCCAGCGTTTCTTATCGCCTCAACGGCTTTGAGCGATGACGAGCCTGTGGAGATGAGGTCCTCGATCAGGAGAACGTTCTGTCCGTTGTAGCCGTCCTTTCCGATTCCCTCGATCTGATGACCAAGGCCATGATCCTTGGATGACGAGCGGACGTATGAGAGCGGCTTGTAGAGCATGTCCGCAAGACTGGTCGCATGGGGAATGCCGGCGGTTGCAGTTCCTGCGATGTTGTCGAATCCTCCGCCGATGGCGCTGAGCATATCGGCAAATGCATCCCTTATCAGAGCCCTGTACTTGGGCTGAGACAGGAACATTCTGTTATCATTGTAGATCGGCATCCTGTAGCCGGATGCCCATGTAAAGGGAGCGGACGGAGAGAGCTTTATCGCTCCGAGCTCGAAAGCCCCCTTAGCAAGAAGCGGGCCGTAGTATTCCGTTATTTCCTCAAGTCTTTTCATCTTTGTTTCCTCAGTTTCCTATAATTTTATCATCTACTGGCGATTTTTCCAGATTTCCTTGAATGTGTGGAAGCGTCCGCAGTAAGCGCATGCGAAATGGCCGTCCTTCGTGCGCAGGAACGATGCAGGAACGCCCTCGCCGTTCACGGGATTGGAGATACATGCCTCATTGCGGCAGCAGAGATCATCGAAGTTGTAAATGCGCGGAGGCATATGCGTCCTGTACTTCTCCACCACGCGTCCCTCATGGATGATGTTGAGAGTGCAGTGGGGAGCGACAGCCGCAAGTCTCTTGAGATCCTTCCTCTCCAGAGGACGTGCGCCGGGGCGGAAGATTATGCCCTTGTACTGTCCGTCAGAACCGCGGGACACCCACTCTCCTCCTCTCTCTCCGTCAAGGCCGAGAACCGATGAGATGAGCCTCATATGGTCGCGTATCACACTCGGCTCGTCTCCTTTGCAGATGTGGTCTATGACGATGCCGTCCGTGATCGGGCGGACTCCCTCGGAGTAGTTCTTCGCCTTCTTCTCTCCGGACGGCTCAACCTTGAGAATATACTCCTCCGTCCTCCTGTCCTCGTCATGCTCGCCGGGAACGGGGATGTAATCATCACCTGTCTTTCCAGCGATGAGCGAGAGAAGCACAATGCGGCAGTACATTCCGTTTATGGCCTGTCTCTCCCATGCGTTGAGCGGAGTCTTGTCGAGCCATGTCGGGATCGTCGGGTGCTCCTTGTGGCGCGGAAGCGGATGATAGAACTTCGTGTTCTCCCTCAGATAAGGAAGGAAGTCGCGCCTGAACGTTATGGCCTCGCGCAGTATCGCCTGCTTCTGCAGTATCCTCTCGCCCATCCTCTCGAGCTGCGGCCTCGTGAAGTACCAGAGACGTGCTATGTCGCCCTTCTTCACATACTCCTCTATCGAAGGATAGATCGTGACCTCGAAGCCGTTCTCCTTCATCTTCTCGATATATGAGTCCGGCATCATCAGCTCCTCAGGAGCGATGAGATCGACCTTGACGTGATCGAAAATCCTCAGGCCGTCGGCTTTGGAGTGGACAGTGCGTCCGTGATAGAGATCGCCGACGAGTGCGACATGGATCGAGTCGAAGGACATATCGAGATCCTCAAGGAAGGTGAACTCGTCAAGGAGCTCCTGCGTAGGATGCTCATGCTTGCCGTCACCGGCGTTGATGAATGCCGGCTTATAAGGCAGATTGTTGCGCTCCGCATACTCGCCGCACTCCTCGGAGAGCCACTTTGTCAGGCCCTCGACCTTGCTTCTGACGATGAAGATAGTGTTGTGGTAGCCGGAGAGCATGTTGAAGGTATCGGCATAGCTCTCTCCCTTGTTTATCGAGGAAGAGGATGAAAGGAGCTCGGAGACCTTCGCGTGATGAAACTCCGCCGCGTTCCTGAACGACTCCTTGGTCCTTGTGCTGTCCTCAAGGAACACCTCATAGATACCGAAATCGGGGTCGTTGATACGGAAACTGTCAAGCGTAGCCTCATCGCCTGAGATTATCGCATCCTTGAGCTCCCTGACCTTGCGGAAGAAGTAGCGCCTCTCGCTGATAGAGAAGTCGTCGATTACATTCAGCGACCTGAACCTGAAAACATCGGACATGGTATCACCTCATAAAAAAAGCCGGATATACCGGCATCAGTTCAGAAATACAAATGGAGACCGCGGCATTCACAGCATGTTAAGCCTCTGTTAATAATCATACCCTGCCTCCGTCTGCAAGCATAGCAGAATGACACTCTCCCTGTCCATCACCCGGAGCGCAGCCCTTTCCGCTCTGCACTCTCCGTTATTATATTAAGAAAGAAGCCGGATATGTTTCCGGATGATCATGGAGGAACATAGATGTCTGAAAGGATAATGCTCAATGAGACTTCCTACCACGGAAGCGGAGCGATAAAGGAAATCGCAGCGGAGATAAAGGCAAGAGGATTCAAAAAGGCCTTCGTATGCTCGGACCCTGACCTTGTGAAATTCGGAGTCACAAAGAAGGTCACGGACGTGCTCGATGAGGCGGGCATCCCCTATACTCTCTATTCGGATATAAAGGCTAACCCGACGATCGAGAACGTACAGCACGGAGTAAAGGCATTCAAGGAAGCCGGCACCGACTGCATAGTCGCTATCGGAGGAGGTTCCTCCATGGATACGGCGAAGGCCATCGGAATCATAATAGCCAACCCGGAGTTCGAGGATGTAAGAAGCCTTGAGGGAACTGCTCCCACAAAGAAGCCGTGCACCCCGATCATCGCAGTGCCTACGACTGCTGGAACAGCCGCAGAGGTCACAATCAACTATGTCATCACGGATGTCGAGAGGAAGAGGAAGTTCGTCTGCGTCGATCCCCATGACATGCCGGTTGTCGCCGTTGTCGATCCCGATATGATGGCATCGATGCCGAAGGGCCTCACAGCCTCCACAGGAATGGATGCGCTCACGCACGCGATCGAGGGATACACGACAAAGGCCGCATGGGAGATGACGGACATGTTCCATCTCAAGGCCATAGAGATCATCTCGAGAAGCCTCAGGGCAGCCGTTGCGGGCGACATGACAGGAAGGAAGGATATGGCTCTTGGCCAGTACATCGCCGGAATGGGATTCTCAAACGTCGGACTCGGAATCGCTCACTCGATGGCTCACACTCTCGGTGCTGTCTATGACACACCCCACGGAGTTGCCTGCGCGATGATGCTCCCGATCGTCATGGAGTTCAATGCGGAAGCGACTGGCGAGAAATACAGGGAGATAGCGAGGGCGATGGGAGTGAAGAATGTCGACTCGATGTCTCAGGAAGAGTACCGCAAAGCGGCAGTTGATGCGGTAAGAAAGCTCTCCGCAGACGTGGGAATTCCGGAGAAGCTGGAAGCCGTAAAGGAAGAGGATCTTGAATTCCTCGCAGAGAGTGCGGCGGCGGATGCCTGTGCACCCGGCAATCCGAAAGAAGCCTCCATCGATGATTTCAAGGCTCTTTTCAGAAAGATAATGAAGTAATCATCACAGATGAAACAGGAGCCGGGCGGAATGTTCTGTCCGGCTCTTTTCATTTCAGCGGGGATTCATCACTCCTCCGGCTCTCCCCTGTGCACGAACCTCATCAGGAAAAGTGCGGCGGCCATGAACACGAAACCGAAGATGAAGAGCGCGGGATAGCCGAAGATATCTATTGCTCCGCCGGCAAGCGGAGGTGCTATTATCGACGCAAGCTGAGAGAAAAAGTAGTACGCACCCGTATAAATTCCCATTGTATTATAATCCGCCATCTGCCAGAGCATAGGGAACGAGTTTGTCACCACAGTCACCCAGAATATGCCGAAGAGGAAGAGAAGAGTCCAGAACGATGCAAGACGGAATACGGACGGCATCCCGGCTGTGAGCGTCCCATGCAGGAATACGAGAATTAGATCGACGGAAATAGCGAGAAGAGCCATGCGTATCGTCCTTTTTCTGCCGAAACGGTGCGCGAATCTTCCCGACGGCACTGCAAAGACTGCATAAGCCACTCCGACCATCCCGGAAGAGAGGGCCGCTGTTCCCGCGCTGGTTCCCAGCTCCTCCATCGTATAGACGCCTATGAACGGAAGTATCCCCTGATACGCGATGAACCAGCAGAGAAGCGAGAGAAGGATGAAGAGAGCGCTCTTCTCCTTTTCTGCAAATATCCCTTTTAGGCTGCTGAGCACCGGTTCCTTCTCCTCCTTCTCCCCATCCGCCTGAACAGTGCTCTTTCCCTCCTTCACGAAGATGAAGAGAAGAACAGTGGCCGCAATGACAAAGAGCGATGCCACAGGGAAAGCAAGAACCTTGTCCACTGTACCGAAGCCGGGAAGAGTGATGCTGACATCCATAAGGCGTGCAAGGAGCACCGTCCCAAGTATCGTAGCAAGACCTCCCATCGTGTTTATGACACCATTGGCCTCGCTTCTGAGATCAGCGGGAACCATATCAGGCATCAGCGCAACCACAGGCCCTCTTGCCGCCTGTTTGAAGATATTGAGCATGAAGATCGTGATGAAGAGTATGATGAACGATTTAAGCGCTGAGAACGGCACAAGAGCAAAGAAGATAGCTGTAAGCGGCAGCAGCGTGATGATATACGGCATCCTGCGCCCTATTCTTGTGCGCGTCCTGTCGGAGAGCGCCGAGAATACCGGTATGAGGAATATCGCCAGGATGTTGTCGAGCGTCATCACGGTCCCTATCACCGAGGAGCTCTCTATGTAGTATCCGAGGAACATCGGAATATAGTTGTCGTAAAGCGGGTCCATCAGCCCCATCGTGAAGAAACCGAGCCCGATGAGGAATGTCGCGGCGTAATAGCCGCTGAGGTTCTTTCTCTTCTCTGCCATATCCGAACTCTAACGCAAAAGGGAATTATCATCTATTGCCTGACCGCTTCCATGGTGCTATAAAATCCGCATGGCCATTGAGAGTATCGAAGCACTGAGAAAGAAGATAGACCTGACAGCGGAGGAAGAAGGATGGAACCCGGACGGCCCGGACACACTGCCTCTGCTCATTTCAGACCACATAGCGCAGATGCTCGCGATACCGGCCGTCAGACGCCAGTTCGTCCCCTCTGAAAAGGAGAATCAGGACACCGTCGGAAGTCCCGATCCGCAGGAAGAGGCAAAGCATCAGGGCACGGAACGTCTGGTGCACCGCTACAGAAACAGGGCGGCTTTCCTGACGACGGACAGGTGTTTCGCATACTGCCGGCACTGCTTCCGGCGCCGCTTCTCAGGTTCTCTTACAGGGCCGGCTGACGAGAAGGCGATAAGGGATGCCGCGCTCTATGTCAGGAATCACAGCGGAATAAGGGAAGTCCTTCTCACCGGCGGCGATATGTTCACCCTCTCAGACAGCCGCATCGACATGCTTCTCGGCATATTCAAGGAAGAGTGCCCTGATGTAATACTGCGCCTCTGCACAAGAGCGCCCGCAGTATTCCCGGAACGCTTCACGCCTTCCCTGATGGAGATAATAAAGAAGCACAGCCATGGCGCGCCGTTTTATCTGATGACGCAGTTCAACCACCCCGCCGAGCTTTCGGAGGACTCAGCAAGAGCTGTTGCCGCATTCGTTGATATGGGAATACCTGCAATGAACCAGAGCGTACTCCTCAAAGGCGTTAATGACGACGAGGCAACGCTCATAGAGCTCTCAGACAAGCTCCTGATGAACCGCATAAAACCGTATTATCTCTTTCAGGACGATCCGGTGAAAGGAACTGCCCATCTCAGGGTCAGCATAGAGCGCGGACTTGAGATCGAGAGGAATATAAGAAAGGAACTCTCCGGACTCGGAATGCCGCAATATACTGCAGATTTGCCGGATGGAGGCGGGAAAGTCCAGCTCACATACTCATATTTCAGAGGAAGGGTTCCAGGGGAAAAAGAAAGGTATCTCTTTGAGACACCCGACGGAGAGGAGAGATACTATCCAGAATAGAAAAGCTCTCACGAAGAGAGCTTTTCCCATTCCAATCACGATATCACTCGGAGATGAACGCCAGCGCCTTCTCTATCTCCGCCCTTCTCTGTGCCTCACGGGCATCCCTGTACTCCTCGGCGGAAGCATCGGGAGCTACCGTACCAGCGGAGAACGCAGGAACCGAGATGCGTGTTTTCTGCGGAGTGCTCTGATCATCTCCGGAAACCTCAGGTTCCTCATAACTTGCCGCAGCGGGCTCAGCGCTGATTCTCGAAGCTATGTCGGCAGCGATATCATCGATATAGAGGCCGTAGAGTTTCTCAAGCTGCTCTGCAAGTCCAAGAAGCCTGCTCTGCTCCTCAGGAGTAAGCGCTGAGTAATCTGAGACTATCCTCTCCTCCGCATCGGTGATTATCTCTTCCCTCTTCTCCTCGTAGACAGAGGTTACGATATTCCTTATCTCCTCCTCGCTGAGAGCATCAATATCCTCTGCGTCCGTGATCTGCAGAGCGACAGCCGCCGCGATGTCAGCAACAACATCGTCACGGTAGCGGCCATAGAGCTCAACCGCGATATCATCAAGAGAGAGAACGTCTGCCTTCTCCGCCGCTGTCATCTCATCGTATCTTGAGAGAATCGTCATCACGATGTCGGCAGTGAGGTCTTCCCTGTACTTACCGTAGAGCGCGAGGATTTCATCCTCAAGACCTTCATTGACAGAGGCCGCGGCATCTTCCGCGATCTTTCCGTAATCTGCGGATATGCGGTCATACACGCTCTCCGTAATCTCCGGAATGTAGGCATCCAGCGATATGCTGTCCGCGATGGCGAGCGCAAGCGACGAGAGGAAATCCTCATCGTCTGCGAGAATAGCGGCAACGCTTTCCGCCATCCGTTCCTCATCAGAGAGAGTCTTCACATCTGTCTCAAGAGGCTCCGACACAGAAAGAAGAGGCTCGCTCTGCCTCGCTCTGGCAGCTTCCAGAACTGCATTCGGAGAGCCCGGTCTGACAGCCCACATAGCTGAGAATACAAACACCGCCAGCACAGCCGTCACTGTCAGCAATATTATTCTTGTCTTCTTTCCCATAAAAACGCCTCTTTAAGAAGTCTATCACACAGAATATTGACTTGTCGAGAAAGACTATATCCATCTCCGTCATTGACTATAACGGTAAGTCTGACATCAGGACGGCGGAGCGAGCTGCCTATCTCCGCCTGCTGTCTGTCGCGGTCACGGAAACGCTCCTCGCTTATTCCTTCGCGGAGGAACGCTCTTTCCGCCCTGACACTATACGGAGCCTCTACGAGTATCACCTCATCGCATTCCGGGACAAACCTCATCGACTCAAGGAGCGCCGCGTTTATCACCGCGATCATCCCCTTCTCCTCTGCCGTGCGGCAGAGCCTTATCGTCTCGTCATGCATCCACGGATGGGTTATCGCATTGAGAATCTCCAGCTTATTCCTGTCAGCGAAAACGATGGGCCCCAGCTTCCTGCGGTCAACACTTCCGTCCGCAGCTATTATCCCGTCTCCGAAAGCAGCGGCAAGCTCCTCTTTCCGCGATGCAAGAGCCTGATGGCCGAGCGAATCCTCGTCGATCACGAAGAACTTCTCACGGTCGAGAAGTCCCGCCACAGTATCCTTTCCCGCACAGCTCCTGCCTGTCAGTCCAACAACCATCAGTGCATATCTCCCCAGGAAGAGCCAAACTCAAGGGAGGCTCGAAGAGGCACAGAGAGCTTCACCGCGTTTTCCATCTTCTCCCTCACCATGCGCTCAACAACTTCTTTCTCTTCAAACGGAACTTCGAAGATCAGCTCATCGTGAACCTGCAGGAGCATGCGTGTCCTGAGCCCCATTTCGGAAATCGCAGAGGCTATCGAGATCATCGCTATCTTCATTATCTCCGCAGCAGTTCCCTGTATCACGGTGTTGACCGCCACACGCTCGGCACCTGCCCTCTCCACCCTGTTGGAACTGTTGATTCCAAGCACTTCCCGGACATGCCCGAAGCGCGTCACGACACGCCCTGTCTCCCTCGCCGTCTCCTCCGTGCGCTCAACGAAGCTCTTAACACCGGAGTAACGCTGGAAGTACATCTCTATGAACGCCGCCGCATCTCTGCGGGAAATCCCGAGCTCGTTAGAGAGCCTGAACGCAGACATGCCGTACATTATGCCGAAGTTTATCGTCTTGGCGATGCGGCGTTCATGATCGGTCACATCCGAGGCAGCCTTGCCGAATATCATGCCGGCTGTGTATCTGTGCACGTCCTGCCCTTCCCTGAACGCCGTCATCAGGCCTGTATCCTGCGCGGCATCCGCCAGCACGACAAGCTCAATCTGCGAATAGTCCGCGGAGAGGAAGAGAGTTCCGTCAGAGGGAATGAACGCGCTCCTTATCAGCCTTCCCTCATCCGTCCGGACGGGAATGTTCTGCAGATTGGGATTGCGCGAGGAGAGCCTTCCGGTCGCCGTTCCTGTCTGCAGGAACGATGTGTGGATGCGTCCCTCGCTGTCAGCAAGCGCGGGCAGGACATCTATATATGTGCTTTTCAGCTTCGACAGCTGCCTGTACATAAGAATGTCCTCTATGATTCCAGTCTCATCACTGCTCCTCAAACTCTCAAGCGTCGCCGTATCAGTAGAGAATCCTTTGTTCGTCCTCTTCTTCGCGCTGAACCCCATCTCCTCAAAGAGCACCTTTGAAAGCTGCACGGTGCTGTTGAGATTGAACTCATGCCCGGCCAGCGAGAATATCTTTGCGGTCAGAGCCTCCACCTTGCCGTCGATATCCTCCTTGAGCGTGGCTATACGCCCGGGAGAGAGATGTATGCCGGTTCTCTCCATTCCGGCGAGAATTCTTATCAGAGGAAGCTCGAAACGGGTGAACACATCCTCAAGGTTCCTGCTTTTGAGTTCCCTGGAGAAAAGGAGGTACAGTCTGTACGCCATATCGCTGTCCTCCGCGCTGTACGGAACAGCCTTCTCAAGAGGAATGTCGGAGAATATCTCATCCTTGCCGACCACATCCTCATAGTGCATCGTGGTGCAACCTAGGTAGCGGAGCGAGAGATCATCAAGGTTGTATATGTTGGAATTGGAATCCAGAAGCCATGCCGCGATCATCGTGTCGAACGCTATCCGCTTTATATCGGAACCGAGGTTCCATACCGTTTTCAGGTCATACTTGACATTCTGGTTTATGATTCCAAGCCTTCCGGATGCAAGGAACTCATCGAAGAGTGCCTTCACAGCGTCTGGAGAGTTGTACTCCCTTCCCCCTGCCATTAAGGGAACGTAATAGGCATTCCCCTCCTCGTAGCAGAAAGAGAAGCCGACGATTTCGGCATCCTCCTCAAGCCCTGTCGTCTCCGTATCAAGCGCTATGAGGCCGCCGTTCTTCTCCGCTGTCTCAAAATGACGCCTGACCTCTTCAAGATCGGTCACAGCGCTGTACTCGCTTCTCACTACCGGGGGGAGGCTCTCCTCTGATTCCTTCTTCTGCTGGACTATCTGATGTCCGCCAACTATGCGTCTTATAAGAGAGCGGCAGCCCCTGTCGTCAAAGTCCTGCACAGCACCGGAGGTGTCCACAGAAGAGAAGTCAAGCGATGAGAACGAGAAACTTTCAGGAAGGGCATCGGTGCGGAGGACGATGAGATCCCTGGACAGTTTTGCCTCCTCCCTTCCCTCCTCCAGCTTCTTTCGCATTCCCGCAGGCAGGAGATCAAGATGGCGGTATATGCCATCAAGAGTGAGATACTCTGTCAGGAGCTTCAGCGCTCCCTTCTCTCCAAGTCCCTTTATGCCGGGAACGTTGTCAGCCTTATCACCTATTATCGTGAGGTAATCTACGATCTGATCAGGGTTGACGCCGAACTCCTCCAAAACTTCCTCAGAGCGGAAGAGACGGTACTCTTTCTCACCTTTCTTCGGCGGCCGCAGCGCATAAACATGATCGCGGACAAGCTGCAGAAGGTCCTTGTCGCCGGTGACCATGACAGTCTCTATGCCTTCCTGCGATGCTCTGGCCGCAAGGGATGCGATGATGTCATCGGCCTCATAGCCGGGACGGGAAAGACAGGCGATGTGCATCTTCTCAAGCGATGCCTCTATCATCGGCACCTGCGCATGCAAATCCTCCGGAGCCTTGTCCCTGTTGGCCTTGTACTCCGGGTACATCTCCTTGCGGAATGTGGGCGCCTTCTCGTCCATAACGATGGAAAGATAGTCCATTCTGTATGAGGATATCAGTGACAGGAGCGTCGAGAAGAAACCGAAATATGCGCTGACATTCGTTCCATTGCGGTCGGTGAGCGGGCTGGAGATATGTGCGAAGTAGCTTCTGTATATCACCGAATAGCCGTCGATCACATAAAGGCGTCTGCTGAAATCCTCACTCATCCTGAACCTCCACCGTCAGTGTATCATATGCGGGCACGGCATAAGGGGCGAAGCGCTTCTCTATCTCCGCACTGGATGTGGCGTGGTTGATATGGGTGAAGTAAACCTTCTCCGCACCTATGCGCTCAGCGGCCTCAATGGCCTGGCTGAACGTGAAGTGGCTCCAGTGCGGTTTGTCGCGGAGAGCCCCGATCACAAGCGTGCGTATTCCTTTTAGATACTCCTCATTCTCACTGAAAAGCATATCCGAGACATCAGTTATGTATGCAGCGCTTCCGAATCTGTACCCTGCGATGCGCATGCAACCATGAAGAACGGGTATGACTGTGAACTCAAGCGCTCCGATGCGGAAGCTCTGATGCTCGGCGACAACGACGGGCTGCATCCTCGGCACGCCCTTGTACGGCATCTCAGAAAATGCATAGGGAAATATTCTCTCTATCGCGGAAAGAACGCTCTCAAAGCTGTAGACGGGCAGCTTCTTCTCATCAGTAAACACTCTCAGGTCATCAAGTCCCATCAGATGATCGGAGTGCTGATGCGTGTAGAGTACGCCGTCGAGGTGAGTTATTCCTGCTCTGAGCGCCTGCAGCCTGAACTCATAGCCTGTATCTATCACTACAGCTGTGCCCTCTCGTTCTATAAGCACAGAAGAACGCCATCTCTTATCATGAGGATCGGCGGAGCGGCATACCGAGCAGCTGCATCCTATTACGGGAACGCCATGGCTTGTTCCTGTCCCGAGAAAGGTTATTTTTGTCATACGCCCTCTTCCTCGCTCTGGAAATAATCCGAGGCGCTGCCCTTCCCCGAGGCTATGTAAGTTCCCGCCTCCGAGACAAGAGTGCTGATCCTGTCTGAAAGTCCGTCAAGGTTCTCTCCCAGGTCAGAGATGAGAGCCTGTCCCTCCTCTGACGAGAGGTATGATCCTATCTCTCCTGAGATCTCATCAGGAAGCCCAGAGGACTCTATGGCCTCCGCGACCGCTCCGTCTACGATCTCGCCGGTGTTGGCGGTAATGCCGAAGAATTTGACGGAGATCTCCGGCACGAAGAAGTATATGAGGAAAAAGACCGCTATTGAGAAGAAGAACAGACCTATCAGTCCTCCGAGAAATGATTTTCCTGATCCGAACATAATGCCATTCTACCCCGAAAGGCGGGGAAATAATACCACCGCCGCAGCGGGGAGAGTGACATACGCTCTCAGGCCTCTATCTCCTCAGCTTCCTTGATCCATGCATCAGCAGAGGCATCGGAGGGCATTCTCCAGTCGGAACGCGGAGAGAGCGTGACAGTTCCGACCTTCGGGCCGTCCGGGAGACAGCTCCTCTTGAACTGCTGCTGGAAGAACCGTCTGACGAAAACTGTAAGCCACTTCTTTATGAAAGCCGGGGAATAATCGCTTCTGAATGCATCTGCCGCTATGCGGAAGATCTTCCGCGGCGAGTATCCGAAGCGGATCATATAGTAGAGGAAGAAATCATGGAGTTCGTATGGCCCGACGATATCCTCCGTCACCTGTGATATCTGCCCGTCCTTTGCAGGAAGAAGCTCGGGAGACACAGGGGTCGCGAGTATGTCATAGAGCACGAGCGATGCCTCATCTGAAAGCATATCAGCTGTGTGGCGGACAAGATAGCGCACAAGCGTTTTCGGAATCGAAGAGTTCACTCCGTACATGCTCATGTGGTCACCGTTGTATGTGGCCCATCCGAGGGCAAGCTCAGAGAGGTCTCCCGTACCGATTACGATGCCGCCGGTTTTGTTCGCGGTATCCATCAGCACCTGTGTTCTCTCCCTCGCCTGCGAGTTCTCATATGTCACGGAAAGATCATCCGTGCTCTGTCCGATGTCCTCGAAGTGCCTGAGCACGCTCTCCGTTATGTCTATAGTCCTGAATGTGACGCCGAGTGCGGAAGCCAGTTTCTCAGCGTTCGATTTAGTCCTTTCAGTGGTTCCGAAACACGGCATCGTTATTGCTATTATGTCCGTACGGGGACGTTTGATGAGGTCAAATGCCTTCACTGTGACAAGAAGGGCCAGAGTGGAATCGAGACCGCCGGAAAGTCCGACTACGGCCTTTGCCGCACGGGCGGAGACAAGCCTCTTCTTCAATCCATAAGCCTGCAGAGTGAGTATCTCCTCGCATCTGGAATCCCGCTCTCCTGTATCGGATGGAACGAACGGATGAGGAGAGAATGAGCGTGTGAGCTGCGTCTCCTCCTCTGTGAAGTCCACTGCAATATGCGTGCAGTTTCCTGCGGCAGATGTGAAGGTGTTCATCCTCTGCCTCTCGTGCAGAAGTCTCTCCACATCGATCTCGCTGATCGTCAGTTCGTTGTCCCTGAACATGGATGCGGCGAGCACAGAACCGTTCTCGGCGATGATATTGCTTCCGGTGAACACCATGTCGGTGGTGCTCTCTCCGTCGGCGGCATCTGCATAGATATATCCGCAGACAAGACGGGCGGAGACGGATGAGACAAGATTCCTCCTGTACTCCTCCTTGCCTATTATCTCATCCGATGCGGAGAGGTTGACGATCACGGTCGCTCCGTTCAGGGCAAGATCGACGGATGGAGACTCAGGAACCCAGAGATCCTCACAGATCTCACACCCGACGGAAAGCCCGCAGGGAAGCTCAGAATCGAAGAGAACCTTCCTTCCGAATACGGCCTCACAGCCAAGAATGCTCACACTCTCATTCTCCTCAGGAGCCGGAGCGAACCATCTTGTCTCATAGAATTCGCCATATGAGGGAATATTCTTCTTGGGAATGAGTGCAAGTATCTTTCCGCCTTTGATCGCAGCTGCGGTATTGTAAAGTTTTCCGCCATGAGGATAGGGATATCCTACGAAGATGAGGGCATCCGAACCTGCAGTATCTTTCACTATCAGGGAAAGCGCTTCCTCTGCGCTCCTCTGCAGTCTCTTCTGGAAGAAGAGGTCTCCGCAGGTATATCCCGTCACTGAGAGCTCGGGGAAAACAAGTATCTTCACACCGCTCTCATCTGCTTTCCTGATGAGATCAACAATCTTTCCGGCATTGTAGAGAGGATCTGCGACCCTCAGCTCTGGCGACGCAGCCGCCACTTTTATGAATCCGTCATTCATAGGTGCAATGATAATGGTATCGCAGGAAGCAGTCAAAGACACATGAGAAGATGGCTCACAAACTCATGAACACGGGTGGCCGGACAAATTGCAGGAAATGAGGAGCTTAACACATTTCCCTATAGGATGAGACTGGAAGCCAATGCTCCAGTTATTAACGATTGATTCAAAGACTTCCTTGCTGGATATTAAGCCGAAAATGCTGAATCAGGATTGTGAGTTATCTCCATATACCGCTCAAAATGCAAGGAGATTCTTGCAGTGATCCATCAGAATTCAATTTGATTCATGCTCTTCCAGTTCTTCTGCTGAAAGCTCTGCAATCTCCCGCATCTTCTCCTGGAGTTTCTTCTTGTCAGGAAGATGCAAGGTGTAGTCTGCAACCATCGCAGGAGAAAGGCTTCTTGAGAGTGCGTATTCGACAACGGTATCATCCTTTCCTGTGCAAAGAATAAGACCTACGCTTGGATTCTCGTTTGGCTTCTTCATATCTCTGTCCAATGCTTCAAGATACAGGTTCAGCTGTCCAAGGTGCTCAGGGCGGAACATGCCTATCTTTAGTTCGACTGCAACAAGACATGAAAGTGCACGATTGAAGAAAAGAAGATCTATGAAGAAATCAGTATTGCCAACTTGAATGCGATACTCTTCACCAATGAATGAAAAATCTTTTCCAAACTCAAGTATAAAGTCCTTAAGATGAGATACAATCTGTTTCCTGAGATCCTTTTCTCTGTATGGATTCGGAAGATCCAGAAATTCAAGTACGTAGGCATCCCTGAGAGCTGAAAGCCCCTCGTTTCTCCTTGTCAAAGCTCCATATTTCGCCTCTGAGATTGCAGTACGCTCATAGAACATACTCTCAATCTGCCGCTCTAGCTCCCTTTTCGAATAATGGTTCTCAATACAGGCTCTGATGTAGAATTCTCTTGCCTCATCGCTTTTGCAGGCAGTCATTATCAGGAGATTGTTGCTCCAAGGAATTTCTGTCACCAGCGGTGACAGTTTTGGGTTATCTTTGTATGTCTCATAGAACTGCTTCATTCTCCATATATTTCTTTCTGAAAAACCGCTTGCACAAGGCATCTTAGACTGAAGAAATGCTGAGAGAGAGGAAACAGTGCTCTTTCCCCAGCCGTCGGAAGCTGTCTTTTCACTGACAATCCTTCCAATCTCTCAGTACATGACAATCATCTCCCGATTAACGGAGAGAAGTGCTTTGGACTGAGCTTTGCTGATTATTGCAAGTATTTCTGTGGCCGGAGAAAACCATCTTGTCTCATAGAATTCGCCATATGAGGGAATATTCTTTTTGGGAATGAGTGCAAGTATCTTTCCGCCTTTGATCGCAGCTGCGGTATTGTAAAGTTTTCCGCCATGAGGATAGGGATATCCTACGAAGATAAGAGCATCCGAACCTGCAGTGTCTTTCACTATCAGGGAAAGCGCTTCCTCTGCGCTTCGCTGCAGTCTCTTATGAAAGAAGAGTTCTCCGCAGGTATATCCCGTCACTGAGAGCTCGGGGAAAACAAGTATCTTCACACCGCTCTCATCTGCTTTCCTGTGAGATCAACAATCTTTCCGGCATTGTAAAAAGGATCAGCGACCCTCAGCTCAGGCAACAGCCTTTCACATTAAGCGGTAGAACTTCCATTTGGATGGACTTCATACCAAGGCTTAAACTTGCTGAGCTGCTCCTTTGTAGGTACGGGGCAACCTTCATCTGGCTTATCCTCAAAAGCCTCAATTTCCTTTAGCCTCTTCTCTGAAATAGGCGGCATTTTCTTCTCATCATCTAGCGTCATAGTCACGATAGTACCCATCAATTTCCTCCTTCTTTGCCTTTCTTTCTGATAAAACAGCCAATAAAGCAGAAATTTCAAAAAGGAATACAGCTATCTGTTGTATCATCATCAAAAGAAATTATTTCCTTGTCGAGCTTCAAGATCAGTTTATTTATTTCTTCTTCATATGAAGAAGGTTTCGGCTTGCCGCTGAAAAATGGAATTCTCTTATCTGAATTATATCTCAGATCATGTTTTCCTTTGAACTCATGGAACATATCAGACCAATAATTACATGCAAACTGATTAATTCCCAAGACAAAGACAACAACCTCCTCTGCACCTTTATCAAAGAGGATTCTGCAGCATTCCGACACCGTAGCACCTGTAGTAATAATATCATCAATCAATGCAACTCTTTTTCCAGAAAGATCGCCGGTGTATCTGAAAGCACCAAGGACATTCTTAATACGATCCTCGTTTGACAAGTTTTTATTATCCGGATAATCACGAATACAGATAAGTTTATTAGAAAGGTTCATTATCCCTAGATATTCACAGATTATGGGAGAAATTTTTTCAAACTTATTATTCTTTGGTTTATCCGGAACATTGCATAGCCCAAAGAAATCTAAGTTAACAAAAGAAGAATATGCCTTTATAAGTTTAGAAAATATACGGGATAAAACATCATCAAAACGGCCATATAACTTACGACCTTCATATTTATTATGTGCGATCACATATGAATACCGATCAACAGCAGAAAGATAATGATTTGATCCGAAATACCTTCCAGCAGCAATTACTTTTACTGATTTACCGGAAACTTCTATTGATGTTGTAATGGGCTTTCTCTGTATTTTATCTTCTGCTTCGCCAAGTTTTCTTATGGCAGCATCACCGTAATAAAAACAATCCTTTCGTAAAAGGCGGAAAAGAAAATCAGCAAGAGAGCCACATATCATATCAGGACAGAATCCTGTTTCACTATAGATGAGCTCACCTCTTCTTAAAAGAACTGTCATTCCTATAAAATCTTTTGTATTACGCAGAAACGAAAGGTTATCAGATATGTAAGCAATAGAATCTGTTCCTACGCCATACTCCAGCATTAATTTCTTGTGGAAACTCAAATTAGGCAATGTGAAATCAATAGGATATGACCGAATGTCAGCAGGCATTTTCTTTCCTGAATTGGAAATAAAACAACAGAAATAACACGAGGTGATTCGTTCCAATTCAGCCCAGTCTTTATCCGACAGACAATATGAGTCAAGAAACAACACTAGAACTCTGATTTTTCCGGAATCAATCAGCACTGTATGACATTCCCTTTTCTGCTACTACAAGATCATTCAGAGAATCATCAAAAAGATCCGGTTCGGTATGATAAAGATTCACTCTGGACAAACGCTCAATAATTTCCTGAGGGCTTTTCACTGCGAATGCTCCCCTAGCAACAAACTTTGCCGGCCATGTTACAGAAGAAATACTGAAAGCATTCTGCGGAATCAGAACCAGTCTGCCCTGCTTCAAAGCACATCTGGCCTGAACAAGCGCTCCGGATGTCTCACCAGCTGCCATAACCACAGTAGCCCTTGACAGTCCGCTCATAACGCCATTCCGCAACGGAAAGAACCAGCGCTCCGTTTTAAGCAAAGGAGAAAACTGCGAAATAACCAAGCCTTTCTTTTCTATCTCTATCTGAACCTGCTTATTTTCATTTGGATAGTATTGATTGAGGTTTGTACCTATGACAGCAATAGTCCTGTATCCATGCTCAAGAGCCGTTTTGTGAGCTGTAACATCTATTCCTTTTGCAAGTCCGGAAACAATTATAATGCCGTTTTTCCCCAAGGCTACAGCCACACGTTCAGTATTCCTTTTTGCCTCTTCTGAGGCTTCCCTGCTTCCAACTAGAGCAACCGTACGACTATCATACAGCAATGATTTATTGCCGCGGATATAGAGGAACCGGGGAGCCTCCTCTGTCTCCGCAAGAAGCTCCGGATAATCCTGACTGCCTTTTTTGATAATCTCATCATCCTTTTTAAGCCTGTGAAATTCTCTGACAGCGGCATTATACATGGAAGAAAGTTCCAACTCTGACACATTAAAGAAACTGCTCCATTTATCCAAATGCTCTGTCAGAGGCTCTGACACATCGACAGTCTTTGCAAAAGATTCAAAACTGGGTATCAGCTTTTTCTCACTGATGTTTAGGACAGCCATAATTGCAGAAAAATTCACAGCTTCCTGCTTTGTAGGTGAATCAATTTCAAACATTCCGGAAACTATCTCCCCTGTCACTTCATGAATTTCACTGAAAACCGCAATCTCTTCTTTCCTGCGCAGCAGCTCACTGATGTGAAATACCGTCCCGGAACTATTTTTCTTCAAAGGAACAATTTTTCCAGTCTGAACAAGTTTGTTAAGACGCTGGACAGTAATGCCCAGAAAATCAGCAGCTTCCTTTGAAAAGAAAAGTTCGTCTGCAGTTGGAATCTCTCGCATATCAAAAGCATATAGTCAAGAGTTTATAATTGTCAACACTTAATATTAAACTGCAAGATTACAGAAACCTCTCACAAACGTCCGGATTCAATCCCCTCTCTGATATAAGCATTGACACGAGTCTGCCACCCCGCTCCGCTCTTGTGGAGATAATCAAGAGAATCCGCATCAAGACGTATGGTCGTAGGTATTTTCCGCGGTTTCCAGATATTCCTGTCAACCAGATGCGATGGCCTGAGCTGCTTGAGCTGTTCATCCGTCAGTTCTGGAATATCAGAGAAATCAATCGCACTGTCAGGACGTGCATTCTTTTCAATCTCAGCTATTCTTTCTTCTATATTCTTCATAATATGCATTACGCTCCTTCAAACCAGCTTCCCGTGCGGATATCAGTCGAATGGTTTCATTCCTGATACTCCAGACAACCATGAGAAGCTCAACAGACTTTGTTAATCCGATAGAAATATATCTATCTTCATCAGCTGTTGAATGCAGGAAATCATAGTATTCCAGCATATACGGATCATCAAAAAGCTCCACCGCCTCCTCAAAGCTGATCCCATGCTTCCTTACGTTGGCGATATTCTTCCTCATATCCCATTCAACCATACTGCATCCCGCATGTCAATACATAATTGTAGTTATAAATGTTTCTGAATCTCACACAGGTTTATACGCTGTATGCAGCGGGAATGGTTAAGGCTGACAGTAAATCCATTTCAGCAGCGGGCAAATTGAAACAAAAAGATGAGCATACAAAAACAGGCTCCCGGAGGAGCCTGTCATTTTCAGCTTTCTTCTGATTAGAAGGAGAGCTTGAGCATCGGGGAGATGGAGAAGCCTTCAGCCTTGACACCACCCTGAGCAACATCACCGCCAACAGAGGAAGCATAGCCATTCTCAGCATACTGAACATTGACCTGGAATGTGATTCCGGAAAGCTCATATCCAATGTTGCCGCCGAAGTAGTAAGCCATCTCAGGAAGAATTTCCTCAGAAAGATCAAACATACCACCATAGACGTTGAGGATGAGGCTCTCAACAACATTGAGATCAACACCGAAGTGGAGTGCGCTGACAGCCTTATCAGCATTGTCCATATACCAGTTGACATACTCAACATATGCGGAAACAAGGTCGATTCCACCATAGATCTGAGCAGCAAGTATGTTCTGCTTTCCAACTGTTGTATATCCAGCTTTTGCAGCATCATCAAGACCATCCCAACCAGGAACAAGAGAAGCCATCATGAAATCAGTATAAACAGTAGCAGCATCACCATAGTAGTACTTGTCAGCAACACCTACTCCGAGGTCAAAGCTGAGACCAAGCATCTCGCCAAGGTTGACTTCAGCAGCAGCTCCGAACACGCCAGCATCCTCAACTGTGGAGTTCTTGTCACCAACAAGCGCCCAGTCAACAGATACGGCAAGACCGGAGATCGGCTTTGTCATAGCAGATATGATGAGGTCTCCATCTCTCTCATCAGAAAGCTTATTAGCGCCACCAACAAGCTTCGGAGCTCCACCAATCTGAATCTGAAGAAGATCACCGTAACCTACGATAGCATTAGCCCAGAGGCCCGGCTCGTTTGTCCTGACGCGGTCATAGCTGAGGCCAGACTGGTTGGAATAAGCTCTGAGAGCAGTTACACGGTCATTGGCAAGCATCTGGAGCTGAGCTGTCCAGTCTGTGTCGCCCATGATGAGCTTTGCAAGGTCAAGAGTGATGTCTCCCATGACTCTGTTCTGCGGTGTATCCTGAGCAGAACCGTCAACCATCAGTTCGCCTTCAAGTCCGATAGACCAGATACCATTGTCATCAGCGATACCGAGGTTGAGCTTTGTAGAATTGGTGTTTACATTATCCTGACCGAACATATAGTTCGACCACTTTTCTGCATCTGTGTCATAAGCAAATGTGTAGCCTGTGACGAAATCTCCAGAGAAGTTCACTGCTGCGAAGACGCTTGTCATAGCAAGAGCGAGTACGAGCAGAGATACAAGTACCTTTTTCATTACTTCCTCCAATTTCCTTGGGGACGAACTTCAAAGAAGTCCGAAAATTCCCCTTTTCCGTTATTCTTGTGTGAATTGTAGCAACCACTACATTCAACTGTCAAGTTAAATTCATATTTGACACATTAGTTACACAATAGAAATGATATTTTTCTTATTTTCCTTAAAAAGCCAGAAATTAATACACTTTTATGCAGGAGTGTTCGTTATATCGATGATTTCCGCATGAACAAATATGGTATTAGCAGATTCACTCAAGCGGTAAATGAATGGCTTGTACCATGGCTTTAAGTAGATCAGGTGAAAGATAATGAAGAATATGAAGAAAACATGAAGTAACTAAAAACGGGCCTGATGAAAGCCATCAAGCCCGTCGTTTTTTGGGTTAAGCGCTTATCTCAGAGAACCTTGAAAGCATCGCGGCCTGCATACTTTGCAGTATCGCCGAGATAGTCCTCAATTCTGAGAAGCTGGTTGTACTTGGCAAGCCTGTCGGAGCGGCTCATTGAGCCTGTCTTGATCTCACCTGTCTGGAGAGCAACAACGAGGTCTGCGATGAAGCTGTCCTCTGTCTCGCCTGAGCGGTGGGAGACGATGGCTGTGTAGCCATTGCGCTGTGCCATGTCGATAGCCTCGAAAGTCTCCGTAAGTGTTCCGATCTGGTTCACCTTGATGAGGATGGAGTTGGCAACACCCTTCTCAAGACCCATCTTGAGGCGCTCGGTGTTGGTAACGAAGAGGTCGTCGCCTACAAGCTGAACCCTGTCGCCGATTCTCTCTGTGAGGAGCTTCCAGCCCTCCCAGTCATCCTCAGCCATGCCATCCTCGATGGAGATGATAGGATACTTGTTGACCCAGTTCTCCCAGAGCTCGACCATCTGTGCGGAGGAAAGCTGCTCGCCTGTTGTCCACTTGAGAGTGTACTTGCCTGTTTTCTCGTCATAGAGCTCGGAAGTAGCGGGATCAAGAGCGATCATGAAGTCACCGTCGCGGCCAGCTGTGTAACCAGCCTTCTCGATAGCTTCCATGATGACATCGAGAGCCTCTTCGTTGGACTGAAGGTCGGGAGCAAAACCGCCCTCATCGCCTACTCCTGTGTTGTATCCCTTGCTCTTGAGAACGCTCTTGAGAGCATGGAATACCTCTGCGACCCACCTTACGGCCTCTCTCTCGGAAGGAGCACCGATAGGCATGACCATGAACTCCTGGAAGTCAACCTTATTATCAGAGTGTGCACCGCCGTTGAGGATGTTAGCCATCGGCACGGGGAGAACACATGCGTGATAAGCACCAAGATACTTGAAAAGAGGAAGTCCGAGGAAGTCAGCAGCAGCGCGTGCGACAGCCATCGAAACGCCGAGAATGGCATTAGCTCCGAGGCGGGACTTGTTCGGTGTTCCGTCAAGCTCGATCATTGCGCGGTCGATAGCGACCTGATCGAGAGCATCCATTCCCTCAATCGCGGGTGCGATGATGTTGTTGACGTTATCAACAGCCTTGAGAACGCCCTTTCCGCCGAAACGCTTCTTGTCGCCGTCGCGAAGCTCTACAGCCTCGTGTACGCCGGTGGAAGCTCCGGAAGGAACAGCAGCGCGTCCCATGGAACCGTCTTCAAGGATGACATCAACTTCTACGGTAGGATTACCGCGGGAATCAAGGATCTCTCTAGCTTCGATAAATTCGATAATGCTCATCAGAATCTCCTATTGGTTAAATTAACTACAGATAATATCTTCTGAAACAGCCCAAAAGTCAAGGAAAGGAGGCTTTAAGGTATTCAGAGAAGAAGATTATCATTCTCATTTATCCCAATAAACAGCAAGATTATATTTATGGCTGCAGTCCGCTTCTCTTTTGTTTAAAGATATTTTCAGAAAAACGACATATGAATAAGACAGAAACACCTGTCTGGTATTCTATTTTTCCTGAAGCCGTAGGAATTACTTACTTCTTTATAATTTTCCCATTCCACAGACGTTCAAGGAAATCCTTCCAGGGAAGAATGAGAATACCATCATCAAGCATGCGGGGGCTTTCTTCCCTTGATACCACAATGTAGCTTGAGAAAATTTCTTCTTCCTTGAGTTCCCTCAGGTTGGCAAGATGCTTATCCGTAACTGTTTTAGCACTCTTCACTTCTATTGCAGCTTCATCCCCGATTATGAAATCAACCTCCCTCTTTCCATCACTGGTCCGGTAATAAGTCAGCTCTATATTGTGCAGACCTGAGTAGTCTATGTATGCTGAAATCTCCATTGCAATATATGTCTCGAAAAGCGTTCCATACTCAGTCATGGTCTCTGTAGGAACCGTCATATGAGCAATGCTTCTTGCAATGCCTACGTCGAAGAAATAAAAGCGTGAAAATGAAGTCTCCTTCCTTTTCTTTGTCTTTCCGTATGGCTTGATCTCCATCACCATCAAGGTATCGAGGAGAATCTTATACCATGTCTTTATTGACTGACGGCTTACCCCGACGTCGGAGGCGAATGCAGAGAAGTTGATCTGCTGACCATTGGAGAGTGCAGCTTTCTCAAGAAAGTTGATGAATCCCGGCAGGTCATTAACCTCATTCTCAAGCTGTATTTCCGTCTCAATGTATAAGCCTTCATAAGCATCAAGCGATTCCTCCGGATAAAGATACATCTCAGGAAGGAGTCCCGTCCTGAATATTCTCTCAAGCGTATAATCTCCCCTGTCTTTTATCTCCGGATAGCAGAGCGGATGCATCTTTTTCTCAAGAGCACGTCCTCCAAGGAGATTAACGCCGCCGGCTTTCAGCTTCCTTACGCTCGATCCTGTCATAAGGAACACGATATCCGTATCTTCTATGAACTGATGGACTGTGTACAAAAGCTGCGGCGCACGCTGGATTTCATCGATGACGACAAGTCCTTCTGTAATGCCTTCTGCCTTGAGCGTCTCTTCAAGCAATGCAGGATTACGGACAATGCGGTAGTACAGCGTGTTTGAGAGCAGGTTCCAGTAGAGAACGGGCTTTCTTACCTCATTCTTTGCGTACATAGATTTCCCGCACATTCTCGGACCGATAAGAAATACGGATTTCCGGTCAAGAATCCTGTCAACATCAATACATCGCTTTATATACTCTTTCATTAATTCTGTCTCTGCAGAAATCATTATATATCAAAAAATGACTTTTATAAATTCGATATTTCAATTAAATCGACTTTCATAAAGTCAAAAATAAGAGATCTAAGGAAAGTTATATGTGGATATACCATCATAAACCCCCTGATTTATAGCTTATTTTGATGACTTAATTCCAGTTTATTGCAAAATAATACAATAAATTAATAATTCATTTATTCCCACAGAAAATCATGGAAAACTCATCACATGCTATGATTCCGCCAGACACGCGCAGCGATCTGCATGTAATGGCGGTAGAGGACGCCGAAACGGTATGGATATGTCTGCTTCCAGGGCTTTGCGCTTCCGCAGAAGTGAAGGATGGCGGTATTTCTCATCACCCACTTCTCATCCTCTGCTCCGCCGCTCTTGAGCTTGTAGCTCGAATACTTTCTTGCATCATAGTTCCAGAGAGCATCATCAAGCGGCAGTATCCTGCTGCCGAAAACAGCGTTGAGAACGTCCTGATCAGGAAGGATCAGAGTATTCTGATGCTCTTTGACATATCTAAAAATATCATCAGGAATCACTTCCTTCCGGCATCGGGCAGCATCAATCAGAAGCACGCCTGAATTATAGTAATCATGCTCCGTACCGAGCCTTATCCTGTTAACTCCGTTCGCGATCTCAGCAATGCCAGTATGTGAAGCTGCGGCAAAGAGGCATGAACGCATATCCATCTCCCAGAGAGGACGAAGAGGGTTTATCACAAGGATATCCGGATCAAGATAGATGATTCTCCCCACGCTTTCCGGAAGAATCTGAGGAGCAAGGAGACGATAGTACATCTCCTTTGGGTACTGGCGTGAAACAGGAGCTCCCCTGAACATCGTGTCATCCACAGTCACGGCATGGAATTCCCATCCATGCTCCAGACACCATGCGCCTATACTCCTGGCCTCCTCTTCCGGGATGCTGCTGTGGAGCAGGTAGACGGAGAAACTTTCATCAGGATTATTGACCATCACTGATGTCAGCAGGACTTTAAGCTGCGGGATGTAGTTCTGATCGAGGGTCACGAGAATATTGATCATTCCCATTCAGCATCCTCACCTGTTTTTCTCATTCTTCACGATGATATCGCCGGGCATGATCACAGAATCTCCGGAAGGAATAATGCTTTTCCCGCCGCGTATGATCATAAGGATGAGAGTGTCATGCGTTCCGATATCCCTGAGCTTCTTCCCTGCCCACGGATGCCCGGGGCCGATGCTCTCCTCTGAGAGCGTGACGGAGCTCTTTATCTCATGCTTTGAGATTCCGAGAATGAGATTGTCTCCTGCATGCAGCACAGTCCCGCCATTTGGGATAACCGCTTCGCCATCCCTGTCTATCGCTGCGATTATCGAATTCGGGGGAACGTCGATATCACGGATTCTCATATCTGTCCATTTCGATGTGCTGTCAAGCCTGAACGGGATGAACTCTATGCTGCTGTCATCGAAGTCATTGAACGTTTTCATGACATCGCCCTCTGCATCAATCATCTTCACCTTTTTTGAGAATGCGGGGAGAAGCGTTCCCTGCAGCATGATGGAGAGGAGAACTACTATGAACACAGCATTGAATACAGACCCCGCGTGATATCCGCCGGCAACAGTAACGACAATGGAGAATACTATCGACGAGGCTCCTCTTATGCCCGAGAGGCATATGACAAGCTGCTGGTTAAGCGGTGCTTTGAACGGCGTCATCACGGCAGCTACCGCCACTGGACGGGCAATCAGAAGTAGGAAAATGGCAACAGGCAGCCCTATTCCTATTTCCGCTATCATGCTCGACGGCGTTGCCAGAAGCCCGAGCAGGAAGAATATCACTATCTGCATCATCGCATTGAAGGCATTGAGGAAGGCGACTAGATCGCGTTTCCCTTCTATCTTCATGTTTCCCATAAGTATTCCGGCAAGATATGCGGAGAGATATCCGTTTCCGCCGACCATCGACGGAAGCGCATATGAGAGAACTGCGACAGCAAGGATGAAGATTGAAGCGAATCCGTCGGGGAAATGGAACCTGTCCAGAATCTTCTTCGCAAGAAATGCAATTGCGACTCCCGTCAGGAGCGCATACGCAATCTGGCTGAATATCTCATATATGATTGATACGGCACCGGCAGTTTCTCCCTGCCTCAGTCCGAGAAAGATCATGACAAGGAGGTACGCCGCAGGATCGTTGCTTCCGCTCTCCATCTCAAGAAGCGATGAAGTCCCGTATTTCAACGACAGCCTGTGACTTCTGAGAATCGAGAAAACGGAAGCGGCATCGGTTGAGGCAAGCACGCTTCCGAGAAGAAGCGCATCAAGCCACTCCAGACGGAGAACGATGTGGCCGAATACTCCTGTAAGCAGAGCTGTGATGACAACGCCCAGCGAGGCAAGAAGAACGGATGGAACCGCAACCGATCTCGCGGCGTTCCAGTTCGTGCCGAAACCGCCGTAGAACATTATGAAGATCAGAGCGGCACTGCATATATTATTAGTTATGTCATAGTCCTCAAAGTCTATGCCGAGTATGCCGTCAGTCCCGGCAAGGATTCCAAGGAACATGAACACAAGAAGAACCGGTATCCCGGATCGCGAGGATATCCTCGAGCCGAAGATGGCGGCAATCATCACCGCAGCGCTGAATATAAGTATAACATTGAGGTCCATCGTCTTATTCAAACAGAGCAGAGGCGGCGCAGTCAATCATCAAAAGGCTGTGCCGCAAAAAACGTCAGTATCTTGATCCCGCTCCGCTGAAAGAAAGCACGATGCTCTCAGCCCCCAGAAGCACAAGATACGCACCCACCAGATAGACCGGCGATATGACCGCATAATGCGGAGAGAGAAGCAACAGGAAACCGAGGATAACGCCGGCTATGTTGAGTATCAGGAGGCAGAAGTAAGTTCCCCTGCCGATGAACACTCTCATCCCCTCCAGCCGTGCAAGCCGCGATATGCAGTGAGTTATGAACCACAGAGGGAACAGCAGGCCAAGCACAAGCGCACCTGCACGGGGATATGCGATCAGCATCACTCCTGACATGACGCTGAGCATTCCGGATATCAGGGCAAGGACAGGCCCGAATCCTGTGAACCTCTCAGCCTTGATATACATGATGATATCCCCTATGCCCATGAATACGGCAAGAACTCCATATACTATGACCATAGCCATCATCGCCTCTATCGGAGACGTAAACGTATAGATTCCGATGATGACGAGAAGAACTCCGACAATGAACTCAAGACAGCCGAAAGCGGAACGCCGCATCATTCTGCACCTCCATTGAGAATATGCATGAACTCATCGCCCGTTATCGTCTCCTTCTCATAGAGGAACTTCGCAAGCTCATTGAGTTTTGCCTTGTTATCCTCAAGTATCTTCCGGGCTTTCTGATGCTGCTTCTCCACAAGAGCCACAACCTCCCTGTCTACCTCCTTCTGTGTATCCGCAGAACACGCAAGAGACGCATCCCCTCCGAGATACTGGTTGTTCACAGTCTCAAGTACGACCATCCCGAATGAATCACTCATCCCGTAGCGCGTGATCATCGCTCTGGCAAGTTTCGTCGCCTGCTCGATGTCATTAGATGCGCCGGTGGTTATCTCGCCGAATATGATCTCCTCCGCGGCACGCCCTCCTGTATATGTGGCGATCTTGTTCTCGATCTCCTCCTTCGTCATCAGATACTTGTCTCCGGTATCGACCTGCATCGTGTAGCCAAGAGCTCCGGATGTCCTCGGAATTATCGTGATCTTCTGGACAGGTGCGGAGTGCGACTGCAACGCGGCGACAAGCGCATGCCCGATCTCATGATAGGAGACAACCATCTTCTCCTTGTCGGAGAGCACAGCATTCTTCTTCTGGTATCCTGCGATGACCACCTCTATGCTTTCCTCAAGGTCCGATTCATTCACGACGGTTCTGCTGTTCCTCACAGCCCTGAGGGCAGCTTCGTTTATGATGTTCGCAAGCTCCGCACCCGATGCTCCTGCAGCCATCCTCGCTATTGTATGGAGGTCAACATCATCGGCCATCTTTATCTTCTTCGCATGCACGCGGAGTATCGCCTCGCGTCCTGCAAGATCGGGAAGCTCCACAGGCACGCGTCTGTCAAAACGTCCAGGACGCGTAAGCGCAGGATCAAGGGACTCGGGTCTGTTGGTGGCTGCAAGTATCATAACGCCGCTGTTGCCCTCGAAGCCGTCCATCTCAGTCAAAAGCTGGTTCAAAGTCTGCTCACGCTCATCGTTGCCGCCATTGACTCCGGAGTTCCTCTTCTGACCGATCGCATCGATCTCATCGATGAACACGATGCATGGAGCCTTCTCCTTCGCCTGCCTGAAAAGGTCCCTAACCTTCGAAGCTCCCATGCCGACAAACATCTCCACGAACTCTGAGCCGGAGATAGAGAAGAACGGAACGTCCGCTTCTCCCGCAACGGCCTTGGCAAGCATCGTTTTGCCTGTTCCCGGAGGGCCTACGAGAAGAATGCCCTTAGGCATTGAAGCCCCCGCTTCGGTATATTTCTTCGGGTTATGTAGGTAGTCGACAATCTCGGCAAGGCTTTCCTTTGCCTCATCCTCGCCTGCCACATCGGAGAAGTGAATGCCCTGCGTTGACTGGACGTAGACTTTTGCATTGCTCTTCCCCATTCCGAACATCATTGAGTTCTTTCCTCCGACCTGCTGCATCAGCTTCCGGCTGAAATACTGTCCAATGGCGAAGAATATCAGGAGAGGAAGCACGAAGTTCAGGAAAAAGCTCATAAGCGGAGAGGCCGGCTCCACGATCTCCTTCGAGAACACCGCGCCTGACTCATACAGTCGTTCAGTAAGCTCAGGATCATCCATCACTCCTGTCCTGAACACAACCGTATTGTCCTTGTCTGAGAAGAGAATCTGGGTGTCATCCATCTGTACGGTTCCGATATTCCTCTCATCAGCCATCCTCATGAATGTTCCGTAATCTACCTCGAGAACCTGTCCCTGCATCAGGCGGGGAGTGAGAATCATGTTGAAAAGCAGTATGACCAGAAGAACTATCACATAGTAATAGATCAGAGGTTTCTTCGGAGATTTAACTTCTTCCATCACAGCCCCTCCTTTCCTCATTTCTTGAAGCAATTATCGCCTCAAGGGCCTTGCATACCGCTGTCTCCGCGGCAAGAAGCGCAAAGTCGAGCGCATACTCCGCAAGAAGTATCTTCTCATCCGCACTCTCTCTGCCGTCACCCCATTTCATCTCTGATATCGCCTCCTCGACGGTGTCATATGCCCGCGAAAGTCCGGCCACAGCTCCGGACTGCGAGTGATGCAGTCTCTCGGAAAGCGCCTGATGGCTTTCCCTGCACTCTTTCTCCATTTCCTTTGTTTCAATATTCAGCACCGCGGAATCAGAACTTTCAGAAAGGTGTATTCTGCCGTGAAGACGGCTGATACGCTCGTCCAGCTCACACAGCTTCACGGATAATATCTCATGTGCCATATCTTCATTCTCCTTATGGCCATGAATCTAAGGGATTAAATGATGAAAGGGATTATCAAAGTCTGAGTTGTGTACTGACAGAATACGGAATGTGTAAAAACTTTTTACAGAATCAGAGAAGTGACAGAGGTTCACATGGCAATCTGACCTGTTATCAGGCGATATATTATGTGCACAATGCTGTCGATATTTTCTGTATCGCTGTCTGACCAGTCCCGGAGGATGCCTATAATGGCCTCGGCATGATACCTTCTGATAACGGCAAGCTCCCTGACGGAACAATCCGAATATAGTCCTTTTCTCTCAATTACACGATTGAAAAGATCATATGTAGATCGTGAAAGGATATGCTCGAACTCATCTCTGTAATTCGACTGCATTCCCTTCCGCACATATGGGAGAGCATTTATGGCTGCAACAAAGAAAAGCCTTATCCCCTGCTCCACATCATCGGGAGAATATGAAAGCAGTCTGTCAGATTCCTTGCGGATTATCCACTCAAAGAGCTGCGGAACATCATCAAAATGATAATAAAAGGTCTGGCGCGTGATACTGCATGCCTCGACGATATCCTTGACCGTCAGCTTTCTCGTCTTTCCGTCTTTCAGAAGTTCCAGTGCTTTCCTCACTATCTGTTCCTTAATATCCAGAGGCATGCATGTATTATATTGGGACGCCTGATATTATGCCAGACGGAGTATTCCAGTCATTTATTCTGATTCAACAAGCCATGAACATCTGCATTTTTGGGTTAGGTTTTATTTTTTTGATTTTCAGCATTTCTTTCGATTAAACATTGATAAGCAATATTTTCTTCCAAATAATGTAAGAAACTAGAGGAGAGTTCGATGATAAGTACATTGATAGCTGAAGCAACCGTTTGCGATTTCAAAGAAGCACTTGAAGTGAAAAAGCCGAAGAGCTGGCTCAAGAGTGTTAGTGCTTTTGCAAACACAGCTGGTGGAACTCTCTTCTTCGGTGTAAATAACACTCATAATATAGTGGGACTATCAAATCCTCAGAAGGATGCAGAAGATATAAGCAGACTTATCAAAGAAAGAATCTCTCCTATTCCTCGCTTCATTCTTACAGCTGAACAGGAATATGGCAAAGCTGTACTCATTCTCTCAATTCCAAAAGGTACAAATACACCCTATTACTACAAAGCTGATGGAATCAGAGAAGCGTATATCAGACTTGGAGATGAAAGCATTGTCGCTCCAGATCACATCCTACATGAGCTTATTCTCGACGGCATGAATGAATCCTTCGATTCACTCATTTCAAAATATGATGCAAAAGACTTTGCATTTTCCTCTCTCAGAGCACGATACAGGAAATGGACAGGAAAGAGTTTTGACGACAGCTTCCTTGTTTCTTTCGGATTAGTCGATGAAGATACAAACAAACTTACCAATGCCGGCGTTCTCATAGCAGATGATTGCCCGCTCAGACAGTCAAGACTCTTCTGTGTAAGATGGAATGGACTGACAAAAGCCGGGGGACTTGTTGATGCTATTGATAGTGCAGAGTACACAGGAAGCCTGATTCTCTTGCTTGAAGAAGGCATGAACTTCATTAAACGCCATAATAGGATGATGTGGAGAAAAGCTCCTACATCCAGAATAGAAATGCCAGAATATGCAGAAAGAAGCTGTCTTGAAGCACTTACAAATGCACTGATTCACCGCAGCTATCTGGAACTCGGAAGCGAGGTTCATATTGACATCTTTGACAACAGGCTTGAAATCATATCCCCTGGAGGCATGGTAAGCGGGAAGAATATTCAGGATCTTGACCTGAGCAAGTCCATAATATCAAAGCGCAGAAATCCTGTGCTTGCTGATGTATTTGCCAGGCTCGGCTACATGGAACGGCAGGGAAGCGGTATCAAGAAGATCATAGAGAATTATGAAACAGAGGTGAATTACAGCGACGAGCTAAGGCCAGAATTTTTCTCTGATTCTTCCCAGTTTTCTGTAATTCTCAAAAACCTTAATTATGGGAAATCCATTGAGAATCTGGTGATTGGCTCAAAAAATCAAGCTATTAAGTCTGAAAATCCGGCTATTGAATCTCAAAATCAGGCTATTGAGACAGCCATCAATAAAATGAATGCAAACAAAAACACAAGAAGTAAAGCAATGGTGCTATTCAAAACATACGGCAACAAAGGTGTTTTTGGACGAAGTGATATTGCTACAGTGACTGCAACATCATATTCATCAGCAGGAGAATTAATTGTTAAATTGAAAGATTCTGGTCTGATTGAAGAAGTTAAAGGATACGGAAAAGGGAAATATCGCTTCATTGAAAATAAGTTTTAAAGGCACCTGGGTCATGATAATTATGAATGGTTCAATATCAGATGTTTATGCATCTTGGGCAAGATAAATGATGATGCGTCTGCGCTCAAAAATATAACTCTCATAATATCAATTAGTTATAGCGTTTACATTTGAAAGGTCATGAAATCTAATCGCAAACGCTGTTTTAAACATTACAGGGGGAAACCCATTTCTTGTCTCTCTGTTATTAATTATCTTTGCTGGCAGCCCACACCTTTTTGTATAGAGCCAGAAAAACGTGAATGAACAAATATTTAATCGGATTCGCTGGCTGATGGACCATTATAGACGACGAAAGCTCCCATCAGGGAGCCTTCTGTCTGCCGCCTCCAGGAATCGAACCAGGGACACAAGGATTTTCAGTCCTCCTGAATAGGTATCAGATAGTGTTAGCTCCTATTACTTGTGCATATATTATAACAATTTAAGCGATAGCTAGTAATATCTATCGATGGGGATTCATACGAATTTTGGTAACAATTTGAGTAACACAGACAAGAGTGCTCAGATATGCTTCTTTACTATCTTCCGGTAATAGTTCTTCATGAATAGATGCCGAGTGCCAAAGAAACATTTCTCCGATTTCGTAGCTCTGTTTTCATCCCACCTCATCTTTGTTTGCTC
>CALXLV010000006.1 GCA_944389295.1 uncultured Spirochaetaceae bacterium | reverse complement strand
TGACATATATCTCTTTTCCTGTCCTTGTAGTAATGAGCTTGGGTTCTGTTGTGACGGAAAAGCATGACAGTTCATGCCGTATCGTGATACTCTCTTCCATGGGTTTCTTCCTTGTTTTGTTCGGTTTAGTGCAAGTTAAACATTACAGGGAGAAACCCTTTCTTGTCTCTATCTGTTATTAATTATCTTTGTCGACTTCCCACACCTTTTTGTATAGAGCCAACAAAGAGAGGGTACGGAGACTGGAAAAACTCGGACTGATGACAGAAGCGGGTAGAGCCGTGCTTCCCCCGATGGGGCAGAAAAGTTTCAAACCAGACAAGGAAGTTGTGGCCGCATTGAAAGCAGCAAGAGTCTGGTCAAAATTCCGGACATTCCACTCTTTATATCAGCGTATCAGGCTTTCAAACCTCGCCTTCTGCAAGGTCCGTCATCCCTCTTCTTACGCAATGATGCTTTCTCATGTAATAGAAGAGACGAGAAAGGGAAGGATGTATGGCAGCTGGAATGATTACGGGAGGCTCCTGGATTATTAACGGGAAGTAATCAACATTCCTTCTATGAAGGAACAAGCTCGAGTATTTTTCATGTCCTCAGATTCTGCCCTAGACGTACTGAAAATGCCATTCTGATTTAAAGTATTTGAGACTGCTTAAAGATACCTTTCTATCAGCTGTCAAAGGCAGTGTTTTGCTGTGTCTCAAAAACAGCAGTCATAATAGAAAAATGCATCAAGATGCAAAAATATTTCACAGATAAAGACTGGGGATTATGTCACGGACGATATATGAGCATATTCATCTTCTGTTTTGTCATCTTGGTTTTATATTGCACTTTTGTAGTAGTTGCCGAAATCAGCCATCACTGAAAGAAGCTCCTGCAGACTTTTCCCGATTTCAGTCAGCCCGTATTCAACTTTCGGAGGATTCGTGCAGTGGTCCTTGCGGAATATGATGCCGTCCGACTCAAGTTCCCTGAGACTGGTCGTCAGAACTTTCTGGGATATTCCATCCAGTGATTTCTGCAGCTCGTTGAATCTCCATGTGCGGAAAGAAAGGTTGCGGAGGATTAGGAGTTTCCATTTGCTTCCGATGAGGCTCACCGTTGTTGCGACAGGGCACTCAGGCAGTTCAGATTTTGTTTTCATGAGGCCATGATATCACACATTCTTTATGTTATGCGCAGTTACTTTTTTGTGCGTACTTTTCATATCTCGATCAATGAAATAGATTATAGCCATAAGGAGAAAAATATGAGCAATTACACAAAGATCGGAAAAGTAGAAGGAGCAAGGACAGAGCTTCATGACAAGCTGGGACTTACAGGAGCGGAGATCAGCGTGAATACGCTTCCTGCAGGAGCATCTGTTCCTTTTGTGCATGCGCACAAGGCTAACGAGGAGATATATTTCATTCTCTCGGGAAAAGGCAAGGCGACTGTGGACGGGGAGGAAATCGAACTCAGCGAAGGGGACTGGATCAGGATCGCACCAGCTGGAAAGAGGCAGTTCTTCGCAGCAGCTGACAGCCCGATAAGCTACATCTGCATCCAGGTAAAGGCAGGATCGCTTGGTGCCTATACAGCTGATGATGCAGTCTGAATCATGATTGCAGCCTTGGATTCAGACTGAGCCATATCTGCATATTCTCACAATAAATATGATACCGGCCCGGCCTATAAGTCTGAGCCGGATTTCTTTGCAGGAATGAAGCGATATCTGTTCATATTTCTGCAAGTAAGAACTTCGTGCATCAGGAATGAGCTAATACTTTAAAGCAGCATTAATAATAGAAAAATGCGTCATAATGCAAAAATCTTTCACAAAGCATAGATTATTCGTTGTTTGCTGAGGCCTCTTTCAGGTATTATAGAATTGAAAAGTGCATCATGATGCAAAAATCTTCCGCATTGAGGTTTCAAATGGAAATCCGCAGAGATTTATACCTGAACCGATTGATAAAGAGAAAAAACAATGGGCTGGTCAAGGTAATTACCGGCATACGCAGATGCGGCAAGTCATATTTGCTGAACAATCTTTTTTATCATCACCTTATTGAAAGCGGGGTAGATTCTGAGCATATCATACGTTTTGCATTTGACTCCGGAGATGATCTTCATCTTATTGGTGAGAACCTGATTCAGATCGAAAAGGAAAAACGCGGAGCTGATCCTGAAAAGTTCATGGCTTATATCCGTTCCAAGGTTGCTGATGACGGAACATATTATCTGCTGCTTGATGAAATTCAGATGCTTGACTGCTTTGCGGCTGTTCTGAATGGTTATCTGCGCAAAGACAATATGGATGTATATGTGACTGGAAGCAACGCAAAACTGCTGTCCAGGGATATTGCCACTGAATTCGCAGGGCGCGGCGATGAAGTCCATATGTATCCTCTGAGCTTTGCGGAGTTCATGACTGCTTACAAAGGTGACAGATATATGGGGCTGTCAGAGTATATGCTTTACGGCGGGATACCTATGGTTGTCCTGCGGGAGGGGGCAGAAGAAAAGGCCTCTGCACTGCAGAACCTGTTCACGGAGATTTATATCCGGGATATCACCAGCCGCAATAAAGTGAAGAATATTGGTGAGCTTGAGGACTTGCTTAATATTCTTTCATCTTCCATCGGCTCTCTGACCAATCCTGAAAAATTGAAGAACATATTCAGAAGCGTGAAGAAATCCAGAATCACTTCTGAAACCATAAAGAAATATCTGGATTACTTTGAGGACTCTTTTCTTATTGAATCGGCGCAGAGGTACGATATCAGAGGAAAATCATATATCGAGACTCCGAAAAAATATTACTTTTCTGACCTTGGCCTCCGCAATGCCAGAATCAATTTCCGTCAGCTGGAAGAGACTCATTCCATGGAAAATGTAATCTATAACGAATTGCGCATGCGGGGCTACAGTGTTGATGTAGGGGTAGTGCAGATCACTGAGAAAGATCAGGACGGCAGAGCGGTCCGGAAGCAGCTTGAAGTTGATTTTGTCTGCAATCTCGGCTCTTCAAGATACTACATCCAGTCAGCATACTCCATTCCCGATGAGGCGAAACGCACTCAGGAAATAAGACCTTTCAGGAAAATCGATGATTCCTTCAAAAAGGTGATCATCACAAAAGACATCATCCAGCCGTATTATGATGATTACGGCATTCTGACTGTAAGCATCTACGATTTCCTGCTGGACCCGCAGATACTTGGAAAATAGGGACCATCAGCTGTTCAGATACATTAACCATACGGATACTGATGCTTTTCCGGATATCATCTCAGGATAAGCTCATATTGCTCTCCGTCAATGTAATTTCCGTCAATGAAGAAGAGCATCCTGTCTGTGCCTGAGAGCTTAAATCCGTTTCTTTTATAGAATGATTTCGCTCTCTCGTTGTCAGCCCGTACTGTCAGATATATTTTCCTGACACATCGGCGTTCTGCCTCTGCTATGGCAGCCTCCAGAATATGCTGGGCAATGCCTTTTCCCCAGTATTCTTTTCTCACCGCGATTCCCATTTCCGCGCGGTGTCTCAGACGTTCCTTCCTCTGTATCCTGATATCGCAGGAGCCCAATATTATGCCGTCCTCGGCTGCAGCGACGGAGAATGAGCCTGAATCATTCATGCTTCTGATGAAATTCTTCTCATCTTCTTCGGTCATTGCCTCAGCTTCGCTTTCAGAACAGGCGAGATTGTCTGTCTCGGAGACGATTATCCTGAAAAACTCCAGAAACGCGGCGGCATCATTCTCGTTCACAAGCCTGTATGTCATGGCATATCTCCCTGTTCATCCTGAAAGACTGTTTTGAAGATTATCAGATAAAACAAATTGTTCTGCAAATTAAAAGAGGGGAAGAGCAGCCATGAATTAGCGTCAGTGACGTGGATTTGTACGCTCGCGTGTGATATATTCCATTATGCGGCGGAGCGCAATCAGAGCTTTGCGGTTCTGGACACTCTTCCTGCACAAATACATCTTTTGCCGTTTCTTTATCAAACGTCATTTATCAGAGGAGTCTTTATGAAGAGGACGTTCTATACGGAAGCGGCATACGCTGTCGGAGTAGCATTGCTTGCGCTTGGTACTGCGCTGATGGAGCGTGCGGATTTCGGCATGTCAATGGTTGTCGCACCGGCATATCTCATCTATCTCAAGGTATCGTCATATATCAGCTGGTTCTCATTCGGAATGGCGGAGTACTGCTTCCAGGCATTCCTCATCGTCGTGCTTGCCCTTGTTCTGCATGGATTCAGGCGCAGGTATCTTTTCTCATTCATAACCGCCTTCATCTATGGAAATGTGCTCGATGTGATGATGAAGGCCGTGTATATGCTTCCCGGAAACGGAATCCTGACGAGAACAATGTGCTACTGCATCGGGCTTGCCGTCTGCGCGGCAGGAGTATCGCTGCTGTTCAATACTTACATCTCACCAGAGGCGTATGAGCTCTTCGTTAAGGAGCTGTCCTCGGAGTATGGCTGGAGCATCAGCAGGACAAAGACTGTTTATGACTGCTGCAGCTGCATGACCGCGGTTGTCATGTCTTTTCTTTTCATCGGATTCGGAAAGTTCGAGGGCGTGAAGCTGGGAACAGTCCTGTGTGCCCTGATAAACGGCTCTCTGATCGGAAAGTTCAGCAAATTGTTCGGCAAACACTTTGAGTTTGCGGATGCGTTCAGCTTCCGGAAGAGTTTTGAATGAGAATGCATTACAGCTGCCCGGCAGAAAAGTGGTATCTCAGGCAGTCATGGCTGAATGTGACCATGGAACAGGGAAGTGATCTTTATATCCGGTACTGCTGCGTCCTTGCGATAGAGTAGAGGAGGTGGGGGATGCTTCCCCTGTAGTACCTTGACTGTGCCATGAACTTCTTCCTTTTCTTCATGCCTATGCTCTCCGCAACTTTGATCGAGGCTGTGTTGTCCTCCCTTATTATCGTGCAAACCTCGTCCGCACCGAGCGTTCCGAATGCATATTCCCTGCAGGCGGCTGCCGCTTCCCGGGCATATCCTCGATGCCAGTATGTCTTATTGAGAAGATAGCCTATCTCCAGGACCTCCCTTTCTTCGCAGGGCTGCATTGCAAGACCTGCCTGTCCGATCATCACCCCAGAGCTTTTCAGGACCATTGCCCACAGTCCGAATCCCCACATTTCATAACGCTCCATCTGACGATGCAGCCACTCATCAACATCGGCATCTGTGAAACTGTGACCGTAGGCGTACATGACTTTATCGTCCTGCAGAATGTCTTTCAGCGAAGGTATGTCGTTCTCATCCATCTCGCGGAGGATGAGCCTATTTGTCTCAATGATTTCTCTCCGGTTCATGAAATACTATTTTCTCATCAGCGGCTGCGGGCGCAACAGTTTTCCGCGTGTGCTATCATGAGGCCATGAGAATCGCGATAGTCTGCTACAGCCTTACAGGACATACTGCCGAGATGGCGGGTGAGATAGCAAAAGGGGTTGAGAGCGAGAATGCGGAGGCGAGAGTATTCAATATAAAGGACGGAGAGCCCGATCCTGAATACATCGCCGGTGCTGACGGGCTCATCATAGGAACGCCGACATATCTTGCCTCATGCGTCTGGCAGATAACTAAGTGGCTGGAGGCGGACTCTTCATCAGTCAGCCTTGCTGGCAAGCTCGGAGGAGCGTTTGCCACAGCCCATTTCGCGCAGGGAGGGCAGGACTCTGCGATAATGAGCATCCTCTCGCAGATGCTTGTGAAAGGAATGCTCGTATATTCCGGCGGCGGAAGCTGCGGCGCTCCGATAATCCACCACGGCCCTGTAGCTCTGGACAGGGAGGGGGATCACTATGAGGAGAGCCGCGGGATGTTCAGGATATACGGCAGAAGGTTTGCCGCGAAGGCGAAGGAGCTCTTCGGCTGAATCATGAAGAAGCTGCAGCGGCTTCGCCAGCGAGCTTCCTCGCTCTCTCCATGTCCCTCCTGACCTGATCTCTGACTTCCATCAGGCTTCCCATCTTCCTTGTATGTCTGAGGAAGAAGAGGATGGTCACTGTGATTCTTTCCCCGTATATATCTCTGTCGAAGGCATCGATGTTCGTCTCGACCGTGATTTCCGGCCTGCTGTCCACCGTCGGGCGCCGTCCTATGTTTGTTACTCCTGTGAAAGTCTCATCACCGATAGTTACAAGCGAGGCATAGACGCCTTCGGGCGGCAGCGCTGCCGCCCCGTCAGAGAGAAGGTTCGCAGTCGGCATCCCGACACTGCGGCCAAGTCCGCTGCCGTGGACAACGATGCCCGTTATCTCCGCGATAGGTTCCATCAGAATGAGATTGACTCGTCAGGCGCCGTGAATGACGAGAAAACAGCGGTGGCATCACGGAGGAAGAATACCTCGGTGTTCCCGTCGTCCTCATTGTACATCGAACGAAGCTCTGGATAGCCATCGAGCATGCTCTTCCTTGCCTCCCTTCTGTCGTCCTCGACGGCCTCCGCGGCTATCCTCAGCCACTTTCCGTCGGAGAAAGCGCATATCTCCATTCTCGGATTGGCGTGCAGCTGCCTCGATACCGACTTCTTCTTTCCTGTCTGTATGTAGAGCTTTCCCTCGAAGAGATTTGCTGTGCCGAACGGTCTTACCCTCGGCTGTCCGTTGTCGTCCGTAGCAAGATAGTAAGTTCCCGCTTTCCTGAGGAATGAAATCACATCGCCGATATTCTTCATAAAACACCTCCGGAAAAATGATATCCGCTTTTGCCGGATTCGTGTATCATCCGCAGGCCGGGTGTGTTCAGTTCCTGTTTCCCATGTCCGTTCCTGTTTTGCCATTATATGCATTCATTTGTGCTCTTTTATGTTTTCATCGAATTTTATGTATGATTTTCCATTATGCGGACTGCAGATACTTCACAAACCTTTAACCTCTGCTATACTGAAACCACAAAATCAGAAAGGAGAAAAACATGAAGAAGATCCTCGTGCTTGCTCTCGTTCTCGTTCTTCCCTTCATGGCATTTGCCCAGGGCGGAGAGGAGACCGCTTCCGATGATACGTTCAAGATCGCTCTTATCATCGAGAACACAATCGACGACAAAGGGTGGTGCCAGTCGATGCATGACGGTATCACACAGGCGATAGCCGAGATGTCCGACAAGAAGATCGAGTATTCCTACTCGGAGAAGATGCTTCCTGTCGATGCCGGATCGATCGCCCGCCAGTATGTCGCGGAAGGCTATGATCTGATCATCGCCCACGGCGCGCAGTACAAGAACCTGATTCTTGAGATTGCCGAGGAGTACCCGGATGTGTCGTTCGCGTTCGGAACATCCTCTGAGATCGGACCTGCCAACGTATTCACATATATGCCTGAATCCGAGGAGACAGGATATATCAACGGCATCATCGCCGGAAGAGTGACGAAGGACAACATTGTTGGTCTTGTAGGCCCTGTTGACTCCGGAGATGCGGCCCGCTACAACCGCGGCTTCGTGCTCGGCGTGCAGGCAGTGAATCCCTCAGCAAAGATTCTTGTCGCCCATACAGGTTCCTTCTCTGATTATGTGAAGGCCTCCGAGGTCGCGACATCACAGCTCGGAAACGGTGCAGATGTCCTCACTGGCTCCTCGCAGCAGGCTATCGGAGCTCTCAGAGCCACAGCTGAGTCCCCGACGGCAATGTGGGTAGGACAGGACCTTGCACAGCTTACGACAGCTGAGGGACAGGCGAAGTGCATCGCGGCTTCCTCATATGCCTATGCCGCAGTCGTCAAGGGCATCGTCGAGAAGATGGAGAGCGGCGTGATGGGCGGAGAGTGCATCCCGATGAACTTCGCCAACGGCGGCTTCACATTCGATTACAACCCTGCTCTCAAGGCCGAATGGGTATCTCCCGAGCTTGAGGCTGAGGTTCAGGCTGCGATTGATTCCTTCGTCGCCGATCCTGACGGAACGCTTGCAGACTGGGCGGACGTGGATTATTCCACTCTTTGATCTATACATAAGGCAGGGTTCGCCCTGCCTTCTTTTTCTTCAGCCATGGAAAACAAGATAAGATCGCTGAGGATGGAGCACATTTCAAAACGGTTTCCCGGAGTGCTCGCATCCGATGATATCTCGATAAGCGTCGGAGAAGGGGAGGTTCTTGCCCTTGTCGGTGAGAACGGCGCCGGAAAGACCACGCTTATGAACATACTCATGGGGCTCTATCAGCCTGATGAGGGACGTATCCTGATAAACGATGAGGAAGTCAGGTTCCGCGGTCCGGAAGATGCCTTCCGCGCGGGGCTGGGAATGGTCCATCAGACCTACATGCTTGTTCCCAGCATGACTGTCACTGAGAATATAGCTCTGGGCTACAAGAAGGCATGGAAGCATATGCATCTCGATCTCGCCGCCGTCCGCAGCAGGGTGGTGGAGATCTCCGAACGCTATGGCCTTGCCGTCAATCCCGATGCATATATATGGCAGCTCTCCGTCGGAGAGCAGCAGAAGGTGGAGCTCGTCAAGACGCTCTGCCTCGGAGCGAAATTCCTTATACTCGACGAGCCGACGTCGGCGCTCACTCCGCAGGAGGTAGATGAGCTCATAGTCCTCCTTCACAAGATGACTGAGGAGCTTTCCATCATCTTCATCTCACACAAGCTGCAGGAGGTGAAGGCCCTGTCAAACAAGGTCACGATACTCCGCCACGGGAAGGTGGTATTCTCCGGCAACACCGACGACTACTCCTCTCAGGAGATAGCCGCGAAGATGACCGGGCATGAGATCGTCCTGCCCAAGAACCAGGGGAATCCTTCCAATGATGAGGTCGCTCTCTCAATCCGCGATCTCGTGGTAATGTCCGACAGGAAAACGACTGCGCTTGACCATCTCTCGCTTGATATACACTCCGGTGAGATCGTGGGACTTGCCGGCGTCTCCGGAAACGGACAGAGGGAGCTTGCCGAGGCGATCAACGGACTGAGAAAGGTCGAAAGCGGTTCGATATCCTTCTACGGAAAGGAAATAGCCGGATGTACTCCCCGCGAGGTGATAAACGAGGGAATGGGCTACATCCCCGAGGAGAGGAACACGGAGGGCATAGTCCCCGCTTTCTCCATCAAGGAGAACTTCATTCTCAAGGATGTCTCCTCAGCTCCGTTCTCAAAGGGAGGCTTCCTTGACGGAAAGAAGATAGACAGCACCGCGGAGTCGCTTGTGGAGCGCTTCGACGTCCGCTGTCCCGGAATCAGCACTGCCGCGGGTTCCCTCTCCGGAGGCAACATACAGAAGGTTATTCTTGCGCGCGAGATCGAGCGCCGTCCTAAGTTCCTTGTCGCGGTCTATCCGACGCGCGGACTGGATATGGGGGCCGTGGAGTTCATCCATCAGGAGCTCCTCGCGATAAGGGAGAAGGGAATAGGCATTCTGCTGATCTCCGAGGAGCTGGACGAGATAATGGATCTCTCGGACCGCATTGCAGTCATATACAAGGGTTCCATACAGCGTGTGCTGGACAAGGCTGAGGCCACGAGGGAGAGGCTCGGAATACTTATGGCGGGGGTGAAGGAAGAATGACAAAGGGTTTCAGAATAGCTTTCAAGAGCGTCATCATACTGCTTTCAGTACTCGCCGCCCTTCTTATGGCTTCGGTGATACTCTGGATGATAGGCGCGGATGTAAGCGCGACATTCTATACAATTTGCATAGAACCGCTCACGCGTATGCTCCATATCTCCGAGGTGCTCATAAGGGCGATTCCCCTCTGCATAATCGCGCTGGGAATCTCCGTCGCGTACAGGTCGGGAATAATAAACATCGGAGCCGAGGGACAGATGGCGATGGGGCTTCTGGCTTTCACCGGAGTCGCCCTCGCTTTTCCCGACGTTCCGCGTCCGCTTCTTCTGCCTCTTGCTCTCATCGCCTCGATGATAGGCGGAGGAGTGTGGGGATTCATTCCCGGCATACTCAAGGCGAAGCTCAATGTCTCAGAGCTGCTCTCCACGGTGATGCTCAACTACATAGCGGCACAGTTCTACTCGCTCTGCCTGAGAACCATCTATCTCGATCCGGCTGAGCAGGTCTATGGTACTGGCACGCCGCAGTCCATGAGGCTCACTGAGAATGTCTGGCTCGGACGCATCACAGGAAGGCTGCACTACGGCATCATAATCGCGCTCGTGCTCGCCGTACTCATCTTCATACTGATGTGGAAAACCTCCGTAGGCTTCAAAATGAGGGCTTCCGGCTCGGGTGCGAGGGCTGCAAGATACGGCGGCATCAGCGTCGGATTCTACGTCGCCGCCTCCATGGTAATATCGGGAGCGTTCGCCGGCCTTGCCGGAGGCGTTGAGCTTGCCGGAGTGCACAGAAGGGCGATAGAGGGAATAACCAACAACTATGGCTTCTCCGGAGTCGTCGTGGCGCTCTTCGGAGGGCTTCATCCCTTCGGGATAATCCCGGCATCGTTCTTCTTCGGCCTGATGATATACGGCTCGACGCTCGCTCCGTCGAAAGTAGGCGTCCCCGCGAATATCGTGCAGGTGATGCAGGGAATAATAATCATAGTGATAGTGACAGCGCAGATGGTGCTCTCCAACACCTATTTCCAGGACAGGGTCTGGAGGAAGTTCCAGGCGCTGAGGAAGAAGGGGGCATGAGATGATCGATATAATCACCAATATGCTTTCAATGTGCATACCGTTCTCCGTGGCGCTCCTGCTTGCCTCAATCGGCGAGATGTTCAACCAGAGAGCGGGCGTGTTCAACCTCGGCTGCGAGGGAGTGATGGCGATGGGAGCCTTTGTTGGCATGCTCATTCCGTTCATGGCCGGAGGAGGCGGCGCGGTCTCCGAGTGGTACAACTTCCTAGGCTTCGCCGCGGCAGCTCTCCTCGGAGCGCTCTTCGGTCTCTTCTTCGGCGTTGTCACAGTGACGTTCAGAGCGCCGCAGGGAATTGCCGGCATCGGACTCCAGATGTTCGGAGTCGGAACCGCAGGAACACTTTTCCGCCATTTCGTCGGAGGAACGCAGTCGATTCCCGGCATCCCCGACATAGACATACCGCTCCTCTCTGATATTCCTTTCTTCGGCGATGTTCTCTTCTCGCACAACGCGGTGGCCTATCTTGCATATATCTTCATTCCCGTGGCGTGGTACATCCTCTTCAAGACGCCGTGGGGACTGAAGGTCAGGGCAGTAGGAACGAATCCCCGCGCCGCCGACTCGATGGGAATAAATGTCTCCAGGACGCGCTATGAGGCGCTCATGCTCGGCGGGGCCCTTGCCGGTCTTGCCGGCGCGTATCTCTCGATCGCGCAGGCGAAGATGTTCTCCGACACGCTGATTTCCGGAAGGGGATTCATCGCTGTCGCGCTCGTCTACTTCGGGCACTGGCATCCTGCGCAGATAATGGGAGGCGCACTCCTCTTTACGCTGGCGCAGACTTTCCAGACGATCGTGCAGAGCATGGGAATCTCCTTCCCGTACGAGCTTGCCGTCATGCTTCCGTACATACTTGTCATCGTGGTGCTTTCCTTCACTTCGAGAAACCAGACCACGGCGCCTGTATCGCTCGGAAAGCCGTTCAACAGGGAAATAAGAACATAAGCCTCTTTTTCGCCGATTATCCCCGCAAATCATCACTGCGGGGATTTTCTTTTGCACTCCCTTGATGCAGAATCAGTGAGAGCAAGGAGGATTGCAATGAAAATCTATGATGTCACCGATGAGGTGTTCAGAGAATACGGAAAGATTGTTGACGGTATTGATTCCGCGGAGCTTCTGAAGAAGCTGGACGAGGTTTCTCCCTGTCCTGATGACAGCACGGTCTATGTTCCCGATGATGCCGCGCTCGATGCGCTTCCTGTCCATGACTATCTCCGCGATCATGTCTATGGAGGACTTCCCATCCAGATCGGCTATTGCTCAGGAACGAACACGCTTCTCAGCTGCCTTGAGTACCACAGGGGAGCGGAGCTCAATATAGCCTCTTCTTCCTTTGTCCTTCTTCTTGCCAGAGTGCAGGACATAAAGGACGGAAAGATTGACTCATCTGCGGTAAAGGCGTTCAGAGTCCCGGCAAATACTGCAGTGCTCGTCTACGAGACAACACTTCACTATGCGCCGTGCGGTCATTTCAAGGTGCTTGTCGTCCTTCCCAAGGGAACGAACGAGACAAAGCCCGCCATCAAGGCCGGAACGTGGGAGGACAGTCTCCTCTGGGCGAACAACAAGTGGCTCATCGCCCATCCTGACACAAGCGAGGCGGCAGCCGGAGCCTATGTCGGAATAACCGGCGAGAACATAGACATCGCTGAGGACCTCAGGTAGCCATATTCCGCTTTCTCGGTTATCATCCTCCTGGTTTCCGGGAGGATGATATGAAGAGAAGGAGCTGCCCGCTTTTCGGCCGCTGCGGCGGATGTGATTATATCAATATCAGGTATGAGGACGAGCTTCTGGAGAAGTTTCTCACAGAAGAGAAATATCTCTCACGCTTCTGCCGCGTCTCTCCGATACTCCCGTCTCCATCCGTCACAGGCTTCCGCTGCAAAGTGCAGGCTGTATGCGGAATGGAGGACGGCAGACTGACAAGCGGAATCTACCGGAAGGGAAGCCACCGCCTTATTCCAGTCCGCTCCTGCCCGCTTGAGGATGAGAGGGCCGCGGAGGTGATAGGCACTGTGAGGATGCTTGCGAACAGGTTCCGCCTGAAGGCCTACGATGAGGACAGGGAAACCGGCGATCTCAGGCACATACTGGTGCGCTGCTCATTTCACTATGACGAGGTTCTTGTCGCGCTCGTCGCATCGTCTGCGGAGCTCAAGTCCGCCAGTGACATTGCCGCTGTGCTTCACCAGAGGCATCCATATGTGAAATCCGTATCTGTGATAGCAAACGCAGAGAAAACATCGATGGTGATACCCGCAGGTGCTGAGGAGAGAGTCGTATATGGCAAGGGATATATAATGGACAGGCTCTGCGGTCTGGACTTCCGCATCTCGGCATCCTCGTTCTATCAGGTGAATCCCCGCCAGGCCGGAAGGCTCTACACAATAGCCATGAACATGGCTGAGCTGAGGAGCGATGACTATGTGATCGATGCATACTCGGGCACCGGTACCATAGCCCTCATAGCCGCGGCATCGGGTGCCGGTCATGTGCTGGGAATAGAGGCAAACCCCGATGCGGTCTCGGATGCCAGAGCCAACGCACGCCTCAACGGAATCGAGAACGCCGAATTCGTCGCAGCGGATGCCTCAAAGCATATGAAAGCGATGGCGAAAGATGGGAAGAGATGCTCTGTTCTCTTCCTCGATCCTCCGCGGTCAGGAGCCACTGAGGAGTTCCTGTCATCTGCCGCTAGAATGGAGCCGGAGAGAATCATCTACATCTCCTGCAACCCTGAGACTCTCGGGCGCGATCTGAGATACATACACCGCTTCCTCCCGTACCGCACCGAGGGCATCCAGCCTGTCGATCTCTTCCCGGGATCGGCGCACATAGAGACGGTCGCGCTTCTTGTTCACAGGTGACAGCCTCCTCATTATGCGGGATACTGTCGGTATGGCAGAAGAGATAAGGGAAGCGTTCCGGATGCATCTCAGGCCCGGATGCGAGGAAGAGTATGAGAGACGGCACAGAGCCATATGGCCTGAAGTGAAGAAGATGATCTCTGAAAGCGGGGTGTATGACTATTCCATCTACCTCGATAAAGAGACAGGATACCTCTTCGCTTTCCAGAAAACGAGGGGAGGAAAGGGCTCTCAGGATCTGGGAGGCGAGGAGATCATCAGAAAGTGGTGGGACTACATGAAGGACATCATGGACACCAATCCTGACAATTCCCCCGTGTCCATACCGCTGAGAGAAGTATTCCACATGGATTGATCGTTCCTCTGCGCTAAAAAAGAAGGTTTTCCACATCACTTTCAATCATCATGCTAAGATGTCTGTATGGTATATCTTGCAGCAGACATAGGAGCTTCCAGCGGAAAGCTGGTCAAAGGCCGCCTGACGTCAGACGGCAGGCTTGAGATGGAGACGGTTCACCGCTTCGAGAACCGTACGATCGAGAAGGCCGACGGTACGAAGATCTGGGATATCGAGAATCTCTTTCAGGAGATAGTGCTCGGCATGAAGAAGGCCGGGAAAGCCGACTTTGTCTCGATAGACACTTGGGGCGTGGACTTTGTCCTTTTGGACAGCGACGGGAATATCATCGGGGATGCCGTCACATACCGCGATGCGAGGACAGAGAGACTTGAGTCCGTCCCTGATCAGGCATATCTCTACTCGAGGACTGGAATCCAGAAGCAGCGCTTCAATACGCTCTACCAGCTTCTCTCGCTGAGGCAGGAGCATCCGGAATATCTTGAGAAGGCGGCGTACCTCCTCTTTATTCCAGACTATCTCGCATACCGCCTCACCGGCGTGATAAAGCACGAATACACATTCGCATCGACTTCGAATCTCCTCGATCCTGAGAAGAGGACATGGGATTACGAGCTGATAAGAAATCTCTCCCTTCCTGTTCATCTCTTCACAGAGCTCTCCGATCCAGGAACAGAGGTGGGAAGGCTGAAGGAAGATGTAAAGACATCTGTAGGTTATGATCCTATGGTGCTGCTCGCTCCGTCCCATGACTCTGCATCTGCTGTGATAGGCTCACCGCTTGAGGATGACAGCCTCTCGCTCTCCTCCGGAACATGGTCCATACTCGGATGCGTTGAGAGCGAACCGAGGAAGGATGAGGCCGCGATGAAGGCGAACCTCTCCAATGAGGGAGGTCCGGGGCGGACGATAAGGCTCGTGAAGAACATCATGGGATCGTGGATGCTCCAGATGCTTTCAAAGGAGACTGGAGCTTCGTTCGACGAACTGGAAAAAGAGGCCAGGGAAGTGAGGCGGATACCCGGCTTCATAGATGCCTCTGACAGCCGCTTCCTCTCTCCGTCATCGATGAAGGGCGAGGTGGAGGCAGCACTCGGCGTTTCAGGACTCTCGAGAGGCGAGACCGCCGCTGTTATCTACCACTCGCTCGCGCTCTCATATGCAAGAGCCATCGATGAGATGGAGAGCGTCACAGGCCGCACCTTCTCGCATATAGCAATAGTCGGAGGAGGATCAAAAGACGACTATCTTAATGCCCTCACTGCGATGTATTCTTACAGGAGAGTCACTGCGGGACCGGCAGAGGGTACGGCCACGGGCAATCTTCTCTATCAGATGATAGCCTCCGGAGAGCTTCCGGCGGAAAAGAAGAACGAAGTCCTCCGCCGTTCCGTGATGCTGACTCAGTACAAGAGGGTGTGATGTACGAGGAAGCCAGAAAGCGCTATGCGTCATACGGCATAGATACGGAGAAGGCGATTGAGACGCTCCGGAATATCCCAATCAGCATAAACTGCTGGCAGGGCGATGATGTTATAGGATTCGAGAAGGGAGCTGGAGCGCTCACCGGAGGAATCCAGACGACGGGAAGCTATCCCGGCAGGGCGAGGAATGCGGAGGAGCTGATGGCTGACTTCTCCCTTGCCATCTCGATAATTCCCGGCAGGAAGCGCCTCAACCTCCATGCAAGCTATCTCATCACCGAGAGGGAGACGGGAAGGGACACGATAGAGCCGGAGGATTTTGCTCCGTGGGTGGACTATGCGAAGCGTCACGGTCTCGGCCTCGATTTCAACCCGACGTTCTTCTCTCATCCGATGGTCAAGGAGAACCTGACTGTCTCGTCTCCAGAGAAGGAGGTGAGGGAGTTCTGGATAAGGCACGGAATACAGTCGAGGAAGGTAGCGAAGTACTTTGCCGATGAACTGGGAACTCACTCTGTGTGCAATTTCTGGATTCCCGACGGCTTCAAGGACACTCCTGCAGACCGCCTTTCTCCGCGCCTCAGGCTCCGTGATGCTCTGGACAGGATATACGACGGCAGGCTTGAGGGAGTTGTCGACTCGCTTGAGAGCAAGGTATTCGGAATAGGGGTGGAGTCGTTCACCGTCGGATCGAGCGAGTTCTATCTCGGCTATGCGGCATCGCACAAAGACAAGGGCCTCTGCCTCCTTCTCGATGCCGGGCACTACCATCCGACCGAGTATATCTCTGAAAAGCTCTCCGCGCTCCTCTGCACCTTCGACAAGGTTCCCCTTCATGTATCACGCCCCGTGCGCTGGGACAGCGATCATGTGATAAGGCTCGACGATGAGCTCAGGGAGATTGCGAAGGAGATAGTCGCCTGCAATGCCATTGACAGGGTGCTCATCGGCCTCGATTTCTTCGATGCCTCGATAAACCGCATCGCTGCGTGGGTGATAGGAACGAGGAATATGCAGAAAGCACTTTTGATCGCTCTTCTTTCTCCTTACAGACAGATGGCTGATATGCAGGACAGCTATGACTACACAGGACTGCTTGCCCTTTCTGAGGAGCTCAAGGCGCTGCCGTGGAGTGAGGTCTGGGATGAATACCTTGCACGCGAGGGCGTCAAGGGCGGAATTGACTGGCTTGACGACGTAAGAGCATATGAGAGCGAAGTGCTCATGAAGAGGTGCTGAGATGTTTCTTGACGGATTCATAAGAATGTGCTCTGACGGATTTTCACAGGGCTGGCATGAGAGGAACGGAGGCAATCTCTCCTACAGGATGACGGAGGAGGATGTTGATGCTGTGAAAAGCACGTTCACATCATCTCCCCGCCATTGCAGCATGGCGTTTTCTGCTCCCGAGCTCAGAGGCGCATACTTCACGATAACGGGTTCCGGAAAGTACATGAGGAACGTTCCCCTCGCGCCTGAGAAGAACATCGGAATCATACGGATAGACGAAAGCGGCACGGGCTATGACATACTCTGGGGACTTGTGGACGGCGCAAAGCCGACAAGCGAGCTCCCCACCCATCTTATGAATCATACAGCCCGTATGAAAGCCACCGGCGGCGCCTGCCGTGTGATCTACCACGCCCACCCTGCCAATACAACGGCACTGACGTATGTCCTTCCTCCTGAGGCCAAGGCGTATTCAAGAGTGCTGTGGCAGAGCGAGACGGAGTGCGCGGTCGTGTTCCCCGAGGGTGTCGGCGTCGTGGACTGGATGGTCCCGGGATCGATCGACATAGGGCGCGAGACGGCCCGCCTGATAAAAGATTACAGGGCTGTTATCTGGACATTCCACGGAATCTTCGGAAGCGGTTCGGACTTCGATGAGACATTCGGACTTGTGCATACGATAGAGAAGGCCGCGGAGATATATCTGAAGGCGAGGGGAGCCGGAATCATCAGGACGATTACTGACGATGAGCTCAGAGCTCTTGGCGATGCCTTCGGCGTTGAGATCAACAAAGCCTTTCTGGAGTGATATCTTTGTCTGTATATTCCTTCCCCGGTCTGCCCGGGGAAGATATTTTTCATGCCGCCTCTTTCTCTTTCTGTTATGCCTGCACTATGTTTTGTGTTAAAATGTAAAAGGAAAGGAGGAGAAAGGGTATGGTAATAACACTTGGAAGGGAGTTCGGCAGCGGTGGAAGGGAACTCGGCAGAAGACTTGCGGATTACCTGCACATCGCGTACTACGACAAGGAAATACTGACTGAGATCGCGAAACGCACCCAGCTTACGGAAGAGTATGTTCACAATGTGGTGGAGCACCACCCGTATCCGCTTCTTCCCATAACGATCGGTCACAGCATCTATCCTGATATGACATTCCAGATACAGCAGTCCGTGTATGTGGAGCAGAGCAACATCATCAAGGAGATGGCGGCTGCCTCCGACTGCGTGATAGTCGGACGCTGCGCGGATTACATCCTTCATGAGATAAAGCCGTTCAGAATCTTCGTCTATGCCGATATGCAGAGCCGCATAGAGCGCTGCCACAAGAGGGCTCCGGAAGGCGAGCACCTTACTGACAAGGAGATGAAGCAGATGATTCAGAAGATCGACAAGGGCCGCTCCCGCTACTATGAGTTCTACACCGGCGAGAAGTGGGGAGACAAGTCGAACTATGACCTCTGCATCAACACCTCAAACGTTGTGATTAAGGACCTCGTTCCGCATCTTGCGGCTTTCCTCTCCTGAAAGTCCGTTTTCGCTGCATCAGGAGAAAATAATGATATTCCGGACCAGCGCTGCCGAGGCGCTGGTTTTTCCCTCTCTCACTTGCCGCTATTACGCTCTTTGTATATAGTTACGGCGGAGATATATTATGAACAGCATAAGGAAAATAACGGAAGATATCCTCTATGTCGGCGCAAGCGACCGCCGTCTTGCGCTTTTCGAGAATATCTATCCTATAGACCGCGGCGTAAGCTATAACTCATATGTGGTTCTGGACGAGAAAACAGTGCTTCTTGATACTGCGGACCACTCCGTGTCCAGAGAGTTCCTCGCCAATGTCGAGGCAGCTCTTGACGGACGTCAGCTTGACTATCTCATCGTCAATCACATGGAGCCTGATCACTGCTCCGTGATCGCGGAGATTGTGCTCCGCTATCCTGAGGTGAAGATCGTCGGCAACGCAAAGACCATGCAGATGATAAAGCAGTTCTACACGTTCGATGTGGACAGCCGCGCGCATCTTGTCAAGGACGGCGACACGCTGACGACTGGACGCCATACATTCGCGTTCGTATTCGCCCCGATGGTCCACTGGCCGGAGGTCATGGTCACGTTCGACACGACAGAAGGAGTTCTCTTCTCCGCCGACGCTTTTGGAACATTCGGCGCGCTTGCGGGAAACCTCTGGGCTGACGAGCTGGATTTCGAGGGAGAGTGGCTCGACGATGCGAGGCGCTACTACATAAACATTGTCGGAAAGTACGGGGTTCAGGTGATGAACACGCTCCGCAAGGCAGCCGCGCTTCCGATAAAGATGATTCTTCCCCTTCACGGTCCGCTCTGGAGGGAGAACATCGGCTGGTTCATCGGGAAATACCAGACATGGGCATCGTATGTGCCCGAGGAGAAAGGACTTCTCATCGTCTATTCATCTATTTACGGCAATACAGCCGATGCGATGGAGGTTCTTGCAGGCGTCTGTGCTGAAAAGGGCGTGAAGAACATCCATATCTACGATGCTTCCAAGACGGATGTCTCTGTGCTCGTCTCGGAGTGCTTCAGATACAGCACGATAGTCTTTGCTTCTCCGACATACAACGCCGAGATATTCCCGAAGATGGAGATGCTCCTCATTGAGCTCAAGGCCCACGCGTTCCAGAACAGGGATGCTGCGGTCGTAGAGAACGGCACATGGGCGCTATCATCGGGAAAGAAGATGACAGAGCTCCTTTCCTCGATGAAGGATATAAGGATCATAGCTCCAACGCTCACGATAAAGTCCTCTCTCAAGGCCGAGCAGATGTCTGCTGTGGAGGAACTTGCAGAGGTACTTGCTGAGAGCGTAAGGAAATAAGGACAGAAGGCGAGGCGGAGGCCCCGCCTTTTTTAAGGAATACTCGCTTCCCTCCCTGCCGGAGGGAAGTGTCTGCGCTGCGGGAGAGAAGGGGAAATGGGAATAGGTTCTCTGTTCATACTGGCTGTAGGACTGAGCATGGATGCGTTCGCAGTCGCAATCTGCAAGGGCCTGGCGATGGGGAAATCATCGCTCCGCGGTTCTGTGATCGTGGGGCTCTGGTTCGGTTTCTTTCAGGCTTTGATGCCGCTTATAGGATACTTCATCGGCATACAGCTTTCAGATTACATCAAGGCGTTCGATCACTGGGTAGCTTTCGTGCTGCTTGCCGCCATCGGCATTTCGATGATCGCTGAATCGCGATCCAAGAAGGAAGAGGAGGAGAGTCCGTCGCTTTCTGTGCGCTCGATGTTCCCCCTCGCTGTCGCCACGAGCATCGATGCTCTGGCATCCGGCATTGCCCTCGCCGCTGTCGACGGCAACATCTACTGGGCAGTTGCGTTCATCGGAGTAATAACATTCTTCCTCTCCGCTTCCGGGGTGAAGCTCGGCTCGATAGCGGGATGCCGCTATAAATCGAAAGCTGAGCTTGCAGGGGGCATAATCCTGATATGCATCGGGGCGAAGATACTCTTCGAGCATATGGCCGAAGGTGTCTGAACATACCTTCATATACTGTCGATTTTTGATGTAAAGCGCGTTTTCTGTATTATAATTAGAGCAGGAGGCGCGTATGGATAAAAGGGTAATCTTCACTATCGGACGGCAGTTCGGCTCTGGCGGAAGAATGGTCGGCCAGAAGCTGTCGGAGAGGCTCGGCATTCCGTATTATGACAAGGAACTTCTTGCCATGGCCGCGAAGGACAGCGGTTATTCGGAGGAGCTTTTCAGGGATGCTGATGAGAAGCCGGCCTCATCGCTTCTCTATTCGCTCGTCATGGGAAGCTATCCGATGACTTCCGGCACGCTCGGCTTCAATGAGATGCCGCTGAACGACCAGCTTTTCCTGATCCAGTCCAACACGATAAAGAAGGTCGCGAAGAACGGCTCGTGCATCATTATCGGAAGATGTGCGGACTACATCCTCCGCGGTGACCCCGATCTGATCTCCGTATTCATCCATGCTCCGCTTGAGGCGAGAGTGAAGAGGGCGGTGGAGAGCTATGATGTTCCGAAGGGAAGCGCCGAGGAAGTCTGCCTCAAGAATGACAAGAGCCGCGCTAATTTCTACAACTACTACTCCGATCAGAAGTGGGGAATGTGCAGGACATATTCGCTCTCTCTCGATTCCGCGCTTCTTGGCATCGATGGATGCGTTGATGCGATAATCAACTTCACGGAGCTTGCGCAGAAGAACAGGGCGGCGCTCTAGTATGATCGTATTCGATACGCTTGACGAGCTTGAGAGCTATCAGGGAGTGTTTCCGGCAATCGGCGTTATAACCGGTGTGATGGACCGCTCCCTGCCTTATGACGAGGGCCCCGGGCGCTATACCGTCCCTGAGGACAGCAGTGTCGTCTATATAATCGACGAGAATCTCTCCTCTGACAAAGGCTTTGAGGCTGAACGGCACGAAGGAAAGACTCTTATGGAGATAGTCCTTGAAGGCGATGAGCTGGTCTCCGCCGATGGCAGCGTGTTCAGGATGGAGCCGGGACGTTTTCTGATCTACTCAGGCGATGCCGCTGTGAAAAGGGGAGTGGCATACACGCTTCCTTCACACTTCAAGGCTGTGAGGTTCATATTCTGAGAGCCTCCTCTGCCAGAGAGAGTGTGTCAGGATAGCTTTCACCGTCAATTTGGATGCAGCTGTATCCGCGGCGTCTGCAGATTCCGATATTCCTTCTGTTCTCTTCGATGAGACTCTCAGGAGTGTATCCCGATGTATCAATCCTCTTCTCTATTTCATCTGCGTGGAATGTGATCTCATTCCAGCATCGCTTTATATAATCTTCCGTCATAGCAAGGCAGATGTATCTGATCTCCACTGCATAGCGCTTTTCAAAATCATCTTCCCATCCTTCGGGAATATAGCACCCTTCGATGATGAGGTTCTGCCCGTTCTCTATGACTGTCCTGATGATCTCCCTGACAGCCGGCCAGAGAAACTCTGTCAGTCTGTCATCATCACTGACAGTCAGCTCAGTCATCCCGCTTCTTATCATTCCCATTTTCAGATGATCCAGAGAAAGATAGGGATAGTGATATTTCTCAAGGAGCTTCTGTGCCAGAAGCGTCTTTCCAGTGTGTGTTGCGCCGCCGATAAGGATTACCATAGCCCAATTATAAATGAAAAGGACCCGTTGCCGGGTCCCCTGAATACTGCATTATTCTCTTATACTTCAGCAGGAGCTGTTTCCTCAGCTGGAGCTGCTTCTTCAACAGGTGCCGCTTCCTCAGCAGCGATGCTGTTGAGAGTTATATCGAAGATCAGCAGGGAGTTGGGTTCGATTGTCGGAGTTCCGTTCTCGCCGTATCCAAGCTCAGGCGGAATGTATGCTCTGATCGTATCGCCGACCGTCATCTGCTGCACTGCCTCGCTGAATCCCGGAATGAGAGTGGAGAGTGAGAATGTCACATCATCGCCCTGATCCATCACGGTGCCGTCCATCAGCGTGAGTGTGTAGTCAAGAGAGACTGTGTCTGTCGCCACAGGGGAGGCTCCCTCTGTCGTATCGTCGTTGATGAACTCGATCTGCACTCCCGAAGGAAGCACTGTGACCTCAGGCCTTTCCGCATTGTCGGCGAGGAAGTTCTCGGCTTCTGCTGCATTGGTCGTCATCAGCTCGTCGAGCCATGCCCTGTAATCCTCCTCGAGCTTAGCGATATAAGCATCGATGAAGGAGTTCATCTCTTCCTCTGTATAGAGCGGCTCGGCGCCGTAAAGAGCTGTGAGCACGCCTGCTGCGAACTCCGGTCCCCTTATCTCCACGCCCCCGTAGATGAGGTTCAGCACTGTGAAGTAGCCGTAGGAGTATCCGAATCTGTCCTCGAGGGACTCAGGCTTTCCGAGCGCCTTTATCGCATCCTCATCGGCTATGACCTCACCGTAGTCGGTGGGAAGTCCGGCGTTATATACATTCGTGATGAAGTCGTTGAGCGCTGTCTGCATTTCCTCTGAGGAGAGAAGCGGGGTGGTGCTTCCGATCTCAGCGGCATCAATAACTCCGCGTGCGAAGTAGCCGCCTCTGGGGTAGAGGTTCTGAGTGAGAAGCGACTTCATCGAGAGGTATCCGTAGGCGTAGTTGAATGCCGAGACGACATCATTCTCATCCACGTTTCCGATCGAGATTACCACTCCCGGAAGCGATGCAGGCGCCGCTGCGTTCCACTCTATAAGTCCCTTCTCGACTGCCTCCGTCACATCGCGTACCGATGAGACCGGCATCTGTGGAGGAAGCGACATTGTCATTATTCCGTTGTCGCGGACGAGTATGTAGTCTCCGTCAGCTATGTCTGAGAGCGCGTAGCCGTCCTCTGTGGCGGTGCTTCCTTCCGCGGCGGTGAATATGACTCTCTCTCCGTTCTCGCGGATCGTGTCGATCATATACGTTCCCTGATCGTCTGCGGTGACTGACGTGACCTTTGCCAGCGTTTCGCCTTCCTGAGGCTCCTGTATTCCCTGTGCAAACACCATCATACCGGCTATAAGAAGTACGGCCAGTGTGGATATTCTCTTCATTTTTCTCCCTTTGCCATCCTTTTTCTGTAGAATCAATCAGAAATCTAACCATATGGAAAGCTGCGGTCAATCAAGCGGCGTGGAGATTGTATGGATTGTTGGCATCTGTGCTACAATCGGCATATGAATGACATCGACAGAAAACTTCTTCTCCGCACCGCGGAGATAGCTCATGACGCAATGGAAAGAGGCAATCATCCCTTCGGCGCCCTTCTTGCCGACAGGGACGGGAACATACTGATGGAGCAGGGAAACGCGTTCACCGAGGGCGGCAGCGCCTACCATGCCGAGACCCTGCTGCTGCTTAAAGCCGCGAAGAAGTACTCTCCGGAGTTCCTCCATGAGTGCACGCTTTACTCAAATTTTGAGCCGTGCTGCATGTGCACCGGCGCGCTCTACTGGACCAATGTAGGGCGTCTCGTTTTCGGAGCGACAGAGAAGGAACTGCTGAAGTTTACAGGCGACCATGAGGAGAATCCCACGTTCTCGCTCTCTTCCAGAGAAGTCGTGTCGCACGGCCAGAAAGATATAGTGATCGAGGGGCCGACAGATGATGAGGAGCTTCTTTCTCTGCTCGTGCGTGACCATCTGGATTTCTGGAAATGATCGAAAAACTCCTTCCCTCTATCCTCCGTCATGAGAACATATCGAGAATAGCTGACGGCGGAGTCTATATTACGGACCGCCGTGTGCTTCCGTTTTCCCATGAAGAGGTATTCTGCCCCGACTACCATGCGGCGGCGAGGGCAGTAAAGGAGATGGTCACGCAGGGAGGAGGCCCGCTTGAGGCTGCCCTGAACACTGTGCTCCTGACAAGCAGGACCGATCCCTCAGCTTTGGATGATGCTGCAGCAGAACTCTCATCCGCACGGCCTACGAACACCACGATGAAGCGTGAGCTTGAGAGCGTGATGAGGCGGTACAGGGCAGGTGAGGATATGGAGGAGATCATCCCATCCGTATTCAGGCGCTATGATGCTCTCTATGACAGAATCTCCGATATCGGAGCCGGGCTGATAGAGGACGGAATGGGGATACTCACGACATGCTTTCCGGAGCATACGTTCATGCTTTCAATGGCAAAGGCTATGAAGAACGGAAAAAAGGTGACGGTATATGTCCCGGAGACAAGGCCGTATCTGCAGGGAGCAAGACTCACCGAGCCGTGCCTGAGAGAGCTCGGCATCGAGTGCTATCTGATAACTGACGGCATGGGCGCCCACTTCATGAGGGAGGGGAGGATACAGCTTTACATGACGGCTGCGGATCTCGTTCTCCGCGACAGGACCGTTGTGAACAAGACGGGAACGCTGGCCAATGCTGTTGCTGCGGCCTACTACTCCGTTCCCTACTATGCATTCTCTCTCGGCTTCGGCACGGAGAGGAATGCTGATGAGATAAAGATAGAGTACAGGGACGGAGAGAGCGTGAAGCATTTGGGCTCCGAGCGTACTGCAGCGAATGAGGCTGCGGCGCTTTATCCCTGCTTTGATATAATTGATCCCAGCCTGGTTGCGGGAATCATCATGGATGGAGGTATATTTTGAAGGCGATAATAGGCGGAACAGGAATAGATGAGGATGCGAGATTCCGGGAAGGAATGAAGTGGGTCGTGAACAAGTACGGCCAGTCGATGTACGCGGTGATCGATGACATCGTATATCTGCCGCGCCATATGCCAGGCCACTCCCTGCCTCCGCACAGGATAAACTACAGGGCGAATGTCGAGGCTCTGAGGGAACTGGGAGTCGATGCGGTCATCTCCATCTACGCTGTCGGTTCAATAACTCGCCGCATGTCCCCGTCTCGCTTCGGACTTGTCCGTGATTTCATAGATTTCGCATTCGGGCGCGAGAACACATTTTTTGACGGGGGAGAGGGTGCTGTGCAGCATACTCCCTTCGTACAGCCTTTCGACAGGGAACTCAAGGCTGCATTTGCCGGTACGGCGGTGAAAGCCGGATACTCCCTTCCCATGGAGACGATATACGTCACGACAAACGGTCCGAGGCTTGAGACTCCCGCCGAGATAGAGGCGTTCCGAAGCATGGGCGCTGACATCGTGGGAATGACGCTTGCGACGGAGGCAGAGCTCCTGAGAGAGGCGGGAATAAGGAATGCTGCGGTGGCCTATTCGATCAACTGGGCTGCGGGACTTGATGCAGAGGGCATCTCCTTTCTGGAGGATGAGACTGTGAAGCGCCTCAGCCGCACGATCATAGACCTTGCAGTCGAGACTCTCTCAGGCTTCTCATCATTAAATTTTCGCTGACGGAACCGGTCCGTCGGCTTCATACTGCCTGCAGAGATTGAATGCATGGAGAATCAGCGGCCAGCGGCTGACGATACATTGCTATACACTTCAGCGCTTTTTGCGTTGCGCATCCATCAGCTCCTTCATGGTCCTGAATTCTTTTGGTTCGAAAAGGTGCAGGAAAGCATCCTCATCATAAAGTACTCCTGCAATCTTTATCAGGCTGGAGAAGGAAATCTCGCCAGTCTGCTCGAAACGCCTGACAGAGGAGAGTGACATTCCTGTCCGCCGCGCCATCTCCGCCTGCGAAATGCCATCGGCCTTTCTTCTCTGCTTTTCCTTCCTTGCGATCTCCTTCTGTATCTCGCAGGGCATCATTCCGATTTTGTCCAGATCGATCATGTATCAATATTTTAGCAATATTTAATAAAAACAGCAAATATTAATAATATCTTGTTATTATCAGTTGCCGCAGGCCTATGTTTTCCATACCTCAGTTCAGCTTTGGTCCATCCGTCAGAGAGCAGAGAATGGCCCCTTTCATTCTCCTCACTTTATTCTGTCTCTGTCTTTCCTCTGTCGATTGTGTGAAGATGCGCACTTTTGATCTTTTTGGTGCTACATTCCCTGATGGAAACGGAGGTGCGTCATGAAGAAAAGCGCAGTCATAGTTCTTATTCTCTCGATTCTGTTCCTTGTATTCGGAGCAGGCCTTGTGATTTACGGAATTTCTGCTGGTGCCCCTCACAGCTATGTCTATCACAGCGGAGCGGGTTTCATATCATATGCGGCAAGGTACACAGTCTCTTCGCCTGCGGCTGGAACAGGGTATATATCGATAGGTCATCTTTTCTTTGATGCCGGTCTTGTCCTGATGGTGATTTTCGTCATCCTCACTCATTATGAGAAAAAGGACGGCGAGCTGAAGAAGAGAGAGCGCAGAGCCTCTGAGGCGGAGGCACGGAAAGCAAAGGCAGAGGCCGTCGATGTGACAGTCCATGAAGAAGGAGAGGGGGAAAAGCCTGAGACTCATAATGTATAAAGAGCAGGCATAGGGCCATCTGCTGAAAAACAGATGGCCTTTTCGTATCAGAATGGAGTATCATCACTGCGGAGGCCGTGGTGACTGAGATTCTTATAAGGGCTTTCTTCTTCCTCCTGATGGTAGCGCTTGGCTATGCGATGAAGAAAGCCGGGGTTCTGACGAAAGAGGACGGTGTGTCGGTGGCGCGCGTTGTGATGAACATAACGCTTCCAGCCGCGATCATCGTGAGTTTCAGGGATTTCGCGTTTGAATGGCAGTATATGTCGATTCCCCTCATCTCGTTCGCCTCAAACTGGCTGATGATCCTCCTCGGCTGGGCGATCTCACGCAGATCATCAAGAGATGCGAAGCTCTTCTACATACTCGAGCTTCCCGCATACAACATCGGCAACTTCACGCTTCCCTTTGTCTCCGGAATCCTCGGAGCCTCGGGAGTGGTTGCAACCTGCCTTTTCGACATGGGCAACTCACCGATGTGCATCGGCCTCAATTTCGTTCTTGCGGCAATGGCCGTGAACGCATCTCCGGGAAGAAGCGCTCTCCGTTCGTTCCTCACTATCTTCCAGAAGCCGTCGTTCATCGCATACTTCGTCATGCTTCTGCTGAGCATATTCGCCATCTCCGTTCCCGAGAGGATTTTCCAGTTCGCATCGATGGTAAGCCCCGCGAACGGCCCGATGTCGATGATAATGATAGGCCTGATGCTCGAGTTCAGCTCCGACAGAACGAAGGTGAAGGAAGTTGCGGTTGTCAACATACTCCGTCTGGCATTCGCCGCAGTCATAGCCTTCCTTTTCTTCTCATTCGCTCCGTTCCCGTATGAGGTCAGAAAGGCTGTCGCTATAACCGCTTTCGCGCCTATAAGCTCGGCAAGCACCGCGTTCACCGCCGATCTTGACGGCGACATAGAGCTAGTAGGCTTTGTCAGCACTGTCTCGATAGTCATATCGCTTCTCCTGATGCCGCTTCTCTTCGCACTGCTATAATGTTGACCTCTCTTCCTCGATGGGGTATAGTCTACGGGAAACTGGATTCATAAGGAGTAGAAGATGTCCAAAGCACATAGAGGAACAGGTATCCGCGATCAGTTCAACAATGGCAGAGCTACCTGCCCGGTTTGCGGCAGAACAGCCATCAAGTGCCTTTACGAGAAGGAGATCGACGGAAACAAGGTCAAGATCTGCAAGGAATGCAACGCTAAACTTTCCAAGTAAGATGGCCTTTTTCAGGAAGAAATCCGACGAGGAGCTGAGGATGCACTTTGCTGCACCCTCATTTTTCTTGCCGGTAGGAAGCGAAGAGACGGCAGATTCCCCCAGGGAGGCAAGGCGCATATGCGAGGAGAATGCCCCCTGTGCGGTGGTGTTCATTCCGTCTCTTTCCGTATTCTCCTCTCCGCGCTCATGGGCGGGAGCGCTCTCATCCGCATCATATCTTATAGTCGTGGGAGACAAAAAGCTCAGGGCGTTTTCCTCATTCATGACGATCATCGACGGCATTGTGTTCTCTCCCGTTCCGAGAAGGCTCTCTTCGGCGTTCATCGCGGAGAGCAGGGATGAGGTTCTCTCCCTCCTTTCAGGAGTGAAGGAGACATTTCCGCATATCATCACTCTCCGTGCATCCGACGGTGATGTTGCGGCTTCCAGATGATGATTCTATAATCCCTGACAGGAGGTTCCGCCTTGAGAAGCATGACGGGCTACGGCCACTCTCTCTACCGGTGCGATGAGTATATCATCGAGTGTGAGGTCAAAGGCTACAACAGCCGTTATCTTGATATAGTTCATAATATCTCGCAGGCACTCTCATCATATGAGACGCTTGCCGACAGCGAGATCGGGAAGAGAGCGAAGAGGGGGCGCGTTGAGATCAGCCTGCGCCTCCGCGTAGTGAAAAGCCGCGTGGAGATTGTCGTTGACGAAGGACTTCTCGATTCATACCGGGAGGCGTTCCGGAAGATCACGGACAGGGCGGACTGCGCACCTCCGCTTCTCTCGGACTATCTTGCCGTTGACGGTATGCTTACGCCTGCGGGCTTAGGAGATGCGGAAGCCTACAGAGAAGGGGTGGAGAAAGTTCTGACAGAAGCTCTTGATGCCTTCCTCGAAGGCAGAGAGAGGGAAGGAGAGGGCACCAGACGCGATCTCGAGAGGCTCGGCACCAGATTCGAGACATCCCTCGGCGGCATAGAGGCAAAAGCGGGAGAGCTTGAGGAACACTACAAAAAACTTCTTGTTGAGAAGTATGAGGAACTCTCGGAAAGGAAGGCCGGTTCTCCTGATTTCATGACAGAGCTCGCGGCCATTCTTGTGCGCTATTCGATAAACGAGGAGGTGCAGAGGCTGAGGGTGCATATTGAGGAGTACAAGAGGCTTCTTTCCTCTGCTGAACCTGTAGGAAAGCGCCTCGACTTCCTCTGCCAGGAGATGCAGCGCGAGTGCAACACGATAGCTTCCAAGAGCCAGCTTGTCGAGATAAACCTCCTCGTCGTCAGCATGAAGGACGATGTCGAGAACATCAGAGAGCAGATAAGAAACGTAGAGTGACAGGAAAGAGAATGAGAATCGCAATTTCATCCAAAAGCGGCTGCGGCAACACCACGGTGACGCGTCTTGTATCGGAAAAGCTGGGATACCCGATGATAAACTTCACATTCCGTCAGATGGCGGAGGAGCGCGGTATCGATTTCTGGACTTTCTGCCATATGGCAGAGGATGATTATGAGATCGACAGGGAGCTGGACAGAAGGCAGGTTGAGATGGCGATGTCCGTTCCCGACTGCGTTCTCGGCTCGCGTCTCGCGATATGGATGCTCAAGGATGCCGACCTGAAAGTCTACCTCACGGCCTCTGCAGAGACCAGGGCTGAGAGGATTCTCAAGAGGGAGGGCGGAACCTTCGAGGAGCGTTATGCCCAGACTGTAAGCCGCGATGAGCATGACAGCGCGAGATACATGAAGATATACGGGATAGACAACAGCTCTGCGGAGGAGACTGCCGATCTCATCATAGCCACCGATGAGAGGACTCCGGAGGAGATCGCGTCGATAATAGTGGATGCTGCAAGGGGTATTGGCACGCCAGCCTCTTCTCCTGTATAATGACAAGGCTGTAATAAGGAGATTCATGTGATTCCTCTAAATGAACTTATCGATAAGGAATGCAACGTCTACGAGATGACGAGCGTAGCCATCAAGGAAGCTGCGATCTATGCGGCGACCGACAAGAGGAAGGAGATCGAGGACGAGGGCGAGAAGATCGTCTCCGTCGTTCTCTCGCGCGCCCTTAACGATGAGATCGAGTACAGGGAAGACGACGGACAGCAGGAATAAGGCCGTTGTCCTCTTCGGTCCCACAGCGGTGGGAAAGACCGCGCTGACTGAGGAGCTCTTCTCCGATGGCTTCGAGATCATAAACGCCGATTCGGTTCAGGTCTACAGAGGTCTTGATATCGGTTCGGCAAAGCCCGATGAGAGACTCCGCGCTCTGATACCGCACCATCTTCTTGATATAAGGAATCCCTGGGAGCAGTACACTGCCGGGGATTTCGTGCGTGATGCGGAGGCCATGATCAGCGATATATCCTCCCGCTCGCACATTCCTCTCATAACAGGCGGCACTGCATATTATTTCCGCTCCTTGATCTACGGACCTCCTGCGGCTCCTGCTTCGGATGCCTCCGTCCGTGCACGCGTTGCGGCGATGATCGATGAAAAAGGAAAGGAGTGGGCGTATTCATATCTTGAAGAGATCGATCCCGACTCGGCAGCGCGCATAAGCCGCAGCGACATCTACCGAATCTCACGCGCAATCGAGGTGTATGAGGGCTCGGGACGTCCTCTCTCCTCATTCCCCGTTCCTGATTCTCCCCGCAGCGACATCGATTTCGTGATAATAGGTCTTGTCCGCGAGAAGTCAGAGCTTGCCCGGCGCATCGATCTGAGGATAGACGAGATGTTCCGCATGGGCTTCTATGATGAGCTGAGAGGGCTTATGGAGAGCGGTGCAGAGAGGTCATGGCCGGGAATGAAGGCCATAGGCTACAGGGAGGCGCTGGATGCCGCAGAGTCGGGTGAGGCATCCATACGCGTTCTCAAGGAGGAGATATCGCGCTCCACGAGGCAGTATGCCAAGAGGCAGATGACATTCTTCTCCTCATTCAGTGAGTGCCGATTCTTCCATCCCGATGACAGGAAGGGGATAGCATCATATCTGGAGAGTTCTGGCATAAGTCTCCACGGTCTCATAGTCTAGATAGTCATAGCTCACGATCTCGGACGAGGTGATGTTCCACCATCCTCTGTCGTTCCATGTGAATCCGAAGCTCTGCTCGACATCGTATTTATAGACTACTGTCGTACCTGCTTCCGGAGCGGCCTCATCTCCTTCGTCGGCCGTGATCGGGGTGTACCAGATTCCATGCGCAAGGTATTCGTTCTCTCCTGTCTTTTCGATGCTTTCCAGTACGACTCCGTAGATCATGCAGCTTTCTTCGATCGGAGGGGAACCCGCCGCAAGCCAGTCGTTGACGTTTATCACAGGGTTCATCGCCTCATATGCCATTCTCGCCCTCGATGTCACGAAGAGGTTAGTCACCTCCATGTCCTGCGGCACTGTAGTTCCTTTTACCGCTGTGGTCATAACCTCCGGCATGCAGTCGCTCTGCGCATCGTAGAACGCCTCTATAATCCCCTCAGGCTGCAGGTCTCTCGTCTCTGGCGGCTCGAGAATGTTGGAGAGGTAGCTGTAGAGGAAGAGTCCCAGAACTGAAAGAGCGATGCCTGAAGCTATTATTATCGTTCCTTTGACGCGCCAGAACGCATTTCTCTTCGCCTTCGCGCTCCGTGATGCTATATATGACGAATACTCTTCCGAGCTCTCTGTCTTTCTTGCAGCCTCATCCCTTTCTTCTTCGCTCCTGTTCTCCAGAGGCCATTCAAGATCACGCGAGCGGGAGAGGAACCAGCTGAGGTTCTCGCCTCCGCTTCCGTTGCCCATTATGTCGCGCATCTCGCGGCTTTTTGCATGGAAGATGAAGCTGATGAGGCCGTCCGTTTTCTCGGGAAGCTCCGCGTAAAAGCGCAGCGGGACTTCCCGGTATCCCGAACCTCTTATCGCATCGGATGCGAAGGGAAAGACACCGGAGGCTGCGTAGTAGAGAAGCTCCGCCATCTCCGTGATCAGAAGGAAGTTCTTCTCCGCCTTTCCCTGTATTATCCTGCTGACCGAGGCTTCCTTCTCCTCTTCAGGTATCATCACGGAGAAGATGTCTCCGAGATCGGGAGGAAGGATGAGCACTTTGTCCTCGTCTGCTATCCATATTCTGTAGAGCGGCAGGACGCCTGTCACGAGATCGAGGAAATCCTCATCGGCGCTCTCGAGCGCGAAGGCAAGGTTCCTGACGATCCGCAGCGCATCGGCCCTGGCATCCGTGGAGAGGGAGGAGAGCGGTCTTATCCTCATCGGGGAGAAATAGACATACCTCATGCCGTCTATCGTGCAGAGGCCGTCCCAGTACCACTTTTCAAGATGGCTGCCGTCAGAGATGATTCCGTTCCGCTTCACTCCCTGCATCAGATGCTTGGGAACTCCGAAGCTGTCATCACCTATCAATATGGCGGTCTTTTTCTCGCCGTCGCGTACTATCTCTCTTATCCTTTCCATATCAGTCACCGTAGAAAGCGGCATGACCCGCCATCGTCTCCTTTTCAGATATTCCGATCAGCGTCCACGCGGATGCAGTGATCCTCGAGACGCTCTCGATCAGGGGGGCTCCGCATGGCGTGATCCGTCCCTTTCTCCAGAGATCGAGAAGAGGTTCCTTCTTTGCGAGAAGTTCCGTCATCATTTCCCTCCCGCTGGAGACCTCCTCCGCATTTTTGACTTTACCAGTCATGTTTGAAGATACTATGAAGGCCGTGTTCCCGTCATCGAGGGATGAGAGAAGGGCTGTCAGCTTCTTCACATCCTGACTGCTCTCTGCTGCGGAGAATAGGGGATAGAGCACGGATGAGGGATTATGGAACGCCGTGAACGGGTACAGCAGCTCGAGGCTGTACTCCTCAGCCTCATAGGATGCGGAATCCGTATAGCCGAGGCTTCCTATCCTCACGTCTCCGAGCGGCGTGCTCTCCGTTCTCTCCTGAGGCGAGAAGAGAATCTTTCCCTCATCCTTGAGAAGAGGCTCCCTGTGCAGCGGGAGTAGAGCGATTATCCTCGTCCCGTCCGATATTGATGCAAATACTTCCCTGTAAAGGTGTGCACAGTATTTCAGGGCCATGTGCGGAAGGATGAACGCCTTGTGCTTTTCCCCGTCCTTTATGGGAGTGACGAGGGACAGCAGTTCCTCCTTCTCTTCCGGATAGAAAATGCCGCTGTGGAATATCATTGGAGTATCTCCTTCACTCTTTTCTCGTCGAGGACGGCAGAGAGGTTTCTCTCCTGCGTCGGTAGCACAAGACCAGTCTTTCCGTTCTTCGCCCTCCTGAGATATTTGACCTCGGTGTAGTAGAGGTCGGCTTTTCCGTTCTTTTTAGCCTTTGAGTAGTGTATCGCGAGCGATGCCGCATCGAGGAGTGCAGGAAGGGGTACGGTCTTTCCCTTCTGGGCTTTTATTATCACATAGCCGCCGGCCCAGTCGCGGGTGTGCATCCAGAGATCGGAGCCCCTTGTCCACTTTCTGAGTATCTCGTCGTTCTCTTTCGCATTGCGCCCCACTATCATGTCAAAGCCGCGTACAGAGAGCCAGATTCCGGGACGCTTCTCTCCGTTCTCCTTCTCCCTGTCCTGCGGCTTCTCGGCGGCTTTGCGGAGACGTTCGTCGGATGCTCCTTCAAGCAGGGCTCTGTATTTCTCTTCGGTATCCTTTATTTCCTTCTCGGTCCGCTCTATCTCCTCCCTCGCCATTTCGGAGGCTCTTCTGTCCTTCCTGTATCTCTGATAGAGCTTTTCAAGGTTCTCGTTAGGGGAGAGCGCGGGGTCAAGCGATACGGATATCTTTCCGCCTCTCTCCCAGTCGTCGAACTCAGCTCTCTCCATGCCTTTCTTCACAGCGTATATGTTTGAAGAGAGTATGCCGGCGATGCGCTTCGTCTCCTCGAATCCCGCAGTCTCCTTCTCCCTTGCCTTCTGGCGTGTGAGCCTGTCGCGGAGGACGGCGAGTTCCCTGTCGCGTTTTTCTCTTATCCTCTCCTCAAGCTGCTCCCTTTTCTCTGCAGAGGCCTCTGCGGATATCTCGCTGTCTATGTACTCGCTGAGCGTCGGAGTGGAGTAGGGTCTCACTTCATAGCGGCGGTCACCTTCGCTGCTGCGCTCTTCAACGGTCAGCGGCTTTCCTTTCTCCTCATTTCTCTGCGGCCGTCTGTAGAGAAGCTCCAGTATGATTCCATTGCTGTCCGTTATGATTATATTCGCTCCCGGACCGGAGAAGAGACGGATGTGCATCACAAGCGTCTCCTCAGATGAGGAGAGTGTCAGCATCACAGCCCTGTCGAAAGGATACTGCCTTACAGCTGTGACCTTCTTTCCGATGAGATGTGCGTTCATGTACTGCGTGAAGCGCTGCATCCTTTTGGTCTTGGGCCTCATCTTCTCCGTGCGGCAGATGCGTGCGTACGGCGTGGATACCTCCGCATAGAAGAGCCACGCCTTCTCACTGCGCGAATACATCGAGAATGTGAATGAATTCACGCTGTGTTCTGTTATCTTCTGAATATAGCTTCCCTCGAGGGGGAGTTCTGAGAGTATTTTCTCCGTTTCCTTCCAGTTAAGGCCCATCTATTTCCTCAGTCTCTCCATCCCTGCGGCGAGATAGAAAGATCCTGTTATCAGTATATCAGAGGAGAGGGAGAGTGCGCTATCCAGAGCCTCGTCCTGATTCACCACAAGGGATATCTCTTTTTCAGGGAACATCCGCTGCGCAGCTCTGAAAATTCCTTCGGGATCGCTTTTCTTGAATGTTCCGGGGCGCGAGATGATTATGCGGCGGAAAGGCGGGAAGAGCTCTGCGGCCATATGTTCGATATCCTTTCCCTCCACAGCTCCGAATATAAGAACGGGATCATCAGCGTCGGAAAGTCTGAAGAATGCATCGCGCGTGGCTATGACTGAGTTGACCGTATGAGCCGTGTCTATGACAAGAAGGTGGCCGTTCACCACTCTTCTCTCGAAGCGTCCGGGAAGCTCTGTCCTTTCCAGAAGCCGCAGGCCCTCATCTGAGAGGAAGCCAAGCCTTGCTGCCGTCAGCACCGCAAGCGCTGCATTCTCCGCCATCGCAGCTGTCGTCATTCTCAGGTTGAGGCTGTACTTCCTGCCGTCAAGGATGAATGACACTCTTTCTCCGTCCTTCTCCGTTCTGGAGCTGAATTCTTTTGCAGTTTCATGGAGAAATGTTATCGGAGCGTTTTTCTCATCCGCCTCTCTCCTGAATACTTCTTCCGCATCCGCACTCTGTGATGATACGAATACAGGTTTCCCCTCTACGATGATCTTCGCTTTCTCTCCGGCTATCGCGCGTATCGAGTTTCCGAGTATGTTTGTGTGCTCAAGCTCGACAGGAGTGAGCATCACGGCCTCCGGGTCTATGGTGTTTGTCGCATCAAGCCTGCCTCCGAGACCTGTCTCGATCACAGCATCGGTGCATCCCGTGTTGCTGAAAAGAAGGTAGGCATAGGCTGTATAGGCTTCAAAGGTGGTGGGTGAGGAAGGTCCGCAGTTCTCGGGCAGGGAAAAATCAGAGATCGCTTCCATCATCGCGTTGAATGTCTCTATGTACTCGCTGTCGCTGAAGAATTTGCCCGAGAGAGTGAATCTCTCCCTGATCGTATATAGATGGGGTGATGCATAGAGACCGCACTTCCTGCCGCAGCCTGTGAGGAGAGCGGCGAGATAGGCGCAGGTTGAACCCTTTCCCTTTGATCCCGCCGCATGGTATGTCCTGAATTTTCTCTCGGGATTGCCGAGATGGGCGAGGAGAAGCCTCATCCTGTCCAGACGGTATTCCCTTGTTCTCCTGTCAGGTATCGGCGGCTCAAAGCTGTCAAACGCCGTTTCAAGTTCCTCTATAGAATGAATCACAGGGGAGAAGTCTACAGCATTATCCTCTCTCTGTCATGGTGCTGCCTTGGGCCATCCTCTCCAGCGTCTTGCCCTCAAGTCTGTAGACAGTCCATTTTCCCATCCGTTCGGCTCCCAGCGAGAGATAGTACTCAACGGACGGTCCGTTGCTGTCGAGGCACCACCATTCCACGCGGCCGCATCCCTCTTCTGCGGCGACCGAGGCTATCTTTCTTATCAGGGCCGTGCCGTATCCTCTTCCTCTGTGCTCAGGTTCGATGTAGAGGTCCTCTATGTAGATTCCGCTTCTGCCGAGGAATGTCGAGAAGTTGTGGAAGTAGAGGGCGAATCCTATCTCTTTTCCGTTCTTCATTGGAAAGATGACCTCCGCGCCTTTTCGCTCGAAGAGCCAGTGGGTGAGGCTCTCCTCAGTCGCCACGACTTCATCTGCCAGTCCCTCATACTCCGCGAGTTTCCTTATGTAGTACAGGATTAGAGGAACATCCTCTTCTCCTGCTTTCCTGAATTCCAGATCTTCCATATTGTCTCCTGCTGTCCCTGCCAGAGTATCATATCATCATGCCTGCAGTTTACAGCAGTAATGATATGAGGATGGAAAAGATAGATTATTCCATCAATTTTATCGGCAGTACAGCCTGATATGCCTTTCGGGAACCGGCCCCGATAATTCAGCTGTCTGACATTGTTATGTATTTGTTAATTCTCCCATTTATTAAGTGATTTAACACCGAATTAACATGAAAAGACTTACGGCTTAATACCGGGTCACTATATTGGGGGCAGAAAATGAAGGGCATGGCCCTTAGGAGTATGAAATGAAGAAAATTCTTACGATCATGCTTGTTGCAGCTCTTGCAATGACAGCGGTTTTCGCAAACGGTTCCTCTGAGGAGAGCGCAACTGTCTCCACAGACGGTTCAACATCAATGGAGCAGGTGATTCTCTCTCTCGCAGAGCAGTACATGACCGACAACGAGAATGTAAATGTAACATATAACCCGACCGGAAGCGGCACGGGTATCACAGCGGCGCTTGAGGGCAGATGCGATATCGGACTTTCTTCCCGCGCTCTTAAAGAGAGCGAGATCGCTGATGGTCTTACGCAGACAATCGTCGCTCTTGACGGCATCGCAATCATCGTGAACCCGGATAACACAATTTCCGATCTCTCGATCGATCAGATTTCAGGTCTTTACACTGGTGCGATCAAGAACTGGAGCGAAATCGGAGGTCCTGATGCTCCCGTCGTTCCCATCGGACGTGAGGCCGGAAGCGGCACGAGAGATGGTTTCGAGTCCATCACAGGAACTGAGGATGCCTGCCTCTACAGCCAGGAGCTCACATCTACTGGCGCTGTCATAACAGCAGTTTCCCAGAACCCCGGCGCGATCGGATACGCCTCTCTTGCAAGCAACCTTGATGATGTGAAGGTCGTCACTGTCGAGGGTGTGGCTCCTTCTGAGGAGACAGTGAAGAGCGGCGAGTACAAGATCCAGAGACCGTTCGTATTCGCAACGCTGACAAACACTCCGCTCTCTGAGGCTGCTCAGGCGTTCTTCGACTACTGCGTAAGCCCGGAAGCAGCTCCCATCATCGCCGGAGCCGGTGCGGTTCCCGTGAATGAGTGATCGCTGAGGATCAAGGAAGATGAATCTGAAGGAATACCTGGCCCAGAAGGGATATAAGGACAATCCCCGCAGGCTGATGGAGGATTTGATCCATCTGGTCTTCCTGATTCTCGGTCTTGCCGCGGTCGGCTCGGTTCTGGTAATCACGATCTATCTCGTGATATCGGGCCTGCCGGCCATCTTTAAGATCGGCCCGGTGAAGTTCCTCTTCGGAACCCGCTGGGCCTCTACTGCGGCAGAGCCGGAGTTCGGAATTCTCCCGTTCATCCTGACAAGCATCTACGGCACGGCAGGCGCCATAATCATAGGCGTCCCCATCGGTTTCTTCGCTGCTGTATATCTTGCGAAGATGGCGCCAAAGAAGGTTAAGGAAGTGATGGAGCTCTGCATAGGAGTTCTCGCGGGAATACCTTCCGTAGTCTACGGCCTTGTGGGCATGACGATACTCGTTCCAGGAATCAGGATAGTTTTCGGCGTTCCCGACGGAGCCACGCTTTTCGCTGCGATAATCGTGCTGGCCGTGATGATACTTCCATCCGTTATAAACGTCTCTCTGACGGCTCTTGAAGCTGTTCCGAGAGAATACGAGGAGGCATCGCTCGCGCTGGGAGCAACCTCGATAGAGACATATTTCCGCGTCACCGTGCCTGCTGCTAAGAGCGGCATATTCACGGCTGTGGTGCTCGGCATCGGAAGGGCGATAGGAGAGGCAATGGCGATAATGATGGTCGCCGGCAATGTCGCGAACATGCCGTCACTCTTCAAGTCCGTCAGGTTCCTGACGACGGCTGTGGCATCGGAGATGTCCTATTCATCAGGACTGCAGAGGGAGGCGCTTTTCTCGATAGCGCTTGTGCTCTTCCTCTTCATCATGATCATCAATGCCATTCTCAATATGCTCAAGACGACAGGGGGAGAAAAGAAATGATAGAGAGAATATCAGGGGGAAGGAGGACATGGGGAATTGTGATGAAGGCCCTGTGCTACATCTCCCTCATTGCGGTGACGGCGCTCACTGCGTTCATGATAATCTATGTGCTCTTCCGCGGTCTGCCGTATATAACCCCGCAGCTTCTTCTCACGAAACCGAGCACGCTGAGGCACACCATAGGAATCCTGCCGGACATACTTAACACCATCTACATAGTCATCGCCACGCTTGTCGTCGTGCTTCCCATCGGCGTAGGAGCGGCAATATATCTCAATGAGTATGCAACGAACAGGAAAGTCGTCGAGCTCATCGAGTTCGCGGCGGAGACGCTTTCGGGAATCCCGTCGATCATCTACGGTCTGGTGGGCATGCTCGTATTCTGCCAGTTCTGCTCGTTCGGCACGACGCTCATAGCCGGAGCTCTTACTCTCGTGATAATGAACCTGCCGACGATAATGAGAACAACTCAGGAGAGCCTCAAGACAGTTCCAGAGAGCTACAGGGAAGGCGCGTTCGCGCTCGGTGCAGGCAAGTGGAGGGTTATAAGGACAGTCGTCCTCCCCACATGCATCAACGGCATCATCACAGGCTGCATCCTCTCGATAGGAAGAATACTCAGCGAGTCGGCGGCCCTTCTTTTCACCGCGGGATTCGCCCACAACGTCAACGGCTTCATCGAAGGACTTGGAAGTGCTGGAGCGACGCTCACAGTCGCGCTCTACGTCTATGCCAGCGAGAGAGGCGAGTTCGACATAGCTTTCGCCATCGCCTCGATACTGATGATCCTTACGGTGATAATAAACCTTCTCACTAGCTATATGGGAAGGCTGATGAAGAGGAGAAACGGACAGTGACAATCATAGAGACAAAGGATCTGGACCTCTGGTACGGATCGATGCAGGCGCTGAAGAAGATAAATCTCAGCATGGAGGAGAAGAGCATCACGGCGCTCATTGGACCGTCAGGATGCGGAAAGTCCACATTCCTCCGCACTCTCAACAGGATGAACGATCTCATCCCCGGAGTGAGGATAGAGGGAGAGGTCATCTACAACGGCGAGAACATCTTCTCTCCGAAGGTGGATGTCAACGGGCTCAGATACGAGGTCGGCATGGTCTTTCAGAAGCCAAACCCGTTCATGATGAGCATATATGACAACATCGCATACGGCCCGAGGACACACGGAATAAAGAGCAAGGTTAAGCTCGACGAGATAGTCGAGAAGGCCCTGACAGATGCATCGCTCTTTGACGAGGTCAAGGACAGACTGAAGAAGAGCGCTCTCGGCCTTTCCGGAGGGCAGCAGCAGAGACTCTGCATAGCACGCGCCCTTGCGGTGCAGCCGAAGGTGCTCCTGATGGATGAGCCCACGTCCGCGCTCGATCCGATCTCAACAGCGAAGATCGAAGAGCTCGCGATGGGACTCTGCGACAGATATACGATCATAATTGTTACCCACAACATGCAGCAGGCACTGCGCATCGCGCATAAGACGGCTTTCTTCCTGCTGGGCGAGGTAATAGAATATGATACGACGGAAAAGATCTTCTCCAACCCGTCTGATTCGAGGACGGAGGACTATGTGACAGGAAGGTTCGGTTGATATGAGAACAAGATTCGACAGCGAGCTTGAGACGCTTTATGTAAGCATGATAAAGATGGGTTCCCTCTCGGAGGATGCCCTTTCATCTCTCCAGGACGCCCTTTCCGGCAAGACGCGCTCAAGGCTTGAGGGCATCATGCAGATCACGCATCAGATAGACGAGAAGGAGAGGGAGATAGAGGCGCTCTGCCTGAGACTCCTTTTAAAGAGACAGCCCGTGGCCAGAGACCTCAGGACGATATCCTCGGCGATGAAGATGATAATGGACATCGAGAGGATAGGCGACAACGCCGGCGATATCGCAGAGATAATCCCGTTCCTCTCAGGCGACGAGCTTTCGCAGCGCATCGGACTTGACAGGATGTGCGGAGAGGTAAGCGACATGGTCGCGGGAGCCATCGATGCCTTCGTGCACTCCGATGTCGAGAAGGCGAGGAGCGTAATCTCCTCCGATGATATCGTTGACCAGTCTTTCGTTGCCGCAAAGGAGATGATCACTGAGATGATAAGGAAGGGGGACAAGGATGCCGCAGAAGCGCCGGACCTCCTGATGATAGCCAAGTACTTCGAGCGTATGGGCGATCACGCGGCCTCCCTTGCAAGATGGGTGCTCAACGCACATGATGCCAGCGGCGACTGGCTCAACAATCCTGTGCAGGTGGAGTAATGATGATATACCTTGTTGAGGATGATCCGTCGATAAGAAAGCTCGTGACATACGCGCTCAGCGGCGCAGGCTATGAGGTCAGGGCATTCGAGTCCGGAGAGGCGATGCGCTCGGAGGCGGGGAAGGAAAAGCCTGATCTCTACCTCCTCGACATAATGCTCCCCGGCGAGTCGGGACTTGAGATACTCTCATCCATACGTCAGGACCCGGAGGAACGGGACATCCCTGTGATAATGCTGACTGCGAAGGGAACCGAGTACGACAAGGTTCTCGGGCTGGACAGCGGCGCTGATGACTATATAGCGAAGCCTTTCGGAATGATGGAGCTCCTTGCGCGCATCAAGGCCGTCATGCGCCGTGCAGAGCGCGGCCGCACATCCTCTGAGATAACACTCGGCGGAATCGAGATATCTGAAACCGCACATACCGTGAAAGTCGGAGGGGAGAGAGTGGAGCTGACGCTCAAGGAATTCAACCTCCTTCTCTATCTCATGGAGAACGACGGAATAGTCCTCAGCCGCGACAGCATTCTCAATACAGTCTGGGGCTACTCGTTCGACGGAGAGAACAGGACAGTTGACGTCCACATACGCCATCTCAGGGAAAAGCTCGGAGACGAGGGACAGCGGATAGAGACCGTGAAAGGTGTTGGTTACAGATTCAGGGGCAACTGATGAACAGAAAGATATTCCAGGCATTATTCCTGTCGGTACTGCTGACGCTTGTACTCACGCTTGCAGTATCGATATTCGTATTCTACACATCATATGAGGACAGAATAGATGAGGACCTCGCATCGGAGCTGAGGCTTCTCAAGGCCGCGGCCGATGAAGATATTGAGGTAATAAGGCAGTTCAGCCTTGAAGGGCAGAGGATAACCCACATAGCTCCCGACGGAACGGTTCTCTACGACAGCGATGCCGAGAGCGGTGTGATGGAGAACCACGCTGAGAGGGCAGAGGTTGTCAGAGCGCTCCATTACGGTTTCGGAACAGCCGAGAGGGAGAGCACCACGCTTCTTGAGAGGCTCCACTATGCCGCGATAAGGCTTGACGACGGCTCTGTCCTGAGAGTTGCAGTCCACGCTGAGGCGGTGTTCGCATTCGTGATGGACATTCTCCTTCCTATGGCTGTGATACTCATTATCCTGCTTATTCTCTTCACATGGCTTTCGTACAAAGTGGCGAGGAGGATCACGGCTCCGATAAACTCAATTGATCTCGAGCATCCGGATACCGCTGAGGGCTATGAGGAGCTTTCACCTCTGCTTTACCGCATATCAAAGCAGCAGGCGCTCATCCGCGAGCAGATAGAGAACGCAGAGCGCACCAGCAGGGAGTTCTCGATCATCACTGAGAATATGTCAGAGGGTCTTGTCGTGATCGACAGGGAGATGAGGATTCTCTCCGTTAACTCCGCAGCCTACCGCCTCTTTGATTCAGAGGAGGTTAAGCCCGGTGACAGCATCCTTGCAATAAACCGTGCTGACGACTTCTCCGATGCCGTAGGGGGCGCGCTTGCAGGCAGAAGAATGGAGATAGTGATGGAAAACCGCACGAGGTCCCTTCAGATAATCGCATCTCCTGTTTTCGACAAAGGCTCTGTGACCGGTGCTGTGGTAATCATCATAGATATCACAGAGAAAGCTGGAAGGGAAAGGCTCAGGCGTGAGTTCTCCGCCAATGTCAGCCATGAGCTGAGAACGCCTCTCACGTCGATATCTGGATTTGCAGAGCTCCTGATGCGCGGCGGGGTTCCGGAAGCCACTGTCATGGACTTCGGCCGTGAGATATATGACGAGAGCCAGCGTCTTATCGCGCTCGTGCACGATATCATCAGGCTCTCACGCCTTGATGAAGGAGATGCTCCCGAGGCCGTTGAGAGAATTTCCGTCTCCGACATTGCAGAGGATGCCGTGACCCGTCTTAGGAAGAGGGCAGAGAGTTTCTCTGTGACTGTTTCCATAAATGCGGAGGGCCCCGGATATATAACGGGCTCAGAGATGCTTGTCGATGAGATGATCTTCAATCTTGTGGACAATGCGATCAAATACAACAGGAAGGGCGGAAGCGTGAATGTCTCCGTCAAGGATGAAAACGGCGAAGTCGTCCTCTGTGTGAAGGATACCGGAATAGGTATTCCTGAAAATGACAAGGACAGAGTCTTTGAGCGCTTCTACAGAGTGGATAAATCGAGATCGCGCGAATCCGGAGGCACGGGACTCGGCCTCTCGATCGTGCGCCATGCCGCGATGTTCCACCATGCCAAGATAAGCCTTGACTCAAAGCTGGGCGAGGGAACCGCAGTTACAATACGCTTCCCCGCAGCCGAATGACACCAATTACGGACGGTCCCGAAAGGGGCCGTTCAGTATTTCAGTGATCTGAGTACCTGATTTTCAGCGAGTTGAATCTAATTGACAGAAAATCATCTGATATATCAGCTATAAGGAATGATTAAGAATGTTCATAAAGAAATTATCTTTATGGCTGAACTAATTATGATTTTTAATTGAAATTATGTTGTTTTGAGACAGCTGGATTGGTTGTTAGACAAGAGTTATCGAACAATTTATAATAAAAGTGTTCCATAACTCCGGAAAACACGTTATCCTACCTCTACGATAATTGAAAATCGGAGGAAAAATCGTGACCAAAAAAAAATCGACCTTTTTGATTGCAATTCTTGCAATTCTGCTTGCTTTCACATTCACTTCATGTGAATCTGATCCCGAAAAAGCTCCTAATCAGGAAGAGATTCTTTCTGCAGTAGGAGATTCTATGGTAGCGGGACTTTTTGATGCCGATGGAACATCTGGTTGGACAACTACTGAGGATTTATCTTGTAAAGCAGATAAACCTATATCAATTGATAGAGGATTAACAATACAAACAGGTTCAACTTGTTCTGTAAGTTTGTTCCCTTCTGTAGGTTTTTCTTGTGAAATTGATGTTTCCTATGCTGATAATACACCCGATAAAATAATATTAAATTTAACTAATATTTCACTTCCTGGTGAAGATAATCCATCTATTACATACGGTGAAGATTCTGTTATGACATTTAATGGCGTAGACCTTGATAAGAGCGTTGTTGACGCGTTGATAATGCAAATCCTTGATAAGATAAGTTCTTTGATTTAATCAAGAGAAAGCTATCATATGGCAGGGCATTGCTCTGCCATATTTCTGTTATAATGCGTCCATGACCAACGAAGAACTCATTGAAATACTTTACAAGCAGGATGAGATGCTGCGCTTTGACACTGTCTCAGAGGCAATGCTCTGTGAGATAGGGGAGAAGATAGCGGCTTCTGCCAAAGCTGTGTGCATACTGATACGCATCAACGGGCTTGAGATATATTCCCGCATTTTTCCCGGAGCCGCAAGGAACAACAGGAAGTGGGCGGAGAGGAAAGGAAACATGGCTGAGTTTTCCGGAAAGAGCTCAATGCTTGCCGCACTTGAGAACAGGGCGAAAGGAAGGAGTGTCTCCGATCTCGGCCTTGATTCCTCCGAGTATGTGCTTGAGGGCGGTGCCGTGCCCGTGAAGCTGAGATCAGGGCTTGTCATTGGCTCCATAGCTGTCTCCGGTATGCCGAGCGAGTGCGATCACCAGAGCATCTGCGATGCCGTCGCATCTGTGCTGAAAATCAGCGTTCCATCCATTATTAGCTAATTCTTACTATGGCTTTGAAGCCCCCTTTTCGTTGACTTCCATCCTTATGGCTATACAATAAATACAGTTTTTAAGTATCTGTCAGAAAAGGGGAGTATTATGAAGTTCAGACCGACCGAGCCGTGGCGTTTTCTTGATGAGTACAGAGGAAAGGAATTTGAGGGCGAGTGGCCCAGCGTCAAGGAGACTTTCCACATATCAGCCCTGCGCTATCCTGACAATCTCTGCTTCCGTGCATTCTCTCCCAAAGAGGAGTCGTTCACATACAGGGAAGCCGAGAAGAAGATAAAGGAAGTCTCATACTACCTTATCGCAGACGGCGTGAAGAAAGGCGATAAAATCGCGGTCACTGGAAAGAACAGCCCGGAGTGGGCGATAGCCTATCTCGGCATCATCTATGCCGGTGCGACGGTCGTCCCTCTTGATTACACCCTCCATGATGACGAGATGGCACGCCTGATGGCCTTCGGAGGAGTTTCGCGCCTCTTCATAGACAAGGAGAGAATTGACAGAGTTACATATGACGGCCTGACCGCGAAGTATTCCCTTGAACCGGGTTCGTCCGAGCCGTTCGTTCTCGACATGACAGGTCCTGAAGCAGAGCCTGAGAGAGCAGCCAGAAGCGATGTCGCGGCGATACTCTTCACATCCGGCACGACAGGAACCCCCAAGGGTGTGATGCTCACGCATGACAACCTCATCTCAGACTGTTATCTCGCGCAGGGCAACATGAACATCTATTCAACAGATGTTTTCTACGCGATACTCCCGATACACCACGCATACACGATGCTCGCGGTATTCTTCGAGTCATTCTCTGTGGGAGCCGCGACGGTCTTCGGCAAGAAACTCGTCGTCTCCCAGATTCTCCGTGAGCTGAAGGAAGGCCATGTGACGATGTTCCTTGCAGTGCCGATGCTCTTCAACAAGATGATAGCGGCACTCATGGCCGGAGTGAGAAAGAAGGGCGCTGCCGTCTACGGCCTCATAAGGGTGATGATGGGATTCTCAGGCTTCATCAAGAAAGTCTTTGGAGTGAACATCGGCAAGAAGATGTTCGGCTTCCTTCTCCGCAATCTCTCTCTTGAGGAGAACAGAATATGCATCTGCGGAGGCGGTCCGCTTCCCGCATCGACATTCAAGATGTTCAACGAGCTGGGAATAGACTTCGTACAGGGATACGGACTTACGGAGACATCGCCTATAACCCATCTCAACCCCGTTGAGGCATACATAGAGACATCTGTTGGAAGAAAGATTCCCGGCTGTGAGGTTAGGATTGCAGATCCCGACAGCGACGGCAACGGCGTCATATACATAAAGGGCCCGATGGTTATGAAGGGCTACTACAACAATCCTGAGGCGACGGAGGAGGTCCTCTCCGCTGACGGATGGCTCAACACAGGGGATGTCGGGCATCAGGATGCCGACGGATATCTCTATCTCACAGGACGCTCGAAGAGCATCATCGTCACAGAGGGCGGAAAGAACGTATTCCCTGAGGAGATAGAGGATCATTTCCAGCTCTACGACGACATCGAGCAGGTCTGCGTGATCGGATACATGGCGGACAAGGCGATGAAGAGCGAGGGAATAAGGATACTCATTTACCCGTCTCAGAACTATCTCAGGGAAGAGAGCGATCCCGCAGCTGTCGAGAAGCACATGAACGATATAGTCAGGGAGGTCAACAAGGAGCTCCAGAGCTACAAGAAGATAACCCGCGTGACCGTCGTTGACCACCCGATGCCGATGACGAGCGCGAAGAAGATAAAGAGGTTCGAGGTGATATCGGAATACGGAAAGGAGTGATAGGCGCTTGCTTTTCTCCCTTTTCCCGCTTATCTTCTGTGAAGTATGGAACTCATGAGTTATCAGAGGGCGTTTCTCCGCTCCAGGGCACAGCAGCTTGATCCGGTTGTCTATGTAGGCAAGGAAGGTCTTACCGACGGAGTGGTGAAGGCACTCGACGATGCGCTTCTTGCCCATGAGCTCGTGAAGGTCCGCTTCCAGAGCGCCAAGGATGAGATAAAGGAGATATCTGCATCGCTTGCCGAGCGCACCTCGTCATCCCTTATAGCGATAACAGGTTTTACTGCGGTGTTCTTCCGCCAGGATGCGGACAGCGAGGACCGCATTTACAGGATATGATCCTCCTGCGGCAGTATCGTAATTATATCGGTATTTGCCATTTTATCCCGATTCTGTTACAATACTAACAAAGAAGGTGTTCCTCCCGCAGCCTGCGGGGTGAGCCGCACGGCGTGGCCTGGACCGGGGATTCGCTTCGGATGAGCCTGCCGGAACAATTATGAGAAAGGAAATAATCTGCATCAGATCAGTGACGCTGATCTGCTTCGCTTTCGGTGTGCTTGGCATTGCCTTTGCACTCGCATCCGGCTCCTCGTCGATGATGTTCGACGGACTTTATTCGATGGTACAGTCAATATTCATCCTTCTTTCGGGATCAGTCGTACGCCTTATCGGCAGAAGGGATGATGAGTATTACCAGTTCGGATACGGAGCCTACGAACCGTTCTACATCGTCATAAGGACGATGGTGCTCCTCACTATGAACGCCACGCTGGCATACAGAGCGTTTATGTCGCTCTTCACGGGCGGAAGGGTTGTAGAAGCCTCACTCGGGCTTATTTTCACGCTCATCTCGATCATAGGATGCCTCGGAGTATATATTTTCCTCCGTGCGATGGCCAAAGAACTCGGCTCCCCGATCCTCCGTGCCGAATCAAGAAGCTGGCTCAACGATATACTAATAAGCGTCTCCGTACTGATATCGTTCGCGCTGATGGAGGTCCTCTTCCGTCTCGGCTATGATTCCATCGCCGTCCTTATAGACCCCTGCATTACAGTGCTTTTCGCTGTGGTTCTCGCGCCTTCGCTTATAAAGCAGCTTGTCTCCGCGGTGAGGGACCTTCTGGATGCGGCGCCGCCGAAGGAGATACAGGAGAGACTTGAGGCAGTGGTGGAGAAATACAGCCGCGTCTACCGCTTCCGTGACTACCTAATCTATGCCGCAAAGCGCGGACGCACGGTAAGCTCCACCATCCACGTCATCCTCCGTGAGGATATCCCGGTAAGCAGGATAGACCGCATCAGGAAGGAGATGCTCCGCGAGATAAAGGAGTCTTGGCCGTGGAGCGATACGGACATAGTCTTCACCGTCGATCCCAGCTGGATGGAGTATGCCGTTCCGTCTCCGGAAGGCTCCGAAATGCTTGGCTGATGTGTTTCATGCCCCGGAAATCCGGGGCATACACCAGTATTCTTTCAGTAAAATACAGTATTTTTCATTTGGTTTTATATAGGTTTTGATTAAATTCGAACAATATCGCAGAAAGGTTTTGCCTATTGATGCTTTTCCTGCTAATGTATTATGCAAAAGATTCCGGCGAGCCCGGAAGAGGATAGAAGAATGTACGCACCTTTTATGTTTGGGACTTCTGAGCAGGAACTTCATTACGTCCTCGTTCACAATGCGGGAATACGCGCCTTTCCGATGCACTGGCATAAGGAAATAGAGATAACCTATGTCTCCAGCGGTATTCAGAAACTGCTTATAAACGGCACAGAAACCGTCGTCAAAGAAGGTGATGCCGTAATCATAGGACCTGATGACAGCCATTTCTATTTCTCCGGCGATGCGGAACTTGTCACAATCATATTCTCTATTGATATGCTCGGCGGTACGCCGTCGTTTCCTTCCGTTTCCGAAGCCGTCAGACGCGGCCTCTGCAGGAATCCCCGCACAACCGAGACATGGAAGGATGAGGACAGGAAGCACCTTGTCTCCCTCATAACAGGGCTTGACGGACTTGATGTGGAAAAGCCGCTGGATGAACTCAGGATCAGGTCGGCGCTCTTCGCAATCACGGCACTTGCCGCGGACAGCGGCGTAAGCCCCGTCTCAGTCGAGTGCAGTGCCGTCGAGAGCAGGGTAAGGGAGAGAATATCGAAGGTCTTTGCCATGATCGAGAAGGACTACAGCTCACCGATCACTCTGCCTGAGGCGGCGGAGAGGGCAGGATACGTCCCCACATATTTCTCACGGGTGTTCAAGGAATATACCGGAATCACATTCTATGACTATCTCACTTCGTACAGGATAAGCAGGGCCAAGTCGGAGCTTGTCTCAGGACGCGGCAGCATCAGCGAGGTGGCGCTCAGCTGCGGTTTCGGCAGCGTCAAGACATTCGACAGAGTATTCAAGGAATATACAGGCATCTCCCCGCTGAAATTCAGGAAGGAGCATGCGAAGTCGGGCAAAAAGGCTAAGTGAATTACAGATAGAGAGCGAAGATGCTCCCGCACTCAGGGCATGTGACGAGTATGTGCTCGCTGCTGAGACTCTTCTCGGGCACGGCGTCATCTATTTCAATGACATCGCCACGTCCAGCCCTGATGACATCGATGCCAAGCCTGTCCAGGACAGCGAGGTCCCTCCCGCTCTCCCGTGATGTCGTCACGACAGCCTTTACGCCGCTCTCATCAAGAGCCTCATGCGGCGGCATGATGCCCTCTGTTATAAGCGTTGAGGCATCCCAGAAATCAAGGATGTCCTCAAGCTCATCCTGAGAGGCTTCCCGGCCGGCTGTGATGATTGAGCCGTCATCATCGGTTATCATATAGATGTGATCGCCCATGCGCTCGAGATGAAGCCCATTCCATCGTTTTGACCAGATGTAGTCGTCGAGGAGGATGCTCTCTCCGTCATCCCCGATTATCTCGAAACAGCTTTCGCCGTCATATGGTAGCACGACGCTGTATGAGGCATAGAGAGCTGATGCTGCGAGCATGATTGCCGCTGTCAGGAATAGACGCATTCTCATATTCCCATCATAGCACGGCATTCTCCATGAATGAGTATCTCTGCACAGCTTTTCCCATTTGCCGGACACTCCGTCCGATGCTGTGATTTTTCTATTTTTCTTCGTCTCTCCGGCTTCCGTTCCCTTGAAGTCCCCGTCGTTTATGTTGTATTCATTTTAACGATTGATTTCATCACCGGATAAAGAGAACTATGCACAGAGTTTACATTTATCCGTTTATATGGGACCGAGGGAAAATCGATTGAGACTTATCAGCCATATACATACAGGATTCTTCATGCTCTTCCAGCTGCGTCCGCTTCCCGGACTGCTTGAGGCCGCCGCGTATCTCTACGGCAGCATCCAGCCGGATATCTTCGTAAAGACATACCTCAGGGGCGTCGCGCCCGGCGATGAGAGCCGCGGGCACAACTACAGGACGGCGATGATGCGCATAGAGAGGCTGCTGAGAAGCTATGAGGGTGGACGCGGGATAGTATCAGCCTACAGGCTCGGCAAGATATCGCACTATGCCGCCGATATCTTCACCCATCCTCATAATCCCGATCTCTTCCGCGGTTCGCTGCGTGAGCACATGAAGTATGAGCGCAGGCTCAACAGATACCTCAAGGCCCACCTCTCGAGCGGGGAGGTGAGGCTGAACGTCCGCTTCACATCGGATGTTCTCTCCGAGCTCAAGGCAAGGCACAGGGAGTATGAAAAGCTCTCTCCGTCGCCTGAGAATGACACCTCGTACATCCTCTCAGCCCTCGCCCTTGTCTATATGCTCGGCTACGAGCCGGCATCGGCTCTCCTGAGCGGAGCTGTCTGAGCGTTTCCGCCTCTGCTACGGCACTTTCACCTTGTTGTTATTTCTCCTCCACTTCATGTAGGATGGAGCCTGTATTCTGAGAGGTGATTATGGGTAAATCGATAATAACTGTAGTCGGCAAGGATCAGGTGGGAATCATTGCCCGCGTATGCACGTTCCTTGCCGAGAGCAATGTGAACATTCTCGACATAAGCCAGACGATCGTCGACGGCTATTTCAATATGATGATGATCTGCGACACCAGCTGCACGGACAAGGCTTTCATCGCCCTCTCCGACGGGCTCGAGGAGCTCGGCAGGAAGATAGGCTGCATCATAAAGCTGCAGAGGGAAGAGATCTTCGAGAGCATGCAGAGGATATGAGATGATAAACCTCAGTGAAGTCATAGAAACCAATGCGATGATAGAGAAGGAGAATCTCGATGTGAGGACGATCACACTGGGCATCTCGCTTCTGGACTGCATCTCCGACGATGTTGAGACTCTCTGCGGGAGGATATACTCGAAGATTGCAAAGACCGCGGAGAATCTTGTCAGAACAGGCGAGGAGATAGAGCGCGAGTACGCCATTCCGGTCGTCAACAAGAGGATCTCGGTCACTCCAATAGGAATTGTGGGAGCCGCAGCCTGCCGCACCCCTGATGATTTCGTCCGTATCGCAAAGGCCCTGGACAGAGCCGCATCCGATGTCGGCGTCAACTTCCTCGGCGGTTATTCCGCACTCTGCGCCAAAGGCATGACGGAAGCGGAGAGGATGCTCATCTCGTCGATTCCCGAAGCCCTCTCTGTCACCGAGCGCATATGCTCATCCGTCGCGCTGGGCTCCACGAGGACGGGCATCAACATGGATGCCGTCGCTCTGATGGGAAAAATCATCAGGGAGACAGCGGAGAGGACCGCGGACCGCGACTCTATCGGCTGCGCGAAGCTCGTTGTATTCTGCAATGCTCCCGATGACAACCCGTTCATGGCCGGAGCGTTCCACGGCGTGACAGAGGCCGATGCCGTGATAAACGTCGGCGTCAGCGGCCCGGGCGTCATAAAGCATGCGCTTGAAGGGGTGAGGGGAAAGGATTTTGAAATCCTCTCCGAGACTGTAAAGCGGACGGCTTTCAAGATAACGAGGCTGGGACAGCTTGTCGCCAAGGAGGCATCAAAGAGACTCGGCATTCCCTTCGGCATTGTCGACCTCTCCCTTGCGCCGACGCCGGCTGTCGGCGACAGCATCTCCGATATCCTCGAGCTGATGGGTCTTGAGCGCACAGGCGCTCCCGGAACGACTGCTGCCCTCGCGCTTCTGAATGACCAGGTGAAGAAGGGCGGCCTGATGGCCTCGAGCTATGTCGGCGGCCTCAGCGGATCATTTATACCTGTCAGCGAGGATCAGGGAATGATAAACGCGGTGAACGCGGGAGCGCTCTCCATCGAGAAACTCGAGGCGATGACATGCATCTGCTCCGTCGGACTGGATATGATAGCCATTCCCGGAGATACAGAGGCTTCCACGATCTCGGGCATCATCGCCGATGAGATGGCGATAGGAATGATAAACCAGAAGACCACCGCAGTGCGCCTCATTCCCGTCATCGGCAAGGGAGTGGGCGAGAGCGCAACCTTTGGCGGCCTTCTGGGCTATGCCCCGATAATGAAGGTCAGCAAGTTCTCATGCCGCGACTTCATCGGACGCGGCGGAAGGATTCCCGCGCCTGTCCACAGCTTCAAGAACTGAGCGAGCGGGGCTCAGAGCCCCAGCTCCTCAAGTGCTTTCCTCACATCCTCGCCGTGGGTGGCTGTATTGATCTTGCGGTAGATTTTCCTTATCACTCCGTCCTTGTCGATGATGAATGTCGATCTTATCACGCCGATGCTCTTTTTTCCGTAGAGCACCTTCTCTCCGTATGCCCCGTAGAGTTCCATCACGCTGTGCTCCGGGTCGGAGAGAAGATGGAACGGCAGGGAGAACTTTTCTATGAAAGATTTGTGCGACTGAGCCTTGTCAGGGCTTATCCCGATCACAACTGCGCTGAGCTTTCCGAGCTCTTCTATATTGTCTCTCAGGGAGCACGCTTCCTTCGTGCATCCCGGAGTGTTGTCCTTTGGATAGAAGTAGAGCACGACCGTCTGTCCTCTCAGTGATGAGAGCGTGGTTTCCTTTCCGTCCTCGTCCGGCAGAGTGAAATCGGGGGCCGTCATTCCTGTCTCAAGCATGTATCCTCCTCAGGCATCCGCGATGCCTTATCCTTTCTTTCTATGCTGATTATATCCTCAATTTTCACCTTCCTGCCACCAGCGAGGATCAGCGCTTTTTCCTCTTCGTCTGTGCCCTTTATCAATCCATCCGTTATCTCGTATCTTCTTTTTCCGTCATGCTTCTCTGAGAAATGGATTATGACGGCTTTTCCGCCGTTCTCAAGAATCTCCCTCAGCTTTCTCTCAATCTCATCCTTTCCGTCGGGGGAGATGTCAGCTGTCCGTTCCAGCAGTGCTTCCTTCTCCTTTATCACGTCGCCGAATCCGATGAGCGCCGCGAACGGAGCGAACTGTGCGGCTCTCGCAGAACGCGGCATCTGTGGATGGCGCTTTGAGACGTGATGGGGCAGGTTGATGATATCGTCATACGGCCTCGTCATGCGTTGTGGCCTCCTATCATCATGTTCCGCTCTTTCGCCGTGGCGCCTTCCTCATAGCTCATTCCCCTGAGTATCGCGTTGCGGCCGAATTTCTTCTTTATCGAGAGCGCGGCCTGCTGCAGTGAGCGTTCCTTTCTTCGCTCCTCGGCATCCATCTCCCGCTTTTCCTCCTCTCCGTCATCGGAGAAGAGCTCTCCCTGCCTCCATTCATCCCTCTCTGCATCGCTTTCGGAAATCACATGGACGGCCGTGAGATACAGTCTCCTTACGAGCAGGCTTCTGTCGGTTATCCTGTCATAGAGTTCCGTCACGGCATCCATGATGCATCTGGATGACGATGTGAAGCCGCCGAGTCCGGCTGAGCCGTTCGCGCCTTTCGGGACTGTCCGTCCGTAGAAATCAGTCTTCGTCTCCCCGTGGAAATCATTTCTGCCTCTGATGTTCTCAATGTCGTAGCCGACGGAGAGCACGATCTGGTCGGTGACGAGGCATTTCCCGACGAGATCGAGAGAGATCATGTCGGCCATCTCCCTCACCGCGAGCCTCGCTTTGTCCGCATCATATCCGCACGGCAGCACCTGTCCCTGTCCGATGCTGCTGGATGCCGGCCTGTATGCCTTGATGTCCTTCATCGTGCACGGCTCCCATCCCCATGCATGGTCTATCAGAAGCTCGGCGTTCACGCCAAAGAGGCGGTAGAGCACCTCCTCGTTCTCAACGGAGCAACGGGCTATGTCGCCCATGGTGAAGATGCGTTTCTCCACCAGCTTCTTCGCATATCCTCTGCCTACGCGCCAGAAGTCTGTCAGCGGCCTGTGCGTCCAGAGCGTCCTCCTGTACTCCATCTCATCCAGACGCGCGATCCTCACGCCGTTTTCATCGGCTTCTATGTGCTTTGCCCTTATGTCCATCGCGACTTTGGCAAGATAGAGATTCTCTCCGATTCCCGCGGTTGCGGTTATGCCTGTAGCCTCAAGCACGCTGAGTATCAGCTTTCTGGCGAACTCCTCCGCGGAGAGATGGTAGAGCGCAAGATAGTCCGTGGCATCGATGAACACCTCGTCTATTGAATAGACATATATGTCATCGGGGGAGATGCTTTTAAGATATATACCGTAGATCTCAGCACTTTTCCGCATGTACAGCGCCATTTTTGGCTTTGCTATGATGAAACCGAGAGCGCGGGACGGATTGTCCCGGAGTTCTGCCGCGCTGACGGAAGATGTGCTACTCAGCTTTCCTTCCGGCGCTCTCTTCCGTCTCTCCTCGTTTGCCTCCCTGACTTTCTCCTTCACCTCGAAAAGACGGCATCTGCCCGGTATTCCGTATGCTTTCAGGGCAGGGGAGACAGCGAGGCAGATTGTCTTGTCCGTGCGGCTCTCATCGGCCACGACGAGAGCTGTGTCCATCGGATCGAGTCCGCGCGCGGCGCATTCGACGGATGCGTAGAATGATTTGAGATCGATCGCTAAGTAGGTGCGTTCCTTCATCGTCTTTCATTATATCTGTATTGTTGATGAAGCTGTACCGGCGCATTTGCCTACAGTGCGAGGGTGTTGTATTATCTGTATAAAGGAGAATTTCCTATGAATGAAAGAAAAGCGGTTGTTTTAAAGGATATAAGGGTCAGGGAGAACGTCCTGATGAGGAACGTATATCTCTGGATGGTAGCCGGACTTGCCATAACGGCGGGAGTCTCGTATGCCACGGCTCACTCCGTGACGCTTCTGAGGTTTCTCTTCGGCAATCCTCTGACATCGATAGTGATTTTCGTCGCGCAGATAGTGCTTGTGATGGCACTCTCATCGAAGGTTGAGAGGCTTTCCACAGGAGCGGCGACGGGCATATTCATCGCCTATTCAGCGCTGACGGGCCTCACTCTTTCCTCTGTATTCCTCGTCTATGCCGAGGCCGTTATCGTGCAGGCGTTCATTGCCGCGGCCGCAGTATTCGCAGCGGGCGCAGTCTATGGAGCAGTCACGAAAAAGGATCTCCGCGGCATAGGCGGCTATCTTACGATGGGACTCTTCGGGCTTCTTATAGCGATGCTGCTCAACCTCATCTTCCGCTCGTCGATGTTCGATCTTGTCGTCTCTGTGATCGGAGTGGTGCTCTTTACCGGTCTCACCGCCTGGGATTCGCAGCGCATTGCCGATATGAACAGCAGATTCGGCTCTGATATGACCTCTGAGGAGCTTACGAAGATCGGTATTCTCGGCGCGCTTGACCTCTACCTCGATTTCATCAACATCTTCCTCTATCTGGTGAGGATTTTCGGCCGCAGTGACAACTAGGCTTCTCTTTGAGGGGCCTGATACCCTCGTCTACTGGAAGGAGAGCGGGATACCCACGGTACCTCTGAAAACCACCATTGATGGTATCACGCTCCTTTCCATCGCTTCCGCATACTATCCTGAGATACGATGCTGCCACGGGGAGAATGAGTGGGAGGGGGGTGTCATTCACCGTCTGGACAATCTCACCAAGGGGCTTGTGCTGATAGCGCGCAGCCAGAAAGCGTATGATGCGCTGATGCAGCAGCAGAAGAAGGATATGATCCAGAAGGAGTATCTCGCACGGGTGTCGGAAGGAAGGAGCATCGACGAAGGGTTCGAGGAGTATCCGTTCCTGCCGCCGTTCGATGGACCTTCCACGATAACCTCATGCTTCCGCTCGTTCGGGAAGGGCGGCAAAAGCGTCCGTCCCGTATATTCAAACCCGAGATACATGAAGGGACGCATCTACACCACGATGATAGAGCCCGAGGCGGACGGCGTCCTCAGATGCACGATAACGCGCGGCTTCCGCCATCAGATAAGAGCCCACCTCGCATGGGCGGGCTGGCCTATTCTCGGGGATGTCCAGTACGGCGGCATCCCCTCAGCAGATTTCGGGCTTGAGGCTGTCTCGATGAGCTACATAGAGCCGTGCTCGGGGAGGCGGCTGACTATAACCGCCTGATCAGCGTTCCACCGCGAAAACTATCGTCTTGTTGCCGTAGACAATTATCCTGTGCTCGAGATGCGCTTTCACAGCGCTCGCAAGCACTCTCTTCTCGCAGTCCTTGCCGACTTCCTTGAGGCCGTTTGGCGTCAGTTCGTGATTTACCCTCACCACATCCTGCTCGATGATCGGGCCCTGATCGAGATCTTCGGAGGCATAGTGCGCTGTCGCCCCGATCATCTTCACGCCTCTCTGGTAGGCTCTGAGGTAGGGGTTTGCTCCCTGGAATGCTGGGAGGAAGGCGTGATGGATGTTTATTATCCTGTCCTTCCACTCTTCGGTGAAGCCGGGAGAGAGTATCTGCATGTAGCGGGCGAGCACCACGAGATCGATGTCGAAGCGCCTGAGAAGGTCTCTTATCTTCTTCTCCTGCTCCTCCTTGTCCTCTCCGACGGGGAAGCAGTAGAAGGGAATGCGGAACTGGTTTGCCACCTTCTCGAGATCGGGGTGGTTCGAGATGATCAGCGGTATCTCGGCATTGAGCTCCCCGTCAAGCTGCCTTGCCACAAGATCGTAGAGACAGTGGCTCGCCTTCGAGACAAGTATTGCGATGCGCGTGCGGTAATCAGACCAGTGGCATGACCACTCGAGGTTCAGCTCATCCGCGACGGAGGAGAAGCTGTCCTCAAGCTCCTTGCGCGAGATCTTCATATCGCTGGCGTCCAGCTCTATGCGCATGAAGAAGCGCTTCTCGTAGCTGTCCGTATGCTGCTGGCAGTGGAGGATGCTGAATCCCTTCGAGGCGAAGAATCCGACTATCGCGGACAGGAGCCCCTTTCTGTCGCCGCACTGTATGAGGAATATCGCCTTAGTCATCGCTCTCTCCGTCAAACGGAACCGTCTCAAGTTCGTTTTCATTGTCGGAGACGACCTTCTCGACCTTCCTCTGTATCTCGGAGAGCGTTTTCGAGAGCTTCCTGCCAAGTTCGCTCGCTTCCTCGTAGAGTTTGATCGACTCCTCGAGTCCCGTCTCATCACTCTTGAGGAGATCGGTTATCTCCTCCATTCTCTTCAAATCACTTTCAAAGCTCATTCCGGCCTTCCTTTACGATGGATATGATGGTTCCGTCCATCACTCTTGTTGCAAGTTCTTCTCCGTCCTTCACATCCGATGCGCTTCTCACGACGCTGCCGTCGGTTCTCTGCGTGACGGAATATCCTCTTTTCAATATCTGCAGAGGAGAGAGCGCCTCGCACTCCCTCTCTGCGGCTTTCACCCTCATCCCGGCAAGCTCCACTCTCTTTCCGACGGTGCTTCTGATCTCATTCTGCAGTGCGGAGATGAGAGTACCCGCCTCGGCGGCGCGGGAGCTTATAGCGGCGCTGCTTCCGCTGATGAGCGATGAGAGCTTTTCCTCGGCTGCTCTGAGTCTGTTCTCCATCGCTGCGGTGATTTCCTCCATGGCATAGCCGAGCCTCGTCTCAGCGTTCTGCGTGCGCAGCAGGAGGATGCGTCTGAGATCGGCGGTTGAAGGTATCCTTCCCCTGTACCGCAGCATCTTCCTCTCAAGCTCCGAGAGCCCGTGCATCGCTCTTTCAAGCCCCTTCTCAGCTTCCGTGATGCGGCTTTTTATCAGGGAGGAGGAGAGAAGAAGGGCTCCGGAGAGGCGTTCCCTTCTTCTGTATATGGTCTCCGTGGCGATTTCGGCTGCCGCGGAAGGAGTTGGTGCGCGTCTGTCCGCCGCCAGGTCAGATATAGGCCAGTCTATCTCATGCCCGACGGCAGAGATCACCGGGATTGAGCAGTTGTGTATTGCTTCGATCACGGCTGGCTCCGAAAAGGCTGAGAGATCTTCCATGCTTCCGCCGCCCCTGCCGACAATGAGGAGATCGCACGCGGAGAAGTTGTCTGCCTGCCTTATCCTCATCGCTATGTTCTCAGCAGCTCCCTCTCCCTGCACCGCAGCGGGGAAGATGATGATATCGAGGGAGGGAGCCCTGCGTGCCGTTATGTTCAGTATGTCCCTTATCGCAGCTCCGGTTGGGCTTGTTACGACGCCCAGCACCGATATCTCCTCAGGGATCGGCTTTTTCCGCTCATCGTCGAAGTAGCCTAGCGCGCGGTAGTATTCCTTGCGCTTCTCGATCTGCTGCAGGAGGTCTCCCTCTCCCTTCCTCTTCATCTCCCTTACTATGAATGTCAGCCTGCCGGTCTTTGTGTAGTAGGAGAGGGAGCCTTTGGCTATCACGAGATCGCCGTCGGAGGGCATCACCATCGAGAACTGGGACGAACGGAATACTGCGGCATCCATCGCTGCTCCGCGGTCCTTAAGTGTGAAGTACCAGTGCCCCGAGGAAGCGGGGCGGAATCCGGAAACCTCTCCTTCGATGGACATTTCATAGAAGAGTTCGTCGACAGTGCTGTGTATCAGCTCGCTGGCTTCAGAGACTGTCAGTGTTCTTCCGAGGAGATCATAGGCTTCCATGGTGCTATTGTATTCAGATTATCCCGTTCTGAGAATCGGCAGGGAGATGCGGGAAAAAGAAAAAGCCTGGCAGCGGAGTGCGGCCAGGCTGTGTCAGTGAGATTTTCTCACTCCTCCTCGATTGCTCCCTGAGGACATACGCTTGCGCATGTTCCGCAGCTGATGCATGTATCTGCATCGATGACGTAGATATCTCCCTCGGAGATTGCTCCGACCGGGCACTCGCCAGCGCATGTTCCGCAGGCAACACAGCTATCTGTGATCTTGTAAGCCATATCAAACTCCTTTCGCTGCACAGCAGCAGATAGTCATAGCATAAATTTACATCCTTTCATGTTCACTCGTCAACGCTGAGTGTCACCGCTCCGTGCTATGAGGCCCTTTTTCCGTTCACGTATTATCAGGAGTGTTGCTCCTGCCGCGTCCGCGATAGCCCAGCCTATCGGAATGCTCATCCAGATTCCCGTCTCTCCGATCGGAAGTCCGGAGAGGAGGTATGCAAGCAGAACTCTCAGCCCAAGACTTATGACCGTAAGCAGGAGAGAGACCGCGGGGGCCTTGAGAGCGCGGAAGATGCCGTAGAAGAGGAAGAGATAGCCGATGAGGATGTAGAACGAGCCCTCTATCCTGAGATATTCGGAGCCTGTCTCAATCAGAGCGGTTTCCGAGGGATCGATGAATATTGAGATGAGGATGCCGGGGAAGATGAATACAACGAGGGATATAAGCAGGCCGAAGAGAGTTGCTATGGTGAACGCTGTCCTCATTCCTTTCTTTATCCTCTCTTCCTTTCCCGCTCCTCCGTTCTGGCTTACGAAGGTCGAGAATGCGTTGCCGAACTCCTGCAGAGGCATGTAGGCGATGCTGTCTATCTTTACTCCTGCTGCGAAGGCTGCCATCACTCCGGAGCCGAATCCGTTCACTATTCCCTGCACGCAGAGTATGCCGAGGTTCATTATCGACTGCTGCAGCGACGTAAGGACGGAGAGGGAGAGAAGCTCCGAGAAAAGGTCCTTCTCAGGGCACATATCAGATAGTGAGAACCTCAGCGCCTTGTGCCTCGATATGGAGAGAACTGCAATTCCTGCACCCGCCGCGTACTGGGATATCACGGTGGCTACAGCGGCACCCCACACTCCCGTTTCCAGGACTATGACGAAATAGAGATCGAGGATAACGTTCATCACAGCGGAGAGCGCCATGAACGCGAGCGGCGTCCTCGAGTTTCCCACAGCTCGCTCTGCGGCGGCATAGAAGTTGTAGATGAAGAGGGCGGGAAGGCCGGTGAAGATTACGGAAAGGTATTCGCGCATATCGCCGTAGACATCATCCGGCACCTGCATAAGCTCCATTATCGCGTCCTGGAAGATGATGGAAACGGCTGTTATCAGAATGGAGATCACACCGATTGCGGCGAATGAGATTCCCAGCGCGTGCCTCAGCCTCTCCCTGTTCCCCTCTCCGTAGAGGTAGGAAAATACGATTCCCGAGCCCATCGAGAGACCTATCATCAGCGATGTGAGGAATGTCATCAGAGAGTATGCCGATCCTACCGCGGCAAGCGCGGCCGGGCCTACGAAGCGTCCGACTATTATCGAATCCGCCGCGTTGTAGAGAGTCTGCAGCATATTGCCAAGTATCAGCGGCAGCGCGAAGGCCATCAGCGGCCCTGCTATTCCTCCCTTTGTGAGATCTCCTGTTCCGTCGCCCATACGCTGAATCTACCACCTGCCGCGCTCTTTTGGAAGGACCGTCTTTCTGCTATCATCAGCGCGGTATGAAAAAGCTCGTGATAGCTGAAAAGCCCTCTGTTGGGCGTGAGATTGCAAGGAATCTTGGATGCTTCTCAAGAGAGAAGGGATATACGGAAGGTCCGGAGTACATAGTGACGTGGGCGCTCGGTCATCTTGTCGAGCTTGCCGACCCCCAGCATTACTCCGAAAGCTGGAAGAGATGGTCGCTCAGGGACCTTCCGATGCTGCCAGAGCATCTCGATCAGGTTGTCATTGATGAGTCGAAGGAGCAGTTCGATGTGATAGACAGCCTCCTGCACAGAGCCGATGTCTCCTCCGTAGTCATCGCAACTGATGCCGGACGCGAGGGTGAGCTTGTCGCCAGATGGATTCTGAAGATGGCGGGGTATGAAGGCAGACTAGAGCGCCTCTGGATCTCATCGCAGACGGAGAAGGCGATAAAGGAAGGCTTCCAGAACCTCCGCCCCGCATCGGACTATGACAATCTCTATCAGGCGGCATCGTGCCGTGCTGCTGCAGACTGGTATGTCGGAATGAACGTCACGAGGGCGCTTACATGCTTCTACGATGCCAAGCTCTCCTCAGGGCGCGTACAGACCCCGACTCTCGCTCTGATGACACAGAGGGAGGATGAGATAGAGGCTTTCGAGGGGAAGTACTACTATACTGCCAGAGGCAATTTCGGGCTTTTCAGCGCCTCGTATTATCCAGAGGAGAACACGATACGCTTCACGGATGATGCTCTTGCGGAGGAGTTCCAGACGTGGAGCGATAAGAAGGGAAAGATAGTCTCGCTGGTTACTGAGGAGAAGAGCGATCCGGTGCCGCAGGCGTATGACCTCACGGAGCTACAGCGGGATGCCAACATCATGCTCGGCTTCTCCGCCAAGGAGACGCTGGACACGCTGCAGAGGCTGTATGAGGTCCATAAGATCGTAACCTATCCGCGCACCGATTCAAGATACATCACAGAGGATATCGTCCCGACTCTTCCCGAGAGGATAAGGGCGCTTTCGGACACAGTCTTCTCCCGCCAGGTTGACGAGTACCTCCAGAGCGGCTTCAGAAAGGACAATCCCCGCTTCGTGAACAGCTCGCTTGTCTCCGACCATCATGCGATCATACCGACTGAGGAGAAGGTCCATCCTGAGAAGCTCTCCGCTGACGAGGCAAAACTCTGGCAGCTGATAGCTCTCCGTTTCCTCGAGGTGATAGGAGAGGACTATATCTATAAAACGACAGTATGCACCGCTGAGGTTGACGGCAGGGCGTTCAAGACACGCCTGACGCTTCCCGTGAGAAAGGGATACCGCTCAGTATCGGAGAGTGCGGGGATAAAGAGCGCATCGCCCATGGCGGACGACAGCGAGAACAGTTTCATCCTGCTTCAGCTCAAGGAAGGCGATGAAGTAACGCTCGCATCCGTCAAGGTGAGGAAGAATGTCACAGTTCCTCCAGAGAGATATACCGATGCGACGCTTCTTTCAGCGATGGAGCATGCAGGGCGCTTTGTAGAGGACGACAAGCTCAAGGCCAACCTCGGCAATGGCCTCGGCACTCCCGCAACACGCGCCGATATGATCGAGAAGCTGGTCCAGAACAGGTATGTCGAGAGAGAGGGAAAGTATTTCGTCCCGACGGCGAAGGGCAGGGAGGTCGTGCGCCTCGCTCCCGAGATACTGCGCTCGCCCGAACTCACAGGCGTCTGGGAGGGAAGGCTTGAGAAGATCTCGAAAGGGAAGGAAGATCCCGATCTCTTCATCAGGGACATAAAGAAGATGGCTGCTGATCTCGTGAAGGAAGTCGAGAGGAGCGACAAGGTATTTGCCCCAGTTTTCAAGGACTCGAAGAAGTGCCCCTACTGCGGTTCGGAGATGATGAAGGCCGCGGACCCCGACGGTTCCATTCACTACATCTGCCAGCGTCTTTCCTGCCAGTATGAGGAGAAAGAGGTCAAGGTACGCGTTGATACAGGCACATCTGGAGTGAAGAAGGTTGCCCAGATTCCCGGCGAGAAGGTCAAGGTCGTGATAAACAGGAAGAGCGCGGTGCGCGTGCCCAAGGCTGTCTATGAGACGAAAACAGTTGTCGTCCGCGAGTCGAAGAAGGCGTACAGGCGCGACAGGACCATCGACGACAGAAGAAGGCCGCAGCCGCAGCATCTCTCATCAAGCGATTTCGGCGGAGGCACGATGGCCGATTTCTTCCGTCTTTCAAAGGAGAGGCAGGAGAAGGACAGGAGAGGGAGAAAATGAGGGAGTTCAGATTCAGGGCAAGGGTCTATTTCTCCGATACAGACTGCGGCGGAATCGCATACCACAGGAGCTATTTCGACTGGGCGGAGCACGCCCGCACGGAGATGCTCCGCGAGGCTGTTCCTCAGAAGCCGCAGTCAGGACTTGCCGCTGATGACGGGATACTTACTGTCATCAAGTCGATCTCAATACACTACCGCCGTCCCGCCCGCCTTGATGATGAGATCGAGGTGATAACCCGGATGGATGAGATAAGGCATTTCTCCTGCACGATAAAGCAGAGAATAGTCAGGGACGGGGAGCTGCTTGCCGATCTCGATGTCAAAGCCGCTTTCATAGACAGGGCCACAAAGCGCCCTGTCCAGATACCGGAGGAGTTCGTCAGGGCTCTGGAGGAGAAGGAATGAAAGAGTATCTTTACACCCAGAGAGTCTATTTCGCCGATACGGATGCCGGCGGGATAGTCTATCACGCGAGCTATATAGACTGGGCGGAGCACGCCCGCACCGAGATGCTCCGCGAGATGGTGCCCGAGAAGTCCCAGCATGAGCTTGCGGAGGGGGATGACGGCATTCTTATCGTCGTGCGCTCCATAGAGATCGAATACAGGAAGCCGGGTTATCTCGATGACCTCATAACTGTGCATACAACGGTGGAGGAGACGCAGCGCCTTTCATGCACCCTCCGCCAGATTGTGATGAGAGGCGAGAATGTACTGGCCGCACTCCGCGTCAATGTCGGCTTCATCTCCGCCCGCACGATGATGCCGGCGCTCATCCCCGACTACATGAGGAAGGCTCTCTCGGAGTGAGACACGCTGTATTTGCAGCCTCTCTCTTTTGTGATAGCATTTTGGTGTTTCAGGAGGATATGCCGATGATGATGTTCTGATATCAGCCAGTTTTTCCAAGGAGGAGTCAGAATGTCAGAATTCATAATGCTCAGCGGCATATCATATGGATATCCCGGTTCATCCGCAGCGATATTTGAAGATCTTTCCCTCTCTTTTCAGGAGGGGTGGAGTGTTGTTGCCGGTGCAAACGGCACCGGAAAGACCACGCTTGCGTCGATAATCACAGGAGAACTCTCTCCTGACCGCGGCAGCGTGAGGCGAAGCGGTGATGCAGTATTCTGTCCGCAGGTATTCACAGAGCTTGCCGATGACGACCTTCTCTATATCTACGACGGCTCTGCGGAGAACGGGGAGCTTATGTCGAGGCTCTCGCTTTCCGATGAGATGATAATGAACCCTGAGGTGCTTTCAGGAGGGGAGAAGAAGAGGCTGCAGCTTCTGGCGGCGCTCTCCCGCCGTCCTGCGGTCCTGATTCTCGATGAGCCCACAAACCATCTCGATTCAGCGAGCCGGGAGATGATTGCTTCCGCTCTCCGCTCATTCCGCGGCTGTGGAATAATGATAACCCACGACAGGAGCATTGCGGCATCCCTTTCCAGACGCACAGTGTTTCTTGAGCGCGGAACCGATGCTCCCTCCTCTGTCTCCGACATCCCTCTGCCGCTTGCCGAGGCGCTTGATGAGATCGATAGACGGAGGCGCGACGGACGCAGCGCATATGACCGCCTCTCTGCGGAGATAGCCGCATCATCGTCCCTTGTCTCCGCGCTGAGGGAGAAGTCCGAGGGAATGAGGGGCAGGCTCTCAAAGGCGGGAATTGACAGACATGACCACAGCGCGAAGGCCGCGGTGGACGGCGCACGTCTTACGGGAAAGGACCGCTCTGTCGACGATCAGAAGAGAAGGATAGCATCTCAGATCGGGCAGAAGGAGGCGGAGCTTGTAGGTATGGAGAAGCCTCTTCTGAGGAAAGAGGGGCTCTCGATGAGCGCTGAGGGGTATATACCTCCTCTCTCTTTCGGCCCGGAAGTCATCTCCGCAGGCGATTACACCCTTTCTGTGCCGGCTCTCATGCTTCCTCCCGGTGCACATGCCGCGATAACGGGAGCCAACGGCAGCGGCAAGACCATTCTGATGAAAGCGCTCTTCAAACGCTTTTCCGCCGAGGGGAAGGGCGGCCGCATCCTCTATATCCCGCAGGAGTACACTGCCGAAGAGGAGGAGAGGCTCTGCAGGAGGATATATGATCTCAGCGATGAGGAGCGCGGCATGGTTCTCTCTGATATCTACCGTCTGGGGTCCAATCCTTCATTCCTGCTGGACAGGAGGATATCGCCAAGTCCCGGAGAGCTGAAGAAGCTCGACTTCATCCTCTCCCGCCATGACGGAAGGAACATAGTGATGATGGACGAGCCGACGAATCATCTCGATATTGTGTCGATAAGGATTTTCGAGAAGATACTCAGCCGCGGCGATCACTCGTTCTCCCTCATTCTGATAAGCCATGACGAGGCGTTCATCGAGGCCTCATGCTCTTTCAGGTGGATTGTTGAGAGAAGGGGAATGTCGGGAACGGTGAGGACTTGATCCCTTTTCCATGCTTTCCGCGGATGCTATCATCGCATTATGGTCATACATGGTATTCAGAAGATGACTCTTGTCGATTACCCCGGCAAGGTCGCCGCGATACTCTTCACCGGCGCGTGCAATTTCCGCTGCCCCTTCTGCCAGAACGCCTCCCTCGTGCTCTCTCCTCTCTCCGAACCCGTTATTCCGGATGAGGAGATATTCTCATACCTTGAGAAACGCCGGGGAATGCTTGAGGGGGTGGTGATAACGGGCGGCGAGCCTACTATACAGCCCGGCCTTCTTGACTATATGGCCCGGATAAAGGATATGGGATACTCCGTAAAGCTGGACACCAACGGCTACCGTCCTGATGTCCTCCGCCGTGCGGTTGAGGGCGGCTATGCCGACTATGTGGCGATGGATGTGAAGAACAGTATGGAGAAATATGCCGCCACAGCCGGGCTTCCGCATCTCTTCACATCACTCATCGGGGAGAGCATCTCATTCCTTCTCGAGAACCGCGTTCCCTATGAGTTCCGCACTACGGTTGTGCATGAGCTCCACTCTGACGAGGATTTCGAGTCTATCGGAAGAATGTGCGCCGGTGCCGGTTTTTATTACCTGCAAACCTTTTCTGATGCGGGAGATATAATCTCTCCCGGTCTGACTCCGCCGTCTCCTGATGATATGGAAAGATATATTGGAATACTCAGAAAGACTATTGTTAATGTATCGCTCCGCGATAGATAGGCACACTATATATAGTGCAATGGTTGTTATATAACACTTTCTATTGTGTTTTCTATTGCAGTACCGCAATCCCTGTGATAATATATCCGTCACGGAGAAAACATGAGTACATACCAGGTAGTTAAGAGAGAAGGCAGGGTCGTGGCCTTCGACATCAGCAAGATCTCAGCAGCGATCAAAAAGGCTTTCGATTCGATAGAGAAGCCCTACGATGACAATGTGATAGACTTCATCTCGCTCAAGGTTACGGCGGATTTCGCGCCGAAGATCAAGGACGGGAAGATTGCCGTCGAGGATATACAGGATTCTGTCGAGAAGGTGCTCGGCGAGGCTGGATACGGCGATGTCGCCAAGAGCTACATCCTCTACCGCCGCCAGAGGGAGAAGATGAGGAACATGAAGTCCACCGTGCTCGACTACAAGAAGATCGTGGACAACTATCTGCATCTCAACGACTGGAGGGTGAAGGAGAACAGCACCGTGACATACTCCGTTGGAGGGCTCATTCTCTCCAACAGCGGAGCGATAACGGCTAATTACTGGCTTTCGGAGATATATGACGACGAGATCGCAAGGGCGCACCGCAACTGCGATATACACATCCATGATCTCTCGATGCTCACAGGCTACTGTGCAGGCTGGTCGATAAAGCAGCTCATACAGGAAGGGCTGGGCGGCATTCCCGGAAAGATCACATCATCCCCGGCATCCCACCTTGCCACGCTCTGCAATCAGATGGTCAACTTCCTCGGCATCCTGCAGAACGAGTGGGCCGGAGCGCAGGCGTTCTCATCGTTCGACACATACCTTGCTCCGTTCGTAAAGAAGGACAACCTGACATATGACGAGGTAAAGAAGAGCATCGAGTCGTTCGTCTACGGCGTGAACACTCCTTCAAGGTGGGGCACGCAGGCGCCGTTCTCAAACATAACCCTCGACTGGGTATGCCCGAACGACCTCAAGAATGTTCCCGCCATCGTAGGCGGAAAGGACCAGGACTTCACCTACGGCGACTGCCAGAAGGAGATGGACATGGTCAACAAGGCCTTCATCGAGATCATGATTGAAGGCGATGCGGAGGGCAGGGGATTCCAGTACCCGATTCCGACATACTCCATCACGAAGGATTTCGACTGGTCGGAGACGGAGAACAACAGGCTGCTTTTTGAGATGACGGCAAAGTACGGTACTCCATACTTCTCCAACTACATCAACTCCGACATGTCTCCCAATGACGTGCGGTCGATGTGCTGCCGCCTGTGCCTTGACCTGAGGGAGCTGAGGAAGAAGTCCGGAGGGTTCTTCGGTTCAGGAGAGAGCACCGGCTCCGTAGGTGTCGTGACCATCAACCTGCCGCGCATCGCGTACCAGTCGAAGGACAAGGATGACTTCTACAAGCGCCTGGATCATATAATGGATATCTCCGCCCGTTCGCTGAAGGTGAAGAGGACCGTGATAACGAAACTTCTCAACGAAGGACTCTATCCATATACGAAGAGGTACCTCGGCACATTCGACAACCACTTCTCCACGATCGGTCTTGTCGGAATGAACGAGGCCTGCCTCAACGCTTCGTGGCTCGGCGTCGATCTCGGAGACAAGAGGGCGCAGGACTTCGCTGTCGAGGTGCTCAACCACATGAGGGAGAGGCTCTCGGATTATCAGGAGAAGTACGGCGATCTCTACAACCTTGAGGCAACGCCGGCCGAGTCAACGTCATACAGGCTCGCAAAGCATGATGTCGAGCAGTTCCCCGACATCATCACGGCATCCTCCGATGAGAACGCGCCTTACTACACCAACTCGTCGCATCTGCCTGTGGGCTATACGGATGATATCTTCACAGCTCTCGACGTGCAGGACAGACTCCAGACTCTCTACACTTCCGGAACTGTATTCCATGCCTTCCTCGGCGAGAAGATGCCCGACTGGAGGAGCGCGATGAGGCTTGTGAGGACGATTGCTGAGAACTATGAGCTCCCGTATTACACACTCAGCCCCACATATTCGGTATGCGCCGAGCACGGATATCTTGCGGGAGAGGTCTACAAGTGTCCTCACTGTGGCAAGCCGACGGAGGTTTACTCCAGAATCACGGGGTACTACCGTCCTGTTCAGAACTGGAACGTCGGCAAGTCCGAGGAGTTCAGGGAGAGAAAGACGTACGATGTCCAGCACTCGCATCTTTCGCACAAAGGACCTCTCAACGCGGCAGCGAGAAACGATGAGGGATGCTTTGCCGCCGCTGACGGCGAGAGTTCGGGAATGCTTCTCTTCACGACGAAAACTTGCCCGAACTGCCGCATAGCAAAAGCTGCTCTCGACAAGGCCGGAATGAAGTATTCTGTAATTGATGCCGAGGAGAATCCCGAGCTCTGCCGCAGGTACAACATCCAGCAGGCACCGACTCTGGTTGCCTTCACGGACGGGGTTGCGACAGTGATCTCCAACGCTTCGCAGATCAGATCATTCGCAGAGAGCGCGGTCTGAACTGCACAAACTGATTTTCTGATTAAGCAGAGGAACCGCGGAATCGCGGTTCCTCCTTTTAGTGTCAAAGCGGCAGCTTTGCTGATTCCTCGGAGCTGAACGGTCCGGGAAGTGAGTTTTCGGTTCTCTTTACCCCGTGTATGTCGGTGTCGAAGAGTATGCTGCTTCCATCCGGATTCTCGAATCTTTCTTCCGGTTCAAAGGCCGTACCCAGATCTTCCGAACTGATTGCGGGTACGCGCTGTTTCATCATACTGAAAAGATTGGTTTTAAGATGTATGCCGTCTTTTCTTTCCTCAAAATCAATTGAAGCATTGCTGATGATCTCGGCATCGGATTCCTTGTCGAAGGGTTCCGCTCCCATGCAGTAGACATTATACCGTGAGTAAACCGGGAGATGGTCATAGTATCTTTCCCTGTCGATTCGGATATCCGTCTCCAGCGCTCTCTGCAGCCTGCTGAAATATGCTTCCGGATCAGGATAGCCGTTGAACTGCGATGTGCCTGCTTTTCCTGTATTCTCTTCCGCCCATTCGGTGTAGCGCGAAGAGCCCGTGAATATATTGCCGTAAAATCTGTCATCTCCGTGCAGAATCGTCATGAATCCCATGATCGCCGTGTCATGCGGCATGTGATAAGGCGTATAACGCGGATTGGGCGTCTTGCCGTTGTTTGTTCCTATGCCGATGCTTGTGAACGGCCCGCAGAAGAGGTTGTGTATGAACGCTGTTCCCTGGGCCGCCAGCTTGAGCGGGAAGGGGGAGAGGAAGATGTTGTTGTCCACTATTGTCGGACCGTGGCTAACTTCAATGAAGAGGTCCTCTCCCGGTGCTGTCCCTTTTTCCCTTCTGGCCTTTTCCGGCATAACGTTTTCGTAGAACACATTGCCGCTTACTCTTGTTCCCTGCGCCTGCCAGTCAAGCCAGATACCGCGGGTGCAGTGATGGATTCTGTTGTTTCTTATCACCGTGTCTATGGCGGCATGCAGCTTTATGCCTCCGATCTCTGACCCGATAAGCTCTCTTCTTGTATTTATATGATGGATGCTGTTGTTATCTATAAGGGAGAATACGCAGCCGAGATGGCCGACGATTCCAGCCTGTCCGCAGTCATGTATTTCGCAGTTCCTGATGATGTGTGATCCTGTATTCTCCCTGTTCCAGCCTTCTTTCAGAGAGAGGCAGATGACTTCACGCTCTGTCTGAGAGCCGTCCTTCATCCCTCCTCTTGTCCATTTGTTGTCGTTTTCCGGCTGATATTTCTTTCCGAGCGAGATTCCCGAACATTTTGAATCTGCGATCTCGCAGTTCTCTATGATCCAGCCTCTGCTCCAGTGAGGACCTATCATGCCGTCCTGGAATGCTGTGGGAGGCGCCCATGTCGTAGCGGCTTTGCAGAGTACAAAACCTGATACGGTTATGTAGTTTATTCCAGTATCTGCGGGAAAGAAGCATCTTCTCCTGACATTTATCTCCACGCTTTCCTTTTCCGGATCAGTTCCCTGAAAGTCGGCATAAAGGATCGTCTTTCCTTCTTTCTGCTCTGTGAACCATTTGTACAGAGAGAAGGACGGGTCCCATGCCTCAAGGTGAAGATTGGTGCTCTCAAGTTCATCCATCGAAGTCACCTCATGCATCGCCCTGCCGTTCAGATATACCTCTCCTGCATGCAGTCCTGTGCTGTTCAGCCAGTCACCCTGCAGAATTTCGGTATATGGGTTATAGCTGCCGAAGAGGGAATCATCGAGTTCCACTGTATATATCGTGCCCTTCCAGCGTTTCCATCCCTTTATTTCCTCCGCACCGGTTATGACTGCTTTTCTCGGTTCCGCGGAACGGTATGTGACAGGGGCTCCTTCACGTCCTCCGCGGGGCGGATTGACTTCTTCCCTGTATATTCCCGGCATCACAGTGACTATATCTCCGGGCATTGCCGCCGCTGCCGCTTCCGAGATTGTCCTGAATGGTTCTGAGAAACTTCCGCATCCTGATTTGCCGGCAGATGAAGAGACAAAGTATTCCATATTTCCTCCTGGTTCCTTTTCACCAGAGGTCAGTATGGCATCCCGTGTTTCCGCAGGCAAGTTTTTTCTTGTTTTCCGGCTGCTGGGCAATTAGACTTATTCCTGTCTTGAAAAAGGAGGCTCTATGAGCCAGATAAAATATTATCTGGCTTTGCTTGTTCTTCTGCTTGCTGCTTCCCTTGTATTTGCAGGAGGCAGCGGTGAAGCTGAAAGTGACGAAGATGGTCTTGTGACTATTGATTTCTGGTTCGGCGGTACGATTTCCGAAGCCGGAATGATTCCGGAGGACTGGGTAGGATATGATATTGTGCGCGATAAGCTGGGAATCGACCTCAAGCTGACAATGCTCCCGTCAAGTGAGGCGGATCAGGATGTGAAGATACAGGCTGCAGGCGCGGCGAACGATCTTCCTGATTTCTTCATGGTCCGCCGTCCGGTTCTTGAGAACCTTGTCGAGCAGGGACTTGTAGCACAGGTTGATGACTGCTTTGAGAAGATGCCTGTCCGCACACCTATTATTTATGATGCGGATGCCATTGCCAATGCTACGATCGACGGGCATGTCTATGGTTTCTCATCGCCCAACATGCTTATCAAGAGCGAGGGCCTTCTCATAAGGAAGGACTGGCTTGACAATCTCGGACTTGAAGTGCCTACAACCACAGAGGAGTTCCTCGAGGTCGCAAGGGCGTTCACATTCGATGATCCCGACGGCAACGGAATCGACGACACCTACGGATACGGCGCGTTCGTTGAGACGGATGCAAACCTCAAGGGCTATCCCGGCTCGCGCCTCTGGCCGATCATGGGAGCCTTCGGAGTTGAGGGTCTCTGGTGCTTCGATGCGCCTAATCAGGGTCTGAACATCTACAAGCCTGAGTTCTATGACTTCATGGTATTCCTCAAGGGAATGTGCGATGAGGGCATAATCGATCCCAACTGGCTTTCGTACAAGAAGGATGATTTCCGCGCGGCATGGAAGCAGGGTAAGTTCGGCATGATGTATGAGCAGAATTCTGCTTATGCCTCTGAATCCAACTATGCTCCGTTCGACAAAAACTTCCCCGACGGCGAGTGGATCGTCATTGATCCGATAACCGGTCCCGAAGGTCATGCCTCAATCGGTACGTATGATATGAATTACAGAATCTACGCTGTGTCCCAGAGGGCTGCGGACGAAGGCAAGCTGGACAAGATATGCGAATTCCTTGAATGGTGCAGCTCTGATGAAGGCTATTATCTTCTCGGATGGGGACAGGAAGGCGTGAATTATGTATTCGATGAGAACGGTGTTCCCGTTGTCGGTGATCTCGGAGAGAATTCTTTCACCGGACAGAAAGGGCAGGTGTACACCCAGCTGAGGACTCTTGCGTTCTACAACAGCGATGTTGAGCTTACCTCACGCTATCCGACATACACATGCGCCGTTTCCGGAAAGGAAATGTCGGCATTCAAGGTTCTCCGCGATATGCAGTCTAGAAAGTGGACAAATGCCATCGGTTCCGGAACACTGCCGACGCCGTCATCCGATGTCCTTCGCTATTATGAGCAGTCTCTTGCTGAGTTCCTCTCCGGCGCTAAGGAGCTTAATCCCGAGAACTGGGCCGCTTTCATCGAGCAGTTCAGCAATCTTGGCGGAAAGGCCTGGAACGATGAGGGTGTGGCGATGATGGAGGAGCGCGGTCTGATAAGAGGGCTCTGAGACAGCTTCATCTTGCACTTTTCAAAGAAGCCTCCGTTCTTTCCCTGCGGAAGGAATGGAGGCTTTTTCTGTGCTTTCTCAGAATAGCTTTCTGACTTTCTCCGCGGCTTTCTCAAATGCCGCATCGTCCGTCGTTCCCACTCCCAGGAATCTGAGATCGGCCTTTATATAGTGTGCCATCTCTTCAAACTGCTCTCTCAGGATTGCAAATTCTCTGTCGTCGTCCTCTGCAGCCCCGTTGACTACGACCGTCAGCAGTTTTCCGTTCCACTCCTCATCCGTCATCGCATAGAGCCTGTCTATTATGATCTTTGCCTGTGCTGTGAGCTGCCACCAGTAAACAGGGGAGAATACAGCGAGAGCATCGGCTTTCCTTATGCGGCTGAGAACATCGCTCATGCCGTCTTTCTGCACGCACTCTCCGTTTCCCTTTCCCTTGCACCAGCCGCATGCCCGGCAGGGTGATGCTTTTACGTCCCGGGCGTAGATGATCTCTGCATTTCTCGCTTCCGCATATGAGGATGCGAGCCTGTCTGAATACATGCCTTTACGGGGGCTTCCCGCTATTACGATTTCCATGAAAAAAGATTATAGCGCATCATTTGACAGACAGTCTCCGTTGTGCTAATGTTCGTCAGGTAAACGGGCAATAGCGCAGGGGTTTAGCGTACAAGTCTGGGGGACTTGGGGTCGGCGGTTCAAATCCGCCTTGCCCGAAAGAACGGGATCTGAAAGGGTCCCGTTATTCTTTTTCCATGCTCTTCGGATTTTCTCCGTATGCCCGGCAGGAAGTGTTCTGCAGTCTTGCTTGACGTTCGGTTGCAAAAGTTTCAAAGTGTAATGGGACGGGAGTGCATTATATGCAGAGTGAAGTGATTGATGACATCCTCAGTGTCGAGGATGAGGCAGCGAAGATCATAGAGGATGCACAGAAGAAGGCGAGGGATACCGTCTCAGATGCCCATGACAGGGCCGCCAGAATAATAGCCGATGCCGTCGAGGCCGTAAGGGAAGAGGGCAAGGCTGATGTGGAGAGGGCCGAGGAGGTTCTCAAGAACAAGCTGGATGAGTATGAGGCGGAGCGTGAGAGAATACAGAATGAGGCCAGCGTTGTAGACAGGTCCGTTCTCGAAGCCGCCGCTTCCCGTATTGTCGAGCGTATCTGCCGCACGGATCTTTCGGAGCATAGATGAGCAGGGTTTCTGATTACGCTTTCGTGAACGCCAAGCTGAGAGCCCGAATCGGCATCATGCACGACCGCACTCTCTTCGACGAGATGCTCAAGTCTCCGTCTCTGACGGAGGCTGTGGCGAAACTGGACGGCACAAGGCATTCGAGGCTGGCCGAGGTCTACAGGAAAACCGGCGATCTGCAGCAGGTCGAGCTTGCCCTTCTAGAGGAGGAGATCGCGTGCTACAGGGAAGTAGAGGGATATCTTCCCTCCGTTCCCGCGGCGTTCCTCTCTGTTCTGCTGGAGAAAGTTGAGATTGATAACGTCAAGAACGCGATAAGGCTCTGGTATTCAGATGCTGTGCGCCATCATGCGATCTCATACAGAGCGTCATATATCTACAGAAAAATAATAGTCCATCAGATAGACTATGATGCCGTAATAAACGCATCGACATATCCCGATCTGCTTTCCGCATTCGCAGGAACTCCCTATCATGATGTTCTCTCCTCATTCTCCCTTGAGAGGATTGCGGAGAACGGGCTTTTCCCGCTTGAGATAGCTCTTGACCACATGTGGTTCAGGCACCTGGAGAAGGGTGTCTCAGAGCTCTCCGGCAGGGACAGGAAGATCGCAGAGCATATCTACAGCGTTGATGTCGATCTCAAGAACATACTCATGCTGACAAGGTACAGGTACTCATACCACCTCTCCGCGGCGGAGATGAAGGCGGTCATGATACCGATGGGATATATAGCGGAGGAGGCCAGAAAGACCGGAGCGCTTGATTCCGATGACCCGATGGCGCTGATGAAGGACATCGTCCAGAGACACTATCCGCAGATATCTGAGGAGATCGCGAGGATAAGGCGCACCGCCGATGATCTCACGACGCTTGACGAGAACAACAGGGAAATAGTCCTGATAGAGGAATATCTTTCTGAAAGAAGAAAGAAGGAATATACGAAGATACTTGCGGGTGATCCCTTCACAATAGGGGTTGTCCTGTCCTATTTCTTCCTCCGCTCCAGCGAGGATGCCGTGATAAGGGCCATCCTCTCCGGCAAGTTCTACCAGTGGAGCGAGGAGAAAATAAGGGAGGGGTTAGGATTATGAGCATGTTTACCCGTAAGATGAGGATGCTGACAGCTGTCGTGCTTGAGAGCGACAGGGACAGCGTCGTCCGTTCTCTTCTCGAGAAGGGCGTCATGGAGTTCGTCCATATTGATTCCCTTCCCGCGGAGAAGATGGCGAAGCTCTCAGCCCATTCATCTGCGGTTCCGAAAGCTGTCCTCTCTGATATGAGGGTGCGCATCGAGACGCTTCTCAGGGAGGGCGGAATAGCCGCTCCTGAGCTTGCCACGAAGGATGCAGAGGAGATGGGAGCGCTGGATGCCGAGGGATGCAGACGCTATCTGGACAAGCTGTCGCTCTCTCTCCAGTCCATACGCGACAGGCAGAAGGAGATCAATCAGGATATAAACGCCATTGAGGAGATAATCCGCTACAGCGCCGACGATAATGACAGCAGCTACCTGGACATCAGGGTGGGCATGAATACCCACGGCAGTTCCTCGGACCTGCTTCTCCGCCTGCAGCAGATCGGTGGAGTATTCCTCTTCAGCCAGAAGCCGTACATATCGCTGACGCTCCGCCGCGATTCTTCGCGAGTGACCGACGTCATGGACAAGTTCGGATGGACAGAGTCCACAGATTCCGAGGCACAGAAAAACGCTCTTAATGAGGCTGTTGCCGAGGCGAAGGCCGAAGTCGAAGGCTGCAAAGCGGAGCTCGGAAAACTCTCCGCGGAGGCGCAGTCGAGGATAAGAGAGAAGGCAGGGGACCTTGCCGCGATGTGGAAGAGCGTGAGGATGCATGAGCTCTGCGAGCACGTCGAGTCATTCTTCTCATACACTAAGAACACATCGCTCTTTTCAGGATGGGTTCCTGCAGAAGAGTCTGATGATGTCTCAAAGCTGATATACTCCGCGACGAAGGGCAGATGCATAATCGAATGGACGGATGCCGACGAGGTGCCGCGCGAGGAAGTGCCTGTGGAGATGACAAGCCCGAAGATCCTCAAGCCGTTCGAGCGCATGGTGAACAACTACAGCACTCCTGAGTACGGTTCGATAAACCCGACTCCTTTCACAGCTGTGGCTTATCTCTGCATGTTCGCGCTGATGTTCGCCGATCTCGGACAGGGATTCATCCTTCTCCTTGTCGGACTTGTCGGGAAGTGGATATACGCAAAGAATCCGACGAAGCCGGACGGACTTATCTCTAGGTATCTCTGTTCGCTCCTGATCTTCCTCGGGCCTGCATCGATGGCTGGAGGACTGCTCTTCGGCTCGTGTTTCGGCTTCAGCCTCATTCCCGCGCTGTGGTTCAATTTTGATGCTGTCGTCGAGGGTGAGCCTGTTCAGGGGCTTATCCAGGATATCTATGACATACTGGGAATCACGATAAAGTTCGGCATTGTAGTGATATACCTCGGCCTCGTGCTCAACTGGATAAACCTCGTGAGGAAGAAGAGATTCTTCGAGCTTGTCTTTGACAAGAACGGACTTGTCGGAGGCGTGCTCTACGCACTGGGCATATGGTTCGCTTGGGGATTCGTGGCATCGGGATACAAGACGTTCCCGACCTCATGGTTCTTCCAGCCGGTGCTCACCGCATGTCTTGTCCTCATAGCGCTCAAGATGCCTGTGGAGTTCATCATTGAAAGGCGTCACGGAAAGAAAAAGGGCATAGGACGCCTTCTGATGGATACCGTTATGGAGTTCCTTGTTGAGGTTCTGGAGATATTCTCCGGCTTCCTCTCCAACTCGCTCTCGTTCATGAGAGTCGCGGGTCTGGGAATCGCGCACGCCTCGCTGATGTCTGCCTTCTACCAGATGGCGGCAATGCCGGGAAGCATAGTTCCGCAGATCCTCATAATGATTCTCGGAAATGTCCTTGTCATCGTACTGGAGGGACTTTCGGCTGGAATACAGTCGCTCCGTCTCAACTACTACGAGTTCTTCACAAAGTATTTTACCGGCCACGGCATTGCTTTTGAGCCTGTAAGCCTCAGAAGCAGGGCCTCAGCCGATTGATTTAAGGGAGGGTCACAATGACCGCATACGCATTCAGAAGGAAGATGCATCTTTCCTTCGTTCTCACAGCAGCAGTTCTCGTTCTCACAGCATTTGTCTTTACTCCGTCCCTTGCGGCGGCAGGCGAAGAGGCCGCGGCTGTCGATTACAACACATCGTGGGTCTGCATCGCGGCGGCTCTGGCATTCGGATTCGGAGCGATCGGAGCGGGAATGGCTATCGCCAACGTAGGTTCCGCTGCTATGGCGGCTATCTCCGAGAAGCCCGAGATCGCGACTAACGCCCTGATCTTCATCGCTCTCGCAGAAGGTCTTGTTGTATTCGGATTCATCACTGCACTGATGATTCTTGGAAAGGTATAACAGATGGAATATTTCGTTATCGGGGATGATGACACCGTCCTTGGCTTCTCGCTTGTCGGCGTTCCGGGCATAGCCTGCTCGACTGACGGCGAGGTCAGGGCCGCCTGGCAGAAGGCGCTTGAGGACAAGGAACGGGCCGTCATCATAATAACAAGCGATGCCGCAGACCGCATAAGGGAGACTGTGGACCGCTATCTCTTCACCATGAGCTTTCCCCTTGTCGTTGAGATACCTTCCAGGAAGGGCGGGAGCAGTACGGATCTGAGAGAGCTCGTTAACGAAGCAATAGGAGTGTCGATATGATGACAGAGGACAATCCTCTTATCAGGGGCATAATCACCGATGCTAAGGCGAAGGCTGAGGCCATCGAGGTGAAGGCCGGCAAGGAAGCTGAGGATATCATCAGCGAGGCCGAGGAGAAAGCCAGGCATGATGCGGCGGCCGAGAAGCGCGTCTATGAGCTGAGGCTCGAGCAGATAGGCCTCCGCGAGGAGAGCGCCAGGAAGAACATAGACAGGCTTTCGGAGCTCAGAAGCCTCGATGCCGCCTATACTCAGGTTATGGATGAGGTCTCCAGGCGTCTGGATGAGGAGATGAGGAAACCGTCCTTCCGCGATGTCCTCTCCGACTGGATAGCCGAGGCAGCCATAGGTCTTGACCGCAGGGAGGCGCGCGTGGCCTATTCGCAGAAAACACCTGTGGATGAGGATATGCTCAGAAGCGCCGAGGAGAAGGTCAGAAAGGCAGTGGGAGCAGAGGTCTCGCTCTCGCTTGATTCAGAGATGCTCTCCGCTCCAGGCGTCGTAGTCACCAGCATCGACGGGAAGGTATCGTACAACAACCAGCTTGATGTCCGCATGAGAAGATATTCGAGGGATATCAGGCGCATAGTGCAGGAAGAAAATGCAAGGCAGAATAGTAGGTAGGGTAAAGCGCGTCAACGGACCGGTACTCACCGCATCCGGCATCACGGATGCTCAGATGATGGAGCTCGTGCATGTAAGCGACATGGGCATCGTCGGTGAGATCGTGAAGCTCAACGAAGGCGAGGCCACGATACAGGTATATGAGGATGCCACGGGAATAAAGCCGGGCGACAACGTATATGGATCGGGAATGAGCCTCTCCGCGGAGCTGGCACCGGGCCTTATCGGCAATATATATGATGGAATACAGCGTCCTCTTGAGGAGCTGAGATCACTCTCCGGTGACTTCATCGGTAAGGGCATCGCCGCAAGTGCGGTTGATCATGAGAAGCTCTGGCACTTCGTGCCGTCCGTCTCCGTCGGCGACCATCTTCACAGAGGTTCGGTGATAGGCACCGTCCAGGAGACGGAGAGGGTCGAGCACAGGGTGATGATCCCTCCGACAGTCGAGGGAGACCTCACCGTTGTCAACATGGTTGAGGAGGGAGACTACAAAGTCACGGACCAGCTTGCGCTGGTATCGTCTGACAAGACAGGCAAGACAACCGTCGTCACCATGCTCCAGTACTGGCCGATACGTGTTCCGCGCCCGATCGAGGATCACCTTGATCTCCACACTCCGCTCATCACCGGACTGCGCGTCATAGATACGCTCTTCCCGCTCTCGAAGGGAGGCACAGTAGCCATCCCGGGAGGATTCGGCACAGGAAAGACGATGACGCAGCATTCGATCGCGCAGTGGTGCGATGCCGACATCATCGTCTACATCGGCTGCGGCGAGCGCGGCAATGAGATGACCGATGTTCTCCGCGAATTCCCGCACCTTGTCGATCCGAGGACTGGACTCTCGCTGATGGAGAGGACCATCCTCATCGCGAACACATCCAACATGCCTGTATCGGCGCGCGAGGCTTCTATCTATACTGGAATCACTATGGCCGAGTATTACCGCGATATGGGATACAACGTCGCCATCATGGCTGATTCCACATCGCGCTGGGCAGAGGCTCTGAGAGAGCTTTCCGGAAGAATGGAGGAGATGCCCGCGGAAGAGGGATTCCCCGCATACCTTCCCACACGCATTGCTCAGTTCTACGAGAGGGCAGGGAATATGAAAACGCTCAGCGGCAGGGAGGGCTCCGTTTCGGTAATCGGGGCAGTCTCTCCTCCGGGCGGCGACTTCTCCGAGCCTGTGACCTCGCATACAAAACGCTTCGTGCGTGCTTTCTGGGGACTGGACAGGGCGCTTGCGTCGGCAAGACACTATCCCGCGATTTCCTGGCTGGACAGCTACTCCGAATACACCGATGAGGTGCGCGGATGGTGGGACAGCCACAGCCAGGACAAGTGGTTCACGAACAGACAGAAGATAATGGAGCTTCTGCAGAAGGAAGTGAGGCTGCAGCAGATAGTGAAGCTCGTCGGTCCCGATGCGCTTCCCGATTCGCAGAATTTCATCCTCGAGGTCTGCTCGCTCTTCAAGACCGCGTTCCTGCAGCAGAACGCCTTTGACGAGATAGACAGATACTGCTCCATAGAGAAGCAGACTAAGATGCTTTCAATCATCCTGCGCTATTATGAGCTCGGTGCTGAGGCTATCCAGAAGGGTGTTCCGATGGTGAAGATCAGGAGACTGCAGGTTGTTCAGGATATTACGAAGATGCGCTTCAATATCTCTAACGACAACGCCGATGATATCGACAAGCTCCAGCTCAAGCTCGAGCGTTCGATAATGCAGCTAGGGAGTCTGTATGATGAAGAATGATGATATGCTTCTGAAGGAAACCGACAAGTCGCTTCTCTCAGGCAGGGAATATGCGGGGGCATCACGCATCGACGGTCCTCTTGTATATATGAGGAACACCCATCCAGTAGGATACAACGAGCTTGTCGAGATAATAGCTCCCGATGGTTCGATCCGTTCGGGACAGGTTCTCGATACCTCGGATGATGCCGTGTGCGTGCAGTGCTTCGAGGGAACGGACGGCCTCAATCTGCCTCAGACAAGGATGCACTTTCTTGGTGAGCCTCTGACGCTGGGAGTGTCGGAGAAGATGCTCGGCCGCGTCATGAACGGTCTCGGCAAGAGCCGCGACGGAGCCGCCGTGCCCGCATCGGAGGATGAGAGGGACGTGAACGGCGTGCCGATGAATCCTACAGCGCGCGAGTACCCGAGGGACTTCATCCAGACAGGAATCTCCGTGATAGACGGGATGATGACGCTCATCCAGGGGCAGAAGCTGCCGATCTTCTCCGGAAACGGCATGGAGCACAACCAGCTTGCGGCCCAGATCGTGCGCCAGGCGAAGGTCAGGGGCGGCAAGAGCGACTTTGCGATCGTATTCGCAGCGATGGGCGTCAAGTACGATGTCGCAAAATACTTCATAGATTCCTTTGAGGAGACCGGAGCTCTGGACAATGTCGCGATGTTCCTCTCCCTTGCAGACGATCCTTCAATCGAGAGGACGATCACTCCGCGTACAGCGCTCACGCTTGCAGAGCATCTTGCATTTGACAAGGGCAAGCAGGTTCTCGTCATCATGACGGATATGACCAACTACTGCGAGTCGCTGAGAGAGATATCGACGCAGAGAGGCGAGATACCCTCAAGGAAGGGATATCCCGGTTACCTTTACTCCAACCTCGCCGAGATATACGAAAGGTCGGGGAAGATACAGGGAAGGGCCGGTTCTATAACCCAGCTTCCGATACTGACGATGCCGAATGACGACATAAGCCATCCTATTCCTGACCTCACGGGGTACATAACGGAAGGCCAGATCGTATTCGACCGCGATATGCACGGACGCGGAATCTACCCGCCGATCAACTGTCTGCCTTCGCTTTCGCGTCTGATGAAGGACGGCATCGGCGAGGGCATGACCAGAGCCGATCATCCCCATCTCTCGAACCAGCTTTTCGCCTCATACTCGCATGTGCAGGAGGTCCGCAACCTCGCATCCGTCATCGGAGAGGAGGAGCTCACGGAACTTGACCACAAGTACATGGAGTTCGGCGAGTTCTTCGAGAAGAAGTTCGTCCAGCAGCGTTTTGACGAGGACAGATCGATAGAGGAGACTCTTGATCTCGGCTGGCAGGCGCTCTCGATTCTCCCGCAGGAGGAGCTGCAGAGAGTGACTGACGAGGAGATCGAGGAACATTACAGAGGAGAGTGATGGACAGGAATATTGCGCCGACGAGAAGCAATCTGATGAAGATAAAGGACGAACTCTCGTTCTCGAGGACGGGTTATGACCTTCTTGATCAGAAGCGTTCAATCCTTGTCTCTGAGCTTCTCACACTCGTCGATCAGGCTGTCGATTACCAGAACAGGGTTGAGAAGGCTCTCCGCGATGCCTCGGAGGCCCTTGAGGATGCGATAATGCACATGGGACGGCTCAAGGTCGCGAATCTCGCGGGCGCTGTCGGCATAGAGTCATCAATCTCCCTCGGGACGAGGAAGGTGATGGGAGTCCAGCTTCCGAAGGTTTCCACCGAGTTCGCCGGTTCCGGCCCGTTCTTCTCGCCTGAGGGGACGAGCATGCTTGCCGATGTCGCAGTCAGCCGCTACCGCGAGGCGCTTTCCCTGATGGGGCAGATGGCTGAGCTCAAGGTCTCGATAATGCGTCTCTCCCGTGAGGTAAGAAAGACGATAAGGAAGGTCAACTCCCTTGAGAAGCTTGTCATTCCCGACCGTGAGGCTACCGTCAAGTACCTTACGGGAAGGATAGAGGAGTCCGAGAGGGAGAGCATGATACAGATGAAGGCTGTCAAGAGCCGTATGGAGAGAGAGGAGGGCGGAAGAAGATGAGCGGTCTGCCTTACAGCAATATACTTGTGTATCTGGATGGAAGCGAGGGGTCAATGAATGCCGCTATGTATGCGATACTGCTTGCGAAGGCATCGAAGGCCAGCCTCCATGCTGTCTATGTCGTGAACACGAAGGCCCTCGGCGATCTTGTCAGGTCGCATATCTTCGTCGATCAGGAGAAGGCCGAGTACCTTGAAGATCTCAAGAAGGATGCCGCGAGGCATATCAGGCACACGGAGCGTCTTGCTGCCTCCAAGGATCTTGAGATAACGGCTGTCTCGCTTGACGGTTCTCCCCACAAGGAGATTCTGAGCTACATAAAGCAGCACGGCATCAATCTTCTCGTGCTCGGTTCGGTCAACACGATACGCTCGCGCCGTGATGAGCTGACGAGCGAGAATGACAGGATGCTCCGCACAGCCCCTTGCCCGGTTCTGGTTGTGCGCGAGGACGATGATCTCTGGGCGGAGTTTGAGGAGGTATGAGATGACGCTTCTTGAAGCATTGGACAAGGATTTGGTGAAGATTCCTCTCACATCGTCCGACGGAAAGGGAGTGATAGAGGAGCTTGCGTCGCTCTACGCAGGAAAGAAAGGTCTTTCTCCCGCGAGGACTGAGGAGATTGTCTCGCTTGTCATGGATAGGGAACGTCTCGGCTCAACCGCGATGGAGAACGGCATTGCAATTCCCCATGCGAAGATAGAGGGGCTCGGATCGACTTCCGTCGTGATCGGCGTCTCCAGGCTTCCCGTGGAATTCGGGGGCAAGGAGGGGACGAAGATATTCTTCCTCGTGCTCGCTCCCGCGGAGAATCCTACGGAGCATATACAGATACTCTCGTCTATAGCTCGTGTCTGCTCATCGGAGCTTTTCGTCAGGATGCTGCAGAGCGCAAAGACGAAGGATGATGTTTTCCAGCTCTTCTTTGAATGAGCTCTGCAGTGATCTGCATGTTCTGCAATGTGCCGGATTCACCTCCGGCATATTCTATCTCCTCATGAGTTTCATCTTCCGCATGCCGTTTGTGGTGTAGAATAGAGGCGGAGGGCTTTATGGAACTGACTTTCTTCGGAGCCGCGCGTGCCGTCACCGGTTCCGCATTTCTTCTTGAGCACGACGGATTCTCCGTCCTTGTCGATCTCGGACTGCCTCAGGGCAGCGATGAGAAAGAGGCGGGAGATGATCTTCCTTTCTCGCCGTCCATGGTCGATGCGGTCGTGCTCACGCATGCCCATATAGATCACTCCGGGCGTCTGCCGCTTCTTGCGAAGCAGGGATATACCGGACCGATATACTCCACGGAAGCCACCGCGGAACTTTCCTCGATAATGCTCGAGGACTCCGCTCATATTCAGGAGAGCGAGGCTGAGTGGAAAACGAGGAAGAGAAAAAGGCACGGGGAGCCTGCAGTAGAGCCTCTCTACACTGCCGAGGATGCGGATGCGGCCCTTGAACTCTTCCGCGGCGTCGGATACGGGGAGAAGGTGGAGCTTTCCCCGTCGCTCTGGTTCGAGATGATAGATGCCGGGCATCTTCTCGGATCTGCTTCCGTGCGTTTCCACTGCCTTACGGCTGAGGGCGACAAGACGATAGTTTTCTCAGGGGACATAGGAAACACTGATCAGCCGATGATAAGGAATCCGGGATATTTCAGCAGCGCCGATTTCGCCGTGATGGAATCGACATACGGCGACAGGCTCCATGCCGCCGAAAATGGCAGTGAGCATGAAGTCCTGATGCGTCGCGCGGAGAAGCTCGCGGAGATAACGGAGAGAACGTTCAGGCGAGGCGGCAATCTTATTATCCCGTCTTTCGCGGTCGGGCGCACTCAGGAGATTCTCTACCTCTTCCGGATAATCATGGAGAAAAAGCTCGTGCCGTTTGAGATTCCCGTATTTCTCGACAGCCCTCTCTCCGTAAAGGCGACGAAGGTTTTCTCCTCATGCCTGCGCTCGGACTATTTCGATGAAGAGGCGATGGCCATGATAAGGCAGGGGATCAACCCGATACTCTTCCCGTCGCTCACGACGATAACCGATGTGAATGAATCGAAGGCGCTGAACGAGAGGAAGGAGAGCGCTGTGATAATCTCCTCATCGGGAATGTGCGAGGCGGGAAGGATACGCCACCATCTCAAGCACAACCTCTGGAGGAAAGAGTCAACGGTGCTCTTCGTAGGATATCAGGCGGAAGGAACTCTCGGCCGTTCACTTGTAGACGGTACAGACCATGTGACGCTTTTCGGCGAGCAGATTTCGGTGAATGCCGAGATCGCGATTCTCGAGGGAACTTCGGGACATGCCGACCAGAACGGACTGCTTAGGTGGATAAGACACTTTGACAGGAAGCCCGAGGCTGTTTTTGTAGTCCACGGCGAGGATAATACAGCCCAGTATTTCGCATCAAAGCTGAAGAACGAGGAGAAACTGCATGCATATGCTCCTAAGCTCTATGAGCACTTCGATCTCCTCTCCGGAGAGATTCCGCTTCAGAACGATACCGCGCTGAGAAAGAAAACCGCTGCCGATCTGAGGAATGCGTTCTCTGTCCTTGAGGCGAGAAGAAAAGGGCTTGACGGCGTGATAAGCAGGATGGAGAGAGCCTCGTCAGGCATTGATCTTGCGGATGAGAAGAAAGCCAGGAAGCTCGCCGATGCGATAAGAAGGCTTGCCGACGATGTTGATTTCCTTGTCTCCAAGTGGAACGGAGATGCCGAATAAAGCCAAAAAAATTTTCACCGAACTAAATTTGTGCACAGGAAAGAGATAGAGTAGGAATGGTGGAGCAGTGAGAACAAAAAATTGGAAAAAAGTTATGAAAAGGGGTTTACAAGGGAAGGGGAAGTGTGGAGAATACAGCCTCGGTGCTGATGAGGCTTGAAAAAGAATCAGGGAAGCACCGAAAAGCGCTTGACAGTAAAAGGAAAGCCTGCTAGATTAGCTAGGCAACCCAAAAGCGGGGCGCAGATTTTTGAGAAGTGAGCGAAGGGAAAGAGAGAGAATAGAAGAGGCTTGTAAGCCTCTGTCAATTCAAACGAACGATAAAAGGTAGAAAGCCAAGAAGTTCGTAGCGAGCGGCAGGAAAGGATTAAGAAGTAAATAACCGCAGGCCTCGAGTCTGCGGTATCAATGACGGAGAGTTCGATCCTGGCTCAGAACGAACGCTGGCGGCGCGTCTTAAGCATGCAAGTCGAGCGAATCTATGCCTTCGGGCATGGGGAAGCGGCGGACGGGTGAGTAA
>CALXLV010000005.1 GCA_944389295.1 uncultured Spirochaetaceae bacterium | reverse complement strand
TTACTCACCCGTCCGCCGCTTCCCCATGCCCGAAGGCATAGATTCGCTCGACTTGCATGCTTAAGACGCGCCGCCAGCGTTCGTTCTGAGCCAGGATCGAACTCTCCGTCATTGATACCGCAGACTCAAGGCCTGCGGTTATTTACTTCTTAATTCTTTCCTGCCGCTCGCTACGAACTTCTTGGCTTTCTACCTTTTATCGTTCGTTTGAATTGACAGAGGCTTACAAGCCTCTATATTCTCATCTCTTCCCTTCGCTGATATCTCTGTCAAAAACCTGCACACCATCGTCGGCGTGCCTAAACAAAGTAACTCAAGCGCCGCGGTTTTGTCAACAGAAATTTCAATATTTTGCACAATTTTTTATAAGATACTGCTGCGAATGAAATTACTGAAAAAGAAAAGCCGCATGTGCGGCTGATGTGCAGGAAAAACTGAAAGGGATGAGCTGAAATCAGCTCAGGAGGCGAATCATTCTGCCGGCCCCTCGAGACTCGAGACGAAATCTGCAAAACCGTCTCCTCCATACCCCGCGGTTATATATCTGGGGAGATGAACGAACTGCTCCCGCATATCCTCAACGCTGTGCATTCCGACGGAGAGAGGCATGAATGCGAACATCTCCTCATCGTTTAGGCTGTCGCCGAGATACGCGCCTTTCTCCGCAAGCCGTTCGCCGCTTATGTCATAGAGCGACTCCATGAAATAAAGAAGCGCCGATCTCTTTCCATATGAACCGAAGCCGACATTGATGTGGATCGAACTCTCGCTCCAGTGTCCGCCTGCAGCCTTTATCATCCCCTTAAGGGTATGAATCTCATGAGCCCTGAGATGCTTCTTGTCATAGGCGATATCGAAAATGCGGGCGTACTGGTCTGTCGAAAGCCTCAGACCGGCGGTAAGGCGGAGAAGATTCTCCTTCTTCTTCTGGCACTGCGGATCGAGCATAGGATTGTTCCTGTAGACGATCTCTCCGCTCTTTCCGTGGGCGAGAATCAGAGCGCCTCCTTCGGCTATCACGGCATCGACGGGCCACTGCCTGATATAGGCATCCGACCAACCTGCCGAACCGCCGGTAAGGAGTACGATCATCTTGCCCATGCGCTTTAGCCTCCAGAGAGCCCTGAAGGCGTTTGGATAGAGCTTGCCGCCTTTTGTGATCGTATCATCGACATCGGTTACGACGATCTCGACAGCAGCTCTCTCCTCATCCGACAGTCCCTGAAAAGGAAGTCCGCGCTCCTCCATCGCAGCTTTTCCCCTACCTCGTCATTCCCGAGAGCGCCCCTGATCTGAGCACTGTGGAAAGATATGTCACGAAACTGAGGAGTGAAGCGGCTGCGGAAAGCGAGAAAAGAACGTAGAGAAGAGTCTCATAGATACTGTTCCAGCTTCCCGGAGCAGCGAATGCGGCCGCCACTATATAGACAATCGAGAAGATCGAGGCTATTGCGTACAGCACCGTCTTGCTCTTGCCCCAGATGTTCGCAGGCATGGCCTTTCCCGCCCTCATCATCAGCATGCGCATGAAGAGTATAGAGAACTCCCTCCACATGATTATCACGAACGCCCACGCCGGCATGATCCCGTACGACATGAAGCAGACGAAGAACGTAAGATGCGAAAGCGTGTCCGCAAAAGGGTCCATCACCTTGCCAAGATCGGTGACGAGATTGTATTTCCTCGCGATCTTTCCGTCGAGAAGATCCGAGAGCTCGGCGATGGCATAGCATATGAACATCATCACAGCCGACACCACTCCCGCTCCCTCGAAAGAAAGGAGCGAGATGCTGTAGGAAATGAAGAACACAGGCACCATTATCAGCCTGAGTATCGTAAGTCTGTTGGGTATATTCATCTGAACCTCATAACTATTATACGGCATTGCAAAGCCGCCGGAAGAAACAGAGAGAAGGGAGGCGCGACCTCCCTCCTCATCATAGATCATATCTGGGCTTTGCTGTTTACAGCCTCATGCACTTCCGCGATGAAATCGGCGGTGCTTACGCCGTTAACCTGCTTTCCTCCGCGGTAGCGTACGGAAACAAGATCGCCGGCCATCTCCTTCTCGCCGATGATGAGCATATACGGAGTTTTCATCTTCTGCGCATTGCGGATCTTGGCGTTCATCCTGTCTCCGGAAAGATCGGTGACAACCCTGAATCCCTCCGCTCTGAGCCTCTTCTCGAGATTCTTCGAGTACTCGAACGCGGACTCTCCGACAGGTATGATCGCGATCTGGTCGGGAGAGAGCCATGGCGGGAACGCTCCGGCATAGTGCTCGATGAGAACGCCGAAGAAACGCTCCAGCGAACCGAGAAGCGCCCTGTGTATCATGTACGGTCTCTTCTCTGTGCCGTCCCTGTCAACGAAGGTCAGATCAAAGCGCTCGGGAAGATTGAAGTCGAACTGCACAGTCGAGAGCTGCCACTCGCGTCCGATCGCATCCTTTACTTTGAGATCGATCTTCGGTCCGTAGAACGCTCCGCCGCCCTCGTCGATATCATACTGGAGGCCTTCCTTCTCTACAGCCTTCTTCAGCGCCGCAGTAGCGCTCGCCCACTTCTCCGGATCACCGACGGAGTGCTCCGGCTTCGTGGAGATATACGCATGTATATCCTCGAATCCGAATGAGTGGAGCATGAACATCGAGAATCTCAGCACCTCGATTATCTCGTCATCCATCTGCTCCGGAGTGACGAAGAGATGCGCATCATCCTGAGTGAATCCGCGCACTCTCATGAGTCCATGGAGCGCTCCGGCCTTCTCGTATCTGTAGACGGTTCCGAGCTCTGCCCATCTGAACGGGAACTCACGGTAGCTGTGCTTCGTGTTCTTGTAGATCATGATGTGGAACGGGCAGTTCATCGGCTTGACGTAGTAATCCGACTTGTCCATCTCCATCGGAGGATACATCGACTCCTTGTAGAAGCCGAGATGTCCCGAAGTCTCCCAGAGCCAGCTCCTGCCGACATGGGGAGTGTAGACAAGCTCGTAGCCGTTCTTGTAGTGCTCGGCCCTCCAGAAATCCTCGATGGCCTGCCTTATCCTAGCTCCTCTCGGGTGCCAGTAGACAAGACCGGGGCCTGCCTCCTCATGAAGGGAGAAGAGATCAAGCTCTTTGCCGAGCTTCCTGTGATCCCTCTTCTCTATATCTGCAAGATAATCCAGATAGACCCTCAGCTCCTTGGCATTGTTCCATGCTGTTCCATAGATACGGGTGAGCATCGGATTCTTCTCGCTTCCGCGCCAGTATGCGCCGGCTATGGAAAGCAGCTTGAAGGCATCGGCGTGAAGCTCCTTAGTGCTCTTAACATGAGGGCCTCTGCAGAGATCGGTAAACGAACCCTGGGTATAGAGGGAAACGGTCTCGCCTTCCGGAATCGCATCAAGAAGCTCCAGCTTGTAGGGCTGGTCTTTGAAGATCTCTCTCGCCTCCTCTCTGGAAACCTCCCTTCTCTCGAAAGGAACTCCGGAAGAGATTATCTTCTTCATATGCTCCGTGATCGTCTCCAGATCCGCATCCGTGAGCGGACGGGGAAGGTCGAAATCATAGTAAAAACCATTTTCGATCGCAGGTCCTATCGCGATCTTGGCTCCTGGAAAGAGCTCAAGCACAGCCTCGGCCATGACATGAGCTGTTGAGTGACGGATCATCGATAGCTTCTCATTGTCTGCCATAATCCTCTCCTAGCGGAAAAGCCATCCGGAACTCGTTCCGGAAAGAAAAAGCCTTTCCAGTTTCATCCTCGCAGATACGCAAGGACGAAGCTGCAAAGGCTCCGCGGTCCCACCTTGCTTCCCCCTCGCGGGGACGCTCTTGTACCATTGACGCTGGCGACGGCATGGAATACTCGCATCCTTTCACCCATGCAGCTCGGGAGTGGTTTTCGCATCCTATCCCCAGGCGTCTCTCACCCGCCGAAGCGGACGCCCTCTCAGAGGCAGAATCGGAAGCTACTCGTCTCCGTCATAGCAGATAGCTAGAAGATAACGCAAACGGAGGACGATATCAAGACAGAGCGGCCTCCCCTCTCAGGAAAGAAAGGGGAGGCGCAGAATGTCATTTCTTCGCAGCCGCGGCCTTCGCAGCATTTCTCAGCTTGAGAGCGAGCGCCGGCTTGACGATTGTTCCGGGGCCTGCAATGCAGCCTCCCTCACACGCCATGACCTCGACGAGGTCGGCCTCGGGGGCCCTCTTCTCCCACGTCTTCATCAGACGCACGGTTTTCTTGTCCAGACCGTTGATGGGAAGGATGCGCGGTGTCTTGCCCTCTTCCTCGAAGCGGCGGAGCACGCATGCGGCCACACCGGTGGAGACGGCAAACTCGCGGCAGTCCTCGAATGACGAGGTATCTCCCAGATCATCAGCCTCCATCTCGCGGACATCAATGCCCTTTGCGATGAAAAGCGATGCGAGCTCAGCGAAAGTCATCACGCCGTCGATCGTATCCCTGTATTTCTTCGCAGCCTCGACCTTCTTCGCAAGGCACGGACCGATGAATACAGACTTGCACCCGGGATAGTCCTTCCTGACGATCTCGGCAGTGTATCCCATCGGAGAAAGCGACTCGGAGCGTCTCGTCTTGAGATAAGGAATGTGGATGTCCACAAGCTCCATGTACGAAGGACAGCAGGAGGTGGTCATGAATCCCTCTCCCTCTGATATCTTCTTATGAAGCTCCTCAGCCTCGTTGACGGATGTGATCTCCGCGCCGGCGGCAACCTCGACGACATCGCAGAAGCCGGCCTTCTTTATCGCAGCCTTGAGCTGGGCAAGGGTTCCGGGGAACTGGCCCTCGATCGCAGGAGCGATCATAGCCACAACCTTCTCGCCCTTCTTGAGCATCTTCAGCACGGGGAAAAGACCGGAGCGCTCGACTATCGCGCCGAACGGGCAGGAGCGGACGCACTTGCCGCATCCGATGCACTTGTCATGCTCGATCTCGACAAACCCTTCCTCGTTCTTGGTGACGGCATCCACGGGGCATGCCTCCTCGCAGGGAACGGGGATATGTACAACGGCATGGAAAGGACAGACCTCCATGCACTTGCCGCATCTGATGCACCTGTCCTCCTGGATATGGGCCTGTCCGTTGATGAACACTATGGCATCCTTCGGGCAGTTGGACATGCAGGGGCGGGCAAAACAGCCGCGGCATCCGTCGCTTATCCTGTACTGGGACTTGGGACATCCCGAGCATCCTGTGACAATCGTCGTCAGGAGCGGAAGAGGCGGCTTGTCATTCTCAAGCACTTCCTTCATGTACTCGGCGAGAGGTTTCTCCTCATCGTCGTCGCGCTCGATGTCGATACCTGCGAGAGCCATTATCCTATAGCGGACCATCGCCCTTTCCTTGTAGATGCAGCAGCGGAAAGGAGTGCGGTGCTTGGGAATTATCTCCAGCGGGAGCCTATCAGCCTGCTCTACGAGGGTATCATCGAAGAAGCACTTGAGCACTTCCGTATCGATCTTCCTCTTCATCAGAGTGTACTGATTGTTCAGCTCAAGCATTCTTCACGGCCTCCGCGAGGAGCTTGCAGAATGTGTCCTGGTCCACTCCGCTGTAGATCTTGTCATTGATGGATACATACGGCGCGCTGCCATTGCCGACCTTGCACTCATCGAGGCAGGAGCAGCCTTCGATCTCACACTCAGCAAGGATCGCCGGATCGACAAAATCATTGTAAAGGAGAAGATCGGCTCCTCCCTGTACGAAGCAGGCCGTGCCGAGGCAGATCCTGACTTTCACTTTCGACTTCTTCATATGATATCCTCCTATAGATATTCCAGTGAAGTTTCCTTCAGATATATCTCCTCGAGCGCCTTTGTCAGACGCCCGATTATGGTTCTTCTTATTCCGATCTCAACAGGAATGTTCGGGTCCTGATGAGCCTCATTTATCTTTGTGCCGACGATGAAGTGCACCTGATCGCTGTCAAGGAGCATCTCCACGAACTTCTTCGCGGGATCGTTGGGAAGATCGGCGGGATTGAGCTTCTTCTCAAGTATCGTCGTGACGCGCGAAAGCGTAAGCATTCCCTCGGTGACGAGATCGATGCCCTCCATCTTCGATGCCGGCGGCACATCCTTCGACCATGACGAGAGGTCAAGGGTGAGCTTCTTCCCCAGCAGCCTCGAAACAATCTGCGCAGTCGTTCCTCCGGAGACTATCTTCCGTCCGTCGAACGCCTTTATCTTCTCGCCGAGAATCTCATCAGCCTCCTTTGTAAAGGGAGGACCGGTGACGATGAGCGTGCGCCTGGGCCGCCTTATGTAGATCACGACGCAGGTTATGTCATCCTTCGAGGAAAGTCCGTCAAGCGAGTAGGCCTTCTGCACGATGGCACGCGAAAGCTCGCGCGACGAGATATCAGGGTCCTTCGTGATCTCCTCCGAGACGAACTTCCTCACCCCGTCCTGCCTCCATCCGAGAGGCATGCTGCTTCCCAGTCCTGACTGGGTAACCCCGTCGGAGAACATTATCAGTCTGTCGCCTACCTCGAGATGGAACATCGAGTGGGCTATGACTTCCTTCTTGAAAGCCCCTTCCCTCTGCAGTTCCGTCCTGCTTCTCGTCCATGTGACAGGCTCGGCTCCGGAGAAGCGCAGGGACGGCGGATTGTCATACTCCACGAGATTCACCGCTATGTTCTCCATATCCTCGCCGTAGCGTATGTCGGCGATGGTGAACGTCGAGTAGCTTATCTTCCTCTCCTTGCAGACAGGGAGGGTATTCATGATTATCTCCGCCGAATGGCTGAGGTCTATCGGAGAGAAGGAAAGACGATGCGCCATATGCGCCGTCAGAGATGCAAGCACGTTCGCCTTTACCCCGCTTCCGAGGCCGTCGGAGAGTGTGGAGACTATCTGGTTGCTGTCAGGATTGCGCGACAGCAGGAATACATCGCCTCCGATCTTCTGGCCATGCTTGTATATCTGGGCATAATCGACATCGATGAAGATATTGTTCATGCCAGGTCACCGCCCTCATCCTCGCGGAAATCGCTCTCGCCCTCTCCTGTACCGTGAACGCTGAACGCATCGATAAGGGAGTTGAGCATGATCTCCGTCTCCGCGGCGTTCTCACCGAGAAGCGAAGCTATCTGCTGCACGGTCTCAAGCGACTTCTGGATTACGTCCTCCGCCTTCTTCACGACAGTCTCGCGCTTTATCGTAGGATTGGTTATATCCTCGAACATGGCTCCGAGAAGCCTCTTCTGCTCAACGAGGAAGAAAGTCACGCGCAGGAACTTGTCCTTGAAATGAACCCTGTACTGTCCCGGGTGCGAAAGGTAGAACTGATCGCGGAACTTGTCGGCAAACGGCACGAAGCGCTCGAGAGGCAGACCCTTCACCATCTGCAGAATGCTCTGATCGACGACGAAGCCCTCCTCCATATCTCCGAAGAAATCGAGGAAGTGGGCATTGCAGTCCGCGATCTGCAGATCGGAGTCAACGATGACGACGCCCATCGGGATTGTCCTGAGGAGGACATCGACCTTGCTCTCAGCCTCCTTGCGCATCTTCGTCACGCACATCTCGATCTCAGCCATTCCGTCAAGGTAGGCGACGGCCATATCGCGGCAGGTGTTGTAGCCGCAGCCGCCGCAGTTGAGCTCATCGGCCTTCGTCAGCTTTCCGAGATCGACAAGCGCCCTCTTGATCTCATCCTCTGTATGCTGATGGCGGAAAGAAGCCTCGTCGGAGGGGCCTGCATTATGGAGAAGGCCATACCCTTCCTTGAGAAGGAGCCTTGCGAACTCCTCATCGCCCTTGAAGGTATCGGGCTCATCGAGGCGGCGGAGAGTGTACTCCTCCGCGCTTCTCTTGCGCTCCGTCATCGAGAGTTCTCCGGACGTTCCCGGACCGTTTACGCAGCCGCCTTCGCACATCAGAAGCTCGAGGAACGGAAGCGGAATCTCCTTCGCATCGAGCGCGGACATGACCTGATCTACGCCGCTGAACGCAAGAGCGCCTGTCTGTATCGGCTTTCCGCCCCAGAGCGCGGATGATGTTATCTGTCCGCCCTCAACGGGATAGATTGTCGAGAGTCCTGCCTTGCAGGGAATAAAGTCAACATCATCGGCGGCAATTGAATCGAGGGATATTCCCTCCGCCTCAAACCATGCGCGGAGCTCGTCGAATGTTATCGCCAGATCAGGGTAGCCCGGCGTCATGTCGGCCTCCATCTTCTTGGCGATGCAGGGGCCTATGAATACGATCACAAGCTCCTCGTTGTAGATGTGCCTCAGATATGCCGAATGGGTCTGCAGCGGCGACGGTACGGGAGCAAGCTTTTCTGTATCATCAGGGAAGTACTTCTTCACAAGCTCAACGACCGAAGGACATGCAGTCCCGATGAACGGGCACTCTCCGCCATGTTCGGCTGCATAGATATCCAGAGCCTCGGAGACAAGCGCCGCGCCAATTGCGGTCTCTGAAATTCCGGAGAAACCGAGCTTTTTCAAAGCGGAGAGAAGCTCCCTCTCCTTTCCGTGGAACTCAGAGGCGTACGACGGCGCGAGAGAACATATCACGCGGCGGCCAGACTTGAGCGCGAGCTGCACGCGCGGTACATCATCGCGGACCTTCTTCGCGCTGTTCGGACAGACATGTACGCACCGTCCGCAGTAGATGCAGCGGTCCTTTATTATCATGGCGTTGCCGTCTTTTATCTGTATCGCCTTGACCGGACACGAACGCACGCACTTGTAGCAGTCGCGGCAGCTTGTGACTTCAGTGTAGATAGGATTCTGCATCTCACCCTTCCAGTGCCGCTCTTATCAGATCCGCGGCGGCATCGGGGTCCGATATCCCCTGATACTCCTTGTCACCAATCCTCATATGCGGGCCGGTGCTGCACTTGCCGAGGCAGAGATGCCCCTCCAGCTCGACCCTGTCGGAAAGTCCGTTCTCCTCTATATACTGCTCAAGCCCCGAGAGGATTCCGCTGTTGCCTCTGGCGAAACAGCTGGAACCCATGCAGAGCTCCACGACAAGCTTCTCCTTTTCTGCCATAAACACTCCTAGTCAAGATAAAGACTATACGATGTTTCAGTGTAAGTCAATAAAATGATTTACCAGCAGAAATTAACTCGCATAAAAAGGATAAACGTGCAATAAAGCGGCATTAAGACCAGTATAATGTGAACAGCGTAACATCAAATAGAGAAATCAGCCGTTTATATCGCTTTCAATGACCTCGCCTTCCGTCTCTTCGCAGTATTTCCTGCCGAGCTTGACGGAGAGAACCGCAAATGATGCGGCGAGATCGGTGCGCTGAAGGACGACATCCTCCGGAACCCTGAGATTCTTCGGGGCGAAGTTCCATATCCCCCTTATCCCGCACTTCACGAGCATGTCCGCGGTCGCCTGCGCCTGATTTGCCGGAACCGCTATGACCGCGATCGTGACGCGGTGGCTTTTGATGTACTGGTAGATCGTATCCACAGGAAGGATCTCGAGGTTTCCGACACTCCTCCCGATCTTTCCAGGGTCCTTGTCGAAGATTGCGACTATCCTCAGCCCGTAGGCGGAGAAGCCGTCATAGGCCGCAAGCGCGGAGCCCATGTTGCCGGCGCCTATTATCAGGGCATCGGTGGCGTTGTCCCACCCGAGCACATGGGTTATGGACATGATGAGCTCGTCTATCACGAAGCCCACCTTAGGCCTCCCCTCTATTCCGGTGCTAGCCAGATCCTTTCTCACCTGTATCGGCTTGAGCCCCAGCTCAAGAGCCAGCTTCGTCGCGCTGATGTTCTTCTCCCCGTTCTCTTTCGCCTGCCTGAGTATCCTCAGATACGACGGGAGCCTCTTAACGGACGGAATGGGTATGTTGAGTTCATCTGCCATCAGCAAGTCTCCTCCTGACGCTTTCTATCAGAGTGTCCGGAGCACTCGCACCGGCCGTCAGCCCGATGATACCACAGCTCATGACGTTGCGGGGAATATCATCGGCGCTCTCAACGAGGAAAGCAGGCTTCCCCAAGCGCTCGGCAAGCGCTTTCAGCTCCGATGTGTTGGCCGAACGCCTGTCGCCGACGACAACAATTTCATCCACTTCCCTGCAGAGTTCTGTCAACGCTTTCCTTCTCTCGACAGAGGCGGCGCATATCGTGCTTATGAAGGTTATTTCCAGCCCGAGGCGCTCTGCCTCCTCCTTTATTTCCGCAAGCCGCTTCTCAGGAAGTGTTGTCTGTACCACAGCCTCGTAGCGGAGAGACGGATCGAGAGAAGAGAGGTCTGCGGCATTCTCTATCAGCACAGTTTTCCCGGAGGCTCCCATAACAGAGACTATCTCGGCATGTCCCGCCTTCCCTATCACAAGTACAGGAGAGGATGCACTCCTCACCTTCTCCTGATTGCCCAGAACGACAGGGCAGGTAGCATCAACTATGACGAAACCCCTCTCCTGGAATTCACTGCGCATGGCATCCGAGATGCCGTGCGTGCGTATCACAACCACGCCGGGAGGAAATGAGGCGGAATCGATGCGCTTTATTCCAAGTTTCGCAAGGCCGTCCATGACAACGGCGCTGTGGACTATGTCGCCATAGACATAGCACGGCAGGGAAAGGCGCGCTCCCATATCCGCAGCCTCCTCCGCCTTCCTTATCGCAGCCCTAACTCCGCCGCAGAATCCCATGACAGCGGCCTCTCTGACTATCATTCTGCCCCCTGATACGACAAAGGAGGGCAGACGCCCTCCTCATTCACTTAAAAAGAAAAGGATTACTTGTCCTCTCCGTCCTTGTCGTCCTTCTTCTCTTCCTCTGCGGGAGCCTCGGATGTTCTGGCCTCTATGACGCCGGCCTCACCCTTCTTCTCCTCGCTCTTCTTCGGAGCGGGCTTCTCCACGCTCTTGTTTACGACAGAGGAGATAGCGCTCTTCGAGAACTCGATACGGGCGGAATCATCGACCTTGACCACAACGGTCTGATCCTTCACTGCGACGATTGTGCCGTGGATTCCTCCGATCGTAACGACCTTGTCGCCCTTCTTCATGGCGGCAAGCATAGCCTTAGTCTCCTTATCCCTCTTCTTCTGCGGTCTGATGATAAGGAAATAGAAAATAAGGATTATGAGCACGAACGTGATGATCGTGGTCATCATTGAACCTTCCATATTGTTCCACACCTCTTCTGAAATATTACTGCAAAAGTAGCATCTTAATATCAAAACATCAAGGATGGGGTGCCAATGCGGGAGAGAGGTGCTAATCTTAACGCGTGAAAGAATACAGAACAGCAGGGATAATCAATGACGGCAGTGCTGCCGTGACGGAGAAGCTGCAGAGCCTTCTGGACATGGCGGCGGAAGAGCATGCGGCAGTTATCATAGAAAAAGGAACGTACCTCACGGCTCCGCTCTTCATCCGCAGCAGCATGAGGCTCGTATTCGAGGAAGGCGCCGAGCTCAGGGCCGTGACGGACGAGAGTCTCTATCCTCTGATAGATACGAGAATCGGAGGAATATCGGGGAAGTGGTATCCCGCTCTTCTGAATGTGCTCAGCGCCCATGATGTCGAGATATCGGGAAAAGGCATCCTTGACGGAAACGGACAGTACTGGTGGGACAAGTACTGGGGAGAGGATGAGAAAGGCGGATACAGAGGCAGGTATGACGGCAGTGGGCTCAGATGGGCAGCCGACTACGATGCGATGCGCCCGCGGAACCTCCTCATCTCCGATTCGCGGAACATCACCATACGGGACATCACATCCAGAAATCCCGGAATGTGGAACATCCATGTGCTCTATTCACAGGATATCCTCATTGAGGGAGTGTCGGTGGATGCTGATGATCCCCACGGCCCCAGCACCGACGGAATTGACATAGACTCCTCATCATATGTCACGGTCAGGAAGTGCACGGTGCGCACCAATGATGATTCAATCTGCATAAAGTCCGGGCGCGATGCCGACGGATACCGCATCGGACGGCCGTGCCACAATATCACTGTCGAGAACTGCACCTTGCTCAAAGGCTTCGGCGTGACGATCGGAAGCGAGGTCTCCGGAGGAGTTCACGACATAAATATACGGAATATGGCATTCAGAGGTACTGACTGCGGCTTCAGGATAAAGTCTGCACGTCCCAGAAGAGGATATATAAGGAACGTCATAGTCTCGAACCTCGAGATGGAGGATGTCCGCTATCCCGTGCATATCTGCCTTGACTGGAACCCCGCCTACTCTTACTGCTCACTCCCCGAGGACTATGCCGGAGATATCCCCGAGATGTGGAAGAAACTTCTGGAAAGAATACCCGGCGAAGTCCCGCTCACATCGGTGGAGAATCTTCTGATAAAGAACGTAGCGGCCAGAATAAGCGGAAAAACGAGGAGCAGGGCATTCAACATCGAGGGCTATGAGGAGAATCCCATAAAGAACCTTGTGATGGAGAACATCTCGATCGAAGCGTCAGAGTTCGGCGTGATAAGCGCAGTGAACGGCCTCTCGATGAACAGCGTCAAACTCTCTGTCAGAGGCTCAAACGACAGCAGGAACGACGGATACGACAACAGATAGAAGAAGCCGGAACAGCGGTGTTTTCCGCCATAACTCATAAAAATATGCATTGGCGCATAAAAATATGGGATAAGCCTTTCACGGCTGCAAAATACCTTTGCCGAAGAATTCAGATGAATATTAAATTCATTTCATGCATTCCCTGAACTGAATTTCTTCAATGGCTTAACTGTTTTCAAGACAATCTTTCAAAAAGCCATAAGGCTCTCAGGAAAGAATGTAGGAGAAGATAACGGCATACTCTCGCTGCCTCTCTATATGGCGATGTTCCTCGCCTGAAAATCTCCTTAATTCTCTATGAAACGCGGAAAGCAGACCTTCACAGGCCTGCTTTCCTTTTCAGCAATGATATCTGAGCGTGTCAGATCACATCATTCCGCCGCCCATTCCCGGGTTGGCAGGAGCTGCCGGCTCCGGTGCGGGGATATCTGTCACTGCGCACTCAGTTGTGAGGATGAGGGACGCAATCGAAGCAGCGTTCTGGAGAGCGGACCTTGTCACCTTCACAGGATCGATGATGCCGCTGTCAACCATCTTCACCCACTGCATTGCATTCGCGTCGAAGCCGACTCCGGCCTTCTCCCTCTTGCATCTGTCAGCGATGATAGAACCATCGACGCCTGCGTTCTCCGCGATCTGCCTGATAGGCTCCTCAAGAGCGCGGATCACGATCTTGTATCCGACCTTCTCCTCCTCTGTGAGAGCGGAGAGATCATTCTTCGAAAGCTCGTTCACAGCCTGTACGAGAGCTACGCCGCCGCCGGGGATGACACCTTCCTCGATAGCAGCACGAGTGGCGCTGAGCGCATCCTCAACTCTGTGCTTCTTCTCCTTGAGTTCGACCTCAGTAGCTGCACCGACGTTGACGACCGCGACGCCTCCGGCGAGCTTTGCAAGCCTCTCCTGGAGCTTCTCCCTGTCGTAGTCGGATGTGGTATCCTCGATCTGCATCTTGATCTGCGCGATCCTGTCGCGGATTGCATCGGATGAACCGGCGCCGTTGATGATCGTCGTGTTCTCCTTCTCAACCTTGATGCTGGCAGCTCTTCCGAGCATGGAAATATCGGCATTCTCGAGCTTCATTCCGAGCTCCTCTGTGATTACCTGACCGCCTGTGAGGATTGCGATATCCTCGAGCATGGCTTTCCTTCTGTCACCGAAGCCGGGAGCCTTGACAGCAACGACATTGAGCGTTCCGCGCACAGCGTTGAGAACGAGCGTCGCAAGAGCCTCTCCGTCGACGTCCTCGGCGATGATGAGGAGCGGCTTTCCTGCCTGTGCTATCTTCTCAAGAAGCGGCAGAAGATCCTTCATTGCAGATATCTTCTTGTCGTAAATGAGGATGTAGGGATTGTCGAGAACAGCTGTCATCGTGTCCCTGTTGTTGCAGAAGTAAGCGGAGAGATATCCGCGGTCAAACTGCATGCCCTCGACGAAATCAACGGTCGTCTCGATCGTCTTAGACTCCTCAACCGTTATGACTCCATCCTTGCCGACCTTATCCATCGCGTTGGCGATCTCATCGCCGATGGTCCTGTCGTTGTTTGCGGAGATGGAAGCGACCTGTGCGATCTCCTCCTTGTCCTGTATCATCTTGGCCTGCTTCTTGATGCAGCTGACTGCATCCTCGACGGCCTTGTCGATTCCCTTTTTGATTCCCATGGGGCTGACACCGGCGGCGACGCTCTTCATTCCTTCCTTGGTGATCGACCATGCAAGGACGGTTGCCGTTGTGGTTCCGTCTCCGGCGACATCATTTGTCTTGGCGGCAACTTCCTTGAGAAGCTGTGCGCCCATATTCTCAAACGGGTCCTCAAGTTCGATCTCGCGGGCAACGGAAACGCCGTCCTTGGTCACTGTAGGAGCACCGTACTTCTTGTCAAGAAGAACAAGCCTTCCCTTCGGGCCGAGCGTTGTCATTACAGCCTTGGAGATCTTCTCCACGCCGTTTACAAGAGACTTTCTGGCCTCTTCATTGAACTGAAGCTGTTTTGCCATATCTATATCCTCTCCTTAATCATTAACTGAAGCAGATGACTGCCAACAGATAAGATATACAGAAAGGTCAAAACCGGCAAGTTTCGCCTGTCTTTTTATTCGCCGGATGGAAAAAGAGCGCCATCTTTGGCTCAGAGAAGAACAAGTACAGAAGCTATTGATACGGAGAAAAGGCCTGAGATGAGGTTGACCATATCGTTGTCAATCATCGCGATTCCCCTCGCCCTCTCGTTTCTTCTTCCGTCCTCATCATAAGCCTTCTCCGTAAGGCTTCCGTCCTTGCGCCTGTACTGCACTTGCACCGTCGCTCCGAGGAAGGAGTCAAGAAGTGCCCCGAGAAATCCTGCAGCCGTGACTGCAAGGAAAGAAGAGAAAGAGCATCCGAATGTACCCATAAAGAGAAGTCCGACTGCGGCGGATGCAGCTGCGGATGCCGCAAGTCCCAGGACTGTCACGCCCCCTGAAAGTCCTTTCGGCACGCGGGTAAATGTAACGACGGATACCGGATCACGGCGGCTGAGCCTTCCGATCTCCCCTGCGAATGTGTCCGCCTCTGCCTCAGCCAGAGCCGCCGCAAACGCTGCGAGAAAGATATCGGGGAATGCGGAGAGACGGAAAAGCATCAGGGAAAGCGCTGCCGGAAGTCCGTTGGCGACAACCTGCATCATATCCCTCTCATTTCCCTTCGCCGCTATCCTCTCCGCCGTTCCCGATGAGAGAAGTCTTCCGGCGATTGATGACGATAGAAAGAAGAAGAGCAGCATCACAAAGCCTGAGACGCCCCCTGTATAGAAAATGACGATTCCTAGCACTGCGGCAGCAGCCGTACCGCCGGAAGTGAGCAGTCTCTTTTTCCTCGCGATGAAGGCCATAAGCAGGATGACTGCCGCGATCACGGCAAGCCTTCCCGCAGCGGGAAGAGAAATAAGAAGATCATCAAGAACAGCCGTCCACGATCTCATAGCAGCTCCATAAGAAGCGAGGATAGCAGAGGAACGGAAAGATTATCCAGCCCGTGCGGAGTCAGCGCCTCTGCCGCTGCGGCAGCAGCCGCTATAAAGAGAGCCTGCAGCAGCCCCTCTCCCGCAATAAGGAAGATAATGAAAGAAACCAAGAACATCGCAGCAGAACCTTCAAGCGTCTTTCCTCCCGCTCTATGCCTTCCCCACCGCTCTCCGGCGAGAGCCGCAGCACCATCCCCTATTCCCATCACGAACGCACTTGATATCACAGCGCGGGGAGAGAGATATCCAGCGTTCATTACAGCTGTCATCAGAAGGATGGAGAGAGGATAGCATACAAGTCCTGCAGTCCTCCCGCCCTTCTTCCTTCCTGCAGCTCCGTTAACGATCATGAAAACAAACGGCCCTGCCAGACGGAGGAGAGGATTCTCAATACCGCAGACGATCATCGGGACGGTGAATGAGACAAGCATATGCACGAGCTTGCGGCCTCCTTCCTTGGAGATCACACTCTTCTTGGTCAGCAGATACGAGAGAAGAAGCGAGAAAATGACAAGGAGGAAAGCCGCGAGTGTCCAGAACGCATCCCTCACCAGCTTCTTCCTCCTCCGCCTGAAAATCCTCCTCCGGAGAATCCTGACGATCCCCGAGATGTCCGCATGCCGCTCCCTGAGTGATGCCGCGGGGCGATGGATGACGAGAGATGGCTCCAGCGCCGCGGGAAGGCTGAGAGAACATAGATATCCGCGGGTGTTGCTCCTCTGTACCACGATGCGGGAGGAACATAGATGCCGCTGAAAGCCTTCGTCCATCTCTCCTCAAGCCCGAGCGCCATAGCATATGGAAGCACATGGCAGAAGAACGACGGGTCCTCTTCGGAGAGTTTCTCCAGCCTCTCCTTCTCGGCTTTTTCTATGAATTCTCTGTAGCCGAGCACCTCCGAGAGGATCTCATTGCCATACCTGCTTCTCTTCTCTGCAGACGAAGCAAAGAAGAGCGAGACTGAGAGAGAGACAAGAAAGAGCGCGGAAGTGGCAGAGGCCATTTCCCTCCCCATCAGGATGGAAAGAGCCGATGAAGAGAAGAACAAGAGGAATATAAGAAAAAGCAGAGGTCCTATGAGCAGCGAAAATCTGAACTGACCGCTTCTGAGCGTTCCCGCATACTGCCGCAGGAAAGCTGAGAGAATCATGTAGGCCATCAGGGAGGGAACGAGAGAGAATAGCGTCAACGCCCCCGGCGATGTGATAGTCATAAAGAGGGAATTAAGAACAACAGGGATTATAAGCAGACGCTGCATGAGACGCTTCAGTCTCAGCGACTCAGAAGAGAACAGGCTCATCTCTCCCGAGAATCTCTCAGCCTCCGCTGCCCTTACAGCAGAGAGTTTGGCGTGGAATCCTGTCATTTTCAGATCAGCGGCTGTGACGCTGTCAGACGATGAGAAGAATGCAGAGAACAGCCTCGCCTCCGCAGCTGGAGTCCCGTCAGGAAGCTCAGAGATCTTCGTGAAGGTGAAATCATCGCCTCCGCCGTCATCTATCGTCAGGAAACCCCTGTCCGCCCACCAGATGAGCATAGCGGAGATATCCCTGTCGGAGAGATAGCCGTCATGGACATAACCTGTATCCATCGGAGAGAGTCCGGATGGAGGAGAAAAGCGCGGAGGGACTATAAGATGGCTGTCTCGTCCCCTGAGGTACCATATGGCTGCAGTGACGAGAACCATCAAAATGGAGATCGCGGCGGAGAGGCAGACTCCCAGAAGAGCGTAATCAAATGGGCGCACAGCCTCCGGGAAGAATCCTTCATCCATCTCTGCCCTGAGCGTTATGCCATAGCCAGAGACAAGGTCTGAATACTCACCGCTGACACTCCTTCCATCTGCCGAGAGAGTGAAAGGAAGCGCGTAGTTTGATCCGTACGGTCCCGCGGTCACCCACACTCTCGACCTATCCACAGGATAAGGGAATGTGACGGAGAAGGAGACGTGCTTCATCGGAGTGTCCCAGCTTCCCGGCGATACTATGTTGTAATAGAGCTCATCGTAATCATCATACTTGTCCGCTCCAAGCACGAAGTCATAGAGCAGAGAGTACTGGTGGAGGCCGGTTATGAGAGCAGAGGCATCTCCGAACCGTAGCGAGATCATAGAGTTTCCCCTCTCCTCCTTGAATGGCTCGGATGCGCCTGCCACAGAGACATCGGCGACAGTTCCGTCATCGAATCTGTACTGTATATCCCTGTAGAATCCATGGGAGGGCACGGTATAGTCGAGAACGATATCCTCCCTGATGCGCATATCCCTCGCAGCATCGACATCGATGCTTACACGGTAATCTTCAACGATGAAGTTCTCCGCATTGAGAACGGAAAGCAAGACAATGGAAACGATGAGGATGAGGAACGTCCTCTTCATCAGAATTTCACCTCCGCCCTCTTTCTCTCTGAATCGTCTATCTCGATGTAATCGCGCTTGCCGAAATGGAACGCTGATGCGATGAGCGACGAAGGAAAGACCATTATTCTGTCATTGTATTCGCGTACGACCGCGTTGTAGTATCTGCGGGCGTTCGCAAGCGTCTCCTCGATGCGTGCGAGCTGGCTCTGGAGGTCGAGGAAATTCTTGTCAGCCTTTAACTCAGGGTATGCCTCTGCAACGGCGAAAAGCCTCCCGACAGCTCCGGAAAGCTCATTCTCCGCAGCAATTCCCTTGCTGCTTTCAGCCCTGTTCCGTGCGTTCACGACATCCTCAAGCACCGAACTCTCATGCTTAGCATATCCCTTCACCGTCTCAACGAGGCTGGGAATCAGATCATAGCGTTCCTTCAGATGGGCATCGATGGCGGCCTCAGCCTCGTCGCCTTTGTTCCGGAGCTTCACAAGAGAGTTGTATGCGGACACGGCCCAGACTACGGCGGCCGCGATCACTATGACTGCAACAGCAAGAACTATCATGGATTCCTCCCGTAAAGAGAATAACATATACGACAGAGGGATACATCAGAAGAGCTTCATTTTGCATAAGGCGGTTGCAACCCGTCCTTTTCAGCGATAGAATTGCATGAGAAATGCATACTTATGCATATCGGAGGGTTAATGAAAGAAAGACACAACCGTCTTACCGTCGTCAAGGAACTGATAAAGAACAACAGGATAGATAATCAGGACACGCTTCTGGAGCTTCTCAAGAAGGAAGGCTACAACGTGACGCAGGCCACTCTTTCCCGCGATCTCAAGATGCTCAAGGTCGGGAAGATTTCCGACGGCTGGTCAGGCTACTACTACACCCTTCCCGAGAGCGATCTCGTCAGCGAGTCGGAGAAGAGCTACATACAGGATGTGAGACGGGGTATAATCTCGATAGAGTTCTCAGGCAACTTCGGGGTGATAAAGACACGCCCGGGACACGCCAACAGCGTCGGATTCGCGCTTGATGTGCTGGCACTGCCTGAAATACTCGGCTCTGTCGCGGGAGATGACACGATCTTCGTCATTCTCAGGGAGGGAATGACTAAAGAGGATCTCCTCGAGAGCTTCAACGCGCGCATACCGGAGGTAAAGGAATGAAATACGTCAATCTCGACAGGACGGAAGGATACAAGGCCCTGCTTGCCGCAGGAAAATGCTCTGTCAAAGAGCTTCTCACACCTGAGAGAGTGAGGAAGAATGACATAAAGCTCGGAGGAGGTCTGAGATACAACTGGGCGGCAATGCCCGTCTCCGACGCTATTGCCGGAAAGCTGCAGGCCCTCGCGGACGAGGAGGAGCTTGTCGGGAAATACAAAGAGCTTCTCTCGGGCGCTGTCATGAACACTGGCGAGAAGCGTCTTGTGCTGCATCACCTCACAAGAGGCAATGTTCTCGGGAAGAAGGTCACGGCCGACGGAGAGGACAAAGAGGAGTTCTACAAGGAAGAGCTCAGAAAGATAGAGAAGTTCTCCGACGATGTAAGGAGCGGGAAGATAAAGGGCTCGACAGGAAAGGAGATAACGACCGTATGCCAGATCGGGATAGGAGGCTCAGACCTCGGGCCGCGCGCGCTCTATCTCGCTCTCCGCGGCTGGGCCGATGGAAATGGAGTGAAACAGCTTAAAGCGGAGTTCATCTCCAATGTCGACCCTGATGATGCGGCAGAGGTCATAAAGCGCCTCGATTTCGAAAGGACGCTCTTCATACTTGTCTCCAAGAGCGGAACGACGCAGGAGACTCTGACAAACCGTGACCTCGTGCTTGAGACGCTCAAAAGCTCCCCTGTTGAAGGGCTTGTACCGTCAAAGCACATGGTGGCAGTCACGAGCAAGACATCGCCGCTTGCAAAAGACGACTCAATGCTGGCGGCTTTCTTCATGGATGACTACATCGGAGGCCGCTATTCATCCACATCCGCAGTTGGCGGAGTGGTTCTCTCACTCGCCTACGGCTTCGATACGTTCAGAGCGCTTCTCGACGGAGCCCATGAGGAGGATGTGCTCTCCACAGAGAAGGACATAACGAAGAACGGAGCGCTGATGGATGCGATGATCGGATTCTACCTGCGCAATATCCTCGGATACCCCGCGACTGCGATCCTGCCGTATTCGCAGGCGCTCTCCCGCTTCCCCGCTCATCTGCAGCAGCTTGACATGGAGTCCAACGGAAAGCATGTCAGCCGCAGCGGTGAGAAGATATCCTATCCCACCGGCCCCGTGATCTTCGGAGAGCCGGGAACCAACGGGCAGCACTCATTCTACCAGCTTCTCCATCAGGGTACGGACATAGTGCCTCTCCAGTTCATCGGATTCAGAAAGTGCCAGTACGGAAAGGATATCGTGACTGCAGGCTCATACAGCCAGACGAAGCTCAACGCAAATCTCTCGGCACAGATCGCGGCGTTCGCAAGAGGCAAGGAGGACGGCAATCCGAACAAGGAGTTCGACGGCAACAGGCCATCATCGCTCATCTACGGCGATGAGCTCACGCCGCAGTCCCTCGGAGCCCTCCTCGCCCACTATGAGAACAAGGTGATGTTCCAGGGATTCATCTGGAACCTCAACTCCTTCGATCAGGAGGGTGTGCAGCTGGGAAAGGTACTTGCAAAGAAAGTCCTCGCAGGCTGCGAGGGAGATGAGCTGCTGAAAGCATATGCTGATCTTCTGATATAAACATGATTTCAGAACAGAAGGAGTCCATCTCTGCCAACGGAGATGGACTTTTTCAATGATTTCTGCTGTTTTGTCATTACATCGCCGAGAATATCTCCGCTGAGGCTTTCCAGAATTTCCGGAAGCATTCTGCGCTGCCCTGATTTATATCTTCTCTAAATAAACTGCGGAGAAAGATTGCGGCCGTTGCTGCATCTTCTGTCTCACAAGCACAGCTGGAACCGCAAAACACATCGGCTCGTCCTCTGTGTTTATCATCCAGGCCCTCATTCCATCTGGATGCTACGCTTATCTCAGTCAGAATATGCAATAATTTTTACGCAAGACCTTTTATCGCATACATCATGAACAGGAAAAGATTGGTTCATGGCCACACGGTCAATGCAAATATCAAGTTAGATAAATGCCTCCCGCTGTTCCGATCTTATGAAATCATGATTACAACGGGAGTTTTCTCTGAAATAGAAGAATAAGCTCTGTCTCAGACTTTTCCGCTTTCAATCACTTCCCATTTCTGAACATCTCAAGGAATATCTCCTGACTGTTGATGCTCTCAGGCTCCATAGGGACGGAGACGTATTTGCCGTTCGGCCCGAGCACCCTGCCCTTCACATTGTCCTGAAGCATTATGTCGAGCATGTGGAGTATGCGGGCCTTTATCTTGGGGTCCTGAACGGGAGTCGCTATCTCGACGCGCCTGTCAACGTTCCTAGTCATCAGGTCAGCAGAGGAGATGAACATATCCCCTGAACCGAAGGAGTATATCCTTGAATGCTCGAGGAACCGTCCGACAATGCTCTTGACCGTGATGTTGTCTGTATAGCCCGGCACTCCGGGAAGTAGACAGCATATGCCGCGGATTATAAGACGCACGCGTACTCCTTTCTGAGAGGCTTCGACGAGCTTGTCGATCATCTCCTTGTCGGAAAGCGAGTTCATCTTGCATGTGATCGAGCCGTCTGTACCCTTCGCGATCTCCTTGTCCATCTCCGCCATGATTCCGGCTTTCAGCGTCTCAGGCGCAACCAGAAGTTTCCTGTACTTGTAGTCCATAGTGAGCGTCGCAAGGTTGCGGAAAAACGCGATTCCATCCAGTCCGATATCCCTGTCCGAGGTGATGATGTTAAGATCCGTATATTGCTTTGCCGTACTCTCGTTGTAATTACCCGTGCCGAGATGGGTGATGTACCTCACCTTCCCGTTCTCCCTGAGAACGATGGAGATTATCTTCGAGTGAACCTTATAGTTCTCCATCCCGTAGAATACCGTGCATCCCGCCTCCTGCAGCTGCTGGGCATAGCTGAGATTCGACTCCTCATCGAATCTGGCGCAGAGCTCCATCACTACAGAGACATCCTTCCCATTCTCCGCCGCTCTGGTGAGAGCAGCGACTACGCGCGAGTTCTTCGCGAGGCGGTATATCGTGATCTTTATGTTTGACACTCTCGGATCATCAGCGCACTCCTCCAGAAGCCAGAGAAGAGGGTCCATCGACTGAAACGGATATGAGAGGAAAACATCCCGCCGGAGGACAGTGTTGATCATCTCGCCGCGCTGCAGTCCTGCGGGAATGCTGCCCCTGAACGCAGGATATCTAAGGCTCTGTCTTATCTCCACAGGGAAGAAGTCATCAAGCTGGAACATGTATTTGTAGGAGAAACACCCTCCGACAAGGAATGCCTGGCTCTTCCTTATGCCGAGATGCTTTATCAGGAACTGCCTCAGCTCATCCGACTGCGTATTCATTTCAAGCCTGACTGCTGCGAGACTTCCCCTGCTCTCAACTCTGTTGCGTATCAGCTTTGAGAAGTCGAAGTCATATTCGATATCGGCATCCTCGACAGATGCCTCGAAATCGGCATTGCGCGTGACGCGGAGAAGCGACTTCTCCTTCACGACGGTGCTCGGAAAGAGAGAATCTCCGAAGAGGTAGAGAAGCTCCTCTGCGGGAATCACCCTGACCTTCTTGCCGCCTCCAAGCCTTATAAGGCTCTCTATCCTCCTTCCCATCGAGACAACGCCGAACATCTCGCGCCCGTCTCTCTCGAGGCGCAGTACAAGATAGAGCCTCTGGTTCTCAAAGCGTATCATCGGATGCTTTGCATCGAGCACCAGCGGAGAGAGGAAGGGAACCATGTTCTCCTGGAAATACTGGAACGCTTTTGTTTTCTGCGACTGCGTTATCGTGTCGTGCATCAGGATATCGACACCCGCGGTCTTGAGTTCCTTCCTCAGTTTCTGGAAAGTCTCGTCAGACCTGCGGTAAAGCCCGGGAAGCATCTCCAGTATGGCCGCGATCTGCTCCGAGGCCGTCATCCCAGTCTTGTTGTCGGTATAAGTCGGGCTGTGCAGCTCCAGATTCATGAGCGACCCGAGCCTAACCCTGATGAACTCATCGAGATTGGAGATGAATATGGAAAGGAAATGACAGCGCTCAAGCAGTGGATTGCCGCTGTCGCGGGCCTGATCGAGCACCCGTTTGTCGAACTGTATCCACGAATATTCCCTGTTTATGTATGGCGGTTTTATAAGCCCGCCCGTCAATTTGCCCATTTATCCTCCATGAGTGCCCGGAGGTATCCCTCCTTCACTCCTCTGTCCGAAATGATAAACTCTCTGGCGGAGAAGAATGAAGCCGTCTCAAGCGCCAGAAGCGCTGTCGGAAGGATCGTATGCACCTTCTCCGGAGCATTGCGTATGAAAAGCGCTGAGCGGTCATCCGAGGAGAGCATCAGATGCTTCACGAGTTTCCTCAGCTTCTTCTTCCTCATAGTTCTGAACGAGGACGGCGGGACTGAGAAATAGTCCGCATACACGCTGTAAAGAGCCTCGGCATTCCCTCCGACAAGCACTATATGCGGGAAAACGCGCCCGGGATAGACTCCGTTCTTTCTGTACGTCTTTTTCACATACCTGCGGATATCATCCGCTTCCTCCTCATCAGGATACATGCCGCTGAAACGGCGGAAAAGCGCCACAGGGCCCGCAGACAGGGAATACATGCTGTCCCGCGAAGAGTTTCCGAGATCGGCAAGCTCTGCGGAGATTCCTCCCGCATCGAGAAGGAGTGCATCCCCGAGGGCCGCATACTCCCTGTTGGCCATATAGTCGGCATAAGCCTCATCACGTCCGTCAAGTATTATGAAATCGAGGCCGGTGGCGTTCCTTACAGCCTCCGCCACCTCCTCATAGTTCGTGATGATCCTCATTGATGCCGTGGAAATGAGATGAACGGATTCAGCTCCCACTCTGTCAGCCGCTTCAAGAAGGTAGCGCACGGAGTCGGCGACTTTCTCAATGCCCTTGGAGGAGAGCTTTCCCTTCCTGTTCATGTAGTCGAGAATAGAGACTGACCGTCTCAGCCCGACGACAGACGACATCATCTCACCGCTCACCTCCTCAACGAGAAGGGAGATAGCGGTGCTTGAGAAATCCATCACGGCGATTCTCATTTCTCGTCTCCGAAGTAGATGCCGATGCCCCTAGCCATAGCAATACTCTGATCATCTGTCGGAACATACTTGAGCTTTCCTGCGATATCCGTAAGACGATTGCATGTCATTTCGTTATTGCGCATGGCAACTGTAACACCGAACCTACCCTGCTTTACCAACTCCCCTGCAAACGACCCCATCTGAGTCGAGAGGAATCTGTCGTAAGGCGACGGCGCACCACCCCTCTGCAAATGACCGGGAACCACGACCCTCGTCTCAACTCCTGCATTCTCTTCGATATAACTGGCAAGTCTCTCCGTTCCTGTAGTACGGCCGTTCCAGTATTCTGCTCTCTCAGCCTTCTTCATCTTTGTTTCAGCTGCACTCATCGCTCCTTCAGCTATCGCTATGATGTTGAAGGCCTTGCCTGAATCAAGACGGCGCCTGACCATCTTCACGACTGTATCGGGATCATAAGGAATCTCAGGAAGGAGGATTATATCAGCGCCTCCCGCGACTCCGGCATAGAGCGTAAGCCAGCCGACCTTGTTGCCCATGAGCTCGACAAGCATCGTGCGTCCATGGCTTGCAGCAGTAGTATGTATTCTGTCTATGCATTCCGTGGCAATATCGACGGCGGTATGGAAGCCGAATGTCACATCGGTTCCCCAGATATCGTTGTCTATCGTCTTAGGTATTCCGACAACGTTCAGCCCTTCCTTTGAGAGCAGTCCCGCAGTCTTGTGCGTTCCGGCTCCTCCGAGCGTGACAAGCACATCCAGCCCGAGCGACTTGTAGTTTTTCTTCATCATATCAAGGCGGCTCTGGCCGTTTCTGTCCTCCTCAGTCATCTTCTTGAACGGAGTGCGCGACGTGCCGAGGATCGTGCCTCCCACATTGAGGATTCCCGAGAAGTCAGAGGGCTGCATCCTCCTCGCCTCCTTCTCGATGAGACCGAGATACCCTTCGGAAATTCCTATGAGCTCGACATCCTTGATATTGTTGAAAACATATTTGGCGAATCCCCTTATGACCGCATTGAGCCCGGGACAGTCCCCTCCGCTTGTCAGTATTCCTATCTTCATGCAAAACCTCCAGATACAGTCTATCACAGCAATGCGGTCTCAAGGAGCATAATAGAGCGGGGTTAAATCCGTGTTGCGTGCAAAAATATTTCCTTCAGGCGGCATGAAACTCATTCCGGCAGCGCCTTCTGCTCTTTTCCTTCGCCGGCGATGTCTTTATTATCGGGTGCAATAGGAGAGAAAAATAGAATGCATGACGAAACCGCTCGCGTCTACGAGCATGTGCTTAAAACCGATCCTGACCAGAAGGAATTCCAGCAGGCTGTCTACACCTTCCTCCAGTCCATCGACAAGATCATCGATGAGCTCCCGGAGGTAAGCTATCACAAAATACTCGAGAGAATGACAGAGCCTGAGCGCGTGATCATGTTCCGCGTACCATGGTTCGACGATGAGGGCAGGGTTCAGATCAACAGGGGCTTCCGCGTGGAGATGTCCTCAGCTATCGGACCGTACAAGGGAGGACTTAGATTCCATCCGTCCGTCAATCTGTCCATCATGAAGTTCCTCGCATTCGAGCAGACTTTCAAGAACAGCCTCACAGGACTTCCGATGGGAGGCGGCAAGGGCGGTTCCGACTTCAATCCGAAGGGAAAGAGCGAGGCTGAGGTCATGCGCTTCTGCCAGTCGTTCATGACAGAGCTCTACAGGCATATCGGGCCCGATACGGATGTCCCCGCAGGAGACATCGGAGTCGGCGGAAGGGAGATCGGATACCTCTTCGGACAGTACAAGAGGATCACGAACACATTCACAGGAATCCTTACCGGAAAGGGACTGGATTTCGGCGGCTCCAACATCAGGCCTGAAGCTACCGGCTACGGACTTGTATATCTTTCGCAGGCGATCCTTGCCGGCGAGAAGATGGACCTCGAGGGCAAGACCTGCCTCGTATCGGGTTCAGGAAACGTCGCCCAGTTCACAGTCGAGAAGCTCAACCAGCTCGGAGCTAAGGTCGTAACGCTCTCCGACTCCTCAGGAATGATCCACGACGAAAGCGGAATCACGCCGGAGAAGCTCAAGTGGGTGATGAACCTCAAGAACGTAAGGCGCGGACGCATCAAAGAGTATGCAGAGCACTTCAAGGGTGTTGAGTACATCGAGCGCAACCCCGCCGATCCGAACCCCGTATGGAACATAAAGGCGGACTACGCGTTCCCCTGCGCCACGCAGAACGAGATACTCAAGGCCGATGCCGAGAACCTCGTCAGAAACGGAATCAAGCTCGTCGGAGAAGGCGCGAACATGCCGTGCTCCGTTGAGGCTGAGAACATACTGACGGGCAATGGCGTCCTCCTCGCTCCCGCAAAGGCCGCGAACGCCGGAGGCGTGGCGGTATCCGGACTCGAGATGAGCCAGAACTCCATGAGAATGCAATGGACAAGGGAGAGGGTTGACCAGGAGCTCCAGAACATCATGAAGAACATCTACAAGAACATAAGCGAGGCTGCGGAGACATATTCCGAGAAGAACAACTTCGTGGACGGCGCCAACATCGCAGGTTTCATGAAGGTAAGCCGCGCAATGCTCGCAGAGGGTTATGTATAATATGCGCAGAACCGGCTTCGACAGCGGCAAGTACGTCGAAGAGCAGACCGCATACATACTTGAAAGGGTCCGGAAGAGTTCTTCCGGACACCTTTATATCGAGTGCGGCGGAAAGCTCCTCCATGACAAGCACGCATCGCGCGTACTTCCCGGATTTGACGAGAACAACAAGATGAAGGTCTTTCAGGCTCTGGGAGACAAAATCGATGTGATCATCTGCATATATGCCGGAGACATCGAGAGAAGGAAGATGCGCTCCGACTTCGGCATCAGCTACGACTCAGACGTGCTCAGGATGATAGACGACTTCGCCGCCTACGGCCTGAAATGCGACAAGGTCGTGATAACGCGTTTCGAGAATCAGGTAGCCGCCACGGTATTCAAGAACAAGCTGGAGAGGATGGGGATACATGTTTATACCCACCCCGCCACGCCGGGCTACCCCTCCGACATAGATGTAGTGGTATCGGAAGCGGGATACGGAAGGAACGAGTACATACCGGTATCAGCGCCGGTGGTGATAGTCACAGCTCCCGGCCCCGGCTCAGGCAAGCTCGCAACATGCCTTTCACAGATGTATCATGAGGCGAAAAGAGGCATGAAGCCGAGCTATGCGAAGCTGGAGACATTCCCCGTGTGGAACCTCCCCCTCGATCACCCGGTCAACATAGCTTATGAAGCGGCCACCGCCGACATAGGCGATGTCAACCTCATCGATCACTTCCACCTCTCCGCATATGGAAAGATAGCGGTCAACTACTCCCGCGATCTCGAGGCTTTCCCGCTCCTTGCGAGGATTCTCGAGAGGATAACCGGCGAGTGCGTCTACAAGTCCCCCACAGACATGGGAGTAAACAGATGCGGCTTCGGCATAACGGATGACGAGGTGTGCAGGGAAGCGGGAAGGCAGGAGATCATCCGCCGCTATTTCGCAATACGCACAGACTATGTCTCCGGCATCGCCGACAAGGAGACTGTGAACAGAATCTCCGCGATCATGGACAAAGCAGGACTCAAGCCTGAGGACAGGGCCGTGGTAATCCCGGCCCGCAACGCGCTCGAGGATGCCATCAGCAGGGGAAAGGGAAAGAACGGGACTGTATGCGCGGCGGCGATAGAGCTTCCTGACGGAAGGATAATCACGGCGCACAACTCCATCACCCTCCACGCCTGCTCCGCGCTTCTCCTGAACGCTCTGAAAGCGATGACGGGAATACCCAAGGAGAAGGATCTCATCTCTTCCTCCGTCATTGCCGGCATAACCGCAATGAAGAGGGATATCCTCAGCGGCAAGGGTGTCAGCATGAACCTCGACGAGATTCTGATCGCACTCGCGATGAGCGCATCTGAGGATGAGAACGCGAAGAAGGCGCTGGCGGCGCTTCCGCTTCTGAAGAACGCTGAGGTGCACCTGACGCACATACCGTCGAACGGAGACATATCGGGACTGAGGAAGCTGGGGCTTCTATATACCAGCGAACCGCAGTATCCTGCAAGGAACACAAGATAAAGAAACCAGGCCTGGGGCGCTGCCTCAGGCTATTTATAACTTATAACCCGGTCTGACCGGAAAAAGGAATCTTTGAAATGGCAAGGGAAAGACTATCCTCCCGCCTGGGCTTCATTCTGCTCTCGGCGGGCTGTGCAATCGGACTTGGGAACGTATGGCGTTTCCCATATATAACGGGAAAATACGGCGGAGCGGCATTCGTCCTCATCTACCTGATATTCCTCGTGATCCTGGGACTGCCCGTAATGATAATGGAGTTCTCAATCGGAAGAGCCTCCAGACTGAACATCGCGGGAGCGCTGAGGAAACTTGAGCCGGAAGGTTCGAAGTGGCATATAGAAGGGCCTGTTGCGGTAGCCGGAAACTACATACTGCTGATGTACTACTCGGTGCTTACCGGCTGGCTTCTCTACTACTTCTTCTCATTCATCTCCGGCTCTCTCAACGGAGGAATGGATGCAGCTGCCGTAAGCACGTTCTTCTCATCACTGACAGCAGCACCGGTGCTGCAGACAGGGATGATGGCGCTTGCACTTCTGCTGACGGCGGGCATCGTCATAATCGGCCTCAAGAACGGCGTGGAGAAGATCACGAAGGTCATGATGATCGTGCTCTTCCTCCTGATGCTGATACTCGCGATACACTCCTGCCTCCTCCCGGGAGCCGGTGAAGGACTTCTCTTCTACATCAGGCCGGACTTCGGCAACCTCGTCCATGAGTACGGACTCTCCGAATCGATATTCGCAGCGATGGGACAGGCGTTCTTCACGCTCTCTCTCGGAATAGGCGCCATGTCGATCTTCGGCTCGTACTTCAACAACGAGCGCACGCTCGGTGGCGAGTCGGTGAGGATAATCTGCCTCGACACGACGGTGGCCCTCCTCTCAGGCTTCATCATCTTCCCCGCATGCTCATCCTTCGGAGTGGAACCCGGTTCGGGCCCTGCTCTTCTCTTCCTCTCGCTCCCGACTGTATTCACAGAGATGCCGATGGGAAGGCTGTGGGGTGCGGTATTCTTCCTCGCGATGATATTCGCAGCACTCTCGACGCTCATAGCGGTGTTCGAGAACATCTGCTCCTACTGGATGGACAACAGAGGCTGGACAAGGAAGAACGCTGTAATCCTCAACTTCGTCCTCCTCTTCTTCCTCTCGATTCCCTGCGTGCTCGGCTTCAACGTACTCTCCGGCTTCCAGCCTTTCGGCGAAGGAACCGGCGTGCTTGATTTCGAGGACTTCCTCGTATCCAACCTGATCCTTCCTCTCGGAAGCCTCGTGTTCGTGCTCTTCTGCACGCACCGCTTCGGCTGGGGATGGGACAACTTCACGAAAGAGGCAAATCTCGGCAAGGGCCTGAAAGTGCCCAAGGGCCTGAGGATTTACTGCGGCTGGATACTCCCGATAATAATTCTTCTCGTCACCGCGAACGGAATATATGGAGTTCTGGCGTAACCGAAACACAATCTGAGCATTTATATATTGCTGTGCTGAGGGAGGGCTGAAAGGCCCTCCTCTGCATCAGATACACAGGGAAAACAGTTTCCCTTCAATCTATTCACACTTGGCAGGACAACGATAGGAGTATGAGCATCAGATCAATAGCCGGCAGAATCGGGATGGATTACGATTCGGTGATAGAGGATTACTGCGGCGATGTGCCCTCGCTGGCGGCAACTCTCCGGGAGTTCTCTTCCGGAACAGCGGTCGAGGAGATGAGGAAGTGCATCGGAGAGGAAAACTGGGACGGAGCGAAAAAGGCCGCGCATGCACTCAGGAAGAGAGCTGAGAAGGTCGGACTAAAGAAGCTGGCAGAGAAGACTGCGCTTATCGAGGAGGTAAGCAGCGAGAAGATGCCCCATGACTTTCTCCAGCTTGAGGCGCTCTACCGGGAAATATGCGGAATCATCACGGAGGAGAGGCTATGAGGAAGATGCTGAAGCTCACCGCAGCGCTCATGGCGGCGCTCCTCTCCCTTGCCCTTCTCTTCTCATGCCAGAGCACGGCAGCTGATGAAGAAGATAATAATCAGTATATGGCGATAACGGTCAGCGGCGGCGGTGACATCACATGGCAGGAGATGGGCCCCGGAGGGATAGAGCTTACCCGCGTAGAGAGCGGAAACGGCAGCACAGCGACATATATCTTCAAGGGAACAACGCCGGGCCACGTCACACTCTCGTTCCTCCGCGGAGGAGAGCGCATACACGCCTACTCTGTCACAGTCGCTGACGACCTCTCTATCACTTATATCTGAGCCTGTTCTTTTCCGGCCTTGTCCATCCATCTCACAACTGACATAGTCATCGGGATCGAGATGACAAACGAGATGAGGTCGGCGAGAGGCTGAGCGATCTGTATGCCCCAGATGCCCATGAACGGAGGGAGAATCCAGACAAGGGGTATCAGTATGATGCCCTGACGCAAGAAACCAAGTATGGAAGCCCGCCACATCTTTCCCGTAGTCTGCAGCAGCATGTTGCCTATCATCATCCACGCAGAGAGCACGAGGGTGAAGCACCTCAGCCGCAGCGCTGCCGCACCTATCTCTATAACGGCGGCATCTCCGTCGCGGAAGAATCCGACGAAAGGAGATGCGAAGATGTACTCTATGACGGCGAGGACAATGAGGAATACTGACATTGATCTCACGCAGAACCAGAAACCTTCCTTCACGCGGCCGTAAAGCCCCGCTCCGTAGTTGTAGCCGCACACAGGCTGGTATCCCTGCCCCACTCCGATAAGCACAGAGTTTGTGAAGTTCCCAATCTTGTTGACTATCGCCATTGCCGCGATCGCGGCATCTCCGAACGGAAGGGCCGCATTGTTGAGGCTTATCATCGCGACGCTTGCAACGCTCTGCCTGCAGAGCGAGGGCAAGCCTCCGTTCATTATCATTGAGAACATCCTCGCCGACGGACGGAACGAGCTCCATCTGATGCGCACCGTGCCGATGCACTCCGAGAGAACAAGGAGGATCGTGAAGCTGACTATCTGGCTTATCGCAGTGGCGACGGCCGCACCCGTTATCCCCATTCCGAATACAAAGATGAAGAGAGGATCGAGGAAGAGATTGAGGATTCCGCCCACGGTAAGCCCTATCATCGAGTAGAATGAATTGCCTTCAAAGCGCAGCTGGTTATTGAGAACCAGAGACGATGCCATGAACGGGGACGAAAGAAGAATGTAGAACATATAGTCCTCGGCATACGGCAGTATCGTCTCCGAAGAGCCGAGGAAAACGGAGAGAGGACGGAGGAAGATCAGGCAGGGAACCATGAGGATGAAAGAGAGTATGAATGATGTGAAGAATCCCGTAGAGGCCAGTATCTCCGCAGTCTTTTCATCGTGATGTCCGAGCTGTCTGGACATATTGTTCCCGCTCCCCTGCCCGAAGAAGAATCCTATCGCCTGTATAACAGACTGAAGCGAGAGCGCCACTCCGACCGCGGCCGATGCGCTTGTCGATATCTGTCCGACGAAGAATGTGTCCGCTGCATTGTACAGAGTCGAAATAAGGTTGCTTATGACTGTCGGAACTGCGAGAACGGTTATCAGCCGCCGCACCGGAGTCTCCGTCATCTGCCTGAATTTATCTTCCGCCGAAAGTTTTCTCACAAATCCATATTAGCCGCTTTCCCATAAAAGAGAAGCGGCAAACACGGAGATTTCAATTACCGAGATAGGCCCGCCGTACATCCTGATTGGCAATGAGCTCGCTGCCTTTGCCTGATAGGGTTATCACACCGGTTTCCATCACATAGCCGGTATCCGCGATCTGCAGGGCCATGTTGGCGTTCTGCTCCACAAGCAGTATCGTCACACCATCCTTATTGACTTCTCTGATGATGGAGAAGATGTCACGGACGACAAGCGGGGCCAGTCCCAGCGAAGGCTCGTCCATCATCATGATCTTCGGCTTCGACATCAGTGCCCGCCCCACAGCAAGCATCTGCTGCTCACCTCCGGAGAGAGTGCCTCCGTACTGCCAGCTCCGTTCCTTCAGCCTCGGGAAGAGCGAGAACACCCTCTCGATGTCGCTGTCGATATTGTCCTTGCGAAGATAGGCACCGATACGGAGGTTCTCCATCACCGTCAGATCGGGGAAAATCTTCCGCCCTTCCGGCACCAGAGTGATGCCGCGGCTGACGATATAGGCAGGAGACTTCCCGGTGATATCCTCGCCGTCGAATACAATCTTCCCGCTTCTGGGCCTGACCAGTCCCGCAATGGTCCGCAGCGTAGTACTCTTTCCGGCTCCGTTCGCCCCGATAAGGGTGACAATCTTTCCCTCCTCCACCGAGAATGATATATCCCTGACCGCCTCTATGCCGCCATAACTGACGGAAAGTCCTCTGACCTCAAACATCGTCTCTCACCCCCAGATACGCATCTATGACGCGCTGGTTCTTCTGAATCTCCTCCGGAGTACCCTCAGCTATGGGAGAACCGAAATCCAGCACATATATTCTGTCCGAGATATCCATCACCAGATCCATATGATGTTCGATCATGAATACGGAGAGGGAATACCGCTCCTTTATCTCCTTGATAAAAGCGCTCAGTTCACGCGTCTCCTGCGGATTCATGCCGGCGGCGGGCTCATCGAGCAGCAGCAGCTCCGGCTCTGTGGCAAGCGCCCTCGCAATCTCAAGACGCCGCTGCTTGCCGTATGGCAGGCTGGTCGCCTTTTCATCGCGGTACTGGTAGAGATCCTGCTCCTTCAGCAGCCTCTCCGTCTCCTCGCGCATGCGTCTCTCCTCCTTCCAGCTGATGCGGAAAACAGCGGAGAAAACATTCTGGCGCGCCCTGAGGTGCATGGCTGTAAGCACATTGTCATAGACCGTCATGCTCTTGAAGAGTCTGATGTTCTGGAACGTCCTCGCAATTCCCAGCCGCGTAATCTCATCTGGCGACGGGCTGATCACCCGCCGTGAGGTATATAAGTCGCCGTGGGCACCGCCGTAATTCCTGCGCATCCTGCCGCGAGGATGGCTGACAGCTATAGTGTGACCGCGGTAGAGTATCTCGCCGTTGGTCGGCTCGTACACACCTGTTATGCAGTTGAACGCCGTTGTCTTGCCGGCACCATTGGGGCCGATGAGCGCCACGATCTCACCTTCCTCGATGTGCATCGAGAAATCATTGACAGCGACAACACCGCCGAACTGCATCGTCACATTGCGAAGTTCAAGTATGCTGTTCATGAGTGCGCCTCCTTCCTTAACCGGGATGAGGCCCTTCTGAACGCCAGGCGCATCCGCGTCAGCGACAGCTCCTTATCCCCCATTATGCCGCGCGAGAAGAATAGCACGATCACCATGATGATCAAGGAAAAGACGAGCTTGCGGAAACCGGAACGGAAGATTCCGGGCGCGTTGATGCCGAGGAACGTACCCATGTCCAGTCCTCTGAGCCACCACTCCGAAAGCGTGATGTACAGGAATGAGGCTATGCAGGAACCTGAGATGGAGCCTATGCCGCCTATGACGACAATAAGCAGAATCTCATAAGTCATCATTGTCTTGAACTGCTGTGCCTGTACCGTATATTGGAACATAGCCAGCAGCGCCCCCGAAACACCGGCAAAGAAGGAGGAGATAACAAACGACAGCTCCTTATGCCGGAAGAGGTTTATACCCATCGCTTCAGCCGCTGTCTCATCATCCCTGATAGCCTTAAACGCCCTGCCGTATGAGGAGTTTATCAAAAGCACGATCAGCAGGATACAGACGCCGGAGACGATGAAAACGAAGAGTGTCGGCGGAAAAGGTATATCCGTGAACGGTATTATCACCCGCGTCAGGTCGATGTATGAACGGAGAAGGTTCGCTCCGTTCGTTACCGGTCCCAGAACATCCCACTGACAGATAGCTCTGATGATCTCCGCAAACCCCAGTGTCGCGATAGCCAGATAATCCGACTTCAGACGCAGCACGGGCCAGCCGATCAGAAACGCGAAGAGCGCGGCTATCAGTCCGGCGGCAAGCAGTCCCGCAAAGACGCCTGTGTCGAATGTGATGAAACACTCGTAATACTTGTACACCGACTGTGATGTCTTAACCTCACTGGGCATCGTGAGTATGGCGTAGGTATAAGCTCCGATGAGCATGAACCCCGCCTGCCCCAGCGAGAAAAGTCCGGTGAAACCGTTGAGAAGGTTCATCGAGACCGCCACCAGCGAGTATATCGCTCCCTTCTTCAGCACTGTAAGAAGCATAGCGGTCGGACGCAGCGTCAGCTCGCAGATAAGCACCGCCAGATATACTGCGGCAACTCCTACCCAGATGACAATGAGCCTGTTTCTCTTTTCCCTGTTCATATGCCCTCCTACACCTTGTCCACAGCTTTCTCACCGAAAAGCCCGGTGGGCTTGACGACGAGAATGACAATCAGAAAGGCAAACGTGAATGCGTCGGAGAATGTCGTCCATCCCGTACCGGGAATATTGAAGATGGAGGAACCGCCTCTGATGATGTTCTCGCAGATACCGATGATGAAACCGCCTATGACAGCACCAGGTATGCTGCCAATTCCTCCGAACACAGCGGCGACGAACGCTTTGAGGCCGGGCATGCTGCCGCTGGTCGGGGTCACCGAGGCGTAGTTGGTAAAATAGAGCAGCGAGGCCACCGCGGCGAGCAGAGATCCAATGACAAAGGTCATGGAAATCACGCTGTTTATCTTTATGCCCATGAGCTGACTGGTCTCGAAATCACGGGAGACAGCCCTCATAGCCATGCCTGTCTTAGTATGCTTTATCAGCAGGGTCAGCACTATCACCAGCGCGATCGTCAGGAATGGTGTCACGAGTGTGACCATCTTGGTCGTCGCATCCCAGATAACCACGGTGTCGGAGAGGAACGGGATGGAAGGATAGACCTTCGCCAGCCCGCCGGTGAAATAAAGTGCGGCGTTCTGCAGCAGATACGAGACACCGATCGCGCTGATCATCACCGACATGCGCGGGGCCGACCGCAGCGGTCTGTAGGCGACACGCTCAATAAAGAACCCCAGCAGCACCGTGGCAATGATGACAAGCGGTATGGAAATGGTGAACGGGAACGAGGAGGAAAAATAAACCATCACCAGCCCCGCGCACATGAATACATCGCCATGAGCGAAGTTGATCAGACGCAGAATTCCGTAGACCATCGTATAACCGATGGCGATGAGCGCATACTGCCCTCCTACAGAGATTCCTGAGAGGAAATATGAGAGATTATCGTGGAAGAACCCGGCCATAATGCTCCTTGGACTGCGGCAGGAAACCCTGCCGCGTAATGATTAGGTTTATTCTCCTACGACTACCGCCGGCAGCGCATCCCAGGCTCCCGTTTCGGTGTTGCAGTGTTTTACATAGACGGTATTGCGGATAGCATCGCCGTTTACAGGCTCCAGTGCTATGTGCCCTGTGACTCCGTCAATTTCAGTGTCCCAGATTGCAGCCATGACATCCGCCGGATCGGAGGAACCTGCGTTTCTGATCGCCTGGAGCGCAAAGTTGTAGGCATCGAAACCCATCGCCGTCACTGCGGCTACAGTATCGTCGCCGCCATTGTTGGCAAGGCGTGCGGGCTCCGCGTTGACCCAGGCCTTGAAACCGTTGTCGAACTCAGGGTCGGCGCCTTCCGGGTAGAATGTCGTGACTGTGATGTCGACGTCCTTGCCTTTTGCAGCCTGCAGTATGACATTGGAATCCCAAGTGTCACCGGCGAGGATGGGGATGGGCAGGCCCTGGCTGGATGACTGGTCGATGATCAGCTGCGCAGCCTCTGTAGATGTCGGAGAGAAGAATACTTCCGCTCCGCTGTTGCGCGCGTTGGCGATGTAGGATGTGAAATCGCTGTTGCCGTCAGGGAAAGTCTCCATGATGCATTTGCCGCCAAGCCTTTCAAACTCCTCCACGAAGTAGTTCACCAGTCCGCTGGAATAGTCGTCACCGAGTTTCGCAAGACAGTAAGCGGTGCGTGCGCCAAGTGTGTTGTAGGCGTAATCAGCAAGTACCGTGCCCTGGAACGGGTCAAGGAAGCATATGCGGAAATAGTGCGTGTTTCCTTCCGTGATCTGGGGATTCGTGCATGTGACGCCGATGACAGGCACTCCCGCGGCGCGGAAGATATCGCTGCCCGCAATCGATACAGCGGAGCCGTAGGAGCCGAGGACAACGGAGACATCCTCATTGACCAGCATTGAGGCTGCCGTCGCGGCTCTGTCGTTTGAGCTCTCATTATCTGCGAGAACCAGCTCAACATTGTATGTCGTGCCGTTGATATCCACCGTGGGGGTAAGGGACTGTGCATACTGGATACCGAGGGTCTCCTGCTTTCCGCCTGCCCCATTGTCGCCCGATGCCGGTTCAAAGACACCGATTCTGACTGTGTTCTCCTTCTCGCCGCTGCCGCCGGCAGAAAGAGGAAGAAGAACCGCGAGCACAACAAGAACCATTAACAGTATTCTTTTCATGCTACCTCCTTGATATCGGATATAACGCCATAATAGCGGTTACACTGCTGTATGTTAATACTATGTATGCATATTCAATGCATAATTTTGCAGAAATATGAATAAAATGTTTTATCAATGTCTTTTAAGGTTTTCTCACGGACAAAACCATAATCAGGATAAAGTTACAGAGGCTTTGTGGAATCTGCGAAAAAAGCATCCGCGCAATTCATGTATATATCTATCCTGTTCCTGCATGGCTTTCCGGTGGTTCAGCCACATCCGTGTGATATATGTCAGTCAGTGAAAACAGCCTGCCCGCAGCTCTGCATAATCACGTCAGCATACGCGTATATGCCATCCGTCTGTGATATCATCTGCGCCTCTTGAACAGGGTCAGTACAGAATCACATCAACCCATTAGGGGAAACCAACTGCAAAGGGATGTCATTCAATCTCCGCATTGAAAGGAGGAATGCTTTATTGAGGAACTGCAGGCTGGGCAGACATAAAAAAGAAGCCGCATCTCCTCGAGAGGTAATGGGCCGGTATGATTCCGGCCGCTTCCTCGGCACTGATTTCAGCAGTGGCTGAAAACGCATCTCCTCAGAAGGAAAAGGGCTGGTATGATTCCAGCCGCTCCTCTGGCGCTGACTTCATCTATAACCCTAAAATGAATGCAGAAAACGATTTTGTCAATGTCTGCACTGCTCAGCATATATCGCAAAGCAAAGCCATATCTCATATGAATAACAGCAGTGCAGAGCTTAAGATTGCGTTCCATGCGGGCGCTCAAGCAAAGCTGGAATACTGCAGAACCTGTCACGGAAGTGATGGTTTCTGATACGAATTAACAGATTATTAACACTTTGAAACATAACCGATAATTTACAAGGATTTTACCCATGCTTTACGATTCATGTGGAGGTGGTCAGCCTGATGGACATTTCATTCGGATACTTCTGCCAGCAGATACTATCTACCCCTGTACTGACGATAACCGTGCTGCTGACGCTCGGCGTAATCTTCGTAAACGGGTGGACAGATGCCCCCAATGCGATAGCCACCTGCATCACGACGCGCTGCCTTCGTCCGCGCCAGGCGATAATAATGAGCGCTGTATTCAACTTCCTCGGCGTTCTGATAATGACGAAGATTAACGCATCCGTAGCATCAACGATAAGCAATATGGTCGATTTCGGAAGCCATACCGAGACGGCGCTTCTGGCCCTTTCCGCATCGCTTTTCTCCATAGTTGTCTACAGCACAGCGGCATCCTACTTCGGCATCCCCACGAGCGAAAGCCACAGCCTCATCGCAGGTCTCACAGGCGCTGCGATTGCCACGCAGGGAGGTCTTGATGGAGTGAACGGCGCTGAGTGGATAAAGGTCATCTACGGGCTATTTTTGTCACTCCTGCTGGGATTCATCATAGGTTTTCTAGTCTGCAGGGCCGTCATATTCATCTGCCGGAAGTTCGACAGGCGGCGCACGAACACATTCTTCACCTATGCACAGATAGCTGGAGCGGCGGCAATGAGCTTCATGCACGGAGCTCAGGACGGACAGAAATTCATAGGAGTGCTCTTTCTCGGAATCGCCTTCGCAAACGGAGAGACAAGCGTGCACGGCGTGCTGATTCCCGTATGGCTGATGCTTCTATGCTCGGTAGTTATGGGAGCGGGAACAAGCGTAGGCGGAGAGAAGATCATCAGATCGGTGGGAATGGATATGGTGAAGCTGGAGAAATACCAGGGATTCAGCGCAGATATCGCGGCATCCATCTGCCTCCTCTTCTCCTCTCTTTTCGGCATTCCGGTATCGACCACACACACAAAGACAAGCGCTATCATGGGCGTCGGCGCATCAAGACGCCTCAATGCAATAAACTTCTCCGTTGTCAGGGACATGATGCTCACATGGGTATTCACGTTCCCCGGCTGCGGTCTCATCAGTTTCATAATGGCCAAAATATTCCTGGCCATCTTCTAGTGAGGACATTATGGCTAAGAAGCAGGACACCTTCTATTTCGACACATTCGCCGGCTGCGCCCAGCATGCAGTTGACGCCTCTAAGATACTCCGCAAGTGTATCGACAGCTACGATCCGGACAATCTCGCCGCAATACTCGACGAGATACATACGACGGAGCATGATGCCGATATGAAGAAGCACGACATGATGAACGTGCTCGCAAAGGCTTTCATAACCCCGATCGAACGTGACGACATCATCCTGATGAGCCAGTGCCTTGATGAGGTAGTGGATAAGATCGAGGATGTCGTGCTCCGCCTCTACTGCGACAATGTACGCTCGATAAGACAGGAGATGCTCGCAGCTGTGGATGTTGTAGAGCAGTGCTGCCTCGAGATGAAGGACATGATGGAGGACTTCAGGAATTTCAGGAAGTCAAAGACGCTGAAAGCAAGAATAATAAACATCAACACGCTCGAGGAGAAGGCGGACAAAATCTTCATCGACAACATGAGGAAGCTGCATACCTCCGAGACAGAAGCGCTCGAGATCATAATCTGGAGAGATGTCTACAGATATCTTGAGCAGTGCACCGATGCCTGCGAGCACGTCGCAGATGTCTGCGAAAGAGTGCTGATGAACAACACATGATTTAAGCCCTGAATTGACAGAAAGCCATTCTGGAATCAAACGGAATGGCTTTTTTGCTTAGAGAAGGTTATCTTTTCTGCAAGACCTGATTTACAGATATCTGCTCCGTGCATGTGGAGATGTTTCCTTTAACAATAAGAAATACTGCAGTACTTTTTCCGACACCTCGGCAAACGGAAGAGATAAATAAGTATGTCCGCTTTACTGCAGAAACAAGAACCCATGCAGATTTATTCAGCCAGGCTGCCGCATCGGGTGCGTTAATTTCCTGCACCACATTGTAAGTGCAAAAAAGAAGGCTGTTCAGAAAGTCAGAGCTTGCTGAACAGCCTCTTTTGTCAAAGGAAAATGAACAATACTTCCGGCTCAGCCTTCCAGTTCGGAAAGCGATTCATCGACAATGGACACGGCTTTGTCTATATCTGCCTCCGTCACGATAAGTGGCGGAACAAAGCGGAGGACGGTGTAGCCTGCGGAGCAGACCAGAAGTCCCTTCTCCATGCACTTCGATATCACGTCGCGCGGAGGGATTTTCAGATCAAGGCCGCGCATGAAGCCCATTCCCCTCGCCTCAGTGCAGAGCGACGGATGCTTTGAGGCAAGCTCATCCAGCTTCTTTCCAAGATACTCCCCCTTCTTCATCACTTCCTCCGAAAGTGACGGCAGTCTGGAGAGCATCACCTCGGCAAGAGCCGCAGATGCCACATTGCCGCCGAAGGTCGCCGCATGATCGCCGGGAGCGAATATGCCAGCAGCCTTTCCGAAAGCGACGGCCGCACCCATCGGGAGCCCTCCGCCGAGAGCCTTGGCAAGCGTCATCACATCGGGCTCTACGCCGTAGTTCTGGAAACAGAAAGGCTTTCCCGTCCGTCCCATTCCGCACTGCACCTCATCAAAGATCAGGAGGGCGTCATGCTCGTCCGCAAGTCTCCTGAGCCCTTCGAGGAATGATTTCTCGGCCGGAATTATTCCTCCCTCTCCCTGCAGAGGCTCAACGATGATGCCTGCAGTTCTATCGGAGATCAGGGCTTTGACGGAGTCCAGATCATTGTACTCTGCATAGACAACCCCCGGAAGCATGGGAGCAAAACCCTTGTGATACTTCTCCTGCCCCGTGACTGTTATCGCGCCGTACGTCCTTCCGTGGAATGAGTGCGCGAATGAGATGATCTCGCTCTTTCCCTTCTCAGAGCCGTACTTCCTCGCCATCTTGAGCGCAGCCTCGTTGGCCTCTGCACCGCTGTTGCAGAAGAACACTTCCTTTGAGCCGGCGATGCTGTTGAGCAGCTGAGCCGCATGTACTGCATGGCTGTTGTAATAGAGGTTGGAAGTATGGAGCACGCCGCTGTCAATTACGGAGAGAAGCGCCTTCTTCTCCTCCTCATCGCCGTAGCCGAGCGCGTTGACCGCGATTCCCGCGACGAAATCGATGTACTCCTTTCCATCCTCATCCGTTACCACAGCACCCTTTCCGCTCTTTATCGCGATCGGGAACTGAGAGTAGTTATTCATGTAATTGGCCTTTCCGGCCTCAACAATCTCTTTGTTTGACATATCATCCCTCCGGTGTGAGCATCGTGCCGATGCCTTCTGCAGTGAAGATCTCAAGGAGAATCGAGTGCGGCAGCCGTCCATCAAGAACATGGACTGACTTGACGCCATTATCCAGCGCATCCAGACAGCAGTCGACTTTAGGTATCATGCCTCCCTTTATCGTTCCGTCCGCGATGAGCTCCCTCGCCTCTTTTGCATTCATCCTCCTGATGATCGTCTCCGGCCTGTCCTTGTCACGGAGTATTCCCTCGACATCTGTGAGGAAGATCAGCTTCTGGGCATCGAGCGCGCCTGCTATCGCGGATGCCGCATAGTCGGCATTCACATTGTAGGTCTGGGAGAAGGCATCGACTCCAACGGGAGAGATAACGGGAACGAAACCTGAATCGGTGAGCGTCCTGATAAGGCGGGTATCCACCTTCTCTATCTCCCCGACGAAGCCGAGATCGCGGCCCTTCTCGTCAATTTTCTTTCTTGAGAGAAGAGTATGCCCGTCCTTGCCGTTTATCCCGCATGCCTGTATGCCCACAGCCTCGAGATTCTCAACAAGGCTCTTTCCGATAGAACCGGAGAGCACCATCTCGGCAACGCCCGCAGTCTCGGCATCCGTGACGCGGAGACCATCGACGAATACACTTTCCTTGCCAAGGCGTGCGAGGAGGGATGTTATCTCCTTGCCGCCCCCATGGACCACGATCGGATGAAGTCCGATGTATTTGAGCATCGCTATGTCCTTGATGACGGACTTCTTGAGCTTCTCATCGACCATCGCCGAGCCGCCGTACTTTATCACGACAGTCTCGCCGGCGAACTTCCTGATGTATGGAATGGCCTCTATCAGTATCTCGGCCTTGGCCTGTTCTTTCTCGTACATATCAGCTCCTGTAATCTCCGTTGATTTTCACATAATCATAAGTCAGGTCGCATCCCCAAGCGGTCGCCGAAGAGCTCCCCTGATGGCAGTCCGCCTTCACCGTGATCTCCTTCTCAAGCAGAATCTTCTTGGCTTTGTCCTCATCGAACGGAAGAGGCTCTCCGGAGCGGACCACATCAAGGCTTCCGGCCGGCGAGGAGAACGAGAGATCAACGAGAGAGGGATCGAAATCTGCACCTGAATACCCCATGGCGCAGAGAATCCTTCCCCAGTTGGCATCGGAGCCGAAGAATGCGGCCTTCACAAGCGATGATGACACCACAGAGCGTGCCAGTTTCTTCGCATCGGCTTTTGAGAGCGCGTTCACGACGTTCATCTCAATAAAGCGCCCTGCACCTTCGCCGTCACGCGTTATATCCTTGGCAAGCTCGCCGAGAACGTATCTGAACGCTTCCTCGAAAGCTGCATAGTCTTTGCTCCCGTAGATGATCTCATCGTTCTCAGCCATTCCGTTGGCAAGTACGATGCATGTATCGTTCGTAGATGTGTCACCATCCACTGAGATCATATTGAACGTGTCCTCGACGGTCGCTCCAAGGAGCTTCTGCAGCGTCTCAGAAGAGATTCTGGCATCGGTTGCAACATAGCAGAGCATTGTCGCCATGTTGGGGTGTATCATCCCGGAGCCCTTTGCCATGCCTCCGATAGTCACCTTCCTGCCGGAGATCATGACCTCAGCGGCGGCCTCCTTTGAGAATGTGTCCGTGGTGCATATCGCCGCCGCGGCATCCACACCCCCGTCACGGGAGAGAAGAGGAAAGAGCGTCTTTACGCCGTTCTCTATCTTCTCCATATCGAGCTTGACCCCTATGACGCCTGTGGATGATACATAGACCTTGCCCTTTTCCGTGCCTAGAAGGGATGCTACTGTCTCGGCAGTCCTCTCCGCATCAAGCAGCCCGTCCTTTCCGGTGCATGCATTGGCATTCCCGCTGTTCACAACAACGGCCTTCGCCTTTCCGCCGAGGAGAACCGCCTGATCCCAGATGACAGGGGCGGCTTTCACCTTGTTCGTCGTGAAAGTCGCCGCCGTGTCCGCCTCCTTCTCGGAGACGATCATCGCCATATCCTTCTTTGCTTTCTTCAGTCCCGCATGTATTCCCGCAGCCAGAAATCCTGCGGGAGATGTTATTCCGCCCTTTATCGCTTTCATATAATCCTCCCGCTCAGAACGGCATTCCCGCACCGGCGGCAAGTCCCTCGGTCTCTTCAAGTCCGAAGACTATGTTCATATTCTGCACGGCCTGTCCCGCCGCGCCCTTCACAAGATTGTCTATCGCGCCCATCGCGATTATGTTTCCAGTCCTTCCGTCAATCCTGAACGAGATATCCACAGTGTTCGTACCCTTTACGAATCTCGTCTCGGGAGGTGTGTCGATAAGCCTTATGAACGGCTCGGATGCATACATAGAGTAGGCATCGCGGACATCGCTCTCGGTCACGCCGCTTCTGAGTCTGGCGTAGCATGTGGCGAGAATTCCCCTGTTCATCGGCACGAGATGGGGAGTGAACTGCAGCGCTATATCCTCCCCCGCCGCTTCTGAGAGCTCCTGCTCTATCTCGGGAGTATGGCGGTGAGAGACAAGGCCGTAGGGTTTTATCGACTCATTGACCTCGCAGAAAAGCGAACCCAGTTTCTCTCCCCTTCCCGAGCCTGATGTACCGCTCTTTGCATCTATTATTATGCCCGATGTCTCTACAAGGCGGTTTTTCAGCAGCGGGTAAAGCGTGAGGATTGAGCATGTGGTGTAGCATCCCGGGTTGGCTATCAGTCTGCTTCCCGGAATCCTGTCCCTGTGTATCTCAGGCAGTCCGTAAACTGCGTAGGCAAGAAGCTCGGGGGAGTGATGCTCGGTCTTATACCACTTCTCATACACAGCCCTGTCATGGAGGCGGTAGTCAGCACCTATGTCTATCACGACCGCTTTTCTGAGAATATCGCCTGTGACCATCGCAGATGCCAGCCCAGCAGGAAGCGCAAGGAAGATCACATCTGCCTCCTCTGCCGCCTTCTCTATATCATCCTCACGGAGCACCATATCGGCGACTCCCCTCATTCCGGGGTAGATATCGGAGAACTTCTTCCCTGCATAGGAGTGGGATGCGGGATACACAAGCTCGACATCTCCATGTCCTGAGAGCAGGCGCACAAGCTCCGCTCCGGCATATCCTGTGGCACCAAGTATCGCTGCCTTTACCATATTGCCTCCTGAATATGGCATAATTATACACAAAACGCCTCTTTGTGCTACTGCTCATGCATAAATATTTAAGAGAATATGCATATCAGAAAATCGGGCAAAGACGCTGTCCTGCCATTTGCAGAGGCACAGAAAGGACAGGAACTGTTCACAGCCTCTCCTTCGCGGTAATATTGCTGTCATGCAGCAGAATGAACTCGGTACGAGGAAGGTACCGGGACTCGTGATGAGCCTCTCCTTCCCCCTGATAGTGGCCCAGCTTGTCAACGGACTATATAATATAGTGGACAGGATATACCTCGGACACATAGAGGGAGCCGGCGCTGAGATCCTCACGGGAGTCGGCATCACATATCCGGTGATCCTCCTTATAACGGCTTTCTCAAACCTCATCGGCAGCGGCGGCGGGCCTCTTGCCGCGATAAGGCTCGGACAGAAGGAGGAAAGAAAGGCTGAGGAGATTCTGGGAGTATCCGCATCCTCACTTGTGGTCATGTCCATACTGCTGATGGCGGTCTTTTACATCCTGAAAACGCCTCTTATCTATCTCTTCGGAGCCTCCGAGGCCACCGCGGTACATGCCGATGCCTATCTGACCATATATCTTCTCGGAACACCGTTCGTGCTGCTGACGCTGGGACTCAATCCATTCATCTCAGCGCAGGGCAAGACGACGATGAGCATGCTGACGGTTATAATAGGCGCTGTTGTAAACATCGTCCTCGATCCCGTGTTCATCTTCGTATTCGGCATGGGAGCGGCGGGAGCGGCCATCGCCACGGTAATCAGCCAGGGAGTGTCAGCGCTCTACGTCGTCATGTTCCTCGCCGGCAGGAACAGCACGATGAAGCTGCGGCTGAGAAGGCCGCTGATCAGGAAGAAAGTTCTCCTCCCGATAATGGCTCTAGGTGTCTCCCCGTTCATCATGAGCGCGACGGAGGCTGCGATAAACGTCGCATTCAACTCACGGCTGCAGATGATAGCCGGCGACATGGCGGTGGGAACCATGACGATATTCTCCTCAACGATGTCATTCGCGATGATGCCCCTTACGGGAATGAATCAGGCAGTCACGCCGCTTGTAAGCTACAACTTCGGAGCCAAGCTCGACAGCAGGGTGAAGGAGATATACCGCTTTTCAGTGATAGTCGAGTTCCTCTACTGCTTTATCATATCGTCAGTCTGCAACCTCATGCCGGCCTTCGTGATCGGGATGTTCACATCCGATGCCGCCCTGATCGAGTATGCCGTGCCGTTCATGAAGTTCTTCATCACAGGTCTTGCCATATTCGGACTGCAGAGCTGTTCGCAGAACACGTTCCTCGGGCTCGGACAGGCGAAGATATCGCTCTTCCTGGCAATTTTCAGAAAGATAATCCTCCTGATTCCTCTCGTGTACATACTCTCGGCGACACCGCTGGGAGTTAAGGGTGTATTCCTTGCCGAGTCAATCTCAGATGCACTCTCTGCCACCGTTACGTTCATTGTATTCCAGACGATGCTTCCGGGAATTCTAAGGAAAGGAGCGCCAAAGGCCTGACCGCCGCTCCCCCGCACTTGCGGCCGCGCAATAATGAATATACGATATCTGTATGCCGGAATATAAGCTGACGGGACGGATGAGAAAGATCATCGGGCTATCCAGCCGCCTGCAGGCAAGGGACCCAGAATCACTCTCAGATGACCTGATAAACGATATAAACACAATGAAGATACCTAGGAGCGACAGACGGCTTCTGTGCCGTCCGCACGAGATATCGGTATCTACGTTCGTGATACCTGTCACCGGAGGCGCGGTGACGGGATACTACTTCTCAGATCAGAAACTTTCCCAGCTTACGGGACTTGTTCCCCTCACAGTATTCTGTCACGGAGGCGGATGGGTATTCGGCAACATGGATTTCTACTCCATCTTCCTCAGGCATCTGGCGGAGGTGACGGAGTCTGCGATACTCCTGGTGGACTACCGCCTGGCTCCAGGGTACAGATTTCCTACAGCCGCAGAGGACTGCTACGATGCGCTGCTCTGGGCATATGAGGGCGCAAAATACTGGAAGGTCGATCCGGACAGGATATTCATTGCAGGAGACAGCGCCGGCGGCAATCTCGCTGCGGTCACGGCAATGCTTTCTAGAGACAGAAAGGGCCCTCAGCTTGCGGGACAGATTCTCTTCTACCCTATAACCGACTGCCGTCTGAGAACACAGTCGATGACCGATCACAGGGACAGTCCGATGCTCAACGAGCGCATGCTCTCATTCTATGTGAAAAACTATGAGAGAGAACCGAAGGACATACTCTCGCCGATGTTCTCTCCCGCGCTCAGTCCCGATCTCTCGAGACTTCCGCCCGCGCTCATCATCTCCGCGGAGCTCGATCCGCTTTCGGACGACGGCGTGCTGTATGCGAAAGCGCTATCCGACGCAGGAACGAAAGCCAGCGCGCTTGTAGCAAAAGGCGCATACCACGGCTTCATGCCGTACAGACACGCGAAGGGAAGACGCGAGGGAGAGTGCGCGATGAGGCAGTTCATCGCGGGAAGAGCTCCGGAGAACGTCCAGTTCATCACCGAACGGGAACTCAGGGCCAGCAAGGCAAGATTCTGAACTCCTCTTCAAGAGCATGCCCTGAGCTTAATCTATATTCCAATACAAGACAGATGAGACTGCGGCTGATTGAAGTAGCGAGCAGCATTTTATCTCCTTTTCCGCTTATGCATTGAGAATCATCTGAAAACATTTTGTAATACTTCATATTACACAACTGTTATAAAAGCCGGATTTTTACTGAGAATGACAGTTAATTCAGCAATTTTCTGCAAAAAAGTCCCAATAATACGAAAAATTCCCTTCCGGATGATCTTCTGGAAGGGAATATGCTCACATCCTGGTGAAAACAAGATTATCCTTCCCTTCCATCGACAGCGTAAGCGAATCACCATCAAGAGAGATGAACACAGCATCCCCGGAGTGATTCAGGAAGAACTCCCCGTTCACAATGCTGTAGTCAACAGTCTCTCTCCGTAGGCGCGGAAGAGTACGCCGACGATCTCAGCCTCATCCACCTTCTCTCCGAAATAATCCACAGTACTGCCTGACGAATACACATACCTCTGCTCTGCCGCAGATTCGTAGATATCATCGGGAATGCCAAGCATTCCGGAGACATCGCAGCCGGTTACGGCAGTCACCGCAAGCGCATACACAACCAGCGGAAAACATAATACAGTTCTCATAATTCCTCCTGCCTGCAGTATTGGTTCTCATCTGTTTCACGCTCAGCTTGCAGAAAATGTATTTGCTTCAATGGATCAATATAATACATCCAATTATGGATTGTAATTATCCATATTATATTGTGAAAACACTGAAAATCATCCTATATGCACATTCAGGCAGAATACTCTCATCGGGCTGAGCTTCAATCCTCAGAACAGGAATTACTGAAAAACGGATGGATTCTTTCTGAGCTCATCGACCGCAATAAGGTCCGCAGGCAGCCACTCGACGGAATCGAGTTCTCCGGGCGGGAGCCAGCGGCACTCCTCGTGCTCGGTAAGAGTGAGTTCTCCGGATACAACGCGGGAAACGTAGCAGTCCATGACAAGAAGGAACGAGGGATACTGGTACCTGACTGTGCAGAGGAGGCTCTCCGCCTCTATCTCAGCACCAAGCTCCTCCCTTATCTCCCTTCTGAGAGCCTCCTCTCCGCTTTCTCCTTCCTCACGCTTTCCTCCGGGAAATTCCCAAAACCCCTTCCACTCTCCGTATCCGCGCTTCGTAGCGAATATTCTTCCGTCCCTGTGTATGACCGCCGCGCTGACTCTTACCTCTCTCATACAGGAAGATTATCAGTTTAGAGCGATGGAACAAAGCTGCATCCGGTAATATACTCTCCTCGGATATGAAACGTAAGAGGAATCATGATCTTGGAAAAGATGGCATCTGGCCCCTGGTGCTGAGCCTTGCCGTACCGACTGCGCTGGCGCAGGCTGTAAACGTTCTCTACGCCATTGTGGACAGGATGTTCATAGGGCACATCGCCGGATACGGGGACATAGCTCTTGCTGGAGTCGGAGTTGCGGCCCCTATAGCCACATTTCTCTCATCATTCGCCACGCTCATAGGAATGGGAGGCGCTCCGATAATGGCCATGCACGAGGGCCATGGGGATCATGATGTGGCGGAGGGAATACTCACCACAGGGTTCTATCTCCTTCTCATCTCATCGGCGGTTCTTACCCCGCTGTTCTTCATTCTCCGCAATCCTCTGCTTCTCGCTTTCGGCGCATCGTCGGCTACGCTTCCATATGCTTCTGAGTATTTAGGGTGGTATGTAGCAGGAACGCCCTTTGCGCTCCTGGCAGGAGGTCTCAACAGCTTCATCATAAATCAGGGACAGTCCGGGAAAGCCATGGCCGCGGTTCTGATCGGAGCCGTTATGAACATAATTCTCGACCCTGTATTCATCTTCCTTCTGGGGATGGGGGTCAAGGGCGCTGCGATCGCGACAGTCATATCACAGATAGGATCGGCACTCGTCTGCATACTCGCCCTCAGAGCTGAGAGCATCGCCATAAAGCTGAGGTTCAGAGGCTTCCTGCCGAGGCAGATAACCCGGATAATCAAATTCGGGCTCTCGTCATTCATCATCATCTCTACGGACAGCATCCTCCTGATCATCCTCAACGCAATGCTGCAGAAGTACGGCGGGCCCGAGATGGGAGATATACTCATTTCATGCGCGACGATAGTGCAGAGCTACCACATACTCGTCACATATCCTATGGGAGGAATGACAGCGGGATGCCAGGGACTTGTCAGCTACAACTACGGAGCAGGACTGACGGAGAGAGTCAGAAAGAGCATAAACAGTCTGCAGATTCTTATAAGCGGATACACGGTAGTTATGCTCCTTGCGACGGTATTCTGCTCGCACATCTTCGCCGGGCTCTTCACCACAGACAGTGATATACTCCTGCGTTCCGCCCGCTACATGCTCATCTATGAGTGCATGATAATCCCGCTCTCATTCCAGTACGTCAATGTGGACATGATGACTGCGCTCGGACAGATAAGGATATCGCTGCCGCTCTCTCTAACAAGGAAGGTGTCCTTCCTTATTGCCTCGCTTATTCTCCCGGCGCTCTTCGGAGCGGAGGCGGCTTTCTTCTCTGAAGGAATCTCTGACCTTCTATCCGCACTTGTCGGAACCATCATCGTGAGAACGCAGCTCGGCCCGATACTCAGAAGAAGAGAAAAGGAAGGATTCCGTATATAGATAGTCAGAGAAGCGTTCATTCGTCTATAATCTGCGGGGAAAGAAGGATTATATGCGAAAGACAAGAATCATCTGCACACTTGGGCCGTCCGTCGATTCTGACGAGATGGTAGAGGCTCTTATAAGGAACGGAATGGATGCCGCAAGACTCAATTTCTCCCACGGCTCATACGACGAGCACAGGGGACGCATAGAGAGAGTAAGGAGAGTCTCCGCGGCACTCGGAGCCAATATCCCGATCATTCTGGACACGAAGGGACCGGAGATACGCACGGTTGAGTTCAGCGGCGGATCGGCAGTACTGCAGGAAGGAAGCGAGTTCACGCTCTATCCAGACAGGGAGAAGGAAGGCGACGAGCACGGCGTTGCAATAACATATCCGTATCTTGCCGAGGAAGTGGAGCCCGGCACATCCATACTGATAGATGACGGCTTATGCTCACTGACGGTGAAGGCTCTCAGCGGACGCAGCGTCATCTGCCGCGTCAACAACACGGCGCGCATCTCGAACCACAAGTCAATAAACATCCCCGGTGTCGATATCGACCAGCCGTTCATCTCTGAATCTGACAGATCAGACCTTCTCTTCGGTATTTCGGAGGATGTCGACTACATCTCCGCATCATTTGTGAGGAGCGCTGACGATGTCCGCAAGATGAGAAAACTGCTGAATGTGAACGGTGGGGAGAAGATCAGGATAATCGCTAAGATCGAATGCAGGAGCGGAATAGAGAACCTAGACGAGATCATCGAGGAGGCAGACGGAATCATGGTCGCCCGCGGGGACATGGGCGTCGAGATTCCTTTCAAGGAGCTTCCTGCCATCCAGAAGATGATGATTCACAAGTGCTATCTCAAGGGGAAGATCGTCGTCACAGCGACACAGATGCTTGAATCGATGACAGAGCACTCCCGCCCGACCCGAGCGGAGGTCTCTGACGTTGCGAACGCGATCTACGACGGCACGACATGCACGATGCTCAGCGGCGAGACAGCCGCAGGCAAGTATCCGATCGAGGCGGTAAGGACAATGGCTGAGATCGCCGAGTTCACAGAGAAGCAGATAGACTACAGGAAGAGCTTCTTCAAGAGCCAGCGCGATACTGTCGCAGACATTCCCGAGACAATCTCAATCGCCGCGGTCGACGCCTCCTTCGCGCTGGGAGCGAAAGCCATCATATGCATGACCGCTACAGGGCGCACTGCATGGCTGACTTCCTGCCACCGCCCGGAGTGTCCCGTTATAGCGTGCGTGACCGATCCCAAAGCCACGAGACAGCTGAGGCTGGCATACGGCGTCACCCCGATTCTCGCCGATTTCACCGAGGACAAGGATCAGATGAGATCGCAGTCGATATCCCTCGCCCTCGCATCAGGCATAGTAAAGGAAGGAGAACTCGCGATAATCATTACGGGCTCTCTTCCGGGCTATCAGCACGCGGACTCAATGCAGATATCGAAGCTGTGAGATAATGCCGCCGGCATCCCCGGCGGTATTCTGTTCAGGATGCTTTCTCCGCCTCCATCGCGCGGAGCTCGGGCATGACCATATGGCGCATCGAACAGTATGCGACAAGGCCGCCGATGACGTTGCTTATAGGCTCGGCGAGCACGACGCCGTACACTCCGAAAAAATACGGAAGAATGATCGTCAGCGGCACGACTATTATGACTTTCCTGAACAGGGAGAAGAATACAGCCTGCTTAGCCTTGCCGAGAGCTACAAAAGTCTGCTGCCCGGACGTCTGGAAAGCCATGAAAACGAATCCGAAGAAATATATCCTCAGCGCGGGAACAGCTGCCTCTATCATCGCGGCATCCTGCGTGAAGAACATTACCATCGTCTTTGGGAATATTATGATCAGAAGCCATGCCGCGGTCGTGTAGACGAGAACGCAGAAGAGAGTGAAGTTGCTTGCCTTCCTCGTTCTCGTTCCGTCTTTCGCCCCGTAGTTGAAGCTCATGACAGGGCTTGCACCGCCTCCGATGCCGTTTATGAACGTGTTGTAGATTTCGCGCACAGAGTTGAGTATCGTCATTACGCCGACATAGATGTCGCCGCCCCAGAGGAATGCGCACTTGTTGCATACAAGCTGGACAACGGAGTTTGTCGCCCCCATGGTGAAGCCACTCGTTCCGAGTCCCATTATCTTGAGGCATCTTCCCAGTTCAGGCTTCATGTCGCTTATCACGAGCTTTATCTCAACGCTCTTTCCGCGCAGGAATCCGACTGCGAATATGCATGATACTGTCTGGCTGAACACCGTTGCGATCGCAGCTCCCTTTACGCCGAGCCCGAATACGAATATCAGTATGGGATCGAGGATGATGTTGAGAACCGCGCCTATTATCACGGTGACCATTCCGATGGTGGCGAATCCCTGGCTGTTTATGAAGGCGTTCATGCTCAGCGTGACAAGCACAGGAATCGTGCCGACAGAATAGATCAGCATATAGTCTCTGGCATAGGGATATGTGGAATCGCTCGCGCCGAACGCATAGAGTATCGGCTTGTGGAAGATAAGGACAATCATCATCAGGATAAAGCCCGTGACAACCGAGAGCGTGAACGAGTTGCCCATAACGCGGGATGCCTCTTTCGCGTCCCCCCTTCCTCTCTCCATCGCGCATAAGGGCGCTCCGCCGTTGGAACCGAAGAGCTTCGCGAAAGCGCTTATCAGAGAGATTATCGGGAAACATAAGCCGAGTCCCGTCAGCGCGACGGAGCCGTTCTCGGCGAGATGTCCGATATATATTCTGTCAACCATGTTGTAGAGAAGGTTGACGAACTCTGCGACAATCAGCGGAAACGATACCCTGAGTATAAGAGCCGACACCTTCCCCTTGGAGAAGTCTGCCTGATGAATCTTCAATTCCAACGTCCTTTGTCTGATTATACACTACGAAAAGGGCAGGGAACAACAGAACCCGGCCGCATTTCCGTATCAGGCTATGGAATTCTGGAATTTGTCCAGCGACTTGTTTGAGCCGGAGAGAACCATTATCTCATCGGCGTGCAGCACGGTGTCAGGGCCGATGCTTCCGTTTGCCCTTCCGTCCTTGACAACGGCTATCAGGGTGATGCCGTAGCGTTCCCTTATCCTCTCGTCCTTCACAGTCTTGCCGTCAAGATCCTGAGGAGTTCTTATCTGTATGATCGAGAACTCCTCGGAAAGAGGAAGTATGTCCTCGGCAAGTTTCTCGCAGAGCCTTATGGCCGTACGCCTACCTATCTCGATCTCCGGAAAGACGACTTCAGCGCCGAGTTTTTTCAGTATTTTGGCATGATCGTCGCTTATTACCTTGCAGATGACGTGCTTCACGCCGAGCTCGATGGCGTTAAGCGCCGCGAGGATTGAGCTCTCCACATCCTTGCCGATGCCGACTATCACGGTATCGGCCTCCTGTATGCCTGTCTCCATCAGCGATTCCCTTGAGATGTCGCTTATGACGAAAACCTCCGCATCCGTCTCGTACAGAGGCTTGAGCCTCTGCTGGTCCTGATCTATCGCGATGACGTACTTGCCTCTCGCCAGAAGCTCCTGCGCCACGGAAAGTCCGAAGCGGCCTGTGCCTATAACGCCGAAAACCTGATTTCCTTCCTTCTTTTTCATACCTATCCTATTATGATCTTCTCCTCAAGATATCTTGCCCCTGAAAGGCGGCGGCGTGCAAACGCTGTTATTATCGTCATGAAGCCGACGCGCCCGAGGTACATCATTATGATCAATATTATCTTTCCCGCGGATGAGACACCGGGAGTTATTCCCATCGTAAGTCCGACCGTGGCATACGCGGATACGGTCTCATAAACAATCTCCTCTGCCCCGAACTGCGGATCAGTCACCATCAGAAGAAACGATGCCACCGCTACAAGAAGCACTGAGATTATTATCACGAAGAACGCCTTCATCACAGACTCCCCGCTGATCTCCCTCCTGAAAGCCGCGGGATTTCTTCCCAGAAGCAGCGAGAAAGATGCCTTGACCGCAGTATAGAAAGACGTGGTCTTGACACCTCCGCCGGTCGATCCTGGCGATGCTCCGATGAACATGAGGATCACGGTAAGGGCAATTCCCGCAGGAGGAAGCGCCGACTGGTCATAGGAGAAATACCCAGCGGTTCTCGTTGTCACAGACTGAAAGAAAGCGTTTTTCCAGTCAACGTCCGGCAGTATGATGCGGAAAAGCACAGTGCCTGCCGCAATAAGGAAAAGCGTAGTCGTAAGGACGATCTTCGTATGCACGCTTATCTTCTTTCCATTTCTGAAATGTTCCAGAAGATCGCCGTAGAGGATGAAGCCAAGGCCACCGCAGGCGATGAGCGCGGCAATGACGATAAGCACGACAGGCTCCTGATTCCATTTCATCAGGCTGTCAGAGAAGAGATCGAAGCCCGCATTGTTGAAGGCCGAGACGGAGTGGAACACCGAAAGATACACCGCCCTGCCCAGAGAATATCTAGAGGAGAATGGAATCAGAAGCAGCAGCGCCCCGATAAGCTCTATTATTCCGGTGACGGAGAGCGCGAGCGTGAGGAGCTTCTTTGTTCCCACTTTATGATCTGCGCCAAGGGAATCACGGAGAAGATTCCCGCTTGATGCATCGATTCTGCCGCTTGCCAGCCTTATTATCAAAACAGCAACCACGGCATATCCGAGTCCTCCGAGCTGTATTAAAAGCATCAGGACGGTAGTACCGAAATCAGAGAGCGTCTTTGAGATATCAAGAGGCGTAAGCCCCGTAACGCATACGGCTGATGTGGAGATGAAGAACGCATCCAGGAATGAGACATCGACGCCTTCCTGATGCGATGCCGGCAGATAGAGAAGAACGGCTCCCGCCGTTATTATCAGCAAGAAGCCAAGAGCAAGCTGCAGCCCGGGCTGTATCCTTTTCCTGCTTTGCATGCCGCTATCATAGCAGAATGGAAATCCAATTTGAAGGAAAGAGAGGCCCTGATGGAGCGTATTGCACGCTCATCCCGCCTGTCAGGACTTCTCATCAGCAAGATCAAGATGCTCTTTCTTTCCGTCTATCCAGAGTTCAGCGCTCTCTGCAGCGAAACGTATCAGGCAGTACTCAGGATCAGAGGCACCGGATGGGAAATAACGCGAGAAGCCGTCTTTCCAGAAGTGCTGGAGATGCCAGCTGTCAGTTATAATCTCCGCGCATCCGGCAAGCGAGATGCTGTCGGCCTCATGGACGAAGCACATACCGCATCTGGGATTCCTCTCTATGTTCCTAACCTTGTGCGATGAGCGGAACGTCGTCATCCAGAGTTCCCTGATTCCCTTTCCGGCTATGATGTCGACAGCTGCAGGAACAGGGAAGCCGTTTTCATTTATCGTGGAAAGCACTCCATACCCCGTCCTCTCAAGAATCCATGAGGCCTTGGAAACGACGGGCATCCATCTTTTGAGCGATGGAAAATAGAGGTTCATCACCTTTCTCGCCCCTTCTAATGAGAAAGATGTGTCCTCACTTCTGTTGAAGTTCTCAAGATTGTCACCTGAGAGGTTCAGCTCTATCTGCTCCTCCATCGTTATCCCGGGATGAGCAAACTCTCCATCCCTGAAACAATGAATGCAGTAATCTGTGTTCTTCCGTCCGTCAGGATATGTCCCCAGCATCGATTCGTCATCAATCCCGAGTCCGCAGCTCTGGCATGTGTATTCGCTCATATCCTATGATAGCATGAGTTATGACAGCGGCAGGCTTTCTTCTGCCAGTCTCCTTCCATAATTGATGAAAACGCAAAATTCAAGGAAAATGGTACCGGCCCGCAGGAGATAATGATGAAAATATCAAAATTCATTTGCGTCATATTATCCCTTCTTATTGTCCTGTCCTCATGCAGTACAGATTCTGCAGTAGACAGGCAGGATGCTGCCGTAAATGAGGCAAACATATTCATAACAGCAGCGAATGCCGCGCTGGATTCTCCCCCCCCCCAGGACATAGAGATTAATCCCGATGGAACAATGTGAACCTTCTCGAATTAGTGGACACAGAAAATCAAGGGTATAACATTTTCAGGAGGTAAAGATGCCAAAGAGGTATCCAAGACAATTCCGTAAGATGGTTGCGGAACTGATCTGCGTCCAAAATGA
>CALXLV010000004.1 GCA_944389295.1 uncultured Spirochaetaceae bacterium | reverse complement strand
CTTTGGCCTGTATCCATCCTTTGCCAGTTCCTTCTTCCTTTCAGCGATGGCTTCAGCCATTACTCCTTTGTGGAGATGTTTGATCGTATCCCAATGAACACCTGTAATCTTCTGTACTGTGGTTATTGGAATATTGAAGCGTTGGAAGGAGCTTATCCATGAAGCTGCACGTTCAGTTATCCGTGTCTGAGGGTATTTGAATGGAATCTCTTCACTGAAGGTCCTCGAGCATTTCTGGCAGCGGTAACGGTGGTAATTTGCTTCCACATCCTGCCTTGTCCCTGGGTACACAGGCATGTCCCTGAGTCTCATGCTGTAGTTACCACAGATGTGCACATGGCCATTGCAGAAGGGACATTGCACATCCTCTGTCTCTTTGATGCTCTTCAGATGAAGAAGCCTCTGCTTTCCATCTTCTGCTATTTCTGTGTTGATGTATTCATAGGGTTGAAGAGACAGGTAGTTTGCTATACTTTGTTCGAAGAGCATGTGTTCGTCCTTTAGTTTTTGAGTGGTATCTAAACTTTAGAACGCACATGCTCTTATTTTCAATCTAGCCCTTCATCCCCTATCTTTCCGTGAAGAACCAAAATAGATAATAATAGAATTTCTGGTTTGAAATTTTGTGCCGATTTGAGCAATTTGATTGAGTTGATATTGCAAGAGCGCCGATGGAATACCGGCGCTCTTTTGGCTTTAAGAGATCTTCTCTCAGAGTATGTGATTGAGGAAGTCCTGCGTTCTCGGGCTCTTCGGCGATGTGAACATCTCCTCGGGCCTTCCTGTCTCTATCACTTCACCCTTGTCCATGAATACTACCTTGTCAGCAGCCGCTCTTGCGAATCCCATCTCATGCGTTACCAGAAGCATTGTCATTCCGTCGCTGGCGAGCTGGAGCATTACGTCAAGAACTTCCTTTATCATCTCCGGATCGAGGGCTGATGTCGGTTCGTCAAAGAGCATTGCCTTTGGGTTCATCGCGAGGGCGCGTGCTATTGCGACTCTCTGCTGCTGCCCCCCCGAGAGCTGCGTGGGATGAACCTTAGCCTTCTCCTCCAGTCCGACTCTCCTGAGAAGCGAGATGGCGAGCTCCTCGGCCTCTTTCTTGTCCATCTTCCTGACTTTGACAGGGGAGAGGGTTATGTTGTCGAGTACTGTGAGATGCGGGAAGAGGTTGAAGGACTGGAACACCATTCCCACTTCCTCCCTGATCTTCCTTATGTCGGTGGAGGGATCAGTCGTGTCGATGCCGTCTATCAGGATGTGTCCCAAAGTCGGTTTCTCCAGCCCGTTTACGCATCTGAGCATCGTGGACTTGCCGGACCCGGATGGGCCTATAATGACGACAACCTCTCCGTCGTTGACTGTGAGGCTCGCGTTTCTCACGGCGTGGAGTATGCCGCTCGGTGTCTCGAAATCCTTTGAGAGATTCTGTATTTCAATCTTAGCCATTCTTGTGCAGCCTTTCCTCAAGCAGTCCCACGAGGCGTGAGAGTATGAGGGTTATCATCAGGTATATGAGGGCGACGACGAGCATCGTCTCAAGTGAGAGGAACGTCCTTGAAATGTACATTCTTCCGCATCTGAGGATATCCTCGAGGGAGAGTACGGAGACGAGGGACGAGTCCTTGAGCATGGAGATGAACTCGTTTCCGATCGCGGGAAGAATCACCTTCACAGTCTGCGGAAGGATTATGTATCTGAATGCCTGCGATCGTGACATGCCAAGAGCGATGGCAGCTTCCATCTGTCCCTTTGGAATTGCCTGGATTCCCGCTCTGACGATCTCTCCCATATAGGCTCCAAAGCAGACGGAGAGCGAGAAGATGGCAGCGATTATGCCTTCGACGTGGAAGAGGGAACCGACGGCGTAGTAGATGAATATGAGCTGTACAAGGAGAGGTATTCCTCTTATGAGCTCGACATATACGCCGCAGATCATGTTTATCCATCTGTGCTTCGACACGGAGCCAAGTCCGGTGAAGGTTCCTATGATCACGGCGCCGATGATTGAGAATACCGTCACCTCGAATGTGACCGGCAGTCCTCTGAGACATGTGACGAATATCGTGCGGTAGGGGTCCGGGAAGAGGACGATCAGCACTGCAGAGAGTATGATCGCTCCGAAGAATGTGAGCCTCCATGATGTTAGAACGTGCTTCTCTCCCTTCTTAGGAATGAGCACGCCGTCCGTCATGTTTATCGTAGGCTGGCCTGCCTTGGGTGCGTTGGGGTCTTTGGAGACGACACGCTGACGCAGGGCTTCCGCCTTGATCTGTTCATCGATTGAATTTCCGTTCATTGTATTTTCCGTAAGTGCATCTTGTATAAATTTGCAGTGTTAGTCAACTAAAATCCGAATACTTATGCAATTAGGCCCTTTGAAGTGCATAAAATGGAAGCATTATGCCTGTTTCTGCCGTTCTTCTTCAGGAATAGCTGAGGCAAGCCATGCTCCTGCAGCCATCATAAGAAGCGCTGTGATGAAGAGCGGGGAGGGAAGAGTGCGGAAGATAAGAAGCGAGATGGCTGTTCCTATGAACGGAGAGACTGCATAGTATGCGCTTGTTCTTGCTGCGCCGAGGTACCGCTGCGCGTAGACATAGAAGAAGATGCTCAATCCGTAAGATGCAAGACCGAGCAGCAGCGCCGGTATTACGGCAGACGGGGAGGGAAGGCTTTCTCCGGAGATCAGAGCTATGATGAAGGCACCTGTCCCTGACCCAAGTCCTTTTACCACGACGATCTCGATCGGATTCTTCCTTGAGAGTTTTCCCGTGCAGTTGTTCTCGATTCCCCAGCAGGTGCACGCCAGAAGGACGAACACCGAGCCTATTGAGAAATCGAGACTGCTCTCGTCCCCTGCGGTGAGGAGCATGCTGGATGCAGTAATGAGGACAATAGCCGCCCAGAGCCTTGCCTTTATCTTCTCCCCGAATACTGCAAGGGCAATTACAGAAGTGGCCACTATCTCGAAGTTGTTCAGAAGAGAGGCGTTCGCAGGCGATGTGAGGCCGAGTCCCGTCATCATCAGTATGGGCGCGGCAATGTCCAGAACGACCATGGCGGCAGTGTAGGGAAGGTCCTCGCGGGAGAGTCTTTCCTCGCTGTTCTTTGCGCCTTTTCCCTGCAGCAGCCAGATTATCAGCATTCCTGCGCCGGCTCCGAGGTAGAGAAGTCCCGCAAGCATGTCCGGGCCGATATCATCAAGGAGGAGCTTTGACAGCGGAGTGTTCAGCGCATAGAGCGCTGCGGCAAGGATGGCGTATGCTATCGGATTCACTTTCATCTCAGCCTTGCTCCTCATTGACCTTAATTTTCAGATAATGCATTCCTCCTCCGTTTTCAATAGCAGAGTAGGGGAAAGGGGAGTGAAGAGATGAAAAAACCGCCGGCTGGCGGCGGTTTCTATGCTGTGCGGAGTGATCAGATGATTCCCCACTTTGCCTTGAGGGCATCGAACTCTCCGTTGTCCATGAGGATCTGGAGACCTTCGTTGATCTTGTCGAGGAGCGCTGTGTTGCCCTTCTGGACTCCGATAGCGATTTCCTCGGATGTGAACGGCTCTCCGGCTACGACGAGCTTGTCAGCGTAGTTCTCGTTCTTGAGGACGAAGTCGGAAGCGATGAGCGAGTCGCAGACAGCACCGTCAAGATTGCCGTTGAGGAGGTCCTCGATCGCAAGGCCGATGTCATCATAGCGTCTGATCTCTACCGGATATGCCTCGAGGGCGAAGTCTCCGGTCGTTCCGATCTGCACGCCGACCTTGGCGCCTTCCGGAAGATCATCGATAGAACCTGTGGAAGCGGCCTGCTCCGTGGTGACGATCAGCACCTGTCCCTGATTGTTGATCGGGGTGGAGAAGTCGATGGTCGCCTTTCTCTCCTCTGTGATGGTCACGCCGGAAGCGACGGCATCATACTGTCCGTTGCGGAGTCCTGCGAAGATTGTGTCCCAGGGGATGTTCTCAACGACGAAGTTCTCTCCGATCGCATCGCCGATCATCGGAACGAGCTCTACCTCGAATCCTGTGAGATTTCCGTTCTCGTCGATGTATTCGAACGGCGGCCATGTGGCGTCTGTCGCGAAAACGTATTCACTCTTCTCCTCCTCGGCGCTTCCTGATGCGAAAGCCATGAACGGGATGAGAAGCAAAGCTACAGCGATAATTGCATATTTTTTCATTTTCCTGCCTCTTTATGCGGATACATTAATATTTATGCACTTCTGTGTCAACATTTCTGCATAAGAAATGAGAGGAAACAGTATTCCGGCTCACTTCCTGACGTCCAGCGGGACGATCTTCTTTCTATATACATATATATAGAAGATGACCGAGAGCGTAAGTCCCACGCCTTCCGCTGCTGTGAATGCGAACCATACGTTGTTGAGCACTCCCGTATCGGCAAGAAGCGCCGCTACCGGAAGCAGCACGACAAGCTGGCGGACGATGGAGACTATCATCGCGGCATAGCCGACTCCTGTTGCCTGGAAAGCGGATGTGAGGCTTATGGCGATGGCCGCCGGGATGAAGCAGAACGATATTATCCTCAGTGCGGGGCGTCCTATCGCGAGCATCTCGGATGAGGCGGCGAAGAAGCCGAGGAGAAGATCGGGAAGGAGCTGGAAGATCATCAATCCGATGAACATGATGCAGACAGCGATCGTGCCTCCGACCTTCATCGTATGCGTCATCCTCTTCCTGTTCCTCGCTCCGTAGTTGTATGCGATGATCGGTATCATGCCTGCCTGCAGTCCGAAAACGGGCATGAATACGAAGGACTGGAGCTTGAAGTAGACTCCGAGAACCGATACAGCCGTAGCGCTGAAGGCTATGAGTATCGAGTTGAGCGCGCTGACCATCACGGTGCTCACGCTGTTCATGATGATTGTGGGCACTCCGACAGCGTATATCTCCCTGATGATCTTCCCCGACGGCCTGAAATACCTGAGAGAGAGGTGCAGGTTCACATATTTGTTCCTGCTGACGAAATAGAGTGCGGCTATCATTGAGACGACCTGTCCTATGACGGTGGCGATGGCAGCTCCCTTAACGCCCATTCCGAAACCGAAAATGAACACAGGATCGAGGATTATGTTGGTTATGGCTCCGAGCGACTGGGTTATCATCGGGTGTATCGAGTCGCCTGTGGCCTGCATTATGCGCTCTGCCGTGATGTCCACGAAGATTCCGAACGAGAACACGAGGCATATCCTCGCATAGTCCACGGAGAGGTTAAGAAGCTCGGGATCATCGGTGAATATCGCGAGGAAAGGTCTTGTTCCGAAGATGCCGAAGAGCGCGAAGGCGAGCCATGTCACGAGGGCGAGGAATATTCCGTTGTCGGCTGCGGCCTCCGCCTCGCTGTGCCTCTTCTCTCCGAGCTTTCTGGCAAGGTAGGAGTTGACACCGACGGCTGTGCCTATCCCGAATGCTATCATCAGGTTCTGCAGGGGGAATGCAAGCGATACCGCGGTGAGGGATGCCTCCGATACCCTCGCTACGAAGATGCTGTCAACGACGTTGTACAGCGCCTGTATCAGCATTGAGAGCATCAGAGGAAGAGAGAGCTTAACTATCAGTCTGGGGATGGATTCATACCCCATTATGTTCTCTTTGACTTCTGTTTCCATGAATACCGGAGTATAAGAAAAAGAAATATTAAGTCAATCAATGAGAGGAAATACATTTCCTTGTGTGCTCTGTCTCCGCGCTGACGGAGCCGGTTCGCGCATTATTGCCATCTGATGCGATTAAACGTAGAATCACCATGGAGGACGCGATGATAGTATCCAAGTTCGGTGGAAGCAGCGTAGCTGATGCGGAGCAGATAAAGAAGGTCAGGTCGATTCTCGAGAGTGACGAGAGGCGTATGGTCGCCGTTGTCTCTGCTCCCGGAAAGAGGAACAGGGAAGATGAGAAGATCACGGACCTGCTCTATAAATGCAATGCGCTGGTGCAGAAGGGACAGAGCTGCCGCCCTGTGTTCAACGAGATATCCAAGCGCTTCATACAGATAGCGCAGAAGCTGAAAATCGATGATGTGAAGCTCTCCGAGAAGCTCGACGATATAAGATGCATGATAGATGCGGGCCGCGGCGCAGATTACGCGGCGTCGCGCGGCGAGTATCTCTCTGCTCTTGTCATAAGTGAGTACCTTGGATGGGAGTTCCTCGATGCCGAGGATGCCATAGTCATCAATCAGGACTCCACCGTCAACGAAATGACATACAGCCGCCTGCAGGAGAAGCTGGAGAAGGGGAAGAAGTATGTCATCCCCGGATTCTACGGAGAGACGGAGCAGGGTGTTCTCAAGACATTCACCAGAGGAGGCTCAGACATCACCGGAGCGATAGTCTCACGCGCAGTAGGCGCCGAGCTCTATGAGAACTGGACCGATGTTTCAGGCATCTTCCGTGCCGATCCGCGCGTTGTGGAGAATGCGGAGGTCATTCCCGTCATCTCCTACAAGGAGGTGAGGGAGCTTTCGGATCTCGGCGCATCGGTGTTTCATGAGGAGGCAATCGCCCCTGTATATGATGCCGGTATTCCTATAAACGTCAGGAATACCAACCGTCCCGATGATCCCGGCACGATGATAGTGCGCGACAGCGAGAGCGACTGGGCGATAGGAGTCTCCGTCCGCGGCGGACTTTCGCGCATCAGGCTCCGCAAACTGATGCTTTTCAGAAAGTACGGTATGCGCCATGCTTTGCTCACAATGCTCCATATCTTCGGCATAAGGCCGTGCTATTCTCTCTTCGGAATAGACAGCATCGTATGGTTCTTCGATTCGAAGATGGCAAATGAGAGCGTATGCCAGGCAATGTGCGAACGTCTTGCAAAGGAGTTCAGCCTGGAATCCATCTCAGTCGATCACGGCCATTCGATCCTCGGAGTCGTCGGCGGCAGCCTCGAGACATCTGGAGCCTGTCTGAAAGTTCTTGAGGGACTGAAGGAGCACGGCATCGAGACTACGTTTATCAACAGTGGCTCATCCGAGGCTTCTGTTCTCATCGGAGTCAGGGAGGACCAGAGCGCCGATGCGCTGAAAGCCGCTTACAGCAGCCTCTTCCCCAGAAAATAAGAGTTTTAATAGCAGCTATGCGCAGAAGAAAACAGCCTCCGAAGAGGCTGTTTTCCATATATATTCCAATCCTCAGCGGATCGTGAGCTCTGTGTCGATGTCGAAGAACTTTGCCTTCTCCATGTTGACGATGAGCGCAACTTTCTCGTCCGGCTGGGGGATGACGGTCGGATCGATCTTTCCGACAACCTTTGCCTTGGATGTAGATACATAGACCTGTGTCTCGGAACCGAGCGGCTCGACAACGGATACATGACCGTTGATGGTCTTTCCGTCGATGGGAGTATGCGAGAATTCGACATCCTCCGGCCTGATTCCGAATGTGACTTCCTTGCCGATGTACGGCTGGAGGAACTTGGCCTGTGCGGGTGTGACCTCAAGGCGGAAGGAACCTTCATCAGCATAGAGCTTGTCTCCGTCCTTCTTGATTGTCACTACGAGGAAGTTCATGGGTGGCGATCCGATGAATCCGGCGACAAACTTGTTGTCAGGCTCGTTGTAGAGCTCCATAGGTCCGCCGATCTGCTGGATGACGCCGAGCTTCATTACGACGATCTTGTCAGCCATTGTGAGGGCCTCGACCTGATCGTGCGTAACGTAGATCATCGTTGCCTTGAGCCTGTTGTGGAGGCCGGAGATCTCGGCTCTCATCTGGACTCTGAGCTTTGCGTCGAGGTTCGAGAGCGGCTCGTCGAAGAGGAATACCTTGGGCTTTCTGACGATTGCACGGCCTACGGCGACACGCTGTCTCTGACCGCCGGAGAGAGCCTTCGGCTTTCTGTCGAGGAGGGACTCGATGTCGAGGATCTTCGCAGCTTCCTTTACGCGCTGGTCGATCTGATCTTTCGGGAACTTCCTGATCTTGAGACCGAATGCCATGTTGTCATAGACAGTCATGTGCGGATAGAGAGCGTAGTTCTGGAATACCATCGCTATGTCCCTGTCCTTGGGAGGAACGTCGTTCATGAGCTTCCCGTCGATATAGAGCTCGCCGGAGGAGATATCCTCGAGGCCGGCGATCATTCTAAGTGTTGTGGACTTGCCACAGCCGGAAGGGCCGACGAGAACAACGAATTCCTGATCCTTGATATCGATGTTGACGTTGTCTACTGCTTTGACGCCGCCATCATAGATCTTGCAGATATTCTTGAGTAATACTTCTGCCATTCATTGCTCCTTTTCTTTCGATAACACAATCGTAAGTGGCCCCAGCCGTGAAGTAAAGGAAAATAAGAGGTTGAAATACCGCTTTTTCATGCTTAAAATAACTGAAAACACCATTTTGTTGACTATATAGACTAATTTAGTCAAAAAGAGGAATAAAAAAGATATGCCCAAGATTTATACGGAGGAGGAGAGGAGGAACATCAGAAAAGCTCTGAGGAGGGAGGCCGGCAGATGCCTGTCGCTCTACGGCGTGCGGAGAACCACTGTTGATGAGCTTGTGAAGCGCGCAGGCATCCCGAAAGGCACGTTCTATCTCTTTTACAAATCGAAGGAGGAACTCTTCTTCGACCTTCTGCGGACATTCTCAGACGAGATAGAGGAGATGTACCTCTCCATGCTGCAGGAGATAGATGAGAACCACATCGTCACAAGCCTCACCGATATATTCTATGCGCTTCTCAGCCGTTTCTATGATGAGGGGCTTCACAGGTTTCTTGACGGGAATGAACTTGAGCTTGTGCTGAGACGGCTTCCCGACGAGTCAATGCCCGATCTGAGAAGAAGATTCAGCGGGATAATGCGGAACCTCTTCTCCTATTTTGCCATAGATGACAAGGATGATATAAAGGCGTTCAGCGACGGCTATGAGGCCATCCTCTACCTCCTTCTCTCCGCGGAGAGGCTCACAGAGAAAGAGAAAACCCTCCGATTCCTGATCAGAGGGCTTGTGCTTCAGATGGTGGAGTGATCACTCCTCGTCTGACTTCTCCTTTTTCTCACTCTCCTTTGTTTCCGTCTCCTCTTTCTTCGGCTCCGCCTTCTTCACGATGGCTTCCTCGATCCTTCTGTCCTCTATCTTCGTGACCTGGATATCGAGACCGCCGACGACGGTATGGAGCGTTGTTCCGTCCTCCGGAATCTGGGAAAGTGTCGAGAGGACCATTCCGCCTATCGTGTCATAGTCCTCGTTCTCTTCAAGCTCTATGCCTGTCTCGTCGGAGAAATCCGAGAGGCTGAGAGAGCCGCTGACCTTCCACACTCCGTCATCTATCTTCTGTATCTCCTTCTCCTCCTGGGGGTCAAACTCATCGTAGATATTGCCGACGATCTCCTCCAGAAGATCCTCCAGAGTCACTATTCCCACAGTCTGTCCGTACTCGTCGACGACTATCGCTATATGCGTTTTCTTCTCCTGCATGTCAGAGAAGAGCTTGTCGGCGTGTATAGAGTCGGGAACCATGTATGCGGGGCGGAGAAGATCTCTTATGCTGTGGTGCTCTGCAGAGCTGAGATTGATGAGGAAATCACGGGCGTTGAGTATTCCAAGTATGTCGTTGATGTCCTCTCCGTAGACGGGGAACCTTGAAAGACCGGAATCCTTGATTGTGTCGAGTATCTCGCTGTCAGGCGTATCGACCTGAAAGGAGACGACATCGGGCTCCCTCGTCATTATCTCGCTCACATTTATGTCGTTGAACTCGAATACGTTCTGTATCCACTCCTGCTCGTCCTCCTCAATCGAGCCTGACTCGCCTCCGGCATCGACCATCAGCTTGATGTCATCCTCCGTGACTTCCTCGCCGCCGCCCTCATCCTTTATTCCGAAGATCCTGAGCACCACTTTCGTCGATGCTGAAAGAAGCCAGACTGCGGGTTTCATCACCTTTGCTGTGACAAGGATAACGGAAGAGGCAAACTTCGCTACCTCGAAGGACTTGTTCTGTGCGATGCGCTTGGGAACCAGCTCTCCGAAGATAAGGGTGAAGAACGAGATTATCAGCGTGATTATGACGACCGCTATCGTGCGGGAAAGGCCTGCGGGCAGTCCGAGATCCATGAACGCGGGAACAAGGTACTCGGCAAGATTGTCTGCGGCGAACGCCGAACCGAGGAATCCCGCCAGCGTGATGCCTATCTGTATCGTCGAGAGGAATCCGGAAGGATTCTCCGCCATCTTCAGCAGGCGCGGCGCGTATTTGTCGCCGTCTTCGGCCAGCTTCTTGAGTTTTGTGGTATTGAGCGAAATGACAGCGATCTCCGTTGCCGCGAAGAACGCATTTATCATTATGAGAATTACCTGCAATAATATCTGTTGTGCTAATGACATCTTAAACTCCTTCTACTCTGTCTTTTCTCTTTTTTCCGGAAAAATCCTCAGATCAGAGGAGGAGTCTCAGTCTTGTGCGGGATAAGTGCGGGGGCACATCCGCATCTTCTTTCTTCATTTTACTGCCAGGGCCATCGTCCACTTGCTGTTTCTTTCCTTTGCACGTCTGCCGTGCGAGATGAATTAATTTCAATGATAAACTGTGCGCTGTGAGATCGTCAATGGAAAAGGAGGTCTCACGCCTGAGATGCCTGTCTTTTCCTGCGACCTTCCCAGAGAACATAGACAAGCGTATAGGCCGCCATTATTCCGGAGACTGTGGGAGCGATCGTCCCGAGAAGTCCGAGGTCCGTGCCGAACATGCGTCCGAAGAACCATACCATAGGGATGCGCAGAAGAAGCGCTCCGCAGGTGCAGCTGATCATTGTCCATACAGTTTTCTGGCGTCCGTTGAGGTAGCCGTTGAGGGTGAATACAAGCGCCGTCATCATGTAGTCATAGCTTGCTGAGCGGAAGTAGGGGATTCCTTCTCTGATCACACCCTCGTCGGAGGTGAATACTCCGATCATCGTCCCGGGGGAGAACTGCGCCCACAGCCAGAAGAGGAACGATACCCCCAGCGCGAATGAGAGGGCTGTCCACAGCGACTGTCTCGCCCTTTCTGGCTTTCCCCTTCCGTAGTTCTGTGCGGTTATCGCGGCGAGGGCATTGGCCATCGATGTAGCGCTCAGCATCGCGAACACATCGTATTTTGCGCCTACGCCGACAACGGCGGCTCCGTACACTCCCGCGGAGTTCATCATCATCGTCAAGTAAAGGAATGAGATTCTTACAGCAAGTTCCTGGAATGAGATAGGGAAGCCTACTGCAGCGAGCTTATGGAGGATGCTTCTGTCTGGCCTGAACGAAGGTAGGCGGAAATCAAAGATGAAATCCTTCTTTTTCAGATATATCACCGCCGCTGCCATGCTTACCGCCTGTGATATGACTGTCGCCAGAGCCACGCCGGAGACGCCCATTCCCGCCGCTCCTGTGAAGAGGAAGTCGAGGATTATGTTCAGAACGCAGGCGATTCCTACGAAGATCATCGGACGCGCGGAGTCCCCGTAGCCTCTGAGGATTGCGGAGATGGCGTTGTAGAGGCATATGAACAGGTTTCCAGCAGAACATATGACGACATAGGTCTTTGTGAGCTGGTAGGACTCTTCCGGTGTATGGAGAAGCCTCAGAATGACATCGGAGAAAGCTATCATCAGCACGGTGAGAAGAAGCGAGACTATGAAGAACGCCGTCAGCGTTGTTCCTATTGTTTTCTTAACCTTATCAGTGTCTCTTTCTCCCATGTACTCCCCGATGATTATCGTGGAGCCGAGGGTGAGGCCTGTAATCAGGCTGGTGACGATCTGCGTGACCTGCGTTCCCGTGGATACGGCTGCCACGCTCTCTGCAGAGCAGTACTGCCCTACCACGAAGAGATCTACCGCTCCGTAGAGGGACTGGAGTATGTTCGCGGCGAGAAACGGAAGCGCGAATCTGAAGAGAGTCGCGGCTACTGGTCCTTCTGAGAGGTCTAGGGCTTTCAATGATATCCTCCAATGTCTACAGAAAAGCACTATCCGCAAGCATAGTCAATGAAACGGAACCGTGTTTCATTATGATCTGCAGGCATGCAAAGACAGGCAATAGGACACAGAGACGTTTATCTCTGCATCCTCTTCCGACACAGAGCTGAATTACGGCTGCATCACCGGCGTTTTCCGTTGTAGAATGTATAAGTTAAAGAAAAAAGGCTCCGGTCGGAGCCCTCAGCGACTGACGGGAATCGGACCCGCTTCTTATGCTTGGGAAGCATAGGTAATAACCATTATACGACAGTCGCATCTGGATGAAAGGATATACGCTTTTCATTCTAAACGCAAGCTGTGGGAGAGTGTCTGTGGACGAGAAGGAGAGAGCGGAACATTATGTGATGATGACGGAGACGCCCGTTCCGCGTCTTGTCATGAAACTGGCAGTGCCGACGATAATAAGCATGCTCGTATCATCCATATACAATACGGCGGATACGTTTTTCGTCTCGCAGCTGGGAACGAGCGCCGCGGGAGCGGTAGGCGTCGTTTTCTCAGTGATGGCTATAATCCAGGCGATAGGCTTCACGATAGGCATGGGAGCTGGGAACATTCTCTCCCGCCAGCTCGGTGCGAAGGAGGATGAGGCTGCCACTGTCACCGCAAGCTCAGGTTTCCTCCTCGCCATGATTCTCTCAATTCTTCTCGCCGTATTCGGTCTGGTGTTCAGCGGTCCGCTGATGAGGCTTCTCGGCGCGACACCGACCATACTGCCATATGCCGAGGCGTATGCCGAATACATCTTCATAGGCTGTCCTGTGATGTGCTGCTCGTTCGTCATGAACAACTACCTCAGAGCGGAGGGAAAGGCGATGTACGGCATGGTAGGCATCACAGTCGGAGGACTTCTCAACATAGTCCTTGATCCGATATTCATATTCTCCTTCGGTTTCGGTACGGCAGGAGCGGCGATGGCCACGGCTCTCAGCCAGCTGATCTCCTTCTGCATCCTCATCTCGTTCTTCCTCCGCGGCAGAAGCAGCGTGAGGCTGACGCTGAGAAAGGTTTCCGGGGATATCAGGCTGTATCTCAGGATAGTATTCATCGGGCTTCCGACACTTGCCAGACAGGGACTTGCGAGCATTGCCTCCGTCGCCCTCAATGTCGCAGCTTCCGCTTTCGGCGATGCCGCAGTAGCCGCAATGAGCATAACTGGCAGGATCATGATGTTCGCATTCTCCGGCATGCTCGGATTCGGGCAGGGATACCAGCCTGTCGCCTCATTCAACTATGGGGCGAAACGCTATGGAAGGGTGCGCGAGGCCACACGCTTCACCGCTCTTGTAGGCACCGCGATAATGCTGCTCGTCGCCGTCCTCTGCTTCACCTTTGCTCCGCAGGTGATGATGGCGTTCAGGAAAGATGATGCCGATGTCATAGCGATAGGAGCATACGCGCTCAGGGCACAGATGCTGCTTTTGCCTCTGACCGGTCTTGTCACAGCCACGAACATGGGTCTCCAGTCCACAGGAAGAGCGATCCCGGCCACCATCCTTGCAATGGCGAGACAGGGACTTTTCTTCCTTCCCATAATAATGATTCTTCCTCATTTCATGGGAATAACCGGCGTTGCCATAGCGCAGCCTCTGAGCGACGGGCTTACCTTTGTCGCGGCGGTTTTCTTCTTCACTTCCTTCATGCGTTCACTGAGGAGAAAAGAGAAGGAGACAGCTTCCGGAAAAGTGCCGGTATGATGCTATAATTCCGGTATGGAGATAAAGAAGATAAGAGGCGTGGTGAAAGACTACGCCTGGGGAAATAAGGACTATATACCTTCGCTTACGGGGAAATATACAGGTTCTCCGCAGGCTGAGCTCTGGCTCGGGACGCATCCTGCGGGCTGTGCCGCTGCCGAGGACGGAAAGACGCTTGCGGAGCTTATCAGAGAGGACAGAAGCCTTCTCGGCGAAGATTGGGAAAGAAGAGGCGGCCTTCTTCCTTTCATGATGAAGATTCTCGCAGTGGATTCTCCTCTTTCAATACAGTGCCATCCGGACAAGGCACAGGCGGAAGCGGGATGGAAGAGGGAAGCCGATTCCAGAAGCAAGGGACTTCCAGTGTCTTATCAGGATGACAACGGCAAGAGGGAGCTTTTCATGGCGCTCTCTCCCGCTGCGGCGCTCTGCGGTTTCAGGGATATAGAGGAGATAAAAGCCGATCTCGCAGCTGTCATTCCAGGCGCTTTCGGACGTACTATCCGTTCACTTTCCGGCAGCATCAGAGAGCTTTTCATGGGACTTTTTGCACTCCCTGCGAGTGAGAAGGCCATCATTCTCTCTGAATACAGAGATTCTCTCTCTTCGTCATCGGAACCGAGAATGGAAGGCCTTTTCCTCTCCAGATGCGGTGTTGCTCTCAGGTGTCTTGAGAAATATCCTGATGATATAAGCTGTCTGTTCCCGTACCTGATGAATCTCGTGCATCTGCAGATAGGCGAGGCTCTGGATATCGTCCCCGGAACACTGCACGCATATGTTTTCGGATGCGGTGTTGAGGTGATGGATGCCTCGGACAATGTGCTCCGCGCCGGACTTACCGGGAAGCGCATTGATCTTGAGGAACTTGAGCGCATTGCCTCTTTTAATGCCGGGAAACCGCTGCGCTGCGTTCCTTCTCCCGACGGATACGGACGTTCTGTATATGCATCATCATCCGATAACTACAAACTCATCTCCGTACCGTCCGGCCGCTATGAGATTGCGGGAGACAAGCTGGGAATCGCTATGGTTACGGAAGGAAGCGCACGTTTCTCATCGCATGGCGAGAGTCTTACGCTGGAGAAGGGTGAGGCTGCAGTGATTCCTGCCTCTCTGCATTATACGCTCAGTTCCAGAGGACAGCTTTATATTTCGGAGGTTTTCTGATGCTCAACAGGAAGAGGATAGACCTGATTCTCAGAAGAGAGGTGATAGAGGCGATGGGATGCACCGAACCTGCCGCTGCGGCGCTTGCCGGTGCTAAGGCTGCGGAGCTTTTCGGCATGGAGCCGGAGAGAGGGGAGGCTTCCGTATCTCCGAACATGATGAAGAATGCGATGGGAGTCAGCATTCCCAACTCTGATCTTCACGGCATCAGAGCGGCAGTTTCCCTCGGAATCGCGATAAGAGACACATCGCACGGACTTTCGGTTCTCTCTTCTGTTACCGACAGGGAGAGGGAGAAAGCCGCGGGATTCCCCCTTGAGGTGCGCATAGATGAGAATGCGCCTTCACTCTATGTGAAGGTGACTGTCTATGGTTCGGGACACTCTGCCTCTGCCGTGATTTCCGGAGAGCATGACAGATTCACATCCCTTGAGCTTGACGGAATTACGCTTTCAGATACTCCTCTCTTCTTCCCTGAATGCCAGAGTTTTCAGGAGGACAGCTTCCTTTCAACTCTCACCCTTGAGGATGCGATTGAATACGCCTCATCGCTTTCGGATGATATGAAGGAACTTCTCAGGAAGGCCGTGAGCGAGAATACGGCGATAAGCCGCAAGGGACTTGATGAAGGGCTGGGTCTTTCAGTCGGCAAGGTGATGGGAGCCTATGTGGAAGTTCCGGAAAACCTTGATGAAGCCATGAGAAAGGCCGCTGCCGCCGCTGCTGCCGGCTCTGATGCGAGGATGGCGGGCTCCGTGCTTCCCGTGATGATAAACTCAGGTTCGGGCAATCAGGGGATAACGGTTACTGTCCCCGTGGCAATACTGGCTGAATATCTCGGGAAGAGCGAGGATGAGATGCTCTCCGCAGTGGCTGTCAGCGAGCTGATAGGGCTTGTGCTTACGAGCCATAAGGACAGGCTCTCCGCCCTCTGCGGCGCGTTTACGGCCTCCATAGGGACTGCCTGTGCGTACGCTTATCTTCTCGGAGGCGGACGCGAACTTATGAATGCGGCCATCAACAATATGGTCGGTAACCTCTCCGGCATCATCTGCGACGGTGCGAAGAACACCTGTGCTCTGAAGATATATACTTCACTGATAGCCGCATCTGTATCTGTCCAGCTTGCGCTCTGCGGCAGCCATGCGGGAGAGGGGGCAGGAATCGTCGGCGATGACTGCATCTCTTCGATAGATCATCTCTCTCGCCTCTCTCATGAGGGTATGGAGCAGACGAACAGAACCATTCTGCAGATAATGCTCGAGAAGAGCAGATGAAATACGTTGCGATAGATTTCGAGACAGCCTCGGGTTCTTCCGCTTCAGCCTGCTCTGTGGGACTTGTGAAGATGGATGAGGAGGGAATGACTGTTGACAGGTTCTACTCGCTGATAAAGCCTAAGGAACCTGTTTTCGATCCTGTCTGCTTCTCGATACATCATCTTGATCCGCTGGATATCATGGCAGCTCCCTCCATCGCCTCCATCTGGCCTGAGATGAAGAGTTTTATCGGTTCCCTTCCCCTTGTCGCGCATAATGCGCCCTTTGATATAAAGGTTCTCCGCGATTCCCTCGCCTCATGGGGAGTCGAGGCGGACCATAATGACTATTACTGCACGCTGTCCCTTGCAAGGAAATTGTGGAAGGGACGGCGGTCATACAAGCTCACATCCATCGCTGATGATCTCGGATGGGTCTATGATGCCCATAACGCTCTTGCCGACAGCGAGATATGCGGAAGGCTCTTTGCCCGACTCTGCGGCAGCGCTCTTTTCGATGATGAGGTTGCAGTGAGGTTCTTCCGCAGGATATACAAGGACAGAAGCTATCCGAAAAGAGTGTGACAGCGCCGGCGTCTGCAGACATTATCCATTGCTGTTAAGGATCACGCTTCTGCGGCAAGTCATGGGCGGAATACGCTGAGTACATCCCTTTTTCTGTCTTTCCGCATTTGACTGTCTGCTGTATTGGTCTGATCAAATCTTCTGGCTTTCTTTTTCCATGAGATGCGCTTTGACTGCTATCAGAGGATAGATGTATGTCAGCCAGAGCCCTGTGATGAAGTATGCTGCGGCCATTCTCAGCGGAAGCGGGATAGGAAGGAACATTAGAGCTGTCAGCAATGCGGCGGAGGAGATTATTCCTGCCGCGAATCTGATGCATTTCTTCATGAAACTTCCTTTCTCGGCAATGTACATGAGAGTCTTTCTGTCTAGATAGAATCCAAGCAGTGCGCCCGATGCAATCGCTGAATTGGACATCATGTCGGTGAAGGCAACGGCATCGACTTTCTGCAGTGTGAGGAGAATCGCGAGAACTGCGGTGAGTACGAAAGTCAGTGCTGCGCAGATGAACGTGAAGATGAGAAACGGCCTCCTCACATCGTAGAGGCGCAGAAATAGAGGTGCAAGAACAATTCCCGATACAAGACCTATGAGAGTTCCGGCTGCGACATCAAGCGGCCAGTGCACGCCGAGATAGAGCCGTGAAAGGGGAATCAGTACAAGAGGTATGATGCAGACTACTGTCACCCATTTCTTCCATACTGTCACCGCTATCGATGAATAGAACGATCCGGAGAGGGTGCTGTGTCCAGATGGGAATGAATAGCCTGTCGCAGTGCTGAGCCTGCCGCCTTCGATGAGCTCTGGATGTGCCTGGAAGGGGCGGGGAATGCGGAAGATCGCTTTCAGCGTCTGCGAGAAAAGAAGCGCTGTTATGAGCGAGGTTGTTATCGCGAATGCCTTTTTCTTGCTTATGCACCAGAGAAAGAGTGCGATTATGACCAGAGGTAAGGCTATCTCTCCGAAGAACGATGCCGTATTGGCGACTATATCGAGAAGCGGTGAGTGAAGCCGCTGAAAGAATAGCATTATTGAAAGCTGCATGCGCCTATTATACACGGATACCGCATGAGAAGTGGAAGGGGCCCCTGTTATGCGGCTGCTTTTCTGTTTCTGAGATACATAAGGACGGCCATTAGAATGATCACAGCATAGCCGAGGAAACTCAGTCCGTCGGGGCTTTCAGAGAAGATCATCCAGCCGAAAAGCGCTGAGAAGAGCACCTGCGAGTAGTCATATACGGAGATCTCTCTTGCCGCTGCGAATCTGTATGCCGCTGTTATCGAGAACTGTCCTCCTGCGGCAGCAAGCCCTGCAAGAAGGAGGAATGCCAGCTGAACAGGTGCGATCGAGTGAAAGCGGAAGATCAGATAGGGAAGTGTCACGAGACAGGAGAAAGCTGAGAAGAAGAGGACTATCAGAGAGCTTTCCACTCCTCTCTTTCCAAGCGCCCTCACGCATGTGTATGCAGCTCCTGCCGCAAGGCCTCCGCCGAAGCCGATGAGGGATGCCGCGATATCGGAATTGCTGAATACCGGCTTGATCACAAAGAGGCTTCCGGCGAATGCGCCGATGACTATCGCAATGGTTCTTAGCGAGACTTTCTCCCTGAGGAAGATTGCGGAGAAGATCAGCGTGAAGAACGGGGACATCTTGTTGAGCATCGTCGCATCGGAGAGGATCAGATGATCAACGGCATAGTAGTTGCCGAGAACGCCGAGAGTGCCGGCGGCTGATCTGAGGATAAGAAGCGGAAGGTCGCTTCTCCTTATCTTCATCTCCTTCCTTCCGTGCAGTACGGCGGCCATGGCTATTATCGCGGCGATGAAGTTGCGGAAGAAGCTCTTCTCAATCGAGGGCAGGTCGCCTGAGAGCCGGACGAACATGTTCATCATCGCGAAGCAGAATGCCGATGAGAGTATGCAGACTATTCCCAGTGTTCTTCCTTTTTTTCTGTCCATTTTCCACCCTGCGGACTGCCTGAAAGCTCCGTCCTGCGGCATTATAGCATGTATCGCTCTATTTCCGCTGTATTTTATGTTCAGTCATTTGATGATTCCGCATTCAGGCTTGAATTAATTATGAATACCTGTGTTTCCCGTCTTTCCGCCGCTGCTGCTCTTTTTAACATCTCCCCGCTTTTCCGTTGTATAATAAGAAGAAAAGAGTGTTAAGAGGAGTTGAAATATGAAGAAGATATTGTCAATAGCCGCAGTCTCGCTCATGTCGGCCGGCCTTGCTTTCGGGTGCACCAGTTTTGCATGGCATACCGCGGACGGCTGCCATCTTTTAGGGCGGACATATGATATGTTCGGCGATCTCAGCGGAAACAGGATAACGGTTGTCGCCCCGGGATATGAGCTGCATACTTCTCCTTCAGGAGAGGGCGGTACGGTCGAGATGATCTACGGTTTCCTCGGCAACGGACTTGTCGGAGCGCCGTCTCCGATAATGACCGACGGCATCAATGAGCACGGACTGATGGGATGCCTTCTGAACTTCCCCGGCTACGGTCATTACAACACACAGAAGGGCGAGGGGAATCTTGATCTGCATCCTGCGTTCTTCGTTCCATATATGCTCGGCACATGCGGGAGCGTCGATGAGGTCGCGGAGGCTGTGAGCCATCTCAATCTCACCGATGAGCTTATCTTCGGTGCCAGCATGTCGGTGCACTACATCTTCTCCGACACAAGCGGAGAGGCCATCATAATTGAACCGGATGAGGACGGAATAACTGTTCACCGCAATACGATAGGTGTCATGGCGAATGCTCCCGGATATGATTGGCAGCATACGAATCTCAAGAACTATGTGGCTGTATCGAATGTCCATACTCCTCCGAGGGAGCTTCTCGGCGAGAGTGTTTCCACATTCGGCGTGGGAACAGGCGGAAGTTTCGGCCTTCCCGGCAGCTACTCATCGCCTGCCAGATTCGTGCGCATGGCGTTCGCAAAGGAGTTTGCTCCTCTCGGACAGAATGAGGTGGACGGAATCACCCGCATGTTCGACACATTCTCTGTCGTCTATGTCCCTGACGGAATGCTGAAGGAAAGTGCCGATCACGACAATTACGAGAAAACACAGTGCACTGCCGGAATGTGCGCAGAAAGCCGCACTTACTATTTCTCGCCGGCTTCCAACAGGCGCATAAGCGCATACAGCGTTGAGAATGCTCTCAAGGCTATGAACGGAGAGACGATCGCATATTATCCTATACCGGCTGAGGAAGATATAGATTATGTGATCTGATCACTGCTGGAGATTTTCTTGCAGAGATATGGAGAAACTGACGGGTCATACCGCTGGTTTCTCCATTTCCTTGTTTGCCCTGCATGGGTATTGACTTGGTGGTGAAAGTCCACTGCGAGTACAGTTCGGGATGGAAAACCATCCAAAATCGCTAGCCAAGAGCAAGGGCGTTGCCGCGAGGCAGTGTCTGAAGGAAACTGGAGGCAAAATCGCGGGTCTACGGACAGAAACCGCATATAAGGCTGAATCAAGCGGATGAATCTGCAAGGTAAGATGAAATCCAGAACTGGGCTTGAAGAGTAAATGCGGAGGCTATATGCGAGGAAGGTCAATGCTCTTAACAGGGGAGGTCTCACAGGCGCCGAGGCTGCAATATCGCCTATGACAGCGAAGTAACAACGAACTGTGAGAAGTCAGCAGAGGTCATAGTAGCCATAAGAGAGATGGTGAAGGACCAAACAGATGAATCTTCGAGTAAGGAGGAAGAGCTACAGTATCTATGATAGATACCGCACAACGGAGTTAGTTAGGTGCTGGAAGAAGGAAATCGATGAAAGAAGGGAACGAGAGAGAACCGAATACGGAATTATGCAGGAAGATGCTCTCGCCTCATAACCTTGAAGTAGCAATCAGGAATGTGAAACGAAACAAGGGCAGTGCCGGTGTCGATGGAATGGAGGTCAGCGAGATTGATGCGTACATGGAAGAAAACTGGACACAGATTGAGGAACAGATACTTGCTAGAACGTATAAGCCGAAGCCTGTGAAAAGAGTCGAGATACCGAAGGATAACGGAGGAATAAGGCTTCTTGGTGTGCCATGCGTAATAGACAGGGTGATACAGCAGGCGATGGTGCAAGTTCTCCAGCCGATCTTTGAACCGACATTTTCAGAATACAGCTATGGGTTCAGACCCGGGCGAAGTGCGGAAGATGCGGTAAGGAAGGCACAAGAGTACATGGCAGAGGGATACAAGCATGTAGTAGACCTCGACCTGTCCAAATTCTTTGATATGGTCAACCATGACCTTCTGATGAGTCTGGTAGACCGGACGCTTGAGGACAAGGACATCAGGAGACTGATATATGTGTACCTCAAGAGCGGGATAATGACCAATGGATGCATGATGGAGAGTGATAAGGGGACGCCGCAGGGCGGGCCATTGTCACCGCTTCTGTCAAACATTTATCTCACTCCGTATGACAAGGAGCTGGAGAAGAGAGGCCATAAATTCGTCAGATACGCCGATGACTGCAACATATTCACGAAGAGCAAATACTCTGCGAAGAGAGTAAAGGAGTCTGTCATAAGATTCCTCGAATGTAGGATGAAGCTGAAGGTGAATATGGAAAAGACGGAGGCAAGGAGAGCCGTTGGCTCTTCATTCCTAGGATTCACATTCACAACGACCAAATCCAGAAACGGCCTTGGCATGTGCAAGCCAAAGCAGAAGAAGATAGAGAAGTTCGAACAGCGTATAAGGGAGATAACGAAGCGCAACCGCGGAGTGTCAGCCAAGCGCATGATCTCAGAGCTCAACTCATACCTCCGCGGGTGGATAAACTACTATGCGAGAGGATACTTCAAGAAGTGGCTTGATGAAAAGGCTCAATGGATAAGGCGGAGGGTACGGCAGTACATGTGGAAACTGTGGAAGAAAGCAGATTCAAGAAAGAAGCACCTGCGAGAGCTGGGTGTGCCGCAATGGTGGATATGCAAATACCAGGAAGGCATTTCAAGCAACCGATACTGGCGGATGGCAGGATGCCTTGGAAGTGGTCTTACTAAAAGCATCCTTCACGAAAAGCTCGGATTGCTGAACATCGAAGAATATTACAGAGTGAAGCACAACGAGCGGATGGAGATGGACAGGACATACAACTCACAGCTGGAGTTTGTATTCATCTGAACCGCCCACTACGGAACCGTACGGTGGGTGGTGTGAGAGGAAAGCTCTCAGCGCTGACGCCCTGAGAGCCTACCTACTCGATTTGCTGTATCTTTCTAGGAATATTGGTTACATCCGATTTGAGTGTATTGGTGTAATTCATTTTATTTCCAATATTTACATATTAACTATTGTTTCAGTCTTTTGACAATCAGAGATACCCATGATATCTTAAGCATAAGGCAAGCTCATTAATTATTCCCTCAGGTTACGATAACAGAAGGATAGAATCTGCAGGCGTGTTTCTGTATTCACATCGTATATGCTTCGCAAGGATGATGTGATAATGAACTTAGGTATAGAAACCGAAACACTGGAATATAAGAAATCAACGGGAGAACTCAAAGAAGCTGTCATCTCCATTGCTTCCATTCTCAATAAGCATCAGAAAGGCGAGCTTTACTTCGGTGTCAGGAACGATGGTACTCCAATAGGGCAGATAGTCAATGAGAAGACACTGAGAGAAGTCAGCCAGGCAATAGCAAATCACATTGAACCACAGATATTTCCTCAGATAACCTCCGTTGTCATTGATGGAAAGGATTGCATCCATGTTTCCTTTGAGGGATATAACACACCATATTTTGCCTATGGTGTTGCAAGGCTTCGTGTTACGGACGAAGACTTGATGATGAAGAGAGAGCAGCTTGAGAGCTTTTTCAAAGGCAATCAGACAGAAGATCCCTGGGAGAAGCAGCTTTCATCATTCACTGTCAGTCAGGTCGATGATAAGCGCGTGAAGGACTATATCGAAAGAGGCGTATCAGCGGGGCGGATTCCATTTGAATATACTGATAAGAAAACAGCCCTCGATAAGCTGATGCTCACACAAGGAGACAGGCTGCTCAACGCTGGTATGGTGCTGTTCTGTGAGAGTCTTTATGCTGAGATTCAGATGGCGATATTCGCTGGGAAGGATCGGCTTACATTCCTTGATATCAAGCGTGAAAGAGCTCCTGTATTTGAGCTTGTAGCAAAGGCAGAGAGATATATCGCAAGCAATATACGGTGGAGAGTGGAGTTTGACGGCTCGCTGCAGCGCAAGGAGATACCAGAGATTCCGATGGATGCTGTACGTGAGGCTCTCATGAATTCATTCTGTCACAAGGACTATGGAGCTTGCCAATCGAATGAGGTGACAATCCATCCTGACCGCGTAGAAATCTATAACCCAGGAACATTCCCAGCAGGATTATCTCCTAAGGATTTCATAAATGGCAATCAGCGACCGGTACGCCGTAATCTGCTTATCGCATCCATTCTCTATTATTCAAAGGACATTGAGAGTTTTGGGACAGGACTTAAGCGTATTGCCGATGCCTGCAGAGAGAGCAACTGCAGATGCGAATTCGAAGTTCAGAAGTCCGGTTTTGTCGTTGTATTCTACAGATCAGCTGAGACAAGGCAGGATGAGCCGATAAATGAACAGGTAAATGAACAGGTAAATGAACAGGTAAAAACAAAGGAAAATCAACTGTTTGACTTTTTGAGAAAAAGACCATCAGCAACATATGCTGATATAGCAGCAGAACTCAATATATCATATACAACGGCAAGACGCCTGATCAAATCATTACTTAAGGCTGGTCAAATCGAACGGTTTGGCAGTGACAAGAAAGGCGGATGGAAATTGATTGACTGATAACCTGAATCCGCTGTCTGTTTTATATGGCTGGTATGGTTACTTGCTAAATGGTGAGAGACGTCTGTTTCAAATCAATGTCTGACTTTCCGGTATTTCTGCTTGCTGCTGTTCGGCTTATCAGGAATCGTACGTTCTATGAGATGTGCTTCAAGTGTCGGATCGAGATAGTTTTTGCGGAATGTAGGACGATGAGAAAGTCCCAGCCGTATCATAATCTCTGCTGAGGAAAGGGTCTCGTTTCCCAATGCAGACAACAGGCTTGCAACGGAATCCTTGACTTGGTCGCTGACTTGATCGGTGACTTGGTCGGTGACTTGGTCGGTACTTCTTCCTGTGACTGATATTTCCTTCAAACTATCCCTTATGATCTCAAGCATCAGCTCAACAAAGCAGGAGCTGTCAGCTGTATTGTTTGCCTGATTGAAGGCCTCATAGTATTCCTTTTGCCGTGTCTGTATGAGCTCTTCAATCGGGAGCCAGAAGAACAGGTTCTTCCATTTTCCAAGAAGAAGCGTATGCCACATCCTGCCCATTCTGCCGTTGCCGTCAGCGAAAGGATGGATGAATTCGAATTCATAGTGGAACGCGGAACTTTTGATCAAAGGATGCAGCCTCGATTCTCTGTACCATGCGATCAGATCGTTGATCTGTCCAGGAACATACTCTGCAGGAGGAGCCATATGTATGATCTTCTCCCCATTGAATACACCAACTCCACGGGAACGGAACTCCCCATTCTCAGGTATAAGTCCAGCCATCATCAGTTTGTGAGCTTTCAGCAGATCATCAACGGACAGCGGATCAATCTCAAGCATTAGTTCATATGCTTCATATGCATTCTTGACTTCCCGAATCTCATTTGGATTTCCAAGGACACGCTTGCCATCGATGATTGCTGTCACCTGGTCAATCGTGAGCGAATTGTTCTCAATTGCAAGGGATGAATGAATAGTACGGATTCTATTCTTCCGGCGCAGATGCGGTGTGACATGATTTTCATGCATGACAGAGATCCTTCCGATCTCCTCGCTGATTTCAGAGACAAGGACTGTCATGTCATCTGTTATCGTCAATGGCGGTTTATATGCACTCATATCCATATCCCTTAATCATCAGATTCCCTTATTTCAATATACGTCAGATGATTATAACTGCTTCATCGTGGATAAAGCTATTGATTCATAGGAGGAGCACACAACTAAAAATTATACATTTCGCTTTCCCTAAGCTGATTAGCATTTCTCTTTCTTTTGGAAATTGAGCAAAGAGAATCTATTATGTTGGAAGGGGACTGTTTCAAAGTCTTTACTTTTTCAACAGTCCCCATGCAATGCTGGTTTATACCATTTGTTCAAACCCGCTTTGCTGCTGTTATGATTTCTCAAGATTTCTCATTGTGGATAATCTGGAGAAAATCACGCAGACAAGCACTCCTGCAACTCCTATCACTGCAAAGAGGAACGCAGCTCCCGAACCTTTTCCCGTACCGAAGAGGCGGTTGAGCACCGTTTCCCTTATATTTTCCATGAATGGTTCGAAAATGCTGTCAACAAGAAATCCCCCTGCAAGATATCCGAGCGGTATCGTGAAGAACTGCAGCATGTTCCTTGCAGAATACACTCTTCCCTGAATACCGGAAGGAATGCTGCTCCTCAGCAGGGCATCAAGATTGGTGTTCATTACAGGTATGCAGAACCAGCCGAGGAACGCTCCTGTGCACCATACAGCAGGGCTTCTTGAGAATGAGAGCATGAAGTTTTCCGTGCTCATCGCGATGAAGAGGGAGAGGATGATCGCATTCACCCTGTTGTGCGGAGCCGGCAGCATTGCTGCCAGGACACTTCCGGCAATCATTGCAATACCCGATGCAGACTGAACCAAAGCAAGCACATTCTGATCTCTGAAACTCAGGATCATAGCAGGAAGGGCAGCGTTGTAAATCGATGCGATGAAGTTTATCGCAGCAAGGAAGAGGATCACCTCAAGTATCCCTGTATTCTTCCCGAGAAATCCGACTGCTTCCCTGAGATCGGCTATTATATGGCTTTTCTTGCTGCAACCTGCTGCTGTTTCAGGAATCTTTACAAACAGAAGAAGTGAGAGGGAGGCTGCTGTGAATGTGGACAGGTCTATGATGATTACCAAAGTCAGCCCACCAGCGGAATACAGTGCAGTCGCAATCACGGGGGAGGCCATGTTTATCACGCTGTACGCAAGTGCGTTGAGACTGCCCGCCTTCTGATATTTATCCTCCGGAGTCACGAGCGTCGCCGCAACCTCACTTGCAGGCTGCTGGAATGTCTGCGCTGTCCCTGTAATGCAGTTCACCAGATAGAGATGCCACAGCTCCAGTTTCCCTGAAAGCCACAGAATTAGTATTGTCACCGTACATAGAGCCGCCGCCGTATCGGCAGCAAGCATCAGATGCTTCTTGTTCATTCTGTCCGTCAGCGTTCCTACAAGGAGTGAGAGAAGAATGTACGGAACATATGATGATACGGTCAGAAGTGCTGTACTGAGTGCTGAACCAGTCTCTCCGTAAGCCCATAGAATCAGAGCGAACGGCGTAAGCGAAGAACCGAGACGCGATAACGTCTGGGTTGCCCATAATAAAATGAAATTATTGAAATTCTTTTCGTCTTTCACTGCTTTGCTCCCTATTGATATCTCTGAAGCAAAGCCCGGCGGACTTATCTGATCTGATGCTCCATGCGGCCGTCCGCTTCAGGCTTCGCAGGGAGCTGAGGCAATGCATAGCATGGCGATCTCCTTCTATAGATGAGAACATCATAATTTGAAGATATGCTTTGCGTCCATATCCATATAGATGATCAGGCATATGGCTTATCAGTAAGTCATTTCTTGATAAAAGCCAGTCACAGCATTGACTGAGTCGTTATTCCTGAAATACGTCTCTGCAGAAAATGGAGCCTTATCTGCGTCAGACCGCTTCTCAGATACAGAATACACAGCCGCAGTAATTTTGGGATACATTATCAGCAATTGAGAGGAAGAATCCGCAAGTGGATAAATTACAGAGACTGCAGCCGGAATATTCTTTTTGGAAAATTGTTCCGGAAAACTTCTTTCATTGCGGCGGATATGATCATTATCCGTCCGGACATCAGCGGCACAAGACGAAGAAAAAATATATTTTATTTACAATTCGCACCTGTCAAACACTTTAACGAAACAAAATAAAGAAGTAGAGTTCTGGACATGAATACTCTTGTAATCGTTCTGATTGCCGCTGTATGTCTTGTAGCCGCATATATGCTCTACGGACGCTGGCTGGCAAGAAAGTGGGGGATCGATCCAAATGCAAAGACTCCCGCTGTAGTTCATAATGATGGGCAGGACTATGTGCCCACCGACGGATGGACGGTATTCGCTCATCAGTTCTCCTCAATCGCCGGAGCAGGCCCCGTCACCGGCGCCATACAGGCTGCGGTGTTCGGCTGGGTGCCCGTTCTTCTCTGGATCATCATCGGAGGCATCTTCTTCGGCGCTGTCACTGACTTCGGCGCACTATACGCAAGTGTGAAGAACGATGGCCGCTCGATGGGACTTCTTATTGAGAAATACATCGGAAAGACAGGCCGCAAGCTATTCCTTGGCTTCTGCTGGCTCTTCACTCTCATAGTTATGGCAGCTTTCGCTGACATGGTCGCAGATACATTCAATGCCTATGTTGTCACCGACGGCGTCAGGGAACTTTCGGCAAGCGCCACTGTCAACGGCGCTGCAGGAAGCATCTCCGTGTTCTTCATCATCTTCGCGGTGGTTGTGGGACTTATTCAGCACAAGGCGAAGCTGACCGGGTGGAAGGAAGTCGTTCTGGGACTGGTATTCACCATACTCTCCTTCATATGCGGAATGAACATGCCAATCTTCATGGACAAGCAGTCATGGGTTCTTTTCGCGTTTGCGTTCATCTTCGTGGCGGCTGTCCTTCCGATGTGGCTTCTGATGCAGCCCCGTGACTATATGTCGACATTCATGTTCATCGGCATGATCATAGGAGCTGTGCTCGGACTTGTTTTCGCACATCCGCAGATGAATCTGCTGCCGTTCACGGGCTTCACCAACCCGCAGCTCGGGACGCTCTTCCCGATTCTCTTCGTCACTGTCGCTTGCGGCGCCGTGTCGGGATTCCACAGCCTCGTATCATCCGGAACTTCCTCAAAGACAATTTCCAATGAGAAGGATATGCTGAAAGTCGGCTATGGCGCGATGGTTCTCGAGAGCCTCCTTGCCACGATCGCTCTCTGTGTGGCCGGAGCCGCCGCAGCTGCAGACGGAACTGCCGCTGCAGGAACACCGTTCCAGATCTTCTCATCAGGCGTCGCAGGATTCCTTGAGATGTTCGGAATTCCAGTATTCGTCGCCCAGAGCTTCATGACGATGTGTGTTTCGGCTCTTGCTTTCACGACTCTCGATTCTGTTGCCCGCATCGGGCGCATGTCATTCCAGGAGCTTTTCAGCGTGGACGACATGAAGAACGCCGCGGCATGGAGAAAAGTGCTCTGCAACAAGTATGTCTCGACGCTCATTACACTGGCGTTCGGATACCTTCTTACGCAGATCGGCTACTCAAACATTTGGCCGCTCTTCGGAAGCGCGAACCAGCTTCTGAGTGCGCTCGTGCTAATAACGCTCTGCGTGTTCCTCAAGGTCACAGGCAGGGAGATGAGAACGCTCGTTCCGCCGTTTGTAATCATGCTGATCGTCACATTCTCGGCGCTTGTCCAGCGTTTCATCGCACTTGTGAAGGCATTCTCAGCCGGAACCGGTGTGTTCATGGTTGAAGGTCTGCAGCTTATAGTCGCCGTTCTGCTGATGATACTTGGTGTCACCATCGTTGTGACTTCCGGAAAGGAACTCATCAGAAAGAAGGCCGGACAGCAGGTCTGAGTATGAAGCGGGCCTCTTGTGCCCGCTTTCTGTTTTTATCTGCAGCCAGGCCGGGAACTTTGGTAGGGTTTTCTTTATACTTTGCCGGCTGCGCAGCGGATAGTCGTCTGATCTGTAATCATTCCGTTTCAGATCCGCTTATTAATAATTCAAGAGGAAAGAGATGCTGAGAATCACGGATACGCATGCTCATTACGATGAGACAGCCTTTGACAGTGACAGGAAGCAAGTCCTTGACAGCCTTCATAAGAACGGCGTTGAGTTCATAATCAATTCAGGTTCCGATGTCCCTTCGTCAGAGCGCTCTGCAGCGCTTGCCCGCTCATATGACTTTGTCTACGCCTCTGTCGGAGTATTTCCGCTCTCCGCTTATGATGTGCCGCAGGGCTGGGAAGATAGCATAAGGAAGCTGGCTGAGGATGAGCGCGTGGTGGCAATAGGGGAGATCGGGCTCGACTATCATGAGCCGGATGCCGGAAAGGACGCACAGAAGAAGGTGTTCCGGGCACAGCTTGATATGGCCCGTGAGCTGGATATGCCTGTAGTGATACATGACAGAGAGGCCGATGAGGATGTGCTTGAGGAGATCGGAAAGCGTCCTGTCAGGGGAGTTATTCACCGTTTCTTCAGCAAAGCCGAATACGGGAAGGCTTTCATTGAGAAGGGCATATACCTCGGAATCGGGCCTGCGCTGACATATCCGAATGCTGGAGAGCTCATAAAGACAGTTGAGGCCATGCCTCTCTCTCTTCTCCTTCTTGAGACCGATGCCCCGTTCCTTCCTTCATATGCACGCGAGGGAGAGAGGGCTGATTCCATGGATATAAAGGACGTAATTTCCGCAATCTCCTCCATAAAGGATATTCCGGAGGAAGAAGTGGCGGAGAGTGCATACCGCAACGCTATGGCGCTTTTCGGAATAAAGCGCTGAGGAGGATAATAATGAACGCTTTTCTAGACCGCACGTTCCATCTGAAGGAGCGTGGCACGACAGTCGGAACCGAGCTTATCGGAGGTGCGACCACATTCGCAACGATGGCATATATTCTTGCATATATGACATCAGCGATGTCTGCCGTTCCGGGGATAGACCTTACCGGAGTTCTTCTCTGCACGGCTTTCGTGACGGGCATATCGACCATCGCGATCGGCCTGATCTCCAACACTCCCATTGTGCTTGCTCCCGTTCTGGTGATTCCCAACCTTGTAGCCGCTATGGTTGCGGACGGAACTGCCAGCTATGCGGTTGCTTTCGGTACGGTAACGGTTTCCGGAATACTATTCCTGCTGATCTCAGTATTCAAGCTCAGGACGCTCTTCGCAGAGAGCCTTCCCAAGAACATCAAGATCGGCATTGGAGGCGCGGTAGGACTTCTCATCGCGAGGATCGGACTCAATTCATGCGGACTTCTCACCCCATCGCTCAGCGGTTTCGCGGATCTTTCCGTACCGGCGGTGCGCCTCAGCGTGATAAGCCTTGTCATAGCGCTCTTCCTCTCATATGTCCAGTTTGATATCGGAGGAAGGAAGTACAAGATCAAGGGAGCTCTCCTCATCTCCATCGTCATCACAACGATCATAGGCATCCCGATGGGAGTCGTGACACTTCCCGAGACAGTATTCACATCAGGTGCGATCTCCTCGATGGCCAATGTCGCTTTCCAGGTCGATATCATCGGAGCGCTGAAGCTCCAGTTCGTGCCGTTCATTCTCATGCTTCTGATCAATGACTTCTTCGGCACGCTGGGAACGGGTCTGGCAATGGCGAACAAGGCCAACCTCATGGATGAGAACGGCAACTTCCCCGCATTCAGCAGGGTATTCCTCGTCGATGCATCGGCTACGATCTTCGGTTCTCTTTTCGGAATAACGACAGTCAGCAGCTTCGCTGAGTCGGCTGCAGGCATCGAGTCGGGAAGCCGTACAGGCCTCTCCAACGTCAGCACGGCGTTCTTCTTCCTGCTCTGCATGTTCTTCGCACCTGTATTCCTCATGATTCCGGGTGCGGCTACCGGAGCGGCGCTCGTCGTTGTCGGAATTTCAATGCTCGAGACTCTCAAGGAAGTCGATTTCTCTCCTCTTGAGTTCCTCCCTGTTGCAGTGATGCTCCTTGTTACGGCATACGCCTCCGACTATGTCGGCGGTATTGCTCTCGGTATGTTCACTTACCTTGTCGTCAGCGTGATAAGAAGCATTCTCAGCCGTGATGCTGCCTTCATTCCGCGCTGGCCGGCATGGGTGCTCGGAGTGATGATGGCGCTTTACTTCATCCTGTAATATCTGTATTTGCAGAAACGGCAGCCCCTCCAGATTTGAGGATTCACCTCATTTCACCAGGAGGGGCTGTTTTTCAAATCATCATCGGTCTGGGAGAATTTCTATAACTGCAGAGAGATTGTCTCTATGAAAGCCTGTTTCTCACCAGACTGACAAGGTATTCAACGCCGTAGCCAAGCGCATTCTCATCCATGAGATATCTGCTGTTGTGATGCGGGAATGTGCATCCGCTGCTGCCAGCTCCAAGCTCGACGAAGAATCCGGGGCAGTCTTTCTCAAGAGCGGAAAAGTCCTCTCCTGGCATCAGCGGGTCTATCTCAAGAACTGCATCCTTTCCGAATGTTCGCTCGATGATCTCCCTGCTGTTCTCTGTCAGTTTTCTGTCGTTTATCACAGAGGCATATCCGCGGGAGAAACTGAACTCCACAGAACCTCCGTGCGCAGCCGCTATCGATTCAGCTATCGTCCTGATCTTCTCCGGCAGCCACTCTCTTGTCTCCCTGCTGAACGTCCTTGTTGAACCTGTGATGGATACGCTTCCCGGGATTATGTTGTATGCGCTTCCCCCGTTTACCATGCATACCGATACCACAGCAGGCTCAACGGCCTTTACAGAGCGGGATACGATGGTCTGCAGTGCTGTTATTATCTCTGCGGCGATGACGACAGGATCAACGCAGGATTCAGGATATGCGGAGTGTCCTCCCTTTCCTATGACATTGATGTCAAACCTGTCCGTAGCGCTTGTGAGTGCCCCTGAGCGTACGCCGAACTTCCCAGTGGGAAACAGGGATGAAAGGTGCAGGCCGTAGACCTCGTCCGCTCCATTCATGATGCCCAGCGCTTCAAGTTCAGCTGCGCCCCCGGGAGGAAGTTCCTCTGCGTGCTGGAATATAAACCTCGCTTCACCGGAGAGACTGCTGCTCTCATGGGAAAGTATGCTGAGGGCCGCGAGCTGCATCGCCGTGTGTCCGTCATGGCCGCATGCGTGCATGACTCCTTCTCTCTCGGAGGCGAACGGCAGGTCTGTTTTCTCTGTTATAGGAAGGGCATCTATATCGGCTCTCAAAGCAATAGTTCTCCCTGCGCTCTTTCCTCTTAAGACTGCCACAACTCCGGTTCTGCATGGCCTTTCGATGATCACTCCCGGGAGCTTTCCGAGTTCCTCGACAAGAAACTCTGTAGTCTCATTCTCCTCGAATGAGAGTTCAGGGTGTTTGTGCAGACGGCGTCTCCACTCTATGCATGACGGCAGTATCGCTTCAACTTCAGCTGAGAACATGTTCTTCTCCTTGGATTTCAGAGTATGCTTTCTCTCCCCGCAGCATCCTGCAGAGGAGAATCCATTCACCAGATTATTGGTTCCTGTCCAGTAGATTCCAGAAATTCATTGCATTTAGCGAAATGACCGTTTCCGAAGAAGCCCCTGCTTGCGCTCAGAGGACTCGGGTGCGGTGATTCCAGTATCAGATGGTCGGGGTTCGAGATTAGGACTTTCTTGCTCCTTGCATAGCTTCCCCACAGCATGAACACCTTCGGCCTCGGGTCTCTTCCGAGTACGGTTATCGCCTTGTCTGTGAATATCTCCCAGCCCTTGCCAGCATGTGATGCCGCCCTGTGGGCCTCTACTGTGAGCGTGCTGTTCAGAAGCAGGACTCCCTGCTCCGCCCAGCGGGTGAGATCACTTGACCACGGCCCCTGTTCCACTCCTTCCGCCACTATCTCCTGATGTATGTTTCTTAGAGAAGGCGGCTCCTCGATGTTCTCCCTTACGGAGAATGAGAGTCCCATGGCCTGTCCTTCCTCGTGGTAGGGGTCCTGACCGACTATTATCACTTTTACCGCATTGAACGGCGTAAGGCGGAATGCGTTGAATATCTCATTCATCGGAGGATATACAACTTTCGATGAGTATTCTTTTTTAAGGAACTCCCTGAGTTCAAGATAGTAAGGCTTAACCTGTTCGATGTCGAATAAAGGCTGCCAGTCATTTCCAACCCTGATCATCCTCGTCCTCCTTTTTTGATTCTACGCCTGCGAAGATATTTTCACCAGTGCTCTGTCCCGCAGTATTATTCCAGTATATAAATACCGAAAACGGTCTATTTATTCTAATTGATATATTGATCATGTCTCCTGTCTGCGCATTATGCGCTCACATCCATAGTTGCCCGCTGATACATCCGTCAGTCAAACAGCTATAATGATGACTGTTTTCATCATGTTTTAATGATATCGGGAGAAGATGGAAAAGGAGGACTGAATGAGAGTACTGGTTGCCGAGGATGAGCAGGAGCTCTGCAGGATCATATCAAGGAGGCTTGAGGACGAGGGATATGCCGTCGATTCGGTGACCGACGGAGGCGCGGCAGCGGAGTATCTTGCCTCCGCGGACTATGACATCGCGGTGCTGGATATAATGATGCCTGTGAAGGACGGGCTGCAGGTGCTGAGGGAGTACAGGGCTTCCGGAGGGAGTGCGCCAGTCCTTTTCCTCACCGCGCGCGATGCCGTTTCAGACAGAGTTACGGGGCTGGACAGCGGTGCGGACGACTATCTTGTGAAGCCGTTCTCCTTCCCTGAGCTCCTTGCCCGCATCAGGGTGCTTCTCAGGCGCAAAGGAGAGGCGAGGTCTAACATCCTCTCTGTCGGTGATCTCTCACTTGACATAGCTTCACATCGCGTCATGCGCCGTGGCAGGGAGATCGAGCTCAGCGCTAAGGAGTTCTCGATACTTGAGTACATGATGCTCAACGAGGGCCGCATCCTCGGCAGGGAGAGTTTCCGCAGCCATATCTGGTCGTGGGATTATGACGGGGAGTCCAATGTCGTGGATGTCTATATAAGATTTCTCAGAAAGAAGATCGACGACGGTTTTGACGAGAAGCTGATACATACAGTCCGGGGGGCAGGCTATATGATAAAGGCGGGGCAGTGATGACGATAAAGAACCGCATAGTTATCTGGTACACAATATGGATGGCGGTTCTCGCCGCGATAATGCTCTCCGTAGTACTCTCGGGAAGCGGATACATTCTGCAGAGGGAAGCCCGCTCAGAGCTCGAGGAGAATGTGCAGGAGGCGGCTGAGGACATAGAGTTCTACCGTGACGGCAGCATTTCACTGGAGGAGGTAGAGTTCTTCGATGACGGTGTCTACATCGCCGTATTTGATCATGACGGGAGCTTCCTAGGCGGAAGAAACAGGGAGGACCTTTCCGGATATCCTCTTTCCGTCGGGAGGATAACTGAGGTTGACGGCGCGTCCGGCTCGTGGTTCATCCTCGATGAGGAAGGCCCCGGCGGGGTGATCGTGCGCGGAATGATGAGGTCGTCCTATGGTGTCGGCGCATATATGGGTTCGATGCAGCTGCTGGTAATAATCCTCCTGCCCGTTATTCTTCTGCTTTCCGCACTCTGCGGGTATTTCATTGTAAGACGCTCATTCAAGCCCGCTGACAGGGCAATCGCAGCCGCAGATGACATAATAGGATCAAACGACCTTTCCAAACGCATAGGACTCGGAGATGGCAGCGATGAGATACACAGGATGGCTTCTGCGTTCGACGGGATGCTGGAACGGCTTGAGGCGGCTTTTGCGAAAGAAAAGCAGTTCACATCGGATGCCTCCCATGAGCTGCGCACGCCCATCTCCGTGATAATGGCCGAGAGCGAATATGCGCTGGAGCATACAGATGACTGCGAGAGGATGGCGGATGCCCTTTCGCATATCCACAGGCAGGCGGGAAAGATGTCTGCCCTTGTATCTGAGCTGCTTTCGCTTGCCCGCGCCGACAAGGGAACGCTGAAGCCTTCTTATGAGAACTTCAATCTTTATGAGCTGGGAGAGATGGTGCTCTCAACCATGAAGGACAGAGCGGCGGAGAAGAACATAAGCCTTTCTATGAAGGGAGAGAGGAATCTCATGGTCAGAGCCGATCAGGGTATGCTCACGCGTGTGCTGATAAACTATATTTCAAATGCGGTACAGTACGGGACCGAGGATGGCTGGGTGCTCCTGCGCATAGTCAGAAAGAACGGCTGGGCCGAAATCTCGGTGGAGGACAACGGCAAGGGAATAAGAGCGGAGGACCTTGGCCGCATATGGGACAGGTTCTATCAGGCTGACGCCTCTCGCTCATCTCAGTTGTCCGGAGCGGGCCTCGGTCTCTCGATAGTCAAATCCATTGCTGCCGCCCACGGCGGGGAGGTCGGTGTCGAGAGTGTCTATGGAGAGGGAAGCACATTCTATTTCCGTATTCCGGCAGATGAAAAGTAATTGTTTTCATTCTGTCTTAATCTTTTATGGTTATTATCAGTATAGAAATAAGCAAAGGAGCAATATATGAAAAAAAGAATTTCAGGAATAATCGTTATCGCTGCTGCGGCACTGCTTTCGGGTTCAATGCTTTTCGCAGCCTCTGACTACATCTCCCGTGAGAAGGCTATGGAAATAGCGCTTGCGGATGCCGGCACTGCGGAAAGTTCAGTGAGATTTGTCCGCTCTGATCTTGACCGTGATGACGGCAGAATGATCTATGATGTCGAGTTCTACGATGATGGAACCGAGTATGATTATGAGATCGATGCCTATACCGGCGATATCCTCTCAAAGGACAGGGACGCCGAATACTGGAACGGCAGGGGCTCCCGCGAGGGTTCCGTTGACGATGATACAGCGCTTGAGATAGCGCTTGCGGATGCAGCTGTCTCCGATCCTGAGAGAGTAAGGGTTAAGCTCGACAGGGACGACGGACGCCTGCAGTATGAAGTTGAGTTCTGCACAGCCGACGGTGAGTATGAGTATGTAATCGATGCCGATAACGGCAGGATCATAGAGGCAGGCATGGATAGGTGGAATGACCAGGGCAGGCCGCATCACACAAGGCATCATGACCGCGCGGCATATTCCGAGAGTGATGCGCTTGCGGCGGTGCTTGAGCGTGTTCCCGGAGCGGAGGCCAGTGATGTATGGATGCATATGGACCGCGATGACGGCAGGGACATCTATGAGGGAGAGGTGCGCTTCGATGGCTATGAATATGAGTTCGAGATCGATGCCGCAACAGGACGCTTCATAGACTGGGACCGCGATAGATATTGATTACTGATGTGAGATGAAAAGTCCCGCGGGTTTCCGCGGGATTTTCGCTTGCAGCAGGAAAATACTCTCCCGATATGCTACGATTGGGAGCATGAAAGTTCTTGTTGGAATGTCAGGGGGGATGGATTCCTCCGTAGCGGCTTATCTTCTGAAGCAGCAGGGATATGAGGTGGAAGGAATCACAATGATAATCTGGAAGAAGGATTCCCCATATCCTGCGCCGGCATCTCCCGACAGCTGCTACAGCCCTGACAAGACGAAGGATCTCGAGCGCATCAGGGAAATATCTGAGAAGATAGGCATAAGGCATTTCACTGTTGACTGTTCCGATCTCTTTGAGAGCTCCGTGCTTGCCTCTTTCCGTTCCGAGTATCTCGGCGGGCGTACTCCGAATCCCTGCATCTGGTGCAACCAGAAGGTGAAGTTCGGTGCGATGGTTGATTATGCCCGCTCAATTCTCCAGTTCGATGCATTTGCCACAGGTCATTATGCCCGCGTGATGAAACTGCCCAGCGGCCGTTACGGAATATTGAAGGCGGCAGATAAGAAGAAAGATCAGAGTTACTTTCTCTCGCGGCTCTCTCAGGAACAGCTTTCATGGACGCTTTTCCCTCTCGGAGGATACCGCAAGAGCGAGATAAGGGAGATGGATGAACTTCTCGGCTTTCATCCTGCAGGGCAGGCTGAGAGTCAGGATTTCTATGGCGGCGACTACTCGGATCTTCTCGGTACGAAAGACCGTGACGGAGAGATCGTAATGGAGGATGGCCGTGTACTCGGGCATCACCATGGTTACTGGCATTACACGATAGGGCAGAGGAAAGGCCTCGGAATCGCCTATTCAGAGCCTCTCTACGTTGTATCCATCGAGCCTGAGACGAACAGAGTTGTGGTCGGAACAGAGAAGAGCACGCACTCAGAGAGAATTCTTGCCTCTGATCCTGTATTTGTCTCTGCAGATGATTTTGATGAGGATACTGTTTATACGGTGAAGATAAGAAGCATGTCGGAAGGAGCCCCTGCCAGAGTGAGAAGAACGGACGACGGAATTGAGATCAGATTCACCGAAAGCGTCAGAGGTGCGGCTCCTGGACAGAGTGCGGTTGTCTATGACGGCGATATGGTCATTGCATCTGCGGTTATTGAATTTGCAAGCTGATGTTTGGGATGTTATTCTTCTTCCCTAGGAGGATGGTATGAGGGTCATTATAGAGCCGGATTACGAGAAGCTGTCGCTCTGGGCGGCGCGTTATATCGCGAGAAGGATGAAAGAGCATGAGAGAAGAGGGGAGAAGAGGCCTTTTGTTCTTGGCCTTCCAACCGGTTCATCACCGCTGGGCACATACAGGGAGCTCATCCGGCTCTGCCGGTCAGGATATATCTCTTTCAGGAATATCGTTACGTTCAATATGGATGAGTATGCAGGACTTCCGAGAGACCATGAGCAGAGCTACTGGACTTTCATGCACAGGAACTTCTTCGATCACATAGACATCGAGCCTGAGAATACAAATATCCTCGACGGCAACGCCGCTGATCCTGATGCCGAGTGCCGGCGCTATGAGGAGAAGATCGCCTCATACGGCGGCATTGATCTCTTCCTCGGCGGTATAGGTGCGGACGGGCATATCGCCTTCAACGAACCGTTCAGTTCGCTTTCTTCGCGCACGCGGGTGAAAACGCTGACATATGATACCAAAGTGATGAACTCACGCTTCTTCGGCGGGAACATCTCCGCAGTGCCTTCAACTGCGCTGACTGTCGGCGTCCAGACTGTCATGGATGCTAGGGAGGTCATGATTCTTGTCAACGGACATTCAAAGGCCCGGGCGCTCAAGCATACCGTTGAGGACGGAGTTTCCCAGGCGTGGACATGCTCCGCGCTGCAGATGCATCCGCGCTCTCTCATCGTCTGCGACGAAGCAGCCTGCGGTGAGCTGAAGGTAGATACCTACAAGTATTTCAAGGACATAGAACAGGCTAATCTTGATCCGTCCGTACTGTAGTATATGCCATCCTTTCGTGCTGAGCAGGATGACTGTTCATTGACTGGATATATTTACTGCAATGTAGTCAAATAATAGACTATTATGGACAGAGAGAAAGCAAGAGAATATGTGAATATCTACGACCGTTTCCGGGATATCCAGTTTGCGGTCTTTGAGTCATATGCGCACCATCATGGGCTTACTGCGAAGGAACTGTTCGTGCTCGATATCATCTGGTTCTCTCCTGACGGCTGCCTGCAGGCTGATATATGCTCACGGCTTTCCGCGACGAAGCAGACTGTCAGCGCTATAGTCAGGAAATTTGCGGACAGAGGATACCTCTCTCTTTCAGAGTCTGCAGATGACAGGCGGAGCAGGGTGATAAAGATGACGGCAGAAGGATATGAGCATATCGGCAGGATAATCGCTCCTGCGGCATCTGCTGAGATAGATGCTATGAACGATCTTTCCCAGAAGGAGGCCGAACTCCTTGTCCGCATTACGCGGAAGTTCTCCGGCAGCATGGAACGGAGATTCGCCGCGGCAATGGAGGCGCAATGATAATCAACACAGGCGGAAGGACTGATACAGTCCAGTATTACACAGAATGGCTTCTAAGACGTTTCAATGAAGGTTACGTCCTTGTGCGCAACCCGCTGTTTCCGTCAAAGGTGATGCGCTACGAGCTTGCGCCCGATAAGGTTGACTGCGTTGTTTTCTGCTCAAAGAACTACCGTCCCATTCTCAGCAGGCTTCATGAGATAACTGAGAGATTCAATACCTATTTCCATTACACGATCACAGGATACGGCAAGGATACCGAACCCGGAGTTCCTTCGATCGAGGAGAGTATAGATACGCTTGCCGAGCTCTCGGAAAAGGTCGGGCGCGGCCGTGTCGCATGGCGTTATGATCCTGTGCTTCTGACGAAGAAATACACTCTCGGGTACCACCTTGAGACATTCAGCAGGATGGCTTCCGCTCTCAGCCCTTATATCGACAGATGCATTTTCAGCTTTGTTGAGATGTACAGAAAGCTGGAGTTCAACATGCCTGAGCTGATTCCTTTCACCGAACGCGATATGGAGATTATCGCAGAAGGGTTCGGCTGGACAGCCGAGAAAAACGGTCTATGGCTTCAGATCTGCGGCAGCAGCGGGGACTGGTCACGCTATGGGATACACCGTTCGGGATGCATTACCCTTGATATCCTTGGAAGAGCAAACGGCGTTGTTTTCAGGAATATTAAGCACAAGGGAATGAGAAATGGCTGCGGCTGCATCGAGTCCAGGGATATAGGTGCATACGATACCTGCCTCAATGGCTGCCGGTACTGCTATGCGAACAAATATCCTAAGATCGCCCGTGGGAACTATAAACTGCATGATCCGTACTCGCCGCTGCTTCTGGGGCATCTGGAAGAGGGTGATACTGTCATGCAGGGAAGGCAGGTATCTTTCATGGAGGATTGCCAGTGTCCGGACCTGTTATAAGGCTCGTGGAGACCTCGGGCATCCTGACGCGCTCGAATCTTCCTGTCTGCGAGTTCTCTGTAAATCCATATACAGGCTGCACGCACGGCTGCATGTACTGCTATGCATCGTTCATGAAACGCTTTTCCGGGCATACTGAACCTTGGGGTGATTTCCTTGACGTGAAATACTGGAAACCTGTCCGCAGTCCGGCAAGATACAGCGGACGAGAGATATTCATAGGCTCTGTGACTGATCCTTACAATCCTCAGGAAGCTGTTTACGGACGGACACGAGCTTTTCTTGAGGAGATGTGCGGAAGCGGCGCCCGCATAAGCATTGCGACGAAGTCCGATCTCGTTCTGCGCGATCTTGAACTGATAAAGAGCTTTCCTGATGCGCGTGTGTCATGGTCGATCAATACACTCGATGAGGAGTTCAGAAGTGCTATGGACAGAGCTTCGGCGATAGAGGCGAGGATTGAGGCAATGAGGATATTCCATGAAGCGGGTGTGCGTACGACATGTTTTATCTCTCCTATATTTCCGGGAATAACGGATGTGAAGGTCATTATCAGAAAGACAGCGGGGTACTGCGATCTTATATGGCTGGAGAACCTCAATCTCCGCGGTGGTTTCCGCATGCAGATCATGGAGTTCATAAAGCGTGAGCATCCCGGTCTCCTTCCTTTATATGAGGAGATATACATGCATGGAGACCTCTCGTACTGGGAAAACCTCGATACGGAGATGCAGATGTTTGCAGAGTCTCTTGGACTTGAATATCTGACCAATGACGATACGATGCACCGGCCCTTTGCTGCACCGCCTGTGGTAGTAAATTATTTTTATCATGAAAGGATAAAGAAATCTGCGAGGAGGTGCGCCGATGCCTGAGTTTCCCGAAGTTGAGAGTGGGAGGAGGATACTTGCTCCCCAGCTTGCGGGACGCAGGATCGTTAGTCTTAAAGTCACAAGCCCTGACGTGATAATCGATGCAGACGCATTCTGCAGAGAGATTGCCGGTCAGCGCATCGCAGAACTCTCAAGGAGGGGAAAGTACCTTTCGCTGTGGATGGAGAGCGGCGACAGAATGATGGTTCATCTCCGCATGACCGGATGCCTCTTGTGCGTTCCGGCGGGTTCCCAGAGCGAGAAACATACGCATGCGGTATTCTTTCTTGATGACGGCATGGAACTGCGTTTCTCCGATACGCGCAGGTTCGGCAGGATATGGCTGATACGTCAGGGAGAGAAGGAGTACGGAGGTATAGAGAAGCTCGGGCCCGAACCGTATGATCTTTCTGCAGATTATCTCATCTCCCGATGTGCAGAGAGCCGGCGCAGTGTGAAAACCTGCCTGATGGATCAGAGCATCATCGCCGGCATAGGGAACATCTATTCTGATGAGATACTCTTCGCAGCCGGGATAAGTCCGCAGTGTTCTGCAGTTTCTCTTGATGAATGGGAGTGGGAGAATCTGGCTCTGCAGATTCCGCGCTGCCTGACATATTTTACCGAGAAGAATGCCATGACCGCGGAGGAATATCTGGCATCGGGCGGACGGGAATACCGCAATACACCGTACCTGCGTGTCTACGGGCGCGGAGGAAAACCCTGTCCAGTCTGCGGCAGTACGCTGGAAAAGATTTTAATATCGGGCCGGAGCAGTGTATTCTGTCCATCCTGCCAGCGGTGAGAAGTTCTGAGGAGTATTCAAACCGTCACATTGCTGGATTGCACAAAATCGTCTCAGCAGATAACTGAGAGTACCTGAATTTGCGTGCTGCTGTTTTCCCGGCTTATTCAGAGAAGAATAGGGGAGAGGCGCTGCGGTCCTCTCCCCGGAAGTTCATTTTACAGTGATGAGATTGTATTCCCTCGTGCCGAGTCCTATCGATTCCGCATATTCCAGACCCTGCTTCCAGTTGGTGTCCGGATGCACGTCATCGAAGTGGTCGTGATGTCCGTGAGCCGATTCTGAGAGCATCGTTCCAGGGTTCTCCGGCATCTTGTTCGCGGCATCGGCGCATGCCTGGTCGAGCGCGACAGGATCGGTGGAGGCGAATATGCCGATGTTGGGGATTATCGGGGCATCGTTCTCGCCGTGGCAGTCGCAGTTGGGTGAGATGTCGATGGCGATGGCGATGTGGAAAGCCGGTCTGTCCTGCAGGACTGCCTTCGCATATTCCATCATCTTGCAGTTCAGGATCTCATTTGAGTTAGACGTGCCCTCGACAATCGCATCTTTCGGACAGATGGCTATGCAGCGGCCGCAGCCGACGCACTTGTCGTGATCTATCACGCACTTGCCGGACGTGAACGTGGGAGCGCCGTGTGCACAGATTTTCTCGCATTTTCTGCATGAGATGCATTTGTCAGGATTGACGTTCGGCTTGCCTGCGGAGTGCATCTCCATTTTGCCGCGTCTTGAACCCGAGCCCATTCCTATGTTCTTCAGCGCGCCCCCGAAGCCTGTGGCCTCATGGCCCTTGAAGTGGCTGAGCGAGATTATGATGTCCGCATCCATTATGGCGCGTCCGATCTTCGCCTCTTTGACATACTTTCCGTCAACGGGAACTTCTGTGTCGTCCATCCCCTTGAGACCGTCAGCTATTATTATCTGGCAGCCGGTGGACATCGGAGAGAAGCCGTTCTCCATTGCCGTATCCATATGATCGAGAGCGTTCTTCCTTCCTCCGACATAGAGTGTGTTGCAGTCTGTGAGGAACGGCTTTCCACCTCTTTTCTTCACCTCATCCGCGACTTTCTTCGCCCAGTTCGGCCTCAGGAACGCGAGGTTCCCCGGCTCGCCGAAGTGGAGCTTAATTGCGGCATAGTGATCCTCGAAGTCTATATCGCCGAATCCCGCTCTCTCCATTACCCGGCCCAGCTTGTCGAGAAGGGAGTTCCCGAATCCTGTCCGCAGGTCGGAAAAATACACATTGCTTGCCATAGCGCCTCCTTCCTGAATATTGCTATCTTATTCCCATCTCCTCGGCTGTCTTTATCAGAAGCCTCGGATCATCGGTCATTACCGTATCGACACCGATGGAGAAGAGTTTTTTCATCGTCTCGCTGTCGTTTATCGTCCAGACCATCACTACCGCATCGCGGCTGTGCATGTCTCTGACGAACTTTTCCGTTATTATCTTTATGCCCCACTGGCTGACTGGCACCTGGAAGATTATCCTGCGGCCGAAGGCGCGCGGCAGGAGATGCGTTTTCTGCCTGAGAAGAAGCGGAATTACCTCCAGCGTCGATACAGATGTCAGCATATGCGGCGCGATGCGTCTCAGTTTTTTGAGATTGCCGAGATGGAATGACGCTGTGCAGACACGGTCTGCGGCATCGCAGTCATTTATTACGCCGAGGTACCTCTCGACGATATCCTCCTCCTGACTTTTGAGGTCGATGTTGAACCTCATCTCGGGACATGCCGTGAGGGCTTCCCTCAGAGTAGCTATCCTCACGCCCTTTCCTCTGTAAGGGTAATTGTGCCCATCATGCGTGAACGTGTAACCAGCATCGAGTGCTTTCAGCTCCCCGAGAGTATGGCTCTCAAGCGTCCCGCTTCCGTCCGTGTTCCTCTCAAGCGTAGGATCGTGCCAGATTACGATCTCGCCGTCCTTTGTAAGATGGACGTCCGTCTCTATGACATCCACGCCGAGGGCCGCAGCCGATTCAAATGCGGGAATGGTGTTCTCCGGGAAGTTCTTCGAGTCACCCCTGTGGGCGACCACGCGCGGCATCGGATCAAGAAACCGGTGCATCCTTTTCCTCTCTTTTGTGCATGGCTATAAGCTCGGCTTTCCTGAATATCTTCGAGAAGCGCCTCAGTTCCTCTCCTGAGAGGGCAGCGCGCTCAATGATGTCCCTGAGAAGCTGGTTCGTCCATTTCTCCTCGTCCGCCATCTTGAAGTAGCCCATGGCAGCAAGATGATCTGTCATCTCAGCCGCAGCTTCCTTCACAGTATCATGCGATACTGCGACCATGCCCTGCTTATATACGAGCGCGCCGCGGAAGAGGACGTAGCATATGATCTGCACTGCCTGTGAGAGATTGAGGGATGGGAAACTCTCTGATGTCGGAATTGTTACTATAGACGAGCAGAGCGCAACCTCGTCATCCCTCAGTCCGTCGGATTCTCTTCCGAATACAATCGAGATGCGTCCTTCCGGAAGCGATGAGATCTTCTCCGAAAGCTGTTCCGGCGAATACGCGCTGAGCTTGCGGAACTTTCCTCTTCTTCTCGTGGCACCGACCGTGAATATGCTGTCGGCAAGCGCCTCCTCCAGCGTAGGGAATCTCTTCGCTCTTTCCCATACATCCGCGGCGTGAAGGGCAAGTGTCCTGACCCTGTCCTCGTCGTAGACCCTCTCTCCGACAATAGCCAGATCCTCTATTCCCATTGTTTTCATAGCACGGCATACAGACCCGATATTGGCTCCGTCCTGCGTGTCCACAAGAACTATCCGGACCCGGCTGAGATAAGCCTCTCTCTCCATATGGGCGAGGATATAGCATATTGCCAGTTTTTGCCATAGTAATGTAGAATCCACACTATGAATCCAGGCATAGCGGACAGTACCAAGAGACAGGTGAGGAATCTCCTTGCCTTCATAGCGTGTGTGCTGTTTCTCTATGTGCTCAAGGAGTGCGCCAGCTTCGTGCTCCCGTTCGTGATAGCGTTCTTCATCTTCGTTCTTGTCAATCCGGTGCTTTCGAGGATGGACAGGATGCGGATACCGAGGATCATCTCGACGGCGCTGGTGATGCTTCTGGTGCTTGTCATCTTCATACTCTTTGTCTACGTATTCTTCCTGATGGTGAACATGCTGATACAGCCTGACGGCGTGCCGGCATATGCTCCGAGGGTGCAGTCGTTTGACAGATATATCTCGGAGATGATCGCGCCGTATCTTGAGGAGGACCCCGAGGCTTTCTCGCTTCTTTCATTCCTCGACATAGACTGGTACGGCGTGCTGATGTCATCTCTGACTTCCGTATCGGGAAAATTCATAGATATCCTCTCCGATGCGCTCCTCGTCTATGTATATCTTCTCTTCATAATACTTGAGCGGCAGACGATCTTCCCGAAGCTGCTGGAGGCGCTTCCCAGAGGAAAGGCCCAGAGGGCGGGACAGATGGTCGCGAGGATGAACAGGCAGATGTCGAAATACCTGATGATAAAGGTCGTGATAAGCATCATCACAGGTTTTCTCTACTATCTTGTCTCGGTTGTCTCCGGCCTTGATTTCGCCCTTGTCTGGGGAGTTCTTGCCGCAATTCTCAACTTTATCCCCACGATCGGCTCGATAGTCACCACGTTCTGCGCAATCATAATGGCGATCATCCAGTTCTCGCCGGAGTGGGGGACTGTGCTCTATATAACGATTCTTTTCATAATGATCGAGATGATACTCGGGAACATCATCGATCCTAGGCTGCAGGGCGTGCAGCTCAACATCTCTCCGCTTGTGATCCTCGTAGCCCTTGCCGTCTGGGGATACATATGGGGACTTGCAGGCATGTTCCTCGCCGTTCCCCTCACATCGATAATGCAGATCATTGCCGCCAATATTCCGTCGATGAAGCCGATCGCGATAATGCTCTCCGAGGGAAGGGATTACCGCCGCCGTTTCGAGAAGTCCAGGAAGAAGCGCAGGAACATCCATATCGATGAGATAGATGACATCGAGATGCCCGAGCCCCATCCTGAGAATAATGAGTAAGGCGCTTATTTCTGCAGTGCTATCCCTATAAGCATTATCAGGGCTCCCGCAAGGAGCGATGGAGTGAATATCGAGTAGATCGCGGCATCGAGCGCGACTGCTGTTATTACCTGTCCTGAGGACATCAGCATGGATGAGGCCGAAGCGGGTATTCTGGGTATCACCGTATTGCTGGAAACGACGACGAAGCAGGCGAGAATGCCTCCGCCGGTTATTACCGCTGGGCTGACAGACGAGAGGGCTCTCCACCCTGAGATCGTGGCCTCCGGCATGAATGTGAATGAGAAGAGCAGTATTCCGGCAAGTCCTGAGATCACATTCTGGCGGGCCGAGAAGAAGGCTCCCTTGAGTGATGCGAAGCGTGAGTTGTAGACCATCTGGATCATCGTCACGGCACCTGCTGTAATTCCGATCAGCGCGTAGAGCGGGCTTATGGGAGTGCCGGAGAAGAGGAACATCACCGCAATTCCCGCAAAAGACACCGCAGCGCCTGCCAGCTTCCTTCCGCCCGTTCTCCTTTTCCTCATGCCCATGAATCCCGTAAGATCATAGACTATTCCCATAAGACACTGGCCGAGCACTGCCGATCCCATTGCTACAGTCGCTCCTGCGCCGCTTACGGAGAAGTAGTTGCAGGTTATGACCACCAGTCCGAAGAGGCCTCCTCCCCAGAGATACCACGGAGCGCTCTTCCTCTCGGGATTCACTCTCCTGTCTTTTCTGAAAATCAGGATTATCGCTGTGAGCACAGCTATCCCTGTGATCTGGTTGACCGTTATTGAGACCTCATTCGTCGTCGCTTTGCCGAGCGCCGTGTTGAATACCACCATCGCAGCTATCACCGCGCCGGTAATGAAGGAGAGAGGGTAGCAGAGTTTCCCGTTCATTGCCTCATTCTACAGCGATTGACCATCCGCACGCTAGCGTAGATAATCCGATCTGGAGGGTTCTATGGAGATAGTCACGCTTGATCTTGAAGGTGTTCTCGTCCCGGAGATATGGATTGCTTTCGCGGAGAAAACGGGAATTGAGGCGCTTAAGCGCACGACGCGCGATGAGCCTGACTATCACCGCCTCATGGATTACCGCATCGCCATCCTGCGGGAGCACGGCCTCGGGCTGAGGGATATACAGGATGTGATCGCCTCGATAAAGCCGCTGGAAGGGGCCGGTGAGTTCCTCTCCGCGCTCAGGGAGCTTACGCAGGTGGTCATCCTCTCCGACACATTCACCGAGTTCGCCCTTCCTCTGATGAGGCAGCTCGGCTACCCGACAATACTCTGCAACAGCCTCGAAGTTGACGGCAGCGGCATGATAACAGGTATCAGGATGAGGACTGAGAACGGCAAGAAGAAGGCTGTCGATGCATTCCGCCAGATCGGTTTCCGCGTCTTTGCATCCGGAGACAGCTATAACGATCTTGCCATGATACACAGCGCTGACGGCGGCTGCCTCTTCCGCGCTCCTGAAAGGATTCTTGAAGAGGAGCCTGATCTCCGCCTCGTGACAGAGTACAACGAGCTTCTCGGCGAGATAAAAGCCTTCATCGGCTGATGCTCCTCAGAGGAGAAGGCATGGCTGACAGGAAAAAGATACACTTCATCATATCGATCGTGATGCTGATGGCGGGAATGACTGCGGGTTTTCTTCTTCTTTCCGTAGTCTACACAGGCTCGCAGTGGGTGAGGCTTGCTGTGCTTGCCGCCTATGTTTTCGTCTCCGCGATGGTGATAAAGTTCTCAAAGCGTTATATAAAAATGCTTTCGGAGCGGAAGATGTGAGCTTTCCCTTCACATCTAATTCACAATTCCGCTCTTGACTTCTCACGTCAGTTTATGCAGATTATTGGCAACTTGCGATAAAAAAGGGGCAATGGATTTATGGATGCCTTTACACAGGAAATGGAACAGAAGCTGCTTGAGGCCCGTGAGGAGCTGCTCAGGAAGCTGAATACAGAAGGAGATGATTTCCGCAGCGAGGCTCAGGCTTCGTCTGGACGCGGAGATTCCAGCGACCTTGCATCGGACGAGGGTGCGTACAGAAAGATGGAAGCGCTCAATGCGATGGATGCGAAGAAGCTGAAAGCCATAGAGAATGCGCTGAAGAGAATCAGCGACGGCAAATACGGATACTGCCTGCAGTGCGGGAAGAAGATTCCTGAGGGAAGGCTCCGCGCCATACCTGAAGCCGTTCTCTGCGTTGACTGCAAGGCCGAGAACGAGAGGATGAGCGGCAACTGAGAATCAGAGTGCTCCTGAGGAATGCTCCTTCGGAGCGGCGGGATGGAATCATCTCATATAGGGGTTGTATTTCTTCTCGTTCCCTATATATGTCGTGCCGCCATGTCCGGGAAGCACCAGTGTGTCATCCGGCAGTGCGGCAAGTTTTTTAAGGGATGTGAGCAGCTTTGCGCTGTCTCCTTCCAGATCGGTGCGTCCGGCGCTTCCCTGGAAGAGCGTGTCGCCGGAGAAAAGCACTCCCTCACTTTCCGAATAAAGGGACACAGATCCTTCCGTATGTCCGGGAGTCCTTATCACGCTCAGCGGCCCGGCTGTCTCTCCGTAAGGCGTGAGATCATCGGGCATGCCGGCGATTATTCCCGAAGCATATCTTGACAGGAAGAGCCTGTCGAACGACTCCAGAAGGCTTATTGTGGCGCTGTATCCGTCCTGGATGTATTTCATGTCATGGCTTTCGAGATAGACAGGCAGTTCCGGATACTCTTTTCGAATTTCAGCCAGCCCGAATATATGGTCAAAATGGGCGTGGGTGAGGAGCACTGCCTTGAGATCAAGCGAGTTGTTCCTGATGAAATCGAGTGCCCTGTCTATAGGAAAAGGTGCGTCTATCATGACGCACTCTTTCCCGCTGTATTCATATACGATGTATGTGCCGGTTCCGTAAGGTCCCAGCGTGAACGGCTGTATCCTCATTTCTCTGAGTATGTTACTTTCGCGGTCCTTCCGTTTATTGCCTGATTGTTCAGCTTCTCGATGGCCTTATTGCAGTTCTCCTCGCTCATCGTGACGAAGGAGTATTTGTCGTGGACACGGATGAGGTAGATGTCATCGCGGGTGATTTCGAGCTCTGTCTGCAGGAGTTTCGAGAGATCCTTTGCATAGAGGTGCTTCATCTTGCCGATGTTGAGATAGAGAGTCTTTGCACCCTCAGGGATGACGCGCTCAGGCTTCGCTTCGCGCTTCTCTCCGTCCTCTGCGCTTCTTTCCGTCCTCTCTTTCCTCTCCTGTCTCTCAGGACGCGGCTTTCTCTCCCTTCTCTCCTCCCTTGCGGGGGTGCGGGATGACTTCATGAGGAAATATGCGGCTATTTCAACTCTTCTGAATATCGATACATTTTTTCTTATTATTCCCTTGATTCTTTCGATTTCCTCAAGCTCCGCAGGGTCAGCGCTTCTTATCGCCTGCTCGATCTCAGCAATTCTTCTTGCCAGTGATTCCTCTGAGAGCGCTGTGCTGGTTTCCTTTTCCATTTTCTGCTCCAAATGCCCCTGATAAGGCGTGAAAATATGCCCTGTAGGGGCATCATCCATGCAGTTTCCGGGATTAACGGACTTTCACAGTCATGGAAAGCATAAGGAGGGAGGCTGTCTTTGTCAATAAAGACAAAACTGCTAAACTGAGCTCATGCCTATGGATAACGAGCTTCTCGATGACACTCTCAAGCGCATTTCCGATGCCGATGAAAGACTGAGGCTCCTTTCATATGATCTCGGGCTCAGGGCCATCTCGTATTCGTCCGTCCTTTCCATAAATGCCGGCCGCAGGCTGATGGAAGTAGCAGCGTCCCTCACGGCGGGAAGGGAGGAGGCGGAGCGGAATCTTAACCAGCTGCAGGCGCTGCTCTCTGCCTATGGGGAGAAGGAGGCCGCTCTCGAGGAGGCTGACAGGAAAGCCGGCGGAATTTCGGAAGAGATAAGAATGCTCACGATACGCCTCGGAGCTATGATCTACGAGGAGTGCTCACTCTCGCTTCTCAGCCGCGAATCTTTCCGCATCGTCTATGACGATATAAAGGAGGACGAGAGACTCCGCAGCGGCGGAAGCGGTAAGCTCGCGAAACTCTTCTCCCGCGGACAGCAGAAGATGAGGAAGATGGGAGAGGAGGGAAGATTCATCTCCTATGCATCAATCGTGCTTGACGGATCGCTTGAAAATGAGCTGCAGAGCGGAAAGGCGAGAGAGACTGCGGAGAGGATAAGGACTCTCACCGCGGAGAAAAATGCCCTTGACGGAAAGAGGGCGGAGATCACGGCTGAGCTTGAGAATGACAGAAAGCGTTATCTCGATGCGCTTGGCGGCGGGGTGGAGGCTGCTGCAGAAGAGGTTGATAGGAAGAGGAAAGAGGAGGAGGATGCAATAGCGGAATACGGCTGCTGCCTCTATTCAAAGGGTTCTGAGTGGATTGACAAGGACACTCCTCAGGATATTCTCGATATCCTTGCGATGATGCTCGAGACGCATGGGGAGCGCGACAGGCTTGAGGCAGAGAAGGCCGGACTTGAGAAAGTTGCCAAAGCGGAGGACTACAGAGCCATGATCGAGAGCGAGGAGGAGAAGATCGCCGTGCTCGAGAGGGAGAAGGGGAGAATAGACCGCGAAATTATGGCGATAAAGGAAGAGATAGCTTCGCTTGAGGAACGCATAAGGAGGCTCGGATGATCAGATACAATCTTCATACACACTCATTCTACTGCGGGCATGGCAGCGGGAAGATCAGCGAATACTGCGGCAGGGCGGAAGAAGAGGGATTCGGAGTTCTAGGCTTTTCTGAGCACTGCCCGTTTCCTGACGGCAGGCTCTCCGCATCCCGTATGCCTTATTCCTCGATGCGTGTATATGAGGAGGATGTGAGAGGACAGAAACGTCCGTTCAGGATACTACTGGGCTACGAGGTTGATTATTTCAGCGAGATGAGAGCCTTCTATGAGGAGACTGCCGCCCGTGTTGACTATCTTATCGGGGGCACTCACTTCATACGCCGTGCGGACGGAACTCTCACGAGCGTCTTTGAGCCTGGGCTTTCTTCCGATGATCTGAGAATATACGCCGACAGTACGGTGAAGGCGATGGAGACGGGGCTTTTCTCCTTCTACGCTCATCCAGACGTATTCCTCTCTGCAAGAGAGTTCGATGCTGAGGCGAAGGCTGTCTCGTCGGCGATACTCGATGCCGCTGCTGATCTGGACATTCCCCTTGAGATAAACGGCAACGGCCTTATTCAGGGCCGCGGATATCCCTCTCGCGGTTTCTGGGAGATAGCCGCTGAGAAAGGTGTCCCGGCTCTTCTCTCCACAGATGCGCACAGCGTCAGGAATCTTGATGCCTCTTTTGAGGGCATCTCCGCCTTTGCCCGTGAGCTTGGCATAGAGGTGCTCTATCCGGAGGACGGCCTCCCGCTGTCGTTCAGAACGGAGCGGGGGAGGAGAATGTCACCTCATCCCCGCTCTCAGGATGGGGAAATGTGATTGAGGCGGCATGGAGCGCGAGCCGTTCTCCTTCTCTCCTTGTCCCGTACAGCCTGTCGCCCTTTATCGGATGCCCGATCGCCATTGAATGAACGCGGAGCTGATGCGTTCTTCCTGTCTCCGGGAAGAATCTCACTCTTGTATATGGCTCTCCGTCTATTATTTCCACGCCTGTTCTCTTCCAGCGTGTGACAGCCCTTCTGCCTCTCTCCATGTCGATGATCTGGTACGGCCTGTTCTCCGTGTCCAGACGCATCGGCAGGTCTATCGTCCCGCTTTCCTCTTTAAGGACTCCAGAGAGGAGTGCCTCATATTCCTTCCTTACCTGACGGTTCTCAAACGCCATGCACATCTTTCTGTGGGCCTCCTTTGTGAACGCCATCACTAGAAGGCCAGAGGTATCCATATCGAGACGGTGTGTGTAGCACTCTTCCGGCGAGGAGGGAAAGAGCGTGTGGAAACGGTATGATGCGGAATCCTTTTTATCCTCTCCTCTGCCTGGGACCGAGAGCATTCCCGCTTCCTTGTCTATCACGGCGATGCTGCTGTCGGCATAGATGAATTTCAGTCCGAGCATTTCAGGCAGCAGCAGTCCGCATCTCTCCTCGCAAGGCGGATGGAACTCAGGCTTTCCGTTTTTTATTCTGAACTCGGCAAGCCCTTTTATCTCCCAGCCTTTCCTGAGTGCCGTGTTAACAGCACGGAGGCCGGCGCAGTCGCCGGTTCCGGTGGGAGCGCTGCAAGGCATTCCTATGTCTTTCCCATTCCAGCATCGGAAGCTGTACAGCCCGTTTATCCTTGAAATGCTTTCCCTTGTAAGTTCCTTCCGCCGCTCTCTCAGTTCTTCGTGACCCTCCTCTATAAGTTCTGTGAGTTCATGTATCTTCGCATCATTTTCCGCTACAGTTTCCTTCCATTTGCGGATGGAGAAGCACGGCGGAACATATCCCGGTACGGAGAATGTGGATGAGAGCGAACCCGAGAAGGCGCGGAGTATCTTCTTTTCGTCAGAGGATGCCGGCTGTGCGATGAGTACGGCAAGCATTGCAGACTGCGGCAGCGCGGAATAAGGATAATCCGGGGAAGGGGGGAATGAGAGCGAGCCTGAGGAGAGTATGCTCTCCGTCATTCTTTCCGCTTCCTCCCTTGCTTCTGCGGTTTCCAGGAAACTTATCATGGTGTGACTATAGCTTTTTCGGAGGGCTGTGGACAAGGAGCCGCGAGATGTATATAATCACCGTGTTTCCGGGTAGTAGCGCAGGGGCTAGCGCACTTGGTTCGGGACCAAGGGGTCGGAGGTTCAAATCCTCTCTGCCCGATAGGATTCAATAATAAAGAACAGATCCTGCGGGGTCTGTTTTTTTTCTTGCGGCAGATTGCATATGAAAATCGTATTTCCGCTCCGCTGATTGCTGTTATATTTCAGGTAAAGGAGATTTCCGTATGAAAGAGACTATTACCGATCTGATGGAGAGAAGAAGTTCAAGAAGCTACAGCGGCAGGCAGATAAGCGATGCCGATCTTGAGACAATTCTCAAGGCAGGGGAGTATGCTCCGTCCGCGATGGGAAAGCAGAGCTCTGTCATGGTTGTGCTTCAGAATAAGGATGCGATAAAGGAACTATCTCAGATGAATGCACGCATCATGGGTTCATCTTCTGATCCTTTCTATGGTGCGCCCACTGTAATTGTGGTGCTTGGAGACAGAAACAATGCGAACGCCGTTCCTGACGGGAGCCTTGTTATGGGCAATCTGATGAACGCGGCTCAGGCGCTCGGCCTTGGTTCCTGCTGGATAAACAGAGCGTATGAGGAGTTTGAGAGCGAGGAAGGGAAGGCCCTTCTTAAGAAATGGGGAGTTCCCGGCGATCTTATCGGCATCGGGCACTGCATTTTAGGCTATCCTCTCGATCTTCCCAAGAAAGCCGCTCCGCGCAAGGAGGGCTGGGTTTACCGCGTCAGATGAAATCCGCATATGAGGCCCGGGCTGCTTTTATGAGGTCGTCCGGCCTCAGTTCTATCTGTATTCCCCTCTGCCCTCCGCTTACATAGATTGTATCCTCCAGAGCGGCGAGCTCGGATATGAATGTCGGATAGTGCTTTCTCATGCCCAGGGGCGAGCATCCCCCTCTTATGTAGCCGGTGAGCGGCAGCATCTCAGATGTCTTTATCAGGTCTATTTCTTTGCTTCCTGTTACGGCCCTCGCTTTTTTGAGCGATATCTCGAACTCTGCGGGAAGGCAGAATACGAAAAGCTCTTTATTGCTGTTCCTCATGACTATCGTTTTATAGACACGTTCTATGTCCAGCCCTGCGCTCTCTGCGGCATGGACCGCATCAAGGTGCTCCTCATCCCACTGGTATGTGTGTACCGTATATGGTATCGAGAGGCTTTCCAGTATTCTCATGGCGTTTGTTTTCATGAGGACAGTCTCATCTTTCCGCCTGTGTTAGGCAAGCAGGTGGAGGCAGTATCCCGCATAGAAGGAAAGACTTCCTGCGAGGACGAATATGTGCCATATGAGGTGGTGGTGCGGAATCTTCTTTACCGCATAGAAGAGAATTCCCGTTGTGTATATCACTCCGCCTGCGATCATATACGGAACAAGGCTGTGCGGCAGAGCTGCAAGAACAGTGCCGGAAATCGTTACTATCGACCAGCCCATGACTGCATAGAGTGCGATGTGGAGCGGATAGAATCTTCCCCAGAACCTGAGCGTGAGAACGATGCCTGCCGCTGCGGCAAGCCAGATTCCGGCCGTGTACCACGCTGTGAGAGGCGTGCCTATGTACAGGAGAACCGGTGTGTATGAGCCTGCGATGAGGAGGTATATGCTTGAATGATCGAGAACCCTCATAATTTTCTTTCCCGTTCCTGGTTTCAGATAGTGATAGAAGGCGGACGATGCATAGAGGACTATGTTTGTCAGAGCGAAGATGATCATTCCTGTTCTTGCGAGAGGATGTCCGGACGGAGACGATGCCGGTGCGATGATGAGAAAACCGAAGAGAGCCAGTGCAAGGCCGATGAAATGGGAATATGCGTTCTCCATCTCATCCGACAGCGTCACCCTTGCAGGCAGTGTGATATTTGCTGAAATCCATTCACCCATGCCTTGAATCTAGGGCACGATTCTGAAGCTGTAAAAAGCCAATATTCACTAGAACTGCGAAAATAAAGCGAATTATCCATTCAGCTATACATAATGGCTATGATTTACTATCTGTGATTAATTACCTGTATTGCATATAGATATTATGAAACGCCGTCATGCGGCCGGCAGCTTTTATGATTGCTGTTGGCAAGAAGTCTGTATGAATGTTCTGAACGATATCATTTTATTTGTATGCTTCAATCAGCTGAAAAGTAGGCGAACATATGGTAAGCTGGGCTATATGGTGATGCGGCAGATAGCGATTAAAGCTAACATTTTTCTTGCTGCATTTCTTGTGTTGATCATTTGCGCGTGTGCAGATGATCCAGATGCCTTGAAAAGTATCGGCACAGATAGACTTCCCCCCCCCGTCGTCTTTAATCGGCAATTATATCCTTCTTTGAACCTTCTCGAATTAGTGGACACAGAAAATCAAGGGTATAACATTTTCAGGAGGTAAAGATGCCAAAGAGGTATCCAAGACAATTCCGTAAGATGGTTGCGGAACTGATCTGCGTCCAAAATG
>CALXLV010000003.1 GCA_944389295.1 uncultured Spirochaetaceae bacterium | reverse complement strand
GATACGCGCGGAAGAAATCCCTCATGTTCACATGGAGAAGCGAGTTCTCGTTGAGCAGCTTCTGGTATCCGATTCTCTCTTCCGCCGTCGGCAGCTTCCCCTTTATCAGAAGGTATGCCACCTCGATGAAGTCGCACTTCGCAACGAGATCGGCGATATCATAGCCGCGGTAGCGGAGGATTCCCTTCTCGCCGTTTATGTAGCAGATCGAGGACATGCAGGAACCGGTGTTGACGTATCCCGGATCATATGTGATGTATCCCGTCTCCTTCCGCAGCGATGTTATGTCTATTGATTTCTCTCCCATGCTGTCGGTGATGATATCGGCATGGAACTCCTTTCCCCCTGAGAGCTTTATCAGCGCGGCATCCTTTTCTCTGATCATAGAATCTCCTTTCCCGCGAGGGACTCCAGCGCCTTGACAAGCGCCTGCGTTCCTTTCCTTCCCATTCCCTGCGACTTCACTGCAGTATAGAGCTGCTTCGCAAGCGCGAGAGAGGGGAGCGCCAGCTCCATTGCCTCGGCTTCCTCGAGAGCTATGCCCATATCCTTGATGAAGTGATCAACCATGAATCCCGGCTCATAGTCTCCCTTTATGACGCGCGGCGCGAGGTTGTCCAGCGTCCAGCAGCCTGCGGCTCCCTTTGATATGGTCGAGACCATCTTCTCAAGGTCGAGCCCTGCTTTCGCTCCGTAGACAAGAGCTTCGGAGACACCGCACATGGTGCCTGCTATCACCGTCTGGTTTGCCATCTTCGTATGCTGGCCTGAGCCTACAGGTCCCATATGGGAGATGTTCTTTCCCATTATGCTGAAGTAGGGAAGAAGCTCAGAAAAAGCCTTCTCGGATGCTCCTACCATGAAGGAGAGTGTTCCGTTCTTCGCCCCGACATCTCCTCCTGAGACGGGCGCATCCGCCATCTCCGTTCCCTTCTCTCCGAGCTTTCCGGCGATCATCACTTCCAGAGAGGGCCTGGTTGTCGTCATGTCGCAGAATATCTTTCCCTCTCCGGCGGCTTCTATCAGCCCGTTCTCTCCAAGGTAGACGCTCTCGACATCCTTCGGGTATCCGACGATGGTGAATACGATATCGGCGTTCTCAGCGACTGCACGGGGCGTATCGCACCAGTGCGCACCTCTTCCGACCAGTTCGTCTCCCTTTGATCTGGTTCTGTTGTAGAGATAGAGATCACAGCCGGCATCCATCAGCCTTGAGGCCATTGCCGCACCCATCACGCCAAGTCCTATGAAACCTGTTTTCTTTGCCATAACGTGATGATACCATCAAAAAGCCGTTGAGGAAAATGCCGCCGGATGCCGCTCTCCGTCTCTTGCATCGATTGCCTCCGGGGGTATAATCGTGGGCATGGCTGAGCAGGGTACAGTGGATTTCTCGACAGGTCCGATAGCGCGGAAGATAGTATCGTTCGCGTTCCCTCTCTTCATCGGCAACCTCTTCCAGCAGCTGTACAATGCCGCCGACACTCTGATTGTCGGCAATTTTCTCGGTCCTGAGGCGCTTGCCGCAGTCTCATCCTCCGGTTCGCTCATTTTCATGATGGTGGGATTCTTCAACGGAATGGCCGTCGGAGCCGGAGTGGTCATATCGCGCGCATACGGAGCAGGGGATATGGAGAGGGTGAAGAGGGCTGTCCGTTCGGATGCAGCGTTCGGCGCCGCGGCGGGAGTGCTCCTCACTCTTCTTGCGGTAGTGTTCACGCCCCTTATCCTCCGCATGATCTCCACCCCTGATGACATCCTGCCGCTGAGCACAGATTATTTCAGGATATACTCCGCAGGCATCTTCTTCTCGGTAATGTACAACGTGCTGATGGGAATAATGAACGCACTGGGCGACAGCCGCCATCCGCTTTACTACCTAATAATATCCTCCGCCGTGAACATCGTTCTCGACATTCTCTTCATAGCCGGCTTCGGCATGGGCGTGGGATCGGCAGCGGCCGCGACCGTGGTCTCTCAGGCCGTGAGCTCCGTTCTCTGCCTTCTCCGTCTTATGAGAGGGGAGGCAGGTCTGAAGCTGAGGCTGAGCACGCTGAGAATCGACCCCTCAGAGATGCGCTCCATCCTCCGTTTCGGGCTTCCCTCTGGGCTGCAGAACTCTATCGTAGGGCTTGCCAACACCGTGATACAGGCTTCTGTAAACACATTTCCCGCCGCTGCAATAGCAGGGTTCGGTGTCTATGCGAAGATAGAGGGCTTCGTTCTGCTTCCGATAACGTCTTTCTCGCTGGCACTGACCACATTCACTGCCCAGATGACAGGAGCCGGAAACATTGAGAGGGCGAGAAAGGGAGTGAGGGAGGGAATGGCCATGAACATTGTCGCCGCGGAGATTCTCGGAGCCTTCCTCTTTCTCTTTGCGCCGTTCCTTGTCAGGCTTTTCTCCGATGATGCCTCTGTCATAATGTACGGCGTGAGGCAGTCGAGGATAGAGGCGTTCTTCTACTTCCTCGTGGCCGTCTCGCATGGAAGCGCCGGAGTCCTCAGAGGTGACGGAAAGGCTTTCGTTCCGATGTTCGTGATGCTCGGCGCATGGTGCGTCATCCGCGTGATCTATGTGCGCATCGCACTTCTCCTCACGCACAGCATCGCAGTGATCTACTCCGCATATCCTCTGACGTGGCTTATATCATCGCTGGTTTTCATCATCTGCCTCCGCCGCACCGGGTGGATTGGCCGCCGCGCCCAGTGATTGCCGAAAACTGCGGCGTCGGTTATCTTTCGGTCATGGATTTAGCAAATTTCAGCGATGACGAGATAATGGATATCTCCGATTTCTTCAAAGTATTCGGCGATCCTACGCGCCTGAGACTGCTGATAATCCTCGATGCCAGGGGTGAGATGGGGGTTTCAGCCATCGCGGAGGCCCTCTCCATGAGCCAGAGCGCGATTTCCCAGCAGCTCAAGATGCTCAGGGCGTCCAGACTGGTGAAGTTCAGAAAGGACGGACGCAGCGCCATATACAGGCTCTCCGATGACCATATACACAGAATTCTCGCGCTGGGAATCGAGCATTATGAGGAGTTGCTGTGACGGAGATCGTCCCGGCCTACGACAGGATTGATGATATCAGAAAGCTATTCTCCGAATACACGGAGATGCTTTTATCCATTGACCCTGCTTTCGGCCTCTACCTTGATATGCAGCACTATGACGACGAGCTCTCCGATCCTGCCAGGAAGTATGCGATGCCTGACGGAAGACTCTATCTCGCCGTTTCCGGCGGAGAGAGCGCCGGATGCGCAGCGCTCCGCCGCCTTGACGGTAAAAGGGGAGAGGTGAAAAGGCTTTATGTGCGTCCGCGTTTCAGAGGAATGCATATCGCGACAATGCTGATGGAGCACCTAATCTCAGATTCCCGTGAGGCAGGATACACCTCTCTCTATCTCGATACGCTTCCCGAGCTTGAGGCGGCGGTGCGTCTCTACTCAAAGCTCGGTTTCGAGAGGACGGAGAGATACAATGACAGCCCTGAGGAGAAAACCGTATTCATGCGGAAGCTCCTCTAGACCCTCTCTGCCAGTTCCTTTATGCGCTCTGTCAGCCTGTCTATATGCTCATGAGTGAGTGCGGGGTTGAGAAGCGTGAACTTGAGCATTGTACGGCCGCTGAACACTGTCTGGCCTATGACAATCCCTTCGCTGAGGAGCTCTCTTCTTATTTTTTTGTTGCACTCATCATCACGGCGTACAGCGAACACAACAGAGCTCAGCTCCGGCGCGATCGGGGCGGTGAATGTGCTGTCTTTTGCTATCAGCGAATAGAAGTAGGCTGCGTTGCCGATCGAGGTATCCATTATCTTCCTGTAGCCGTCCCGGCCCCTCATCCTGAATGAGATATAGACTTTCAGAGCATCGAAGCGCCGTGTCGTCTGCATCGACTTGCCGACGAGGTTTATGTATCCGTCGGCCTCATCCTCTTCCCTGTTGAGATAGTCGGCATGAAGCATGAAGGTATCGAGGAGCGTGCTGTCCTTCACAAGAAGCGCGGATGCGCTGATGGGAAGGAGGAACATCTTGTGGAAATCGACCGTGATCGAATCCGCGAGGCTGAGATCGCCGAGCCTCTCCGCATAGGATGAGAGGAGAGCTCCGGAGCCGTATGCAGCATCCGCGTGGAGGAACATGCCGAACCTGTCCGCTATCCTCCGCGCCTCTGCGATATTGTCTATGCTGCCGAAGTCCGTCGTTCCTATCGTGACAGCGAAAAGGAACGGATAAAGGCCGTTCTCCTTGTCCTTTTCGATGATTCTCTCGGCCTTCTTCATATCGATGCGGCAGAATCTGTCGACGGGGAGCTTCACGACCGCATCGTAGCCCAGCCCCATCATATGCGCGCCCTTGTCGAACGAGAAGTGCGATATCTCAGATGTATATATCCTCAGCTTCCTGAAATCATCGGGAAGTCCCTCTTTCCTGACATCGCGTCCGAGGTTCTTCTCTATCCATCTGTCCCTTGCGCAGAGTGCGGCTGAGATGTTGGACTGGCTTCCTCCGGATGTGAACACGCCGTCGCCGTTCTCGTATCCGAAGAGGGCGCCGAGGTCCTTTATAACCTTGACCTCAAGCTCCGTCGCCGCAGGCCCCTGATCCCAGCTGTCCATCGAGGAGTTGAATGCCGCAATGATCAGCTCCGCCGCAATCGACTCGATGAGGGCAGGGGAGTGGAGATGGGGCATGTATGAAGGCGACCATGTGCGGAGCATATGAGGAAGGATGTCCTTCCTGACGCTCTCCATCGTCCTCTCCCATCCGTCCCCCTTTTCAGGAAGGAGGGGAAGGGAGTTTATTTTCTCTCTGAGAGTATGGGGGTCTGTGCCGGAGAACGCTGAATCGTCGGAGAAGGAGTCAAGGATCGCTGAGACTGCATCGCCTACTGCCTTCCTGAACGCATCCTTGTCCTCTTCCCTGCAGGAGAGTACGGCCGGATTACCTTGCACCGCGGATTTCACTGTCGATCTCCCTGACGACGCCGCTGAATATTTCGATCATCGCATCAAGCTCATCCATCGTGACCGTAAGGGCGCAGAGGCATCTCATGACGCTTCCGTTTCTTCCTCCCTTCTCCATTATGAGACGGCGCTCGAAGCATCTCTTCTGCACCTCCGCCGCTATCTTTCCGGAAGGTTCCGGATGGCCCATTATGTCCTTCGCTCCGTCCGGATCGATGAACTCTATGCCCTGCATGAGACCGCGTCCGCGTACATCCCCGATGATGGAGACCTCGGACTTGAGACTCTCCATCGCTTTTCTGAGATGATCGCCTTTTTCCCTGACAGCCTTCAGGAACTCAGGATCTGATATTCTTCTGAGCACTACGGTTCCCGCAGCCATCGCAAGCTGGTTTCCTCTGAATGTACCTGCGTGCGCTCCTGCCGACCACTTGTCCAGCTCCTTGCTGTAGACGACGACGCTCATGGGCTGGCTTCCGCCGATGGCCTTGCTCATCAGGATCACATCCGGGATTATCCCGCTCTCCTCGAAGGCGAAAACCTGTCCGCTTCTGCCGCATCCGCACTGAATCTCATCAGCTATCAGGGGGATTCCCAGCTCTTTCGTCACGCGGCGCACTGTCCTCAAAAACTCAGCGGGAGCGGGAATTACGCCTCCTTCTCCCTGTATCGGCTCTATTATCACTGCCGCGGGAAGAGGCACTCCGCTCTCGGGGTCCTTGAGTATTCTCTCGAAATATGCGGATGCCGCGGCTGTTCCCGCATCTCCGCCGAGCCCGAAGGGGCATCTATATGAATAGGGGTAGGGCATGAACTGCACGCCGGGCATCAGGTTCTGAACCTTTGACTTGGCGCCGAGATTCCCAGTGAGGGCCATCGCCCCGTGGCCCATGCCGTGATATGCGCCGCTGAACGCGATCACGCTTCCTCTGCCTGTTGCTGTCTTGCAGAGCTTTACCGCGGCATCCGTGGCATCTGTTCCGGAAGGTGAGCAGAACTGTATCTTCACGTTTCCCTGCATCTCCTGCGGGAGCAGCGAGAAGATCGTCTCCACGAATGTGTCCTTCACCGGAGTGGTGAGATCAAGGGTATGAAGAGGCGCACCCGATGCGATGAGGTCAATCATCGCCTTATTTACCTCCTCATCATTGTGCCCCAGGGCAAGAGTGCCCGCCCCGCAGAGGAAATCAAGATATCTGTTGCCCTCAACATCCTCCACCCATGAACCCTTCGCTTTTGCAAGCGCGAACGGGAATTTCCTGGGATAGCTCCTGGCAGATGACTCGAAGTCATTCTGGCGTCCGATGAACCACGCATTTGTCTGGGTTGTGCTCATTCTTCCTTACAGTCCTTCTTTATTCCATGTAATCTCTCTGGCTATGCCAGCCCTTAAATCGTTAAGCCTCCTGAGTACGTCTCAGGTCCGAGGGTATAATAGCAGTGAAAGGGGGTCTTGGCTAGTAGATGGACGCAAAAAGGAATGAAAAGAATATCTCCATCACAGCAATGGAGATATCAAGGAATTTCCGCTAGTGTGCTGCTCACTCTCCGTCTTTGTCGGCGTCTGTTTTCTGATCCTGTATTTCCTTCCTTCTCTCGCGGCACAGCTTTGCGATCTCCGCAAGCGCCTTGCGTGCGCGCGCCGCGGAGACTTTAACGCCTTTCTCCTCGAATCTCGCACTCTCTGCAACGTATGTGTTGAACTGCTCTACGAGTTCATCATGAATCGACATTCATATACCTCCCAATGCAGAAAATGGTACCATATTCACCGGGGATTGCAACTGAAAATATCCATATCTGATGATAATATTCTATTTTTGACCGCTTCAGAAGATATATGTAAGCCATGTTTTCAGGGCAAGATCAGAGGCGTTTCCTCCTCCCGCGTTCTCAAACCCGAAGAATATCCTGCTCTCAAGGGAAGCGCCAGCTGTCATGGAAGAGGTGAGGGAGCACTCCGCGGAAAGCGTCATCGAGAGCGAGTGCACGCGCTTTCTGCCGTTTCCTTCGGGATAGCTTGTGTAGACGGTCATCAGGTTATTCGAGCCGTAGAGTCTGTACTCGGCATCGAATGAAAATCCGTAGGCGCGGGGAATCCTGTATGAAAGACCAAGCCCCGCTATGAACTGGTCGCCGCCGTTCGGATAGCCTATGGAATAGAGGTCATATACACCGTGCCCCGATCTCTGGTTGCGCACCGCTATGACGAAATCGACTGGGTAGTCTGAGGCTTCCTTCCCGTCGCGCAGATAGAAATACGGGCTCATGTACGTCATCTCAGCATAGGACTCGAGAAAGCCCTTCCCTAGGGCGTGGCTCGTTCTTATCCCGTACTGTATCCCGATGGCGTTCGGCCGCGGATCGCTTCCGTCATTCTGCTCAAAGGGGATGTTGAAGTCGTCGACGGCTATGGCCATGTGCTGCGACACTCCCTTTGCAAGGCTCACATCCCACTCGAACTGCAGGATCGAATTGGAGTTGCCGGCGATGTACATATTGTGGAAGAACATCATCGGATTGAGCACCTGCAGATCGAGGATACCCTTGTCGTTCTGGTATATTATTCCCTCAGTCAGCGCGAAGCGGTGCTTTCCGTTCCCCATCGTCCAGTCGAAGCGGTGGGACATGAACATCTTAGTCCCGCTGAACGCATTCTCGTTCTGGTCGAAAATCAGATCGGTCACATACTCGGTCCCATCATCATTCTTCCCCGTTATGTACTGTGAAGGGTGGGGGAAGAACGAGACGAGGAAGTTGTATTTGAACGTTTTCGTGAAGAACGAGAGCGAGAGCGCGTTGTGGTAGGGCAGCGACTTGTCTATGACGAAGTTTCCGGATATGCCTGAGCCGAAGTTCAGCCTCTCCCTTCCGATCATCACGCTGTACCAGCTGCCTGCGATGCTGATATGCGCGCGGTACGGGAAGTTCATCGAGAAGTCCTGGAAGCTGTCGAAGCTGACATCGGCAGGGGAGGCGAAGGCTGGTATGTTCGTCATCAGAACCCTTGAGCCTGACGGAGTTCCTGTATGGACTGTGTTCGCCACAGGGAGGCGGAAGAGGAGAGTTGCGGTATCGGCGAATGAGAGCGCGAGGTCGACATCAAGAAAGTGCGCGGCATCGCGGTCCCAGAGCATGTACTTGTCCACATGTTCGTAGTGGTATCCTTCCTCCGGAGCCTCCTCATCGTCGAGGAAATCCACCCTGTCCCTGAATGTCTCTGTGTTGAAGTGGAGCGATATTTCAGGTTGCATCCTCAGGAATGAGTCGAAGGACATCACGCTCCCGCCGTTGTCCGTATCCGCAAGGGCGAGAAGATCATTGTAGAGAGCCATCTCCGTTTCGCCGAACTCTTCCGTATCGATCTCCTCCAGATACATCGCCGCCTCGCCGTATGTGTAAGGCCGTGTCATTATCGGCTGTCTGCCGGAGGCTCTCATCAGCGTGTCGAAGCTGCGGTAGAACTCCGAGTCAAGCGGAATGAAGCTGCTCTCCGACGGGACGGCAGCGGCAAAATTCAGCGAGAAGATGATCAGAAGGATGGCGAGGAGGAGTTTCTTCATATTGCGAGAATACACTCAGAGGGAAGTATTTTCCACTCCTCTATCTGACTGAGCGGCCCTTCCACTCGAATCCCTTTCCGGAAAGCTCCGTATAAAGGCCGTGGAGATACATCAGCGAAATCTGGATCAGCGTCAGCGGACAGGCAATGGAGATTCTCTTGCGCCAGTTTGCCGCACGGCAGCCTATGTACCATGCGAGACAGAGAAGAATCCATCCTGAAAGGAGTATCCATATCCCCGGTGCAGGCCCGAGAACGAGGAAGAATACTGCAGCGATTGCGGGGCAGAGCGCCATGTGCAGGAGAACAGCGACAAGTGCGAATAGGGGGAGGAGCGTCAGCACGTTGGGAGGGAATACTCCGGCGATGGAGCGCTCGATGCCCTTGAATGCCTCCTTTGCTGTCCCGTACATGTAGCATTTGACGTAGTCAGATATCGAGATGAATGCGTATTTTTTCTTCTTTCTGACAAAAAGCCTGACGATTCCCACATCGTCGCAGATCGTTCCTTTGATATTTGAATAGCCGCCCGTCTCGCGGTAGGCATCGGCTCTCATCATTATGAACTGGCCGATGGCGAATGATGCAGATGGAATGGGGAAGTGGTAGACGAGGAAGTGCGGTATCAGGATGCTTGTGAGCATCATTGCAGAGATATTCACCGTTCCCATAAACGACGGGCAGATTTCAGTGGGGAAGCCCGAGATTATATCGAGACCGTTCTTCTTCATCACCGCGTATGCGTGGGCGACGCAGTCCTCAGAGTGCTGAGTATCGGCATCGGTTGCGATGATGTACTCGCCGGATGCGTGCGGTATCAGCTGCAGCAGCGCGTTTATCTTTCCGTTCTGGCTGAGCCTGTGCTCAGGATCGGTTGAGAAGCCGTGTATCCTCCCGTCCTTCGCCTCATATTCTCTGATTATCCTCTCCGTACCGTCGCTGCTCTGGTCGTTTATAACCAGAATCTCGATGTTGCGGTAGCTCTGCGCGGTCAGTGAGTCAAGGAGCCGGGGAAGATTGTGCTCCTCGTTCCTTGCGGGGATCACTACAGAGATCAGGGGGCCTGACGTCTCATCGGACGCCTTGCCGAGCCTGTGGAAGTGCCTGAGGTTCATCAGCGTTGCGAACATGGCGTAGACGCCGATGATGATCATTGCGGAGGCGAATATCCAGAGGTATGTCTCCATACTATCTGCGACCTCTCCTGTTGTCCCTCCTGACATCCTCTATGGCGTTGTCGAAGGAGTATATCGATTCGGCTTCGTCGAGGTAGTCGTCGCTCTCGTCGAACTCATCGGATTCGGAGAGCGCCATCGCCTTGGCCACCAGCATTGAGTAGTATTCCAGCTTTGAGATTCCCTCCTGGTTCTTCTCGACATCGTTTATCAGCCTCAGCGCCTTCCTGTAAGAGCCGCCGGCGATAGGCGGGGTGTAGAGCAGCCTGAACGCCTCCTGTATCGTCGTGTAGTACTCGTCGGGGAAGTCCTTGTAGAGCTCCTTCATCAGCTTGCTGCTGTCCATGCCGGTTCCCATCTTCCCTGTTATATAGTACTCCGCGGCGACCATGTCGGCCTCGGCGGTGCGCCTCTGAAGCTCGCCCTCGCTCTCCGGGATTGCATTGAAAGCCTCCTTCTCCAGTCCGAAGTGCTCCCATGCCGCGTCCTCGTTATCCTTGTCCATGTAGTAGCGGACCATGTGATACTCAGCGCGCGATCTGTCCACAGCGCTTATATCCTGCGAGATGTAGGCATCGTATGCCGCTTCCGCAGCCTCCGCATCGCCTCCGTTCTTTATCACGTCGAGAAGCGACAGGAATAGGGGGTCAGAGTTCATCGTACTGAACGAGTCGGTATATGCGGACACAGAGGTGATCAGCATCAGGAAAGCAATGGCTGCAATGAATATCCGTTTCATCAATCCTCCCGGGGTCACCGCGGGATACTCCTGTATCCGTCTCTGCGGCATGTGTAAATGGTAAATAGATTGCCGTGATTGCGCAATCCGGCATCTGTGTGCGTTGGGTGGAGAAGGGAAAGCCCTATTTTATTATCGGGCTTCCCTCCGTCTCCCTCCTCATTATATACCCTTCCCTGAGAGGCAGCGATGTCCTTATATATCCCGGCTTCCCGTGATCAAGCTGCCCTGTCTCATTCATCTCTCCGTCCAGAAGGGTTATATCCCCGTCCTTCAGGAGCGGAACGTCGGGGCCGATGAACTCAAGTCCGTCCGGTTTTATCTGGTTGCGGATATCAAGCTCGTAGGTATCGTCTCCTATCTTCTTCCCGACGCTTCCCAGATAGAGGTAGTTCCTCTCGTAGCCGTAGCTTGTCGGTCTTGAGACATCTGAAACAGTGTCCACAGGTCCGTGCGAAAAGAAGAATCCCGTGGTGTACTCGCGATGCGATACATCGAAGAGATCCTGCCTATAGAGAGCGGCGTCCCTGTCTCTGTCGATGGCCTTCCTGTATGCCCTTGTGACGACTGCGACGTAGTAGACGGATTTCATCCTTCCCTCGATCTTCAGCGACGAGAGTCCGGCGTTCTCGAGCTCATCTATATGGTCAATCATGCAGAGATCGCGGGAGGAGAGTATCGTCGTGTATCCGTCGTCCTCGCTGATGGGGTAGTAGACTCCGGGTCTTTCCTCCTCCTCGATGGCGTAGTGCAGCCTGTAGTTCCAGCGGCAGGTGTGAGAGCAGTCTCCCTGATTGCCGCTTCTGCCTGCAAGATGGGCGGAGAGGAGGCATCTTCCTGAGTACGCCATGCACATGGCGCCGTGAACGAATGCCTCAAGCTCCATCTCCGGAACGGCATCCTTTATCCGCTTTATATCGTCAAGGCTCGCCTCGCGCCCCAGTATCACTCTTCTGAAGCCCATGTCCCGGTACATCTTCACTGCCTCCGAGTTCAGGCACGACGCCTGCGTCGAGAGATGGAGATCACGTCCGGGGAAGTTCTTTCTCAGAAACGGCACGAGGCCGATGTCCGAGATTATGAAGGCATCGAAGGGCCAGAGAGCGATCTCATCCGCCATCGTATGAATCCTCTCCATCTGGTCCTGATGGAAGAGGATGTTCATAGTGCAGTAGAGCTTCTTCCCCGTCTCTTTCTTGAGCGCCCGGACTTTCTCTATCTCGTCCGGGCCGAAGTTTCCCGCGTTGCGCCGCAGCGAAAATTCCGTCATTCCCATATAGGCGGCATCCGCGCCGTAGCTGAACGCGGTTCTCAGCTTCTCGCAGTTTCCTGCCGGTGAAAGAAGTTCTATTGCCATCTCATCGCCTTTTCGAATGCAGCAGCCTGCTTCAGAGTCTCTTTCTCCTTCTCTTCCTCCGCCTTCTTCCGCTTCTCCGCCTCAAGCGCCTTGAGAATCGACTTGTCGAGCCTTCTGGTGCTCTCCTCGGGGAAGGCTATCGCGATCACCTCTGAGATATCCGAGACGGGGTGGAATACAACATCGCCCCTGACCTCGGCATCCAGCTTCTCGAGATCGGTCCTGTTGCGTTCGGGAATTATTATCTCCCTTATGCCGTTGCGCCTTGCGGCGAGGATCTTCTCCTTGAGGCCTCCGATGGGCATCACTCGCCCTGTGAGCGTCAGCTCTCCCGTCATCGCGAGGTAGGGCTTCACAGTCTCCTCGCGGTACATAGACCAGAGCGCGGTGAAGAGCGTTATTCCCGCGGACGGACCGTCCTTGGGAGTGGCGCCCTCCGGAATGTGTATATGCACTGTGTCCTCGTCGAAGAACGAGAGGTCAAGGCCTCTCAGATAGGCTTCCTTCTTGAGCGACGACCATGCGATCGAGACAGACTCCTGCATCACCGAACCGAGCTGTCCGGTGACTTTCAGCTCTCCCTTCATAGGCAGGGCCTCCGCCTCTATAAGGAGCACGTCTCCGCCCATGCTTGTCCATGCCAGTCCGATCGCGGTTCCCGGCTTGTCCGCCTTTATGATGTCGTCGGCGGGGAAGAAAGGCTTGCCGAGGTATTTCTCGACGCCCTTGCCGCGGACCATGATCGGGAGCTTCATCTCCTCTCCCTTCTGGAGTATCTCAAGCGCCGCCTTGCGCATTATCTTGTCGATTGACTTCTCGTAGTTCCTCACTCCGGCCTCGCGTGCGTATTCCTCCGCGATCATCGAGAGGGCTGCGGAGTCGAAGCGTATCTCCTTCTTCGTCAGTCCGTTCTTCTTGAGCAGCCTCGGGACGAGATAATCCTTCCCGATGTGTATTTTCTCCTCGGGAGTGTAGCCTGAGAGCTCGATTATCTCCATCCTGTCGAGAAGCGGCTCCGGGATGCGGGACGCATCGTTTGCGGTGACGATGAAGAGGACGTTCGAGAGATCGTAGGGGAGGTCGATGTAGAAGTCCTGGAAGCTGGTGTTCTGCTCAGGATCTAGGACCTCGAGAAGCGCCGATGCGGGGTCTCCCTGGAAGGATTCTCCCATCTTGTCTATTTCATCTATCAGAATCACGGGATCGCTCACGCCGACGGTTTTCATCGCCTGTATGATCTTTCCCGGCATCGCGCCGACATAGGTGCGCCTGTGGCCCTTTATCTCGGCTTCGTCCCTCATGCCTCCGACGCTGAACCTGAATATCTTCTTTCCCAGCGCCCTTGCGATGGAGTAGCCGATCGAGGTCTTTCCGACTCCCGGAGGGCCTGCGAGACAGATGATGGCACCTTTGCCGTTTCCGGCCTTGAGGCGCGAGGCGAGGAACTCTACGATCCTCTCCTTGACCTCCTTCATCCCGTAGTGGTCCTTCTCAAGGACCTTCTGCACCTTCTCGATGGAGTATGTAGGCGCTTTGTCTCCGAAGGAGAACGGCAGCGCCAGGATGTTCTCGATGTAGAGCTTCGTCATGGCGTACTCAGGATTCATCGACTCAAGTCCGGAGAGCTTGTCCAGCTCCTTGTCTACAGCTTCGCGGTAGATTTCAGGCAGCTTCTTCTCCTGCGCCTTCTGCCAGAGGTCATCCTCGCTCTTGCCTTTGCCCTGCGGCCTTCCCGTAAGCTCCTGGAGTTCGCCGTTGAGCGCCTTTATCTGCTCGCGCAGAAGCTGCTCGCGGTTGCGGTTCTTTATCTTGTTGTAGATCTCCTGCTTTATCTCGTTTTCCTTGTCGATGATATCCTTCTCCGCCGCGATATAGGTCAGGAGCTTGTCTATCCTCTCCTTGGGACTTCTTGTCTCGAGAATCTCCTGCAGGAACGTTCCCGGAGCGTTTATCGAGGATGCCGTGTAGAACGAGAGCAGGGAAGGATCGTCGATGTTGGAGACATTGACGTCCGTGGCGAATGAGAAAAGATTCGTCGTCTGGCTCATCGCCGTTATCGTATCGCGGAGTATCCTGACAAATGAGGCCGTGGACTTGTCGTTCCTTGATGGCGTATCAGGCTCCGGCGTGAAATCCGCATACGCGAGGTTCCCGTCTATGTCTATCCTGTCTATCCTGACTCTCTCAATCGTAGATACAAAGACATGGATACAGCTGTTCGGCAGCTTTATGTAGCGCGACACGCGCGCGAGCGTTCCGACATTCCTGTATCCCGACTCCTGATCCTGCAGCAGTGCGACGAAATAGCCGTCGTTGGCGATCACGCTCGTCATCGTCTGCACGTCCTGCGGCCTTCCTATCATCAGAGTAGTGAAGGTCTCAGGGAAGAGAGGCCGCTCGAGCAGCGGCAGGACTATCGCCCTTGTGGGGAGTGTCTCTTCTGTTGTAACTGTATTTTCTGTCTGTTCCATTCTGCTTCACCTTATTAGTCCCTTTAATTTAACTTCGCAGAGGCCGGCCGGCAAGTTCAGAAATCCCTCCACTGGCTGTCCATCGACTTCATCAGGGCTATCTGGGCCCTTGCACGGACAAGATTGTGCTCGGGATACGCCGTCCTGAAATAGACATCGCCGCTGAGATAGTCTGTGAGGAACCTGACGGCGACGATCTCTGTCATCGTGCGTCCCGACTCCTTTATCAGGGAACTCTCGTCATCAGTCAGGAAAGAGGAGGATGCCTCAAGGTATCCGTCCCTCAGCGCCCTGTACTGCCCGAGGGAGAATGCAACTTTCTCCGCATCCTTCTCATCCTCGTCCGCGGTGTTGCAGGCCGTTCTTATCATATCTCCCGTATCAAAGAGGACTGTCCCAGGCATCACCGTGTCGAGATCAATCACGCAGAGCCCCTCTCCGGAGGGGGAAAAGAGGACGTTGTTAACCTTCGTGTCGTTGTGCGTGATGCGCGCCGGCAGCCTGCCCTCTGAATAAAGGCGGGAGATGCGGCAGCCTCTCTCCTCGTTCTCGAAGAGGAAAGAAAGCTCTCCGGCAGCTCTCTCAAGACGTTCTTCTGAGGCGCTCTCCACTGCTTTCCTCAGCTGTGAGAAGCGCGTTTTCATGTCGTGGAAGAGGGGAAGGACAGTCTTGAGAGAAGATGCATCGAGATCAGAGAGATCCTTCTGGAATTTCCCGATGGCGTTCCCGTGATTGTAGGCGACGTCCTCATCCGTCACCTTGCTGAACGTCTCCACATTGTCGATATAGCGGTACATCCTCCAGTACATGCCGTCTCCGGCGACTGAACAGCACTTTCCGTCCTCCGTCCGCATGAGCGAGAGCGCGCGCCTCCATCCGTCGGGAAGGGAGGCATACTTTTCTGCGAGATGCTCCGTGACTGCCTTTATGTTCTGCATCACATCTTCAGGATGGGGGAATACAGCGCTGTTTATCCTCTGCAGCGTGTATTTCCTGCCGTCGTCCGCTGTGAGTATGTATGTGCGGTTGATGTGTCCTACCGTGTTCTCCTCTATGCTTGTTATCCTGCCGGGAACGGAGAAGCGCTCCGCCATCTCCATTGCTTCCCTGAATCTTTCTTCACTCATAATCTCTCCATTTCTGTGAAATAACAAACTGTTATGATACAGTAATCATACTGTTATTGTATGATACAAATATATTATCTATATATCTGGTGAATCCTCTGTTCCGCAGCTTCCAGTATCTTTCTGAGAGGAAGCCCGACAACAGTAGTCCAGTCGCCCTCAATTCTCTCGACAAGAGTATATCCCGTTTTCTGCAGCCTGTAGCCCCCCGCGGCTCCCTCCCATTCGCCTGTGCTGAGATATTCTTCAATTTCCCCGCCGCTGAGCGGGCGGAATATGACTGCGGCGGTGTCTGTCACCATCAGCTTTCCCTCTCCGGGCAGATAGACCCCCGCCGATGTGATTACCTCCTGTTTTCTGCCCGAAAGAGCTGTGAGTATTTCCCTTGCGTGTTCCCTGTTCTCTGGCTTTCCCAGAAGCTCTCCGTCTATATGGACGAGAGTGTCAGCTGCGATCGCGGGCACGAGGGGAGAGAAGCGTTCAGACGAGATATAGGCTTCTATCTTCCTTTCTGCAATCGAGGCCACGATGCTCTCAGGGGCAGCGCCTTCCTTCCTCTCATCGGCATCCGGGACGAATACGGTGACGCTGCATCCTCCCTTCTCGAGCAGCGCTTTTCTGTTGGGGGATGATGAGGCGAGGATGAGAGATGGAAATCTCTTTCCGAACTCTCTCTGCAGTGCATCCGGCTCAGCTATCCTTTCCATTCTCAGCCTCCAGCTCGGATGCGGCTTCCATCCACAGCTCTTCCTTCTCCTCGATCGATGCCATGATGCTCTCTTTCCGTTTCATCAGCTCCGTGATGCGCGCGGCATCGGAGTAGTTCTCCGGAAGCGCGATCTCCCCGTCAACCTTATCCTTCTCGGCGTTGAGCGCCTCAAGCTCTGAAAGCAGTCTCTCCGCATTCCGCTCGAGCGTTTTCAGCCTGTTCCTGCGCTGCTTGTCCTCCTCGTGGGAGAGCTGGGCCTTCGACTCTTTCTTCTCCTCCTTTACGGCCGGAGCGAGAGCGAACTGCTTTTCCTTCTCCTCGAGCTTGTACTCGAAGTAGCTGTAGTCGCCCTCGAAGAACTCGGGCCCGTCCTCTGAGAGATAGAGGATGCGCGTCGCGAGGTTCTTGATGAAATGCCTGTCATGGCTGACGAATATCACCGTGCCGCCGTAGGCTTTTATCGCATCGGAGAGCATCTCCTTCGCGTTTATGTCGAGATGGTTCGTCGGCTCGTCGAGAAGGAGGAGGTTGGAGGGGTGGAGGAGTATCTTGAGAAGCGCGAGGCGCGATTTCTCTCCTCCGGAGAGCACTGACACCTTCTTGAATACATCGTCGTCTGAGAAGAGGAACGCTCCGAGAAGATTCCTTATTCCGGGAATGTCCTTGGTGTCAGCAAGGCTTTCGGCCTCCTCAAGCACCGTATTGGCGGGATTGAGAGTGTTCTCCGTGTCCTGCGCGAAGTACGCTTTCTTCACGCCTGCGCCGTCCTTTATCTCTCCCTCATACTGGCTGTCCGCGCCTGCGAGCATCCTCAGCAGCGTCGATTTTCCCGTTCCGTTGCGTCCTGTGATCGCGAGGCGCTCGCCCTTCTTCACGAGGAAGGAAAAATCGCGGTAGATAACGTTGCTGCCGTAGGACTTGGAGAGATGCTCTGCTTTTATCACATCGTTTCCTGAGTGCGGGGCAGGGGGGAAGCGGAATGAGAGTTTCCTCAGATGCGCTGGAATCTCTATCAGCTCGAGTTTGTCCAGCGCCTTTATCCTCGACTGCACCTGGCGGCTCTTTGTGGCTTTGTAGCGGAAGCGTTCGATGAACTCCTCCGTTTTCTCTATCTCCTCCTGCTGCTTTCTGTACGCCTTCTCAAGCTCCGCGATCTCCTCCTCGCGCCTTCTGAGATAGTCTGTGTAGTTTCCCGCATAGCGCGTGAGGCGGCCGCTGAAAAGCTCATAGACCTCTGTGACCATATCGTCGAGGAAGTCCTGGTCATGGGAGACGACCATCAGGCCGCCGTCAAAGGCTTTCAGATACTCCTCAAGCCAGACAAGGGCCTCTATGTCGAGGTAGTTTGTCGGCTCATCGAGAAAGAGAAAGTCGGGACTTTCGAGGAGGATTCTCGCAAGTGCTATCCTCATCTGGTAGCCGCCGGAGAACTCGCGCGCCGGACGCTGCAGGTCCGCCTTCGTGAAGCCGAGTCCGAAGAGTATTGTCTCGATCCTCGGCCTTCTTGAGTAGTATCCCGAGGAGGTGAGGATCTCGTGGCATTCGGAGAGCTTCTCCGCCGCGGCCATGGCATCGCTGCCGCCCATTCCGGTTCTCTCTTCGAGAACCTTCATCTCCTCCAGCACCGGAGCAAATCTTGAGTATCCTTCCTCGGCAGCCTCATATACCGTGCTCTCCGGAAGGACTATGTCCGACTGCGGAAGGTATGATATCCTCGCGCCCCTCGTCATTGTGATAGAGGCGCTGTCCCCTTTGATGGCGCCTGAAATTACTTTCAGGAGAGTGGACTTGCCCGAACCGTTGGCTCCCGCGAGCGCGGCCCTTGTCCTCTCGCTCATCGTGAAGCCCACATTTTTGAGTATTTCCCTGTCGCCGAATGAAAGCGATATATCCTGTATCTGGAGAGTTCTCATCTTATTGCGCCTGATTGAAGTTAAGGCTATTATCGGAACATATCAGGAATCCCCCTGTTCTTCAAGGAGACTAAATTGATCTGTCTTACACTATCAGGAAGCACTCTTTCAGCCTGTCTCAGCGAAATCAGGGAGAACAGGGAATACATCGATCTTGCGGAGCTGAGGCTGGATTATCTCGAGAAAAGCGAGCAGGAGAGAGCATCCGAGTTCCCCTCAATGACAGATGTCCCCGTTATCCTCACGCTGAGAAGGAAGGAGGACGGGGGAAAATGCACTCTCTCCGAAAAGGAGAGAAGGGCCCTCCTTCTCTCTGCCCTTGACGGCGATTTCGCCTATGTGGACATAGAGGAGGACGTCAAGAAGAACGACGTCGAGGAGAAGGCGAGGGCGAAGGGCGTGAAGATAATCCGCTCATTCCACGACTTCTCAGGCATTCCTGATGATATCTACTCGCGCATCTACCGCCTTGCGGAGAGGGGGGATATAGCCAAGGCGGCAGTGACTCCCCATTCGATACAGGATGTGCTGACTCTCTTCCGCATCTCTGAGGAGCTTAAGGAGATTCCCAAGATAATCATAGGGATGGGCGACTGGGGAATACCTCTGAGGATTCTCTACAGGAGAGCGGGGTCTATACTCACTTTCGCATCTTCGGGCGAGGCGGTGGCGCCGGGACAGATCAGCGCGAAGGACCTCAAGCTGCTTTACCGTGCCGATCAGGTTGACGAGAAAACGGGGATATACGGAATCATAGGAAACCCTGTGCTGCACACATCCTCGCCGCAGATACACAACCCGGGCTTCCATGCGATCCACTACAACGCGATCTATCTGCCGTTCATGGTAGACAACGTGCGCGTTTTCTTCGCGCTTGCCGAATACCTCAGAATGAGAGGATTTTCAGTCACAATCCCGTTCAAGGATGCCGTTCTGATGTACCTTGGAAACATAACCAGGGAGGTCAAGCAGATAGGCGCGTGCAACACGGTCGTGCGCATGCCCGGCATGTGGAAGGGAATGAACACCGACTATTACGGATTTCTGGCGCCGATTCTCAAGGACATAGAGTCGGGAAGAATCAGGAACTCACTTGTCATAGGCGCCGGCGGTGCTGCTCAGGCTATTGTCTGGGCGCTCAGGAACAGGGGAGTGAAGGTCACTGTTCTCAACCGCACAGTCACAAGGGCTGAAAAGCTGGCGAAGATCAACCTCTGCGAGTACGACACTCTCGAGAACGCTTCAAAGTACGAGGGCAAGGTCGACCTCATCGTCCAGACGACGAGCGTGGGCCTCTATCCCGATTTCGACGCAAACCCCATCGGTTCTTTCCACTTCACGGGACGGGAGATCGCCTACGATATCATTTACAAACCCAAGATGACTAAGTTCCTGAAAGAGGCTGAGAAAGCGGGGTGCACGCTGCACTTCGGAGAGGAGATGCTCCTCGAGCAGGGAAAGCTCCAGTTCGAGCTCTTCACAGGCTATCACTATCCGAAGCTGACTCCCCAGATGTGATCTCATAGGTTATAAGCTCACAGTTGCCGGGACGGAACGATGAGTACTCCTCCATCGTCCTGTTCCGGAAATATGTGTCGATTATCTTTATCAGCGTGCCGTGGCATATGAGAAGCACATTGCAGCTGTATTCTCTCCTTATCCGATCAAGGAGCGCATATACCCTTGCTGCGGCAGAGACGGCGGACTCGCCTCCGGGAAAATGGACGAAGGGTTCCTTCCTTATCGCCCTGAACTCAGGATCATCCCAGTCGGCTCCCTCGAAAGCGCCGAAATTCATCTCGTGAAGATCATTCTCGACTGCGGCTTCTATTCCCAGCGCGTTCTCTATGTACGATGCCGTGTCCCTCGCTCTCCTGAGCGGTGAGACGATTATTGCTCCGATGCTGTTGCTCTCCTGCTCAGCCTTCAGCTTTTCAGCAAGCGCTCTGGCCTGATTTTTCCCTTTCTCAGTCAGATCGGCCTCGGATATACCGCATACCATATGCCGGAGATTCCACTCCGTCTCACCGTGTCTTGCGACAAATATTCTCATATCATTCCTCCGGCCTCAGCGGAAAGCCTCATCAATTCCCTCTGATTCCCAGTCATAGACACCCGCGGGGAGGAGTGCGGCTTTCCATACCTTTGATATCCTTATCCTCCGTCCTCCGAGTGATACTGTGCCGCTGTCCTCCGTTTTCTCCGCTTTTCCTGCGATGGCCTTTCCGTCTGTATCTTCAAGATAGAGCTTGCACCCGCCCTGGCAGGCGGAGTGTATCAGATGCAGCTTCTCCTGATAGTAAAGTCCGTTGACAGTATCGATCCGAGGCGTTTCCTGATCTTCCGAGATTATGAATCCCGATGCCGTCAGTATCTTCCTCAGCTCGTCTCCCGCGCCATCCATAATCCTCTGCCGCCTGCCGCTGTCGAACGGCACGGCTCTCCTCTCTGGAACTTCCGGCAGGGGAGGAACCGTGGACGGAAGCTGTGATATCTTCCTGTCGTGCCAGACGATCGAAGGGCCTTCTGTCGGCCCGAGCATGTCGAAGCCTGCATTCTCCAGCGCTCTCCGCCAGAGACTCTCGTTCTGCGGCTCCATCAGGAATACATTCTCTCCCAGCTTGCCGAGGATGTGCGGCCTCATTGTCGGAAGTGCCTCGACTATCCTGCCGTTGCGTTCGTCGGTGTAGAGAATCAGGGCGCGCTCTGCCCTTATCGATGAGAAAGAGGAGTACCAAGATGATATCCTCTGGTAGAGCATCTCCGGCAGCGGGAACTCCGAAAGTCTCTGCAGCCTGTCCCTGATCTCCTCGGACTTCATCCCGAGCGAGAATGCCGCCTTAACAGAGCTCTTTGTGATTCTCCACTCAGATGCTGCATCGCATTTGGAGAGCTCGGAGAAGAGGTAGAAGCTGTCAGGCATCCAGCCTGTGTAAGAGATTGTGAAATCAGACGAGACAACGATGCTGCCGGCTTTTTTCTGCGGCATCTTCCGTCCGGTCACAATGCCATCACGGGAATCAAGCACAGGGAGCGTCATGAGCGTTTCCGCATCCGGTGTTTTCCCTGTGATTCTTCCTATCACCCCGAGGTACCCGTCAAGGTCCTCCTCAGGTATTCCCGAGAGAAGGAATGACAGCGAGACTGCGTGGGTGAGTTTATCTGTATCATACGATCCGGCCATCAGCGCGATGCGCTCTGCCTCAGGAAGGAGCATGAACTTCTCCGCCTCATCCCTGTCAAGCGAGAGCGAGACATCCTCATCAAGGGCTATTCCAAGTTCGATGAAGCGCCTCAGAGCGAGCATCGCCGCATTCACGAGGCGTGAAGCGTCAAGGGACGGGAAGGCGTACGGAAGGACGGAGGAGAGCACTCTTTTCCAGTGGCTGTCATCGGAGGAGAGTGCGCGAGATGCCGCGAGCGAGAGCAGGGCGGGGAAGAACGCCTCGGGGTATGCCTCCCTCGCAGCTTCCTTTCCGAAGAGAGGGAAGAGGGATACGGCCTTCATTCCCGGAGCGGTGACCTCCGCCTTTCCTTCGGAGAATACAGCAAGTCCTCTCTCCTCGGCGTTCGCGGCCATATCGCCGTTCATTCCGCACATGTTTCCCGCTAGATGGAGGGAGGTGAGAAACGCTCCTTCCTCCATTGTGACGGATGCCGCGAGATCATCGGGGCTTTCCGCAGCCGCTCTCTCCATGCCGAAAGGAAGTTCTTTCCTCATAGATTCTCCGCCTTCTCTATCGTGTAGCTGTATCCCTGCTCAGAGAGGAACTTCTGCCTGTTCTGGGCAAACTCCTCCTCCTCAGTGTACTCTGTGACCAGGGTGTAGAAGTGGCTGTCCTTCTCCTTCGGGCGGAGGATGCGTCCGAGCCGCTGCGCCTCCTCCTGCCTTGATCCGAATGTCCCTGATATCTGTATTGCGACCGAGGCATCGGGAAGGTCTATCGCGGAGTTGGCGACTTTGGAGACGATCAGGACTTTGATGCTGCCGTCGCGGAAGCCGCTGTAGAGTTCTTCTCTCTTTTTGTTCGGGGTCTGGCCCGTAATGATGGGATAGCCCATCTTCTCCCTGAACGCCTCGAGCTGGTCGAGGTACTGGCCAATGATCAGGATGGAGTCGTCCCTGTGACGCTCGATGATCTTCCTTGCGGCCTCTATTTTCAGAGGATTCTCCGCCGCGATCCTGTACTTCTCCCTCTTCTTCGCTATCGCATACTCCACTTCCAGCTCTTCCGGGAGCGGCAGCCTTATCTCATGGCAGTACGCAGTGGCGATATAGCCCTCGGCTTCAAGATCGGACCACGGCGTGTCGTAGCGCTTAGGACCGACGAGGGAGAATACCTCGTCCTCTCTTCCATCCTCCCTCACCAGCGTCGCGGTAAGCCCAAGGCGGTGTATTGCCTGCAGCTCCGCGGTGATGCGGAAAACAGGGGCGGGGAGCATGTGCACCTCGTCGTAGATTATGAAGCCCCAGCCTCCGTCCCTGAAAAGCGAGAAGCGTATGTAGTCGGAATCCGTGTCGGGCCTCCATGTTACGATCTGGTATGTGCATACCGTCACCGGCTTTATGTCCTTCCTCTCTCCTGAATACTCTCCGATCTCGTCAGGCGTGAGCTCTGTCTTGTCGAGAAGCTCCCTTATCCACTGGTGGACTGCGGTGACATTGGGGCAGAGTATGAGGGTGCGCGTGCCGAGAGCGGCTGCAGCGAGTATCCCGACAACGGTTTTCCCTGAGCCGCAGGGCAGCACTATAGTCCCGTAGCCTGAACCGTTCTTTCCGTTCCCGACCAGGGCCTTCACCGCATCTTCCTGATAGGGGCGGGGAGAGAATGTGCTGCGTAGCTTTATATCGAGAGGCAGTCCCTTTTTCAGGGGTATTCTGTCATCGACGGGAAAGCCGAGCTTGATCATCCTCGCTTTCAGGATTCCACGGTTCATGCGCTTCACGCGGAAGGTTGTCCCGCTCTCAGGTTCAATCAGGTTTCTGAGCCCGTCCTCAGCTTTGAGCTGCAGCGCGAATACCGGCCGCCTCACGGAAAGGAGGAGATACTCCTCGTCAAGCTCTGTGAGGATGAAGTCTCCATAGCGCTCCGCCTGGTCCTTTATGAAGAATGTTATTCTGCTGTCGATCTCGAACTTCGACCATTTCTCCAGACGTGAGAGTATCTCCTCAGGAGTGAGTCCGGAGGAGATCGCATTCCACAGCGAGAGCTGCGAGATCCTGTATGTATGGACGTGCTCGGGGCTCTTCACGAGATCGGCGAAGGCGATTATATCGCCGCGGCAGGCATCTGCTGAGGGGGAGTGAACGTCTAAGAGGAGCGTTCTGTCGCTCTGTACTGTCAGCGGCTTATCGTTCATAGGCCCTCTGCAGAAGAAGCGCATCGGCTATCGTGAGCGCTGCCATCGCCTCCACTACGACGACTGCTCTTGGAACTATTACAGGATCATGTCGTCCGCGGACGGATATTGATGTGTTCTCCATCCTGTCTGTTATTGTAAGCTGCTCCTTTGCGATGGATGGGGTTGGCTTCACCGCCGCGCGGAAGAGTATGGTGTTTCCGTTGGAGATGCCTCCGAGTATTCCTCCTGCGTTGTTCGAGAGGAATACAGGCCTTCCGTCCTCCGCTCTCATCTGGTCGTTGTTCTCCGATCCTCTCTTCTCCGTGCTGCTGAATCCAGCTCCGAACTCGATTCCCTTTACGGCCCCTATCGATACCACCGCCATTGCAAGAGCGGCATCGAGTTTGTCGAATACGGGGTCCCCGAGCCCTGCGGGAACACCCTCAATGCGGCATTCTATCACGCCGCCGGCGCTGTCTGATGCGCGCCGCGCCTCCTCGATTCTCTCCAGCATCTTGTCGAGAGCATCGCACTGCGGCGCATACAGAGGTGAGGGGAAGGGCGGATTCCACTCGTAGTTCTCTGCCTTTATCCCCCCGATCTCCACGACTCCCGCAGATACCGAGATTCCATGCTCCCTAAGGAAGAGCTTCGCAAGCGCACCGCCGAATACTCTGGCGGCAGTTTCCCTTCCCGACGATCTTCCGCCGCCGCGGGGATCGCGGATGCCGTACTTTGCATCGAATGTGTAGTCGGCGTGTCCCGGCCTGTATTTGTGTTCTATCTCCGAGTAGTCTGAGGAGATCTGGGTGCGGTTCTCTATCATGAAGCCGATCGGAGCGCCGGTGGAGAGGCCGTTGTACACACCAGAGAGGATATTCACTTCATCGCTCTCGTTCCGCTTTGTGCCGAGCGGGGTGCTTCCCGGCCTCCTTCTTCCCATCTCGCTTCTGATGAAATCTTCGTCGATCCTCACTCCTGACGGAAAACCGTCGACGACTCCGCCGATGGCCTTTCCGTGTGATTCTCCGAATGTCGTAAGGCGGAGAAGTCTACCGAATGAGCTGGACATATCCTGCCTCCCTGAGAGCGGTGAGAACCTTCGCAGCAGTCTCATCCCTGTCGCCGTACGGGCCGAGGTCTATCGTGAGCGAAGCGTATTCGCTGTATATCCTGTCCCGGCGCGAGTAGAGTTCATGGAATGATCCTTCAGGGTCTGCGGCATCGAGGAACGCGGGAAGCCCGTGGCGCATTATCACGGGGAACATCGCTTTCTCCTCCCTGCGGAGGTAGATGATCTCCCCATTCTCCCTCATCATATTCATAAGGGGTGTGTTGTCTGCAGCTCCTCCTCCGAGCGAGAGGATGAAGGATTCATTCCCGCTTTTGATGAAAGCCTCCACGGCTCTGTACTCCGCGTCCATGAACGCCGCCTTGCCGTGCGTCCTGTAGAAGTCCCTGACGGAGCCTCCAATTTCCTTGAGAATGAGATCGTCGGAATCATGGCAGTCCATGCCGAGAAGGGATGAGACAAGTTTTGCCTGCGTGGTCTTTCCAGAATGCTTTATCCCTGTGAAAAAGAGTCTCACCATAATAGGGGCATTGTAGCATCTTCGCGAGGGAGCGTTCAATCAGAGAGGGGGCTCATCATCACTCTGAATCGTCGGGAATGCGGTACTCAGGCACGGAGGGAACGGAGGTCGCGTTCTCGAGATACTCCTTCCTCTGCTTCCTTCTCTTCCTCACGGCCCTCATCTCGACCTTCATCAGATACTCTGCCTCGGTCCTGTTCTTTCTCGCATCGTCCTCGAATCTGTTGTACTCGATGGTTTTCTTGAGCGCGTAGTGGAATACGACGATCATCATGTACCAGAGGAATGCCAGTATGAACGGGGAGAAGTTGCGGAAGGTGTAGTCAAACTCCGTGATTCCCGCCTCTCCGAGCGTGAGGAGGGTGTCGAGGTTCTGGAAGAAGAGCAGCAGCGAGATTATGGCGGGGAATATCCAGTAGAGTCCCTGTCTGGAGAAGATGAAGCGCATCGACGCCAGAAGAGACATGAATGTAAGCAGCAATGCCGTCATGGGGATGATGTATATGAACACTCTTTCTTCCGCCTCTTGCAATATGGTAGCATATTTCCATGGATCGAAACAGTGAAAGAGCTGAGGACGCGGCTCTCAGAAGCCGCATCAGGCCCAGGGAGGAGGATGGAAGAGGACCTTTCTACCGCGACACCACCGCGATAATCCACTCGTCCCCGTTCAGGAGGCTCAAGCACAAGACTCAGGTATTCTTCGCCCCCTCGAACGACCATATCTGCACGAGGATGGAGCATGTGCTGCATGTGGCATCGATCGCATCCTCGATATGCCGCGCCCTCGGGCTGGACACAGAGATGGCGTGGGCGATAGGAATGGGCCATGATCTCGGGCATACGCCGTTCGGACATGTGGGGGAGAGGATAATATCAGGAATGTCGGAGGCCAAGGGTCTCGGCAGGTTCGAGCATGAGATCAACTCGCTGCGCGTGGTGGACTTCCTCTCGAACAACGGCAGCGGCCTCAATCTCACATATGCTGTCAGGGACGGGATTGTCTGCCATAACGGCGAGTCGCTGAGCCGGCGCATCAAGCCCACCGGAGTGATCCGCGACCTTTCGTCGGTAACTGAGCGCAAGGGTCTCATTCCCGCTACCGCCGAAGGTGCTGTGGTGCGCTTTTCCGATACGATCGCATACCTCGGGCGCGACTGGGAGGATGCCTCGAGGCTGGGAATACTGAAAGGGAGGGAGCTTCCCCAGATCGTAAAAGAGCGCCTCGGAACGACGAACGGCAGCATCATAAACACTCTCGTGACGGATATTGTCTCGGGCGCCAGTGATGAGGAGGGGATAGGCTTCTCTCCCGAGATCTTCGAGGCAGTGGAGGCTTTCTCCGAGTTCAACTACAGATATATCTACCGCTCTGAAATCCTCAACGGCTACACCCGCTACTTCACAAGGCTACTTCATCTCATCGACGACTATCTTGAGGACCTCTACCACTCCTTCCATCTGGATGAGGACGGCTACATGGCAGAGCACAACATGCTTGCGGCGGGGTTCTACAGCCATATCGCGGAGATGTATCCGAAATATATGGAGCACGAGGGCTCAGACAGACGGATGATAATAGACTACATCGCCGGAATGACGGACAACTTCTGCCTTGACTGCGCAAATGAGATACTGAAGCCTGAGCACCTCAACGATGAGATAGAGCAGTCGATCACTGGAAGGTGGTTCGACGCGAGGTAGCAGACTCATTTCTTAGCCAGATTCTCTATCTCCTCTATGAACTGGTCGAGGTCGTCGAAGGCCCTGTAAACGGAGGCGAAGCGGACGTAGGCCACTGGGGAGATGGGGTAAAGCTGCCTGAGCGTCTCCTCTCCGACCTGCTTGCTCGTGACTGTGTTGCTCGATCCGGCAAGCTCGTAGATGCTGTCCTCTATGTTGCGGAGAATCTCCTCGATCTCATTCTGGGTTATGCTCAGCTTCTCGGTGCACTGGCGTATGCCCCTCTCGACTTTTGTGATGTCGAACGGCTGATGCCTGCCGTCCTTCTTTATGACGATTATCGGTTTCTCCTCGATTCGTTCGTAGCTCGTGAAGCGGTGCCCGCATTCAAGACATTTGCGCCTCCGTCTTATTGAGGTGCCGTCCTTGTTGGTCCTCGATTCGAGGACTTTGTCATTGTCATTTCCGCATCTGGGGCATCGCATGTGTGAGATGATAGCACAGAATCCTGAGAAGTGCATCGCCATTCCCTTTCCGTCCGCCACTTTCCTTTTCTCTCTCAGGTATTGGCAGTTCTCTGTCTTTTGTGTTATTGTCATAACATAGTGTTGTTTAAATAACACAGACTAGGAGGAAAAGATGCAGACATCCGTCGCAGCCTATGTCAAGGAGATAATCGATCAGAGCCCCTTCATTTCCGAGATGATACTGCAGGACATCATCTCGTACTCGAACCTCGCGAGATTCATAAAGCCGAGGGTCGAGGCGCTGTACGGATCGCCTGTGAGCTCGTCGGCGATAGTGATGGCTGCGAGGCGCTATGCGGGAGAACTGAAGGAGAGGACCGAGCAGAAACCGCAGAGAGGCAGCATCGGCTTTGAGATATCGATGAAAACGAACATCTACGATCTCAACCTCCGCCTGAGCGACGAGAACGCGGCGGCGCTGACGAAACTCTACAGCATCGTCAAGCCCTCTTCCGGAGATTTCCTCAACATCACGGTCGGCACGCATGAGATATCGCTCTCTGTGTCGGACAAGTACAGGCCGAATGTCGATGCCCTGATTGACGAGGACGATGTGATCCACCGCTTCTCGGACCTTGTCGCGATCTCGATAGTATTCAAGGGAGATTTCCTCCAGACGCCAGGAATAATATACATGGCGGTGAGGAAGCTGACGTGGGAAAGCGTGAACATCATCGAGCTGATATCAACGATGAACGTGCTTACGTTCGTCGTGCGCAAGGAGGAGAGCTCGAGAGCCTATGAGGCGCTGAACGCATTTCTCTCCGGAGAGTTCTAAGGATGGGCGTGAGGATCGTCAGCGGCGGCAAGGGGAAGGGCAAGTCTACGCTGACAGAGCACCTTGCATCTCTTTCGCCATCTCCGCTGGGGTTCCTTACTGATAAAAGAGGCGAGTGCCGCTTCCTCCGCTCGCTGGAGACCGGCGGGAGCTGGCTTCTGATGACTCCTGAGCCGCTTTTTGACGATATGATCGGGAAGTGGTACTACGACAGCTCTGTTTTCGACGAGGCCGATATAATCCTCTCCGGATACTCTGCAGGCGATGTGTTCATCGATGAGATAGGCAGGCTGGAGCTGTCGGGAAAGGGCTTTGCACCTGCGCTTCCGCTCCTTCTTGAGAGGAACGTCAATCTTACGCTCTCGGTCCGCGATGAGTTTGTTGACAGCGTGATCGAGGCATTCTCAATCCGCGATGCAGAGATCATTTCGGCGGAAGAGTGGTCCTGAGCTCCCTTCTTCCTCTTTCCGTCCCCCCATACAGGACAGTGTCCAGAGGTTCCTTGGAAAAGATGAAGCTGTCTGAGTAGCTGAACGGCGTACCGTCCTCTCTCTCGAGATCCATCCCCGCCCTTTTCATGACAGCGTGGGCCGATACGATATCCCAGACAAAGCACTTCTGCACCACGGTTCCCTCTATCGACGGGAATATGACGGGGGAGAGTATGTGTATGATCGTCGATCCGAATACCCTTACCTTGCCGCGGAATGAGGAGAAATCGAGCTCCCTCGCTCCCTTTGATCCCATCGTTATCTGCGAGATCACATCCTTGTTTTCCGCTGTTTCCAGCTTCTCTCCGTTGAGAGTGACATCTCCGCCGGGGTCAAGCCTGATAAAGAGGCTCTCTGTCCCGATGCCGAAACGCGGTGCCGAGATATACGCTCCGACAGGCTCACGATTGCCGTCGAGAATCCCGAGCGATACGGCGAATGAGGGAAGTCCCTGCGAGTAGACGTCGGTCCCGTCGATAGGATCGAGGATGAATATCCACTCCCTGTCGCGCGAATCCTCTGCCTTTTCCTCCTCGCTTATCACTCCCGCCTCTGGAAAAAGCTCGTGTATGCACCCTGTGATGTGCCGGCTTATTGCAGTGTCGGCCTCTGTGAGCACCGAGCCGTCGCTCTTGAATGACCTGTGCACGAGGCTCTGCATCCTGAAGGCATAGCGTCCGGCCTTCTCTATCTCTCCGGCGAGTGTATCGAGTCTGTCTTTGTCGAGCATGGATATCATTTTAGCTGATTCGCCGCGGCTCTTCAAACGCCGGTGAACGCCATTCCCTCCTCATTGTGCGGATCATGATAATCCGCTATATTCCATCGAGTGAACAGGAGAATAAGGGATTTTGTCTCGGATTATGTCGGCAGGAATCCCGCCATCAGGAGGGCATCCCTCCAGACAGGCGGCATAGTCAGGGCTGACGGTCTGGATTTCTACCCCCTTTCGCGCGCCGTGAGGATGATCGCGGAGAGAAGGGGCGGGCGCATCTTTGTCATCTGTTCCACCGATGACTACGCATCGTCGCTGGCGGATGATCTTTCTGATGACAAAGGTCCTGACGTCGTCCTCCTGCCGTCGAGCGGCAAGCAGCTCTATTCCGCTTTCTCTCTCTCATCTGCCGAATATGAGCAGAAGAAAGCCCTCGATGCCATAGCCGAGATGAAGAGCGGCATCGTCATCGCATCCCTGAGAGCGTTTGTCTCTCCTGTTATGTCCCCTGAGACTTTGGACAGGACTTCGATCAGGCTGAGGAAAGGAGATGAGTTCCGTCCTGTGGAGCTTGCCGAGGAGCTTACGGCTGCGGGATACTACAGAACGCCGTCGTGTTTCGAGGCGGGGTCATTCTCTCTCCGCGGCGAGGTCATGGATATCTTTCCATTCTCATTTGATGAGCCCGTGAGGATTCATGCCGACTGGGACACTATAGGCAGGATATCGTTCTTCGATCCTCTGACGCAGAAGAGCAGAGAAGAGAAGAACAGGATAAGCATCCCCTTGTTCTCAGGTGCCTCCAGTCCGCTTTTCTCTGCGATGCAGAGCTATATAGGAGAGAAGGACTACTTCATAATCTCCGGAAGCGAGCGCGTGGCTACGTCGTGGAAGGCGATGCAGAATGAGGCGAAGTCGAGGTTTTCGGAAGCCTACAAGGAGGATGCTTCGGCTCTCCTTCCTGACAAGCTCCTCTTTCCCTGGGAGTCTTTCTCCTCCTCGCTTTCATCAGCGTTCATCACCTACGATATCTCCTCTCCTGAATATGAGCATTTCGGCGTCTCGTCATCCCGTTCGTACTTCGGTAATGTGACGTACTTCAAGGATGATATAGCTGCCCTTCTGAAGAACGGGTGGAATGTCGTGGTTGTCGCACCTTCTGATGTGCAGAAGGAGAGGCTTGAGAGCGTGCTGAGGGATTTCTCCGTTACGATCGAGGTCTCTGATATCTCCTCTGGCTTCCAGATAGAGTCTGTGCCGCTCCTTGTAGTTCTTGACAGCGAGATATTCGGCAGGAAGAGAAAGAGGGCGCGTTCCGTCGCCGAGACAGTGTCATCGCCGCTTGATTCGTTTGTCGAGCTCAAGGAAGGGGACTATGTTGTCCACGTCAGCTACGGAATAGGGCGCTTCCTGAAGATAGACAGGGTTAAGACAAGCCGCACCGAGAGGGACTACATAAAGATAGAGTATGCAAACAAGGAGTATCTCTACGTTCCCATCGAGCAGGCCGACCTTGTGCAGAAGTACATCGGAAGCGACGGCCGCGCCCCCAAGCTCGATGTCCTCGGCTCCTCCGGATGGTCAAAGAAGAAGGAGAAGGCGGTAAAGAACGCGCAGGAGCTTGCCGCGGAGCTTGTCCATCTCTATGCCGAGAGGGAGAGAGCCCACGGTTATCCATTTGCCCGCGACAATGACTGGCAGGTGCAGTTTGAGGCGTCTTTCCCGTTCACGGAGACTCCCGACCAGCTGAGGTGCATTGAGGATATAAAGAAGGACATGGAGTCGGACAAGGTTATGGACCGACTTGTCTGCGGCGATGTCGGATACGGAAAGACGGAGATCGCGTTCCGCGCGGCTTTCAAAGCTGTGATGAGCGGGAAGCAGGTGGCTTTTCTCGCCCCCACCGTTATTCTTGCCGAGCAGCACTACAACAACTTCCGCCAGCGCCTCGGATCATTTCCGGTAAATCCCGGAATACTCTCGCGTTTTGTCTCCGGAAAGGAGCAGCGCAAGGTTCTCAGCGGGGCTGCGGACGGTTCGGTGGATGTGCTCTTCGGCACTCACAAGATACTGCAGAAGTCTGTGACTTTCAGCAACCTCGGCCTTCTGATAGTCGATGAGGAGCAGAGATTCGGCGTCAAGGACAAGGAGAGAATCAAGCAGATGAAAACCAATGTCGATTCCCTGACGCTCTCCGCGACCCCGATACCGCGCACGCTCTATATGTCGCTTCTGAAGGTGCGTGACATGTCGCTTCTGACCACTGCGCCGCGTGAGCGTCAGCCGGTGGAGACGACGATCGAACAGTTTTCGGTGAAAACTGTCGCCGATGCGATCAGGCGCGAGCTTGAGAGAGGCGGACAGGTGTTCTACCTCCACAACCGCATCGACGACCTTGAGGATATCGTGCAGATGATCCGCGCGGAGATACCTTACGCCATAGTCGAGAGCGCCCACGGTCAGATGGAGGCTCCAGAGCTTGAGGATATCATGCACCGCTTTGTCTATGAGGGGATACAGGTGCTTGTCTCCACGACGATAATCGAGAACGGCATCGATATTCCCAATGTCAACACGATAATCATAGACCAGGCAGACAGGTTCGGGCTGTCGCAGCTCTACCAGCTCAGGGGAAGAGTGGGGCGTTCGGACAGGAAGGCCTACTGCTACCTTCTCTACAAGGACAGGTCGCTTCTCAACGATGATGCGATAAGAAGGCTGCGCGTGCTCTCGGAGAACACCGCGCTCGGCTCCGGCTTCAAGGTCGCTATGAAAGACATGGAGATAAGGGGTGCGGGGAATATTCTCGGCAGGGAGCAGTCGGGGCATCTGGAGGCTGTCGGACTTGATATGTACATGAGGCTTCTTGAAGAGGAGATTGACCGCCTTACAGACACCGCGAAGGAAAACGAGCGCGATGTCCTGCTCGAGCTCGACTACTCAGGCTTTATCCCCGACGGGTACATCGCGGACCCGTCATCCAAGTTCGAGGCATACAAGAAGATCGCATCGATTTCCACAGAGGGACAGCTTGAAGGTCTGCGGTCCGAGCTTGAGAACCGCTACGGCCAGATGCCGGAGGAGGTTGACAATCTCTTCTGCATCGCAGAGATAAAGATAATCTGCCGCCGTCTTTCCATCTACCATCTTTCAGAGAGCCGCGGTGTCGTCGACATAGAGTTCGGCAAGCTCTCTGCGATCAACCCGGACAGGGTGATATCGCTTCTGCGCCTCTCAGACGGCAAGGTGCAGATGGACAGCCGCAACATGACGCATATGAGGATGCAGACCGGCGCGGTCTCTCTGAAGGACAAGGCGCTCTTCATCCTCGAACAGCTTAGGAGACTTCTTTGATGACAGAGAACGAGCTATTTGAGAATGCTAACAGGATAGAGATAAGGGAAGGAAAGGAGCGCACGGTAAAAAGCTATGTACTGCGCAACAACGTGCTTTCCGACAAGGCACGCAGGGTGATAGGCGCCTACATGGAGAAGTACGGGCTTTTCTTCCGCGATGAGATCCTCGATTACCGTTCCGTTTTCGGCAATGACAATCCCACGGTCATAGAGATCGGATTCGGCATGGGGGACACCACCGCGGAGATCGCGCTCCGCCGTCCTGAGTGCAACTACATCGGAATCGAGGTATTCCTGCAGGGTTTCGTCCATCTGCTTGAGGACCTTGGCGAGAGGCAGATCGATAATGTCCGCATAATGCGCTTCAACGCCGTGGATGTCCTTAACCATATGATCGCGGACTCGTCCGTCGACGGCTTCCATGTATTCTTCCCCGATCCGTGGCAGAAGAAGAGACATCACAAGCGGAGGCTCATGAATCCGGAGTTCCTCCATCTTCTTGCAACGAAACTGAAGAAGGGCGGATATATCTACATGGTCACCGACTGGGAGGAGTATGCTGAGGAAGTTCTGGAGCTTTCCGAGAACGAGCCGCTTCTGATGAATCCCTTCGGAGGCTTCGCTCCTCCTGTGACATGGCGTCCTGTGACAAAGTTCGAGCAGAAGGGAATGGAGAAGGAGCATCCGATAAACGAGATATGGCTTGAGAAAGCCGATATATTCTGATACCGGTTCAGAAATATATCATATGCTAAAGCTATTTTTATCATATGATATTCATATCTGTTGCGATTATAATCATATCTGAATTATATAAGAATACTGCAGAATTATAGAGAGTCAGATATCATTTCATGCAGTTGTCATTCGGAAATGGAAAGAGGGCAGCCCGCAGGCCGCCCTCCGCTTTTCAGCCTTCGGCCTCCGCCTTCGCTTTCTTCGATTCCTCGATCACATCCTCTGCGAGCTTACCGTGCAGCTCCTCGTAGTGATCGAACTCAAGCTCGAACGAGCCTGTTCCGGAGGTCATTGACTTGAGCTCTATGGCGTAGTTTCTCAGCTCCGCCATAGGGACCTCGGCCCTGACGCACACGACGTGGCCTTTCTCTTCCTGCCCGAGAACGCGTCCTCGCTTCGAGGAGAGATCGGAGAGGATTGAACCGAGATACTCCTGATCGACGAATACTTCCAGCTTCATGAACGGCTCAAGGAGCACGCAGCCCGCTTTTGCGAGAGCATTCTGCATCGCACCCTTGGCGGCGAGCTTGAACGCCATTTCAGAGGAGTCAACGGGGTGTTCCTTGCCGTCGATGAGCGTTACGCCGATGTCAACAAGAGGATAGCCTGCGAGATAGCCTTCCTCCATCGCCTCGTGTATTCCCTTCTCGATTCCGGGTATGTAGCCCTTGGAGACAGCTCCGCCTTTGACCGCGTTCGTGAACTCGTAGTACTTTCCGCGCTCTATCGGGGCGATGTCGATGACGACCTTTCCGAACTGTCCGTGTCCGCCGGTCTGCTTCTTGTGAGTGTACTCCGCTAGTCCGGAATCCTTTGTTATTGTCTCCCTGTATGCGATCTTGGGCACTCTCGTGTTTATCTGTATCTTCTGCTTCTCCCTTATCTTGTCGAGAATCATTCCGATATGGAGCTCGCCCATGCCTCCGATGATGGATTCCTTCGTCTCCTCGTTGTACTGCATCTGGAATGTCAGATCCTCTTCCGCGATCTTGTGGAGGGCGTCGTTCATCTTGTCCTCGCTCTTCTTGTCCGCGGCTGAGATCGCAAGCTGGTAGATCGGCTGCGGCATCTTTAGAGGCCTGAATCTTCTCTTATATTCCGGACCCGCAACCAATGTGGCGTTTGTATATGCGATGTCACACTTGGTGATGATGCCGATATCGCCGGCCTGCAGAGCGTCAGTCTCTATGAGTTTCTTTCCGACCGCCCTGTACAGCTTTCCGGGCTTCGCCTTCTTGCCGATCTCGTTGTTGTAGATGTCGGTATCGGGTGTGAGTACGCCTGTGACTATCTTCAGGAAGCTCATCTTTCCGGAGAACTGGTCGATGGTCGTCTTGAATGAGTAGGCGGAGAAGGGCTTGTCGGGATCGATCTCGATCGTGGTCTCCTCGCCCTCGCGGCCGATGATGTACTCCTCGATGCCGAGCGGCCATGGGAAGTTGTTCTTGATGAAGTTGAGAAGCGATGTGATTCCCGCACCCTTGTCTGTCGCGCCGCAGAATACCGGAACGACCCTGTTCGTCCTCATGCCGACGGCAAGTCCGTGCCTGATGTCATCCGGCTCGAGCGTTCCCTCCGCAAAATACTTCTCAATCAGTTCGTCGGTTCCCTCCGCGGCGTTCTCGATCAGCCTTGAGCGGAAATCCTCAACTACAGCCTGATACTTCTCGGGAATCGGAATCGGAGTCTCCTTTCCGCCCTCATGGCACTCATATGCCTGGTTCTCGATGAGGTTTATGACTCCGTGGAACTCCTCAGCTTCTCCCAGTGCCATGACGACGGGGACGAAATGGGCTCCGAACTCCTCTACAAGTGAATCTATCGTGAACCGGAAGCTGGCTCTTTCCTTGTCCATCTTGTTGATGAATACAGCTCTCGGCTTGTTTCTCTCGTCAAGTCTCCTCCAGAGCTTTATCGTCTCTATCTGCGCTCCTTCTCTGCCGTCTACCAGCATCAGCGCGGCTTCTGTTGCTCTGAATGAGGATATGGCCTCTCCGATGAAGTCTCCCGTACCCGGTGTGTCGAGCACGTTTATCGTCTTTCCGTCCCACTCCATCGAGGCAAGTGTCGAGTGGACGGACATCTTTCTCTGGATCTCTTCGTCAGTGTAGTCACTGACAGTCTTTCCGCTGTCAACGGTTTCGGGGCGGGAAAGAACGCCTGCATAGTACAGCATCTGCTCTATGAGGTTCGTCTTTCCCGTA
>CALXLV010000002.1 GCA_944389295.1 uncultured Spirochaetaceae bacterium | reverse complement strand
TTCTATGACACACTCCTGAAAACGGCTCATCGTTCTCCGCCGCGGCACAAGATGCCTTGGGCCATAGAAGCCGTACTTCTCCCTCTCCTCATCAGGCAGCGGCGAGAGAAAAAGCGTATCCTGATGGCCGTATATGCGGAGATTGCGGATATCGGCTTCCTCAGCATCGAGATAGAGCGCTATTCCCTGACCAATCTCCTTTCCCTCTCCCGCGCGGTTTTCGATGGAGAGATTCTCCATCCGCAGCCGCTTTCCGCCGAAGAATGCGGTATAGGAACGGAATGTGCCGCGCTTGCGTCCTCTGTCGAGCATCTCGAATCCGCAGTCCTCCCACACTATGCGGACATCGCCCTCACCGCGTATGATGAGATCTGATTTCTCCGAGAATATCTTCTCATGATAAATCCCATCGCTTATGACGATCTCAGCAGGAGTCTCAAAAGGAACAGAATCAATGGCTTCCTGGACAGAGGTGTAGTCCTCATCGCCTCTGCCTACAGTTATCCTCAGCATCGGAACTCCACAGAAGAAAACTCCGCCGGATCAAAACGGAGGAATACAGTGTCTGACGAGGTTATCTCAACCTCCTCTGAGACTGTCCTGTTGGAAAGGGAGAGGAATCTTTCATTTATCTCCCTTCCTCCCAGCTCCCACTTCAGGCCGGATGAATCTATTTTTGAGGCATAAAGAGGAATCATGGAGACAGCTGTGCCAATAGGAGCGGTGAAGCGGCACTTTCCCTTCAATGATACAAGAGTATCCGAAGCCATGTACCATACGCGCGGAGGCCGATAGCATCTGAATACAGTAAAGAGTGAGAAGGTATGATCTATCCTTCCCTCGCCTCCGCCGACAAGGTCATATTTCTCAGAGAGTCTTATCGCGAGTTCGGCATCACTTTCGTCCTTGTCCCTTGGACAGGGATCATATCCCGCCGCGAGAAGTTCCGCAGAAAGAGATGTGGAATCGAAATCTCCGACAACAGCATCAGGGGAAAGGCCGAGACGTCTTGCAGTATCGTATCCGGAATCTGCCGCGATTATCTGCGAGTACACGGAGAGATCAAGAGAGAGAGACGAGGGGGCTGCCCCTCCTATTACGATGAGATCCATAACACCACGATAATACAACAGCAGATGTGTTCTGTGATACTGCATCCTGTTTATTGCAGCCGCAGAAAAAAAAACGTAAGCAGTCTCCTGCGCTGACTGCGCTTAAACAGAGTGCTAAGGCATATGCCGAATTCAGGGAAGCCTGAAGATCGTAAGGCAGCCGGACTTATCATTACCCCTCACCTTTCATAAATATGAACGGCGGGGAATCATCACGGGAAGGCGTTACTGTCGGTTTTCCGTACATTGCTGCCGATTTTTCTCCACTTCCGGTCCTTCTATGTTAAGATTAGCAGAAAGAAGCCTTAACAGTTTCTTAACATAAGAAGGAGGAAACATAATGAGAAAGGCACTTACCGCTCTTCTTGTGGCAGCTCTTGTCGCCGTTCCTGTATTCGCGAACGGAAGCGCAGAAGCCGCAAACGAGATCTCTCCCGTGGAGGAAATCATCCAGCAGGCAGAGAACATGACGATGGAAGAGCTTGCACAGAAAGCCATCGAGGAATCGAACGGAAAGATGTTCTACGGAGTGGGCAACTCGAGCCGCGGCGCGACAGCACTTCCGCTCTTCATCTCATATCTGCAGACAATCGATCCGGATTACACCCTCAACTATGAGTGGCAGCAGCCGAAGAACAACAAGATCTTCGACCAGCTCACAGCTGATTCCTTGAAGTCGACAGGCACATTCGCGATGACGCTCATACAGGATGGAAACCAGATTGAGAGCAAGATGGTGAGGACGGGCATCCTCGACACGTTCATTCCTAAGGAGTGGGCAGAGGCCAACGGAACGACAGCCGCTGACTACACCGGATATCTTCCTCTGCAGACCCTCAACAAGGTATTCATGTACAACAACACTGGAAGCAAGACATACGACAACGTATGGGATTTCGTAGCCCCCGGCGAGCATGGACTTTTCATGGATATCGACTCTGAGATCGTTGGAAAGAACTTCCTCTACATGCTTACAGCTCCGCAGTACTCGGAAGAGCTCAAGACGGCTTTCGAGGCCCTCTCCGCTGACGAGCAGGCAGTGTTCCAGCCGACAATCGATGCAGTAGCGAGCGATGCTGAGGACCTCGGACTCGGCGAGAACGGCAAGTACGCACTCGCATGGATAAAGCTCTGGGTCGAGAGCTACAACGCCCAGACTGATGACGGACCTATCTGCAATACTCTTGTATCTGCTTCCGCAACCGACCAGTTCGGACTCATCGTCTACTCGAAGCTCAGGAGCGTCGAGGAATCGGCAACCGTATCCAAGAAGAATGTCGATATCGCAGCATACAACGACGGCTACCAGGGATTCGGCGGATTCGGTTACTGCCACTACCTCTTCGTGACGGACAACTCTCCGCTTCCGTGGACCGCATGCGCGTTCATCGCATACATGGTCAACACAGCTGACGGCTTCTCCGCATGGGGCAAGGACATCGGCGGCTACTCATCCAACCCGAATGTGGCGGCTGAGACAGAGGCTATCTACCACCATCAGACCGGCGGCATGGCCGAGGACGGCGTAACTGTTGAGTTCCCCGCTCTCAATGACCGCGGCGGCGACTGGTGGCTCTCAGACGGCAGGCTCGTCCTCGAAGATCCCTCTTACTGCGCTTCCGTATCCTTCACGGTAGGAAGCTGGATAGAGATGCTCTCGAAGTACACGCCTTCCTGACGTCTGCCGGAAGCAATGCCCCTGCCGCGGCAGGGGCATTTTCTCTAATTCGGACCGGAAACAAGCTGAAAACGGAAGTATGATTTCCCTTTCCGGACAGCTTCTTCCAGCGGTCATCTCAAGGACGGATAATGGAAAACTACACAGCAGCAATTCCGAGAGGAAAGCTCTTCCGCAACAAGGCAAAGACATTCTTCTCGAAACCTCAGAACGTGATACTCCTGCTGATGGGAATAGTGCTGACGATAAGCACCGTAGCCCCCATCGTCGCAATCGTGGGAGACACGATAAAGATTCATCCGGGAACGATCGATGCGTACCTCTCTGGCAGGGACAGCGGTTATACGGCCGCCAACTACATCGATCTCTTCACATCGCCTCTCGCAAAGAGGAATCTGTGGGAGCCGCTGCTTAACACAGTCTGGCTCTCAGTAGGTGCGTGCGCCGTATCAATACTCTACGGAGGTCTCTTTGCATTCCTCATCACGCGCACCAACCTGAAATACAGGAAATACCTCAGCTCGATATTCATTTTCCCATATATAATGCCGCAGTGGACGCTCGCGGTGGTCTGGCAGCATATGTTCTCGTCAAACGCGGTCACGGGAACATCGAACGGACTCCTTGCATCGTTCGGAATAATAATGCCGGCATGGTGGTGCATAGGACTTTTCCCGAGCATAGTCGTGCTTGGGCTTCACTATGCCCCGTTCGCATATATTCTCATCGGAGGAATATTCCGCAACATGGATGCAAACCTTGAGGAGGCGGCAACGATACTCGATACTCCCAAGTGGAAAACCATGTTCAGGATAACGATACCGATGATAAAGCCGGCTATCCTCTCGACAGTCCTGCTGGTATTCGGAGGCGCGATGGGAAGCTACCCAGTTCCGCACTACCTCAACCTCACCACGCTCTCCACGAAATACGTCTCGATGAACGACAAGTACACCGGCGAGGCAAGTATTCTTGCGATAATAATGATGCTTTTTGGCGTCGCGATAATGTTCGTCAACCAGCTGAGCATAAAGAGCAGGAAGAACTATACGACGGTCACTGGCAAATCCGGGCAGATATCAAAGATCAATCTCGGAAAGGCCGGCAAGTATCTCATAGCCGCGGCGCTCATCGTGCTGACGTTCTTCACCTCGATCTTCCCCATCATCTCCTTCGGGTTCGAGACATTCCTCCCCAATCCGGGAGACTACAGCTTCCTCTATACCGGCGATCCGTCCAACCTGACGACGAAGTGGTGGCTGACGAATGAGAACATCACAGAGAACGGAATGTACGGGCAGATGGGAATACTCCATAACTCGACGATATGGAAAGCCTACGGAGGCACGATACTCGTCGCTGTCTGCTGCTCGCTCTTCGCAGGAACCGTGGGAACGATGATAGGATACGCTGTATCGAAGAACAGGAGGTCAAAGGCAGCGAACTACGTCAACTCCGTGGCGTTCCTCCCCTATCTGATGCCGTCGATAGCTGTAGGAGCCGCGTTCTTCGTGCTTCTCTCCAACCAGTATTTCAGCCTGTTCAACACCTATACGATCCTGATAATCGTAGGAACGATAAAGTACATACCGTTCGCATCCCGCAGTGCGCTCAACTCGATGCTGCAGCTTTCAGGAGAGATAGAGGAGGCGGCACTGATACAGAACGTGCCGTGGTACAAGAGAATGCTGCGGATCATCATACCGATCCAGAAGACATCGATACTCAGCGGGTATCTGCTTCCGTTCATGACATGCCTCAGGGAGCTGAGCCTCTTCATGCTCCTCTGCGTGCAGGGATTCATACTCGCAACCACACTCGATTACTTCGATGAGATGGGACTCTATGCGTTCTCAAGCGGTATCAACCTGATACTCATTGTGACAATTCTCATATGCAACACCGTTGTCAACAAACTCACAGGAGCCAGCATCGACAGCGGAATAGGAGGTTAATTATGCCGGAGATAAGACTTGAGCATGTGACGAAGAGATGGGGAAAGTTCTACGGCGTGGATGACCTCGATCTCGTTATAAAAGACAATGCGTTCGTAACGCTTCTCGGCCCGTCAGGCTGCGGAAAGACTACCACGCTGAGGATGATAGCGGGGCTTGAGACGCCCACAAGCGGAAAGATATCCATAGGCGACCAGGTGGTATTCGACAGCGCCACGGGGATAAACGTGCCGGCCAACAAGAGAAAGGTCGGATTCCTCTTCCAGAATTACGCGCTCTGGCCGAATATGACGGTCTACCAGAACATCTCCTTCGGCCTGACTAACGTCAAGGAGGAGATGGACAGTTTCTCGGAAGAAGGAAGAAACGCCTCTAGGCTTCTCTCTATACTCTCCTCTCCCTCCGCAGCGCTCAGTGCGGTCGAGGACTCAAAGGGAAAGGACGGCAAGGTTGACGAGAAAAAGGCGCTTGTACACCTTACGGAGAGTTTCATGATACCTATGTCAGCGGCGAAGAAGCTCTTCCAGATCATCTCGGGAAACACTTCCGGAAATTACAGCGCCGAGATCGCGGAGATGCAGAAACGCATTGAGGAGGCCAGACAGAAGGCCGCGGCATCAGGATGCACTCTCGATGATGATTTCCATCTCATAAAGGACGGAAAGGCTGTAAGAAGCGTCAGGAAGCTCACAAAGGATGAGATTGATCTCTCCGTGCGCCGCGTATCAAAGCTGGTGAAGATCGGAATGTTCATGGACCGCTATCCTGCAGAGCTCTCAGGAGGCCAGCAGCAGAGGGTGGCCATCGCAAGGACGCTCGCCCCTGAACCGTCGGTGCTCTTCATGGATGAACCTCTCTCAAACATCGATGCCAAGCTGCGTCTGGAGATGAGATACCAGCTGCAGCGTCGCCACGCTGAGACAGGAAGCACGTTCGTCTACGTCACGCACGACCAGATGGAGGCCATGACTCTCGCAACGGATATCTGCCTGATGTCGAATGCGGTGCTGCAGCAGTATGCTCCCCCTCTCGAGGTCTACAACAGGCCGGAGAACCTCTTTGTAGCGGACTTCGTGGGAAATCCCTCGATAAACTTCATCGAAGCGGAAGGCGAACAGGCGGACGGCGGCAAAATAAATCTTTCCGTGTTCGACGGACGCAAAGTTTCATTTGTCCCGGAGTCACCGGTTCAGATGAAGGAGTGGTTTGAAAAGAGGAACAAGGAAAAAGCAGAGAAAGAAGAAGAACTCAGGCGGAAGCTCCAGACGAAGGGATACGTGGAGAAGAGCAACAAGGATGAGACGTTCAGACACCATATCCAGAGAGCCGTGGAGACCGATGATTCTCTCGAGGGCGTAAAGACAATCACAGACAGGGATTTCGTGATCGGAGTGCGTCCTGAGCTGATAGAACTCGATGAGAACGGTCCTCTTGAGGGAGAGATATACGGAGCGATGCCCACAGGCATGGAGTCGACGATAAAGGTCAGAATCGGGGACTACCTGCTGACCTCCGTCATATTCGGCAACTCACATTTCAGGATAGGGACAAAGATAAGGCTGAGAATTGCGGGAGAACGCATCATGCTCTTCGACAGGTCATCAGGCCGTCTAATAACCCTCGGCTCGATAGAGTTCTGAAAACATGCTCCCGTGTCGCAAGGCACGGGAGTTTCTTTTCAGCAGCAATCGAAATCCTGATTTCTGGAGAAAGGAAAATAATGCGTTAAACCAGAAAGCACTTTCCAGCATCCCAGCTTGAATCAGCAGCATACGGAAAAATAAAAATCCGGACACTTCTTTGCACAAAGCAAGAACTATCTCGAATGTATATAAGCCCCATGTCAGTTTGAAACTTAAAACGAAAAATTGCTGAGAATCACTATTTTCAGGAAATCGGCAAGATTTCAATGCAAATAAAACTCTCATACAATATAGTTGCACATAGACAGCATTCAGCGAGCTTTTCGCCAAACAGAGCGAGATAATATGCTGCTGTAAAACCAGCACTGGCAGAGACAGTATATCCTGAGCATATCCCACTGTCTCTTCCTCATTTCAGTAATAATTCAAACAGTGTTTGCCATCTGCCAGCCAGTGAAGCAGGAGTTTTTAATTACCTTCACATTCTTAAACTCCTCCAATATAATGGCAGCGGGTGCTGCAAAGCACGGCAAGCGGCGTTGTTCCTCCTTCCGGGAGGAGTATAAAGCCTCCCGATCACATAGAACCCCGTCTTCTGGGATATATGAGGAGAAGGAGGTGTTGCCTATGAGCGATTACGAATTGCTGATGATTGTTTTTACAGTTGTCGGCATTATCATAGCCGTATCAAAAAGGTAACAGCCGCTGAGCTCTGGCAAGCTAACGGCTGTTTCAGCATTTAACTTTCAGGGACACGCCGCTTGTTTGCAGCACCCTTTCTATCTTCATTATTGCCATGCTTTCAGAAAAAGTCAAATGTAGGACATCAGATAAAATAAAATCCGGACACTTCTTTGCACAAAGCAAGAACTATCCGGAATGCAGATAAGCCCCCTGTCAGCTTGGAACTAAAAAATATTTGGACGAAAATTGTTAAAAAACCACCTTTTTCAGAAAATCATCAAGACTTCCAATGCAAATGAAATAAGAATTATTCCATATATATGGTAACACATAGGTAACATTCAACGGGCTTTCCGCTACATAAAACAAGATGATGTGCTACTGTAAAAATGGCGCTGGCAAGAGGCGGTATATCTGAGCGTATCACGCCGTCTCTTGCCTCCTTACAGTGATGATGCAGTTGCATGCCTCCCGCTAACCAGCGCCGGCGGGAGGCTTTCTTCAACTTCACATCATAATGATCCTCCAATATAATGACAGCGGGTGCTGCAAAGCACGGCAAGCGGTTGTCCCTCCGACCGGGAGGGTTGCTGCAATCCTCCCGCCCCACCCTTATGGGTAATGAGGGAAAGGAGGTGCGCTATGAGTACATATGAGATCATCATGGTCGTACTGACCAGCGTGAGTATCGTAATCGCTCTTATAAAAAGCAACGACCGCTGAGTTGGTGTGACCCCTTAAAGTTGGACACCTATCGAGAAGTCATCTTAAAGGTAAGTTTCCTGTATTGTAAAGGTGTCATTCCTTTCAGTTTCACCTGTATTCTCCTTTCGTTATACCAGGTTATGTAT
>CALXLV010000001.1 GCA_944389295.1 uncultured Spirochaetaceae bacterium | reverse complement strand
CGACAACACCACAGGGCAAGCTCATGCTCACAATCTTTGCTGGGCTTTCCCAGTTTGAGCGAGAGTGTACTCTCCAGCGTCAGGCTGAAGGAATCGCTATCGCCAAAGCAGAAGGCAAGTACAAGGGGCGCAAGCCGATTGAGAAGCCAGCGGACTGGGATTATGTCATCAGGCTCTATAGAGCTAAAGAGATAACCGCGACCCAGGCAAAGAGGCGATTAGGCTTGAGCCATGCCACATTCTACAGGTTGCTTAAGGGTGAATAATGGGCGTTTGTGTGTCGTTGGACTACTACCGGATTGAATCGGAAGTGCCATTAAACATCAGGTGATATCAGAATTACTGACGCGAATTACTGACGGGATTCTGCCTTATAAAAGAAACAACTCCCTGACTTTAAGGGAGTTGCTTACGTTGGAGCTGATCGGGATCGAACCGACTACCTTTTGAATGCCATTCAAACGCTCTAGCCAGGTGAGCTACAGCCCCGAATTACTCTGTGAATATAACAACATCGGAAGAGAATTGCAATTATCCCGGAGAAATTTAGTTCCTTAATTTTTATTCAATTTATATGCATCATCTTGCAACTTGACAATGAACAGGATACTCTTCACGAAATTAACATCATCAGAGGAATGGCAATGGATAAGAAGTTCAAAGTTGCTGTCATCGGTGCTACCGGAGCGGTAGGGCAGGTATTCATGTGGATGCTTTCAGATCATCCATGGTTTGAGCTGAGCTATGTTACAGCGTCCGCCGCCAGAGTCGGACAGAAGTACGGCTCCACGGTGCATTGGGTCATGCCGTTTGAGATGCCCGATGTTCTCAAGAATATGGAAGTCAGAGAGTTCAACTTCTCTGAAATGAAGAAGGAAGGAGTCCAGATCGTATTCTCCGCACTTCCAGCCGCAGTCGCGAAGGAAGCTGAGCCGCAGCTCAGAAGCAACGGATTTTACGTATTCTCCAATGCCGCTGCGATGCGCTACGACAAGGATGTTCCCATCCTCATCCCTGAGACTAATTCCGAACAGCTTGATCTCGTAAGAGAGCAGGGCTATCCGCAGACAGGATTTGTCGTGACCAACGCAAACTGCGTCACCACTGGACTTGCAATGGCACTCTCTCCGCTCAGGAAGTTCGGCATAAAGACGATCACGATCAACAGCTATCAGAGCGTATCCGGAGCCGGATACCCCGGACTCTCGTCCTTTGACATAACCGACAACTGTATTCCGTATATCGGAGGCGAAGAGGAGAAGATAGAGAAGGAGATCAAGAAGATCCTCTCCATTGATCCCGATGTCTATGCATATACGGTGCGTGTTCCCGTCATGTTCGGACATCTCGAGACAGTCTGGCTTGATTTTGAGCAGAACGTCGAACCTGAAGATGTGATAAAGGCGTGGGCAGATTTCCGCGAGGCCGCAGAGCTTCCATCCACGCCGGAACAGCCCGTAGTCTATTCCGACGAGCCGACCTTCCCGCAGCCTAAGTACGCTTTCTGGGGCAACCCCAAGGGAATGGTTGTCTATACAGGACGCTTAAAGAAGAAGAACGGGCGCATCGGCTTCGTGCTTCTTGTCAACAACATCGTAAAGGGAGCTGCCGGCGGCTCGATACAGAATGCGGAGGCGTTTGTAACGAGATTCGGCCTGCGCTGAGCTTTCAGAGCAAACGATGATCTCTATTGACAGAGGAGGGGCTTGCGGGCCTCTCTTTTTTCTGACAGTACACCTCAAACTTTTTCAGCAGAGTCGGCGGCATGGTGTAAGATCGTTGTATGGAACTTCTGATAGACACAGCGGACACAGAGAAGATCAGGAAAGCGCTGGATTATTATCCTGTGAGCGGCGTGACCTGCAACCCGACTATACTGCGGAGGACAGGCTCTGCCGATTTCTCCCGTACAGTGGAGGAGATTCTCGGGATTATCGGGGAAAGGCCTCTTCATGTTCAGGTCTCCGCACCGGATGCCGCCGGCATGGTCAGTGAAGGAAAAGCCCTCACTGAACGCTTCGGAAAGATATATGTGAAGATTCCCGTCGATTCCGAAGGAGTGAAAGCTATCAGAATTCTCTCATCGTCAGGCACAGGTGTTACCGCTACAGCCATATACACCGCTCTGCAGGGCATACTTGCCATGCTCTCAGGAGCATCATACCTCGCCGTTTACTGCAACAGGATGGAGAGCACCGACATTGATTTCGCCAATGTCATATCGGAACTGAGAAAAGCCATAGAGCTTCATGGTGCGGCCGGGAAATGCAGAGTACTCGGAGCCTCTTTCAGGAATGCCAGACAGATAGTCTCCGCAATTGCAGCCGGCGCAGAAGATGTCACCGTTGATCCCTCTTTGCTGGATGAGGCCCTCTCCTCCAGCCTGATAGAAGGAGCCGCGGAGACCTTCCGCAAAGACTGGATAGCGCTTTACGGTGAGAAGAGGATAGACAGTCTGATTCAGCCCTGATCTTCTCTCACGATCGTATTGCACTCATCGCAGAATACTATATAGTTCCTCCCGTTCTGCTCCGCGCGGAATGTGCTGTGCCTTGTGCATCCGCTGCATGACAGTCCGAGCCCGTCGTGCCTGTAGCATGAACGCGATATGAACAGAGGCGGCCTGTATCCAGAGGCCGGAGTAGGGGTGAACGGCCATGGTTCTCTGCAGCTTTCCCTCTCCACCCAGAGATAGCCGCCGACAAGGGAGGGAACCTCCTCTTTCAGAAGAGCCGCGGCTTCCCTGTTGGGAAGGTAGAGATAGATGTCGGCAAAGTAGCTGTACTGCGGATGGGCTTTCGCGAAGATGACATCGCCGATGTTATTCAGCCCGATTACAGGTGATACCACCTCTCCGGCCCTCTTCTCCATTCTGCGGAAAACATCATTCTCATCATATCTCACCGCGGGGAATGAGAGATATGTATTCCCGTTTATCTCCACGCCGTCCATATTCCATGGCGTTCTCTCTCCGTCCAGCATCTCACGCGGAGGCAGCAGCCCGGTCTCCGAATTCTCAATATGACTGCTGTATTCCCTCGTATCCGTCAGGCTCTCCGCTAGCTTCGGCATGAAGTCTCTTCTGACAGCTTTAAGTCTGGAAGGATTTATGTAGAAGGTGTCCATCCCTGTTCTGTTGTCAATGACGATGGGGGACAGCCTGAAAGGATAATCTCCTGACTGCGAGAAGATCGATGTTATCGCTCCGTCTGCGCTCTTCTCCGATGGTTCGGGACTGCACTCATAGCTTTCCGTGATGCAGCCAGCGGTTATAGAGATTGAGTGTCCATCAATGCATATCTCAGCCGCTGTATCCTTTTTCATTATAGGAAGCGAGGAGGTATCAACAGCTTTCATATTCAGAGTGCTGTCTGCGATCATATAGAGTTCAGAACCAGAAGGTATTCTCTCATCATCGGGAATGAGCAGTATGGCTCTCTCTCCGATCGCCTCGCTTATCCTCGCGGGGAACCTGTAAGGTTTCAGCAGCCCCTTGTCCTTTATCAGAACCATCATCCCGTCGTGCGGTTTTATTCTCCTAGAAGTCTCGACAAGCAGTTTCCTTCCCCTCTGGTCTATGACTCTGCCGATCTTCTCTCCCCTGTGCCCTGGATAGGGCCCGGTGGTGATGGTTCCCCTGCCGGGATGCAGAGGTTCCAGAAAACCGTGCCCCGCTTTCCTCTGGAATGACACTGCCACGGCATGTCTGTACGGTTTCTCATCCTTTCCGTCTATGATTGCCCTGTAGTATCTTGTGACGGCATCGACGTACTCCGGCCCTTTCAGGCGTCCTTCCACTTTGAGGCTGTCTATGCCTATATCCATCAGCTCCCTTACGAGAAGTCCTGCATCCAGATCCTCAAGCGAGAACGGGTAGTATCTCTTTCCCGTATCCCTGTCTGTGAACCATGAGCGGCATATCTGGGCGCATCCTCCCTCGTTGGCGGAGCGTCCCGTTATCAGATGGGAAGCCATGCAGAGGCCGGAGAATCCGTAGCAGAGCGCTCCGTGGATGAATACTTTCAGCTCTATATCTGGGCAGACCGTGCGTATCGCCCTTATCTCATCGAGATTCAGCTCCCTTGAGAGCACAACGCGCTCAAATCCAAGCGCCTGCAGCTCCTTCACTCCGCCTGCCGTATGCACCGCAAGCTGTGTGGAGCCGTGAAGCGGAAGGGTAGGGAAGTCCCTGCGGATTATCGCCGCAGCGCCAAGGTCCTGCACTATGACGCCGTCGCACCCGCAGCTGTCAATCGTTTTCAGCACCTCATACAGTCTGGGAAGGCTCTCATCGTCTATGAGAGTGTTCACCGTAACATATATTTTTCTGCCGCTGCCGATGGCATAGCGCCTTATGCGAGAAAGGTCGGATGCTGAGAAATTCCCCGCTCCCTTCCTTGCCGAAAAGTCCTTCATGCCGAAATATACGGCATCGGCGCCCGCCCTGAATGCCGTCACCGCCTCGGTTATCGTACCGGCCGGCATAGCTAGTTCAATCATAGCCTGAGTCTATAGCTTCATGCCGATCTGTGGAAGATTCCGTTGCTTGCAAAATACATGGATAGTAATTATCCTGTTTAAAAGTATATGACTGCCAGTTCTGGCAGTGAGATATAAGGAGAAACCTATGACAGTTAATGATCTCAGACATTCTAAGCTTGTCCAGTGGATCAATGAGGTTTCTGCTCTGACAACACCGGACAGCATTGTTGTCTGCGATGGTTCTCAGAAGCAGTATGATGAACTCATTGAGCTCCAGATTGATCAGAAGCTCTGCGTCCGCCTCAATCCTGAGAAGAAGCCGGGCTGTGTTCTTTTCCACTCAGATCCTTCCGATGTTGCCCGCGTAGAGAAGAGGACATTCATCGCTTCGGAGAAGGAGGAGGATGCCGGTCCTACAAACAACTGGATCGATCCGAAAGAGCTCAAAAAGACAATGACCGATCTCTACAGGGGCTGCATGAAGGGAAGGACAATGTATGTCATTCCGTTCTCGATGGGCCCGCTCGGCTCTCCGATGTCCAAGATCGGTGTTGAGATCACTGACAGCGCATACGTTGTCTGCAACATGATGATCATGACCAGAGTCGGCGAGAAGGTTCTTGCTGAGCTCGGAACAGACGGATACTTCGTACCATGTCTCCACTCCGTAGGCAAGCCGCTTCAGGACGGCGAGTCCGACAACGGCCAGTGGCCCTGCGCTCCGATGGAGCATAAGTACATTTCCCAGTTCCCCGAGACAAGGGAGATCTGGTCCTACGGTTCAGGATACGGCGGAAACGCTCTTCTCGGAAAGAAGTGCTTCGCTCTCCGCATCGCTTCTGTTCTCGCACGCGACGAGGGATGGCTTGCTGAGCATATGCTCATCCTTAAGGTCACGAACCCCGAGGGCAAGAGCCGCTATGTAACAGGCGCTTTCCCGTCGGCATGCGGCAAGACGAACCTCGCCATGCTCATTCCTACGATCCCCGGCTGGACTGTCCAGACAATCGGTGACGATATCGCATGGATGAAGCCCGGCAAGGACGGAAGGCTCTACGCCATCAACCCGGAGGCAGGCTTCTTCGGAGTTGCTCCCGGAACATCCGCAAAGTCCAACTACAACGCTCTCATGGCTGCATCGAAGAACACTATCTTCACCAACGTCGCTCTTACTGAGGACAAGGACGTATGGTGGGAGGGAATCGGATACGATGCTCCCGGCAAGCTCATTGACTGGCACGGAAACGAGTGGGTACAGAACAAGGAGGACAAGAGCCAGGCTCCTGCCGCTCATCCCAATTCAAGGTTCACAGCTCCTGCAGGCCAGTGCCCGTGCATCGCTCCTGAGTGGGAGGACCCCGCAGGCGTTCCTATCTCTGCCATCCTCTTCGGCGGCAGAAGGCCCTCGACAATTCCTCTCGTGCATATGTCTCGCAACTGGAACCATGGTGTGTTCCTCGGCTCTATCGTTGGCTCTGAGGTTACAGCCGCAACGCTCGACGTCAAGGCCGGAACGATCAGACGCGATCCGTTCGCAATGCTTCCGTTCTGCGGATACAACATGGGCGACTACTTCCAGCACTGGATCGATGTGGGCAAGGCAGCTCCTTCTCAGGATGTCCTCCCGAAGATCTTCTACGTCAACTGGTTCCGCAAGGATGCAGCCGGCCACTTCATCTGGCCCGGTTACGGTGACAACAGCCGCGTCCTCAAGTGGATCTTCGAGTGCTGCGAAGGAACGGCAAAGACAGTCGATACGCCTATCGGAATCATGCCTACAGTCGATGCCATCGACAGGCCGGAAGGCGTTACGGAAGCCGATATGGCAGAGCTTCTCAAGGTCGATGTCGACGGATGGCTCAGAGAGGTCGAGGATATCAGGACCAACCACTATCCGAAGTTCGGCAAGCACCTTCCGAAGGAGCTTTCCGATATGCTTGATACCCTCGAGGCTAACCTCAAGGCATCAAAGTAATCTGATACCGGAAACGGTATTCCGGACTGCGGCATAACTCCTTAGAGCTGTCAACAGTCCATTCGGATGGAGCAGGGTTTAAAAGCCCTGCTCTCTTTTTTTGCAGTGATCTTTGAGCTTTTCCCAGAAGGAGTGAAACTGCTACTAGGAGAAAGCTCCTGGATAGATGTACAGAAGAGTGCCGCATGAAAACGGCACTCTCATCATCTTTTTATCTGTCTTGCAAACAGCTCTTTCTCTCTTAATGCTTGCCGGCAGCGTGCAGAAGATTTTGGCACTGCATTCCGTCTGCTGCCTTACTCAATGAGTTCGACATTATCTCCCGATGCTCCGCACATAGGACATACCGGAGCCTCTCCGTCGGCCGCATCAAATACATGTCCGCACATCTTGCATCTGTACTTTCTCATCTTTTTCCCCGCTTCTTCTGCGTCAGGCGAGTCATTGACCGGTATTCTCCTGAGAAGTTCTTTTGCTGTTTCCAGCGGAAAATCATCGGACGGGGGATTATCGACCAGCTCTTTCAGAATTTTATGGGCGTTTCCGCTCTGCGGCAGCATGTAGCCCGATTCCCTCAGCAAATCTTCATTGACAAGCCTTGCAGACTTTGAGACAGCACTCATGAGGCGGCAAAGAGCATCATTGTCCGCCTCCGCTACGATCTGCTCCGCAATCTTCTCCTCTTCTGCCTTCATCCGTATCTGTACGCGGGAACGGGAAAGGACTTTCTCTTCTTTCTTCTGCTGGGGAGGATAGGAGAGGGGCACAAGAGAGATTGCGCCGCTCGGGCAGGCATTGGCACATGCACCGCATCCTGTGCATTTATCGGTATCGATGATGCTGTTTTCGGTATCGGTTGCTCCTGTAGGGCAGACATACAGGCAGAGGCAGTCCTTGGTGCAGAGTCTCAGGTTTCTCACAGCGATCTTTTTCATACCACCTCCCTCCTCTCAATCTTTTCAAACTTCCATGACGGCACCTTGCATACCGGGCAGATTTCAGGAGGATTGTCTCCTATATAGACGAAGCCGCAGACGGAGCATACCCATATTTCCTTGTTCTCAAGAAAGGCCGGGCCCTCTTCGCGGCAGCGGCTGATGAGCATATCGAGCATCTTCGTTACCTTCTCGCCCCATACGCATACGCGCTGCGTGCCTCTGTCTCCTGCTTCTTTTGCCGAGGCCATCGTTTCCGGATAGCTTTCCGCGATATCCTTTTTCAGCAGTTCCGAGAGCCTGTCTATGCCGGCATCCGGGATATCAGGGGCTGCCGCCTTGAAATAAGCCGCGAGCTCCCGGAACATCGAGGCCTCTTCTGCCTTGTACTGTTTCTCACAGCCGCGTGCAAGATTGGAGAAAAGGACGGAGAGTTCTCCGGGTGACATCCTCTTCATGTCATCATCCGGCATCTGGGCGCTTATTCTAACCTCTTTCCTCTCCGGAGCTGTCTGCTCCTCCTGAGGCTCAAAGGCCGACTTGGGAGCGCCGCACATAGGACAGCTCCATGAAGAAGGCAGCTCCGCAAACAGCGTTCCCTCTTTCTCCTCATCGTAGATATATCCGCATATTGAACATATGTACTTCAAAAGACGATCCTCCTTTATGCAGTATAAAGGACGTTTTTCTTTCTGCGGAAATTATTTGCATCGCGTCCATCAACCTCTATTCAGAACATTTGCTCTCCGGAGGCTGCAGTCGGCATTCCTGCAGGAAGTCATCAGTATCATCATTCATGCTGACACCGGCAGGATGGAAATCACATCCAATTACAGATATCATTTTTAAAGTTGTGAACTGCTTTTCCCGGGTTTATCATGTTCCCATGCTCAGAATACTTTTCATAGGCGGTACGGGAAACATAAGCACATCCGTAAGCCGTCTCTGCGTTGATCGCGGTTATCAGCTGACTCTCCTCAACAGGGGAAAATCAGAAAGAATAGAAGGAACGGAGACTCTAGTTGCTGACATAAACGATCCGGCGGCGGTCGCGGAAGCTCTCGGCAGCCGCACATGGGATGCCGTCGTGGACTGGATCGCATTTACTCCCGATGATGTGAAGAGGGATATAGAGCTCTTCAGCGGACGCACAGGGCAGTACATCTTCATAAGCAGTGCCTCAGCGTATCAGAAACCATCTGTTTCGCCTTTCATCACAGAGTCAACGCCTCTTGTGAATCCGTTCTGGGATTACTCAAGGAAGAAGGCGGAGTGCGAGAGGATTCTGATGGAAGCCTTTGACAGGGATGGATTCCCTGTGACGATAGTCCGCCCTTCCCACACATACCGCACGAAGATGCCTCTACCGGTGGGAGGAGGTTCTGAATACACTGCAGTAGACAGGATAAAGAAGGGACTGCCTGTAATATGCCACGGCGACGGGACATCTCTCTGGGTGCTTACTCACAGTGATGATTTCGCAAGGGGTTTCACGGGGCTTCTAGGCAACTGCCATGCCATAGGAAACGCTTTTCATATAACCTCGGATGAAGTCCTCACATGGAACCAGATCTACACCGAGATAGGAAAGGCTGTTGGCCGCGAGCCCGTTATCGTCTACGCTCCCACAGATGTGATAGCCGCTGAGGACAGCCGTTATATCGGAGAGCTCTGGGGAGACAAGGCGTGGAGTGTGATATTCGACAATTCAAAGGTCAAGTCGCTTGTCCCAGATTTCATCTGCACGGTGCCGTTCTCTGTCGGCATACGCCGCACTCTGGCGTGGTTCGAGGAGAAGCCGGAGAGGATGATCATATCGGAGGAGACAAACCGTCTTATCGACCGCATCGCGGCAAGGATGGGAAAGGCTCTGGAGTAAGCAGCAGATTTTGCCAGATAATCTGCATTGCAGTGACAGCCGGGATGTGGTTTTCCCGGCTGCTGTTCTTCTTTGCCAGTTCACCATTTTACAAATTGACATGAGATTTGCAGTTGCGCAGCCGGATATTTTCTGGCCATATTGTATGAAATAACCTTCCTGAATACAGCATTCTTCACATTGAGATAATTATTATGCTTTATCACACATGAAAAAGCCTGTATAATCATAAAATCAACGGATAGGAAATCCGCTTGGGAAAGGTAAGCGCTGCGTCGTTCAGACTTTCCTCCCTTTATTTACTCAAACCCATCACCGACAGCTGAGCGTAAGCTGAAAAACCAGATGGGGGGGGGTAGAACTTAACAGCGTTTAGAACACCGACATGTCTTTGGTGCACAGCACCTGAAGGGAGGGACATGCATGTTTGAAAGAAGGGTGGCTGCAGTGCTTTTCGTACTGCTGCTGTTGCCGTTCACGCTGATGGCTTATCAGCTGTCACCGCTGAACGTGACCTACGATCCGTCAGGAGCGGGGAGTGCGAAGGTCTACACCATCGTCAATGATTCAGATTCTCCGATAGCCATTGAGATACAGGCTATGCGCCGGTATATAGACATTGACGGGGAGGAGTACACGGAGGAAGCGCCTCAGTATTTCTCGATACAGCCGGCGAAGATGATAATAATGCCTGACTCGACGCAGCTTGTGCGCGTGCAGTACCGCGGACCGTCAACTGTTACAGAGGAGATGGCGTTCAGGATTGTATCGGAGCAGATTCCTTACTCTCCCGGAGCGACGGAACCTGAGTCGGATCAGATGATAACCTTCCTTTTTGTCTATTCTACGAGTGCCTATGTGCGCCCGTCGAAAGTGGTTGAGAGTGTGACGCCCATCGTATCCGAGACAGATGACGGAAAGCTGGAGATAGTGCTTGAGAACACCGGAAGCGTCCATCAGATGCTCAACAATCTCTCCATAACGCTTACCGGAGATGACGGTTCGTCCTATACGCTCACCGACGGTGAGACAGAGGCAATATCCGGAAAGAATCTTCTTGTTGATTCAAAACTCAGAACTGTAATCGATATGCCTGCAGACCTTGCCGGTGCAGGGACAGTCGATGCGGCCGTGAGCTACGATTTCAGCTACTGATTGACGGAAACCGTATCTGATTGCCTATGCCAGACACCGGGAAGAGACGGGGTAATGCCCGCCGCGTCATCATCATTTCATGTTCAGCCGCAATAGCCGGACTTTCCGTCCTTCTTATGTTCCATGAACATATGGGACGCGGGCTTTCCATTGCTGCAGGGTATGCCATTCTCCTTCTGTCAGCGGTTCTGATGAACACCCTTCTCAGACGCAGTGCCGCTGACACAAGAAGAATGGTTCTGCTTGTATTCTTGCTCTCCATTCTCGTCATTGTCATCTCCTCAATATTTATCATTCTTTTCAGAAACGGCGGTGAGATCGAGAGTGCTTCTGAGGAGAGGCAGGAGATTATCATAGAAACGCCGGAACTGGGTATGGATGATGTCATCAGAGATGAATATGAGATCGCTCAGAAAGAAGATGATGATACATATTCTGAGGAGAACGATATTACTCTTACGGAGACTCTTCCCGGGACTGACAATCAAAGTGATGACGGCACAGCAACTGAAAGCGGTATGGTTTCCTCTGTTCTTTCAAGTGAGGCCAATAGTACGGAACCGTTGCCTGCAGAGGAAACTTCTCCGGAGCCGCAGAGTGAAAATGTGGATGCTATTGTTAGAAAAGATGCTGTTTCTTATGAATCAGTCTCGGAAGCGGAAGATACCACCGTTGATGAAACGGTCTTATTATCCGATGCCGGCAGTAAAGAATGCGCAGATAATCTCTCTGATATTCCATCCAGTGATGATTCTCTTTCCTCCGAATCAGAGGAGATTTCCTGTTCCGGTACAGAATCTGTTCCTTCCGCACCATCTCTATTCAGCATAATCTCCGCTGTGGATATGAGTTCTCTTCCTGTTGGAGGAATGCCTGCAGAAGATGTTTCTTCCGCATCTACCACAGAACAGGCTGATGAGACTGAGAATGCAGCTGCTTCTGCCGCTGAGGATGACTTCTTTGCTGATTTCTTCGTGCAGGGCAGGGATGATATAGCCCTTGAGGATGGAATCTACTACATGAACCTTTCCATCAACGGCAGTTATGTAGGGACAATAGAGACACTGGTTACGGACAACCATGCCGCTATAAGCCGTGATGGATTTTATTCATATGTCTACGGCTCTGTTGAGGACATGCTTGTCGACAGCATATGCTCGCTTGATGAACCTTATCTTCCTCTTGATTACATCGGCAGTTTCGGAATAGGAACCTCTTTTGATCCGGCAGGCTATGAGATAAAACTTGAGTTCAGTGCATCCGATATGCCGGTTCAGGTGCTCAGCATAAGGGGCAGCGGCAGGAGACAAGTATTCCGTCCTATAACAGGCGGAATGATGCTCGATCCCGCGGTATTCGTGCTGAGGACAAAGTGGGAACTCTCAGCCCGTGCAGGGTCGTTCAGATATAGTCCTTCCGATATGCTCGGCTTCACATTCTCATCCGATAACAGCGGAAGGATCGGCACTGTCTACTTCGATTTTAACTATTCGTTCGCCTTTACTTCCCATGACTTTGACTTCCGTATGGGCTCATACAGGTTCTACAAGGATTTCGAGGATGAGATGATAAGACTCTCATGGGGCAATGTCGCTCCGGATGTGCTTACCCCGATAGGAAGGTCATTCGGAGTGCGTTTTGACAGAAGTTACTCCTATGCCGGCCCCGATGCGCTGAGAAAGAGCCATCTTGAGAGGATGCTCCTCATAGAGAAGAGCTCTGATGTCATAATCTACAATGAGGGCCGCGAGATATTCCGCCGTACCCTAGAACCCGGCAATTACAGGCTCCGCGATTTCGTGCTCTACACAGGAGCTAATACCATCACTATAAGGATCGAGCCGCTCGACGGTTCTGAGCCTACTGAGCAGACTGTCGACATCATGTACTCAAGTTCGCTGATGGCGCCCGGTGAGATATACTACGGTGCATCGCTTGTCTCCGGAAGGGAGGTCGCGCGCTACAGACGCGGAACATTCTCCATACCTTTTGGCGATGAGTATGTCAGTTATGACTGGCGCAATGTGGTGCTCTCCGCATATCTTGAAGCAGGAATTACGCACTCCCTGACGATGCATACGGCACTTGCCCTGCAGAACTATCCTGTCCGAGGGATGGAGTGGAATCCAAGGGTGAAGCTCAATACGGAACTCACGCACGCCAACGTGCTTGGAACAACCCGCTACAATCTCAACGTGGGGGAGTACATGGGCAGTGACGGCCGGATGGAAAGTCCGAGAGTCTATGCCCGCATAGGCCATCAGGTCTCTACAGGATGGACGCCTGTCTCATCCTTGAACCTCAGCTTCACATATTCCAATCCGGAGGAGAACAGAAGGGATGACCGGCACCGTTTCTCGCTTTCCGGAGGACTTTCGGGAAGGCTTGGGTTCATGAGCTGGAGCACGACAGCTTCGGGAACTCTCTATACGGATATTCCAGATGATTTCACATGGAGTGTATCAGGAACGATGAGCTTCTCTCTGTCCCGCTACTTCTGGCTTTCCGCATCAATGACTCTGAGCGGGTATGGAGACCATGAACCGGGAGTGTACGGCAGGGTATATGCGACGCTGCGTTTCGGCAAGGGTTCCGCGACTGTCTCTACAGATTTCCACGGTATTTCCGCATCCGCAGGCGTCTATTCCGGCCCGCATTCGTTCTCTGCGAGTGCCAGTACCTACGATCCTTCTGAGCGGGATACCTACAGGGCTTCCGCAGATTATTCCTATACAGGCAAGTGGCTGGATTTCTCATTCGGTGCCGATTCATATGCTGGATTCAGAGATGGAAGTGCCGATTTTTCAATCTCCACGACATCTGTTTTCGCAGACGGTATGTTCGCGGTCGGTTCATATATTCCGGAGAACTTCCTCCTTATACGCCAGTATGGGGCTCTCAAAGGCAATGACATAACGGCAGGTTCTGCAGGTTCTTCCGCATCCGAGGTTCTTGACAGCAGTTTCGGCACTTCAGTCTATACAGGGCTTTCAACAGGCCGCGGAAGCGCGTTCAGCCTCTACAGCACCGAGGAAGATTCGTTCAGCGGTCCTGCTATCTTTGATGTGAACGTGCCGCCATCAGGCGAGTACGGATATGTGCTCCGCCTCCGGGCTGATGACAGGTACTCTGTCTCTGGAACTGTGATGCTTCCTGACGGTTCCGCGTGGCGCAACGGCTCATCACCGCTCTACAGATATTCTGAGAACGCCGGCGGGGCTGAACTTGAGAAGAGCGAGATGTATCTCTTTACAGACGGTACCGGACGGTTCGTCCTTTCGGATCTTTCGGAAGGTCTCTATGCGTTCGATGTTGATTATGACGGAGAGTGGTTCCTTGCTGTATTCAGTGTGGAAGAGACAGAAGAGGGAAGCGCAGGGATGCAGATTGTGGACCAGAGCGGAATATCTTCTGATGATGTTCCTTTACCATATGCGGGGATAATCCGCTACACACCCGGCGGAGTACTCTCGGGAGACGAGTTCTGGGCAATGCTCTATCCGGAGGAGGCTGTATGAGACGCAATGTGTTCATGGTTCTTCTTCTGCTGATGATATCTGTGCTGCTGTATGCATCGGCGGGTGACAAAGATACTGCCAGCTTTACCATCAAGGCATTCAAGACAGGCGGAATGCCGCTGAAACTCGTAATAAACAGCAGGATAGATTTGAGCGATGTGCTGGAGACCTCCGCCGCTGGTGCGGCAGGGGGAGAGATCGTCCTGAACGGTGTCATTGATGATATTCTCGGCTCTGATGCAGGGCTGCAGGCTGCAGGACTTTCAGCATACATTGTATTCTCGTACAGGCTGGAGGGAAATATCAGCGGGATGTATGACATCTCATTCGATTTCACGCCGCTTACCCATACGAATGGCACGGATACTATTGGAACTACTTATCAGATCGGGAATTTCAATACCGTATTTATAGGAACGACTGGAGAGAGCCAGAGCAGTACCTATGGAGATTGGATGATCTCGCAGACACCTGAAAGCGTACAGACAGCTTCTCCCGGTGCTGATACTCTGCCGGAGTTTACGGAGACGGTTGAGGTCAGCCGCATCGACGGTACCGCAGTGACAGAGGGGACATCTACGCCACAGTGGGCCGCAAGAGGTGCAGTGGGAATGATTGTCGATTCGGCTTCTTACAGCAGTGCCGATACGCCCTACGGCGATTACAGGACGACCGTCACGGTCTCTGTGAAAACGCATACATGAGGAGGGGAATGATGTTGCGGATGAGAAAATATCTGATATCGTCACTGCTTCTGCTGCTGTCCGCGGCTCTCTCTGCGGTTCCTGCTCCAGATGTCATGAGAACAATATCGCTGCAGGGGGCATATGATGATGTCCTCTCAGTTAGTGTCGAACCTATCGCGGCGCAGACCGGACAGTACCGCTACGGCATGCCGTTCGACATACAGGATTCCAGCGTGCAGTACGACATATACAGAGGCCGTCCTGTAGCTAACTGGACATGTCTTGCAAACACTCCGTTTAGGGTGACTGTGAGTGCGGAGCCTCTGAAACATGTGACGGAGAACTACTCTCTCGACTATATCGTCACATTCTCATACAACCTTGCCTACAACATCGGCAATGCCGCCCAGAATGTCTCCGGAATGTTCGAGTACAGCACGAAGCGCGGGATGCTCACAACAGGCGGAGGGGAGTTTGACGAGCTGGACAAGGCGGATAAGGCTTCATTCATGGGAAGCGTTGACGGCACGGTATTCTTCCGTTTCGAGGAAAGACTTGAGACGGCGATAGACAACGAGGCTCCCGCAGGCAACTACGAAGCAGAGGTCACGCTCACACTGGAGGCGCTGGAATGATGAGAAAACTCATTCTTTCATTAATTTTAATTCTCTTCCTTTCTCCTCTCTTCGCGCTTGAGGACCTTTATCTTGCCCCATACGGAGGTTCTATAAACGTCAACCTTGATACTCCATCATGGACTGAGGTCACATCCGCCCAGTCAACACCATTCAATGCGGAGAACCGGCTTGTGACGGTTGGAGCACTTCAGAGACTTAACTGGCATACGCCTTTCAGTGACAACAGTGAAGAAGCCACTAAGTATGGTCTGAAAATAACCATTACAAGCCCAAGCGAACGTGACGGCTATTTCTGGTTCACATCGCAGAGCAACCCCGATTCGCAGCGTCCGTTCTATCTGCAGATAGCGGGACAGTTCAGACCGACAGGAATAAGTGTCAGCGATGTACCCCGTATATGGGGAACATTTCCGAGGGACGGAGAGGAAAGCTCTATTGTGGCGAATAATGATGTTATTAGTGATTGCTGGGATTCCTGGCCTTTCAGTTCTGTATATACACTCTCAATTATCCCCGACATAGGCATTGTTCTCCCCGGTGATATTGTTAATGGTGTTCTGACAATAGAGGGCAGCCAGTCTGCTACGGGCGGCAGGGAGCAGTACACAATAGTCTCCGGTGATGATTATTCCTGCGAGATAAATGTCAGGTTTGAGATAGTCGATTCATCAGGCAATCCTGTGACCAGCGTTCCGGGATACGGCGGCCCTTATTCCGTGGAGCTGAATATCCCGTTCTCAGGTTTCTATGATCCTCTGCTGCAGGGCGGAAACGGCAGTATCCCCTCAGAACTCAGCAGTGCCCTTACAGTCCACACAAGGCCGGAGGCCGCGAACATTGACCTGAGAAACCAGCAGGGAGACAGTATCCATATCGCCGATATCAGCTATGCGGTCTACAATCTGCCGAAGCTCGGCGATAGCGGTACTTACGATGATTCAATCTTCATTTTCCTCTCCGCAAATCCCAATCCGTATGTTCCGAATGATGATGGTTTCCAGTTCGTTCATGAGGATGTCGCCCCCGGCGTCGCTCCCGGACCGAGACAGCGCATAGGCTACACGGTGACTGTCAGGGCGGATGCCAATACGGAAGCGAGGGGAGGAACCGCGGAGGAGACTTTCATCGGTGACGAGTATCTCACCGTCGAAGGAGCTGTCGGACAGGTTGTTCCCGATGACAGGAAGCTCACTACGGCCTGCAATGAGGAGGATATGGGGCTTGCCGTTGAGAAATATAATCACTGGCACTCATATGCCGGGGAACTGTGGCTCAACCTCCTTCCGAATACTGAGGCCCCTGTGATGAATGCAGGCTACTACAGGAGCTACATCTACGTCCATGCGATTGTCGACGAGAGCACGGGAGGATAATGATATGTATAAGTTATTTTATTGCAGACAAATGAATAAAGATATATGGAGGAATGTATGAGGAAATTTCTTTGTCTTATGGTGGTATTCCTTGCAGCTGCGGGAATGGTGTTTGCGGCGTGGGAAGGTGAGAATCTTGGATCGGGTGGAGATCAGGCCGTAGATGTCACGCTGAATCTCAAGTCAGGCGATGAGAATATCCCCAAGTCATATAAAGTGGGATTTGCTCCGTCTGCTGTCAGTGACTTTGAAGAAGTCAGTGGTGATATCACCACAAGTGCGGCGCTTACTGTCGATGACGATGCTGAGACTGCATCGCTTGAGAATGTCTATGTCTACTGGCAGATTGCAGGGCCCGATGCGCTGGAGATATCACTTACTTGGGATGAGAGCATGACAGCCGATGGCGCTCCGGGCAAGGAACTTTCATGGATAGTCGCTACTGCTCCTGAGGCAGGCGGCGGAGCTGAAAATGAAATCAACAACGGAACTGCCGCTGGCGGAGACAACCATGTGATTCTCGACAGGGGCTCGGAGAACATAGAGAACGGTGACTTCCTCTACAAAACCGTCGGAAGCCAGAAGGTAGACATAACAGTCTCCGATATCTACTCGCAGGGTATAGAGGACTTCAAGGGAACGCTTACTCTCACGGTTGCTGCTGAGAGCGGTATCGGCGGCTGAAGGAGGAAAGAATGAGAAAAATCTTTATCGTGATTCTTGCATCCATTATTGCAGTTTCCGGAGCGTATGCCGGGACAAGCGGTTCTGGAAGCACTAATGACAGCAGCGGGTGGACTGGCGGCAGCCCCTCGGTTAACCTCAAGTTCGCGATCGACGGAGATACCACCGCACTCTACAACATAGGATTCTCAGATGCTCCCGGCATTCCTGAGGGCGGCAGGACTTCCGGAGACATCACGCTGGATTTCAATGCCGATGATCCCACGAAGATAGACAACTCAGGAGAGGCATCAAAGCTCTATATCTACTGGGATATAGTATCCGCGCAGCCGTTCACGCTCTCTCTTTCCGCGGATCAGCCTCTTACGAATGATAGCGCAAGGGAGAATAATACCATTAACTTCACTGTTTCGGGTGATACTTCTCAGGAGGGAGAAACGGCGAATACCGAGGCAGGTACTGCGGTAAATATCAACACGAGTACTTCTGCGATGAATACACCGATTCTCTCTCAGGCTGATGAATCTGGTCTCAACACATTCAGAGGTTATCAGAAGCTGACGATAGAGTCTGTTGCAGGTGAGCTTGACGGTAAGGCCGAGGGTGATTACACCGCAAACCTGACCCTTACAGTCACTTCGGGAAGCTGAGGGGAGAAGGGCTGATGAAGGCTTTCCTGAGAGCTGCGGTGATTGCGGCACTTGTCTTTCAGCTGCCGCTTGCCGCTGCTACGGTTGCTGAGCGGAGTGCCGTCATATCCTTCGGCTTCACGGAGGAGAACAGTTCGTATGAGATAGGATTCTCCTCTTCGGAGGATAATCCTTCAGCCTCGCAGATAGATTCCATTCCTCTCGGTATAAGAGAGGACGGATATGCGGGGCCTGCTGGCGATGTATTCGTTTACTGGACTGTCTCTTCCGCCGTGCCTTTCAGGGTAAGCCTCTCAGAAGCCGGAAACGGCAATCTTCCTCTCTCTGTCACATGGGAAGGAAAAGGAGAGGATGATACCGTCTTTGATTCAGGCAGCGGAACGTACAGCGGTTCTGATGCTGTCCGCCTGTCGATAATGAGCGAGAAGAAGGCAGGAGAGATGCGGATTGATGATTATTCCGCCTCTCTGGTCCTGAGTATCGCCCCGTCTGACGAATAGGAGGAAGAGATGCTGAGAGCAGTGGTGCTTTTCTTGACGGCAGTATTATCCTGCGGACTCTTTGCTGCCGAACATGCTGATTATGCAGAAGGTATGACAGCTGCTTCAAAGGACGTGCGCCTGATTCCTTCCAACAGGGACTACTTTGAGATAGGATTCTCCTCCTCTGAGTATGATTTCTCCGGCTCACCATCCGTCAGCCTCGATGATGAGGGGTACATTCCCCTTGTTCTCAATCCGGAGACACTTAAAGCCGAAGGAGAAATCTACGTCTACTGGTTCTACGGCACCGATGAGGCATTCGCTGTCACGATCTCATGTACGGACCTGCATGACGATGCCGGAAACAGCATTGCCCTGTTTGCAGAGGTCGGAACCCATACTGCATCAAGCAATGGCAAATCCCCTGAGCTTTTCTACAGAGAGGAGGGAGGGAATTACATTATCGGAAGTTCCCTTGAGGCTGATACCCTCGTGCATATCTATACCGAGTCCGTTGAGGGCAAACCATCCGGCGTGTACAGGGGAAATGTGACACTGGAAGTGAAGGCGGGGTGATATGAGAAGAGCTTTTTATGTCATTACGGTTCTGTTTCTTGTTTCCGCCGCGTACGGCGCGGTGATGGACAGCGAAAGCGTTGAAATAGCATGGCCGCCGGAGAACTCCACATTCATACGTTTCGGGTTCTCATCCGTTCCTGTTACCAGCATAGGAACAAACCCCGATCCTGATGATTCTCCCGCATCATATCTTCGCCTTAACAGTGTAAGGAGGGATGGAACCACTCTCACGGCCTACAGCTCCACACCTCTCTACGCCTACTGGCAGATATATGCCAGTGATGTCTACTACATCTATATAAGCGCGTCCGATCTCAGAAACGGCGATGCTTCAATACCATTTACGGTAGTCTGGGAAGGAAGTGAGGGGATCACGAGCACTCCGGACGGAAGCGGCGCAGAACTTCTTCATCAGTATGACACATCAACGGCTGTCGACCCCAATTCTGTGAAGCTGACCGTTGAGGCCGTTCTTCCCGACGGAATTCCCGGAAGTGCATATACCGGGAATATAAGTCTTGAACTGAGGGTACCAGGATGAGAAAGATATTTCTTTTTTTCATTCTCATGATTCTCGGCATTGCCTCCGCTGCGGCGGTGTCAGGAGATTCAGACAGAGTAAGGACCGTGCAGTTCTCTCCTACACCTTTCGCCCGGGCGGGGTTCTCCGACAACCCAGTACCAAACTCTGTCGAGCCGGAGAACGGCGCTCCATCGATATCGCTGGCATTCGACGACGAGGCTGGGGAAGTTTCATCAGAAGAAACCGTATATGCCTACTGTCAGGCCTTTACGAGGAATTCTGTCAGGGTGACAGTCAGCGGCACGCCGCTGGGAAACAGCAGTGTGGGAACCTACAGCTGGACAGCGTCTTTTACCGGACTTGATGGTCTGATTGCCGGCACATCAGCCTCTCTCAGCTCTTCATCATCTGTCACAATACTTGATGAGGCGTCTCTATCTGGCATCGACAGAGGTGCCTCGCGCCATTACTGCTGGTCAGTGAAAGTCACTCTCGATGAAGTGAACGGCGAACCGCCCAGACAGCCAGGCGGCAACAGGGAAATAATCACAGGGACGATGACCATTGAGGTCGTGTCGGATTAGGAGAAGAAATGAGACGATACATTGCTGTCATGCTGCTTATTGCACTGCTTCCTCTCTCCGCCGCTGTAGACATGGGAGGGACATTCACGATGAGGCTGCAGAAAACAGGCACTACGGAGTACGGGTTCTGCACATATGATTCCGCCGGCACCTCCCATGAGAGTCTCTCGGCTATAGATTTCATCCCTCCTGACGACAGGGAATTCGAGTCAGTCTCAACATCTTTCGGCATCTACTGGAACATCTACTCTGCGGAAAATCCCGTGAACTCGCGGCTTGTGCTCGCGTTTTCAGCCTCTGATGATAACCTCTCTCCATACATGCTTCTGGCCGAGGACTCAAGCGGAGAGTCGTTCCTCAGTTATGATGCCAATGCAGAGATATATTCGGGAAGTACGGTTGAGAATAAGGAGATAACTGTACTTCCATCGGAGAGAGACAGCGCAATGAGCACCTCCCGTGAACTTGAGCTGCTGAATGTCTCGCTGCCTGCATACGAGGGGACGGACGGCTATGCCGGAATAACTCTTACGCTGAATGCTCCCGTTGATTCTCAGACAATGGAAAGCGAACCGTTTCATGAGGGAATCTTCACGGGTTATGCTCTGCTGTACTATATCGAGGAATAACTGTACAGTGCTGGAACAAACCTTCTGAGAAGTGGATAATGACCGCGTCATCCGATGCTCCGGAGGGACAGGAACGCCATGGCCATCGATCTCACATCCGGGAAGCCGCTTCCCGTAATATTCCGCTTCACACTGCCTGTGATCGGAGGAAATCTCTTCCAGCTGATGTACACACTTGCCGATACGGTAATAGTCGGCAGGACAATAGGTGAGAACGCTCTTGCTGCCGTAGGAGCGACGAGCATCTTCGTCTACTTCATCCTCTGCTTCATACAGGGAATGACGAGCGGTTTCTCGATAATCCTCGCGCAGAGCATAGGGCGCAGGGACAGGGAAGGCGCGCGGAGGAATATCGCCGCCGCAGTTTACCTCTCTTTGATCTTCACCTTTGCCGTCACGCTTGTCACATGCCTCATGACGCCCGGGATAATCCGCATGATGGAAGTGCCTGAGGAGATCGCGGAAGATGCCGCGTGCTATCTCTTCATCGTCCTCGCCGGTACAGGCGCCACGGTACTCTACAACCTCGTATCCAACATCCTCAGAGCGCTGGGCGACAGCCGCATGCCGCTTGTATTTCTCGTTATCTCCTCCATTCTCAACATCGTTCTCGACATCATTTTCATCGTTCCGCTTGGAATGGGAACGGGCGGCGCGGCCCTCGCGACCGTACTTTCACAGCTTCTTTCCGGAGTTCTCTCAGCAGCTGCAGGAATCAGGCGCTACGATATTCTCCGCCTGCAGAAGGAGGATTGGAAGTCAGGAAGGAAGTACCTCATCCTCAACCTCCGCACAGGATTCACGATGGGACTGCAGATGTCGGTGATGTGCATCGGACAGATAGTGATGCAGGCCTCTGTCAACGTACTCGGCACAGAGGCTATCGCAGGATATACCGCCGCAACGAAGGTCAACCAGCTCGCGGCGCTTGTCAACAACGCATTCGTGACATCGGTGGCGGCATACACCGCGCAGAACTACGGAGCCGGGATGATCACGAGGATAAAGAAGGGCGTCAGGGCAACGGTCATCATCGCGGAGGCCGCGGACCTTTTGATAATCGCCATTATCATTGCAGTCCACAGATCAGTCGTGCCGCTCTTCGTAACCGGAGCATCTCCTGCTGTATTCCATTACGCCGCGCTATTCTTCCTGATAAACGTACCGTTCTATCCTCTCCTCGGACTTCTCTGTGTCTTCCGTACCGCAGTGCAGTCGATGGGAAACTCATGGGCGCCTTTCACTGCCTGCATGACTGAACTTGTTGCAAGATGTGCCGCCTCTCTTCTCCTCGGAGCCCTCTTCGGCTATGCGGGAATAATGTTCTCATCACCGCTTGCATGGATCGGCGCAGATGCTGTCGTGATCCCCGTTTATTTCATGATGATGCATCGGAATGCGAAGAGGATGCCTCCGGCCGCATCATGATGGTATAATCATGCCGTACCGCCGATGGCGGCAGGAGGATGAAATGCGGCTTGGTGTCATAGCTGATGATTTCACGGGCGGGCTTGATGCCGCCGGATTCATAAGGAAGAACGGTGTTGAGACAGTATTGTTCAGCGGGGTCCCGTCTAAGGATGAGCTTGCCGCGCTGGGAGATGATTCCGCGGCGGTGATAGCTCTCCAGATACGCTCCTGCGATCCGGATGAGGCTGTCAGGCTTGCATCGGAAGCGTGCGATGCGCTCCTCTCGGCATCCTGCTCTATGATCTACTTCAAATACTGCTCGACCTTTGACTCAACGCCGAAGGGAAACATAGGGCCTGTGACGGGAGCACTTATGAAAAAGCTCTCTGTCTCATCTGCAATCGCCGTACCATCTCTTCCCGTGAACGGCAGAACGGTAAAGAATGGAATCCTCTATGTGAACGGAGTGCCTCTTTCCGAGTCGCCGATGAGATATCATCCTTTGAACCCCATGACTGAGAGCTATGTGCCGTCTCTCCTTGCCTCCCAGTCGGATTTCCCTGTCTATTTGATCGATGAGAAAACTCTGCGTGAAGGCGGAGCAAGAGCTCTTTATGACGGCCTCACAGGCTGTGCTGTAATTGATGCGGAGAATGACGGCGATATCGCGATGATAGCCCGAACCTTCTCTGACATACCGCTTGCGACAGGCGGATCGGCGCTTGCGGGAGCATTTGCAGGTGTATTCTCAGGAAAGGCAGGGAAAGCGGATGCAGAGAAAAGAAGGATTGAAGGCAGGAGCATCATCCTTGTCGGCTCATGTTCCGCGGCCTCGAACGCTCAGTGCGCGTATTACCGCAGTCTGGGCGCCCCTATGGTGAATGTATCTGTAAAGGAATGCCTTGATTCTCTTCAGGAATACGCTGAAAGGCTCGTCGCTGAGGCTGAGAAGTGCTCTGGCGGCTATCCCCTGATGATAACAGCCTCAAAGAGTCCGGAGGAGAGGAAGGCTCTCGATGAGAGCTATCCCGGTACGGATATAGCCGCACTGACGGAGAACTTCTTCTCCCTTGCTGCAAAACTCGCCATAGAGCGCGGATTCACCCGTCTGATAGTAGGAGGAGGGGAGACATCCGGGGCGGTCGTGAGGGCCTCCGGACTGAAAGCCTTCCGCATCGGGCGGGAGATATCGCCGGGGGTGTCGTGGATGTATGCCGGCGGCACAGGCTTTGCCCTCAAGTCCGGAAATTTCGGCGGAGAGGATTTTTTCAGGGAGGCTCTGTATGAATGAGATTGCAGCTGGACTTATCATGGCTGGCAGGAAGCTCGGGGAAGAAGGATTCTGCCACGCAGGGACAGGCAATATGTCGGCGGCGGACGGAACCTATATCTACGCCACGGCTTCCGGCTGTTCCCTCGCATCGATGAATGAGGATGACATCTCTGTCCTCTCTCTATCCGGCGAGCTGATTTCGGGACGCAAAGCGACGAAGGAGGTTCCCTTCCATCTCGCTGCCTACCGCTCTGATCCTGAGACGCGTGCTGTGATTCACCTCCATACAATATATTCCACCCTCGTCTCATGCATGGGGGAGGAGTTTGTCAGGCGGATAGAGCTCTATACTCCCTATGCTGCGATGAAGGCGGGCCCTGTGGCATTCATACCTTACTATTCTCCGGGAAGCCCTATGCTCGGAGAGGAGGTCTCCCGGCATCCGGAGGCGCGCTCATTCATACTTGCCAACCACGGGATGATAGTCCGGGGCTCATCAATTTCCGATGCCGTATCCCGCGCCGAGGAGCTGGAATTCAGCTGCCGCATCGCATGGGAGATGAGGAATGAGAAGTCTGCCTCCCTTCTTTCTGATGAGGAGATCGCAGGATTGCGCAGGAGGGGATAGCTTCCCGATAGAACAAACGGATTTTTCAGTTCATAATCCGGCTGTCACCGGACGGACTTTCCGTCCAGGAGGAAGTGCCATGGCCATTGATCTGACAGAGGGCAAACCCTTTCCCGTCATCCTCCGCTTCTCGCTTCCCGTGATCGGGGGAAATCTTTTTCAGCTCTTCTATACGCTTGCCGACACGATAATAGTCGGACAGACGATAGGCGAGAACGCTCTTGCAGCTGTCGGGGCGACGACTGTATTCGTCTACTTCATCCTCTGCTTCATACAGGGACTGACCAACGGGTTCTCCATCGTCCTTGCCCAGAGCATAGGCGGAAGGAGAATTGCCGAGGCGAGGCGCAGCATAGCGGCCTCCATCTGCATCTCCGCAGTGTTCACTCTCATCATCACTGCTGTCACCTGCATCTTCACCCCAGAGATAATCTCGCTGATGAAGGTTCCTCCTGAGATAGCAGAGGATGCTGCCGCTTATCTTTTTGTTGTTCTTGCAGGCACCGGTGCGACTGTGCTCTACAATCTCATCTCCAACATCCTCAGAGCACTGGGCGACAGCCGCATGCCGCTTGTATTCCTTGTATTCTCATCCATCCTCAATGTGATCCTCGACATTGTATTCATCGTTCCTTTCGGGATGGGAGTCGGCGGAGCGGCGCTCGCCACCGTGATATCCCAGCTTCTCTCCGCGCTTCTTTCGATAGCGGCCGGAGTCAGGAAATACAGCCTATTAAGGCTTGGCAGGAATGACTGGCGGATAGGAAAGAAGGATTTGTGGAACAATCTCAGGCTTGGAACGGTTATGGGCTTTCAGATGTCGGTGATGTGCATAGGACAGCTTGTGATGCAGGCATCCGTGAACAGACTCGGAACTGAGGCCATAGCGGGGTACACAGCCGCGACGAAGGTGGATCAGCTCTCAGTGCTTGTTAACAATGCTTTCATAACAGCCATAGCCGCATATGTCGCGCAGAACTATGGAGCGGGAGCAGTCGAAAGGATAAGGAAGGGAGTGTGGTCAGCGCTCATTCTCACAGAGATTACTGATGTGCTGATGATCATAATAACACTGCTACTGCAGCCGTTCGTCGTGCCGATGTTCGTCACAGGCGCTTCTCCCGCTGTATATGAGTATGCGCGTGGTTTCTTCACAGTGACGCTCCCGTTCTATCCTGTCCTCGGACTTCTCTGCGTCTACCGCACGAGCGTGCAGTCGATGGGAAATTCCTGGGCACCTTTTACCGCCTGCATGGTGGAGCTTGCGGCGCGGTGTTCGGCTTCTATTCTGCTGGGCGCGGCCTTCGGCTATGCCGGAATCGTATTCTCTTCCCCTCTTGCATGGATGGGCGCTGATGCGATAGTTATTCCGGTCTATGCAGCCATGATGAGGAAGATGAAAAGAACACTTCCGTCCGGCAGGACAGAGGTTTATCCTCATTAGAAGGAGGCTTCTATGTATTTTTCAGGAAATATAGATGATAAGGGATATGATCTCTCCGATGTGAGATTCGGAACCGCGTTCGCCTTCCTCGTCCGCAGTGATCTCGGATCGCTTCCGGAGGGATGGACAGAACTGGGAAACGGCGTCAGGGCCTCTGTCCAGCACTACTACGGAGCGGATGAGAACACACTCTTCTTTGAAACTCATGACCGTTTTCTGGATATCCAGTACATCGTCGAAGGGGAGGAGTTCTGCGGTATTGCCCGGCGAGACACACTTAAAGTCAGAACACCGTACAGCTGCGCGGATGATATCACATTCTATGAGGAACCGCCTCTTTCTGGAAGGATACTCCTTCTTCCCGGCGATTACGTCATCCTCGGACCCGGGGATGCGCACAAACCGCGCATCGCAGCGGGCGAGAGGTGTCTGATAAAGAAAGTAGTCATCAAGGTTCCTGTCTGATCTTCTTTTCCCATGCGTATGCAGAGCAGAAAATAAGTGTCCGCAAAAATTTTTGAAATCGATTGCAAAAATCTCTTTACAACACTCTTTGCGTCCAATAACATGTTGGTGCGTGAGGGAAGAGATGCCACAGCACAGCGGTGACCGCCATTATCTCTCTGTCCCTCCGGAGGAGTTTCTATGGACTGTACATACACAATGGGCAATCTGAGGATTGTCGATCTCACCAAGACGCTTGATCCTGCGGCTGAGACGAGAAGATGCCATCTCTACCGCTTCAACACCGGCGGCCCCATACCTGATTTCCATACGATCATGGACCTCACCAGCCACCTCGGAACCCACTGCGAGTGCCCGTATCATCACGATGACAACTGGCCGAGCGTTGCGGAGCTTCCTCTCACGACATTCTTCGGAAGGGCCATCTACGTCAACATCCCGGATGCCGAGCCGAACTCATACATCACTGCCGAGATGCTGGACAAGTACTGCCTGCCGCTGATGCAGGACGGCACGATCGTGATTATCGACAGCCCCTACAAGCTCACTCCGTTCACTCCCAAGACGAACACGGAGGAGGATAAGAGACTCTTCGTCAACGGAGAGACCGCGCGCTGGTTCAGCGAGCATAAGGCAAAGTGCGTCGGCTTCGGCGACGGCGTCTCGATTGAGAACCGCAATGAGGATGTGAAGCCTTTCCACGACATTCTCCTTGCAGAGAACATTGTATTCCTCGAAGTCCTGAAGAATCTCGACAAGCTGGAGAAGAAAGTATTTTTCATGAGCTATGCCCCGCTTCCGATACTCGGCCTCGATTCCTGCCCGGTAAGGGCCTATGCCATCGAAGGGCTTGCGGAATTCAGCTGATGAGAATTGCTGTAATCGGGGCCGGAGCCATGGGCTCAATCTATGGCGGAAGGCTCAGTGCAGAAAATGATGTCACTCTTGTCGACACCAATGCCGCGCTTGCGGAGAAAATCATTAAAGACGGTATCGTCCTCGAAGAGAACGGGAGGGAGAGAATATTCCATCCCTCCGCCGTCTGCGATGCCTCATCGCTCGGAGAGATGGATCTTGTGATCCTCTTTACGAAGGCGCTCTACTCGGAGAGCGCCCTCTCCGGCGCGGCATCGGCGATAGGGAAGGAGACCTATCTCATGACGCTTCAGAACGGAGCTGGACATGAGCGCGTCCTCTCACGTTTTGCCGACAGAAGCCGGATAATAATAGGAACCACAGAAGATAACGGCGCCGTAATCTCCCCCGGACATATACACCACGGCGGGAGCGGCGTCACTAATATAGGGAAGCTGGACGGGGAGAACGATCCGTTCCTCGAGAGAATCAAATCATCGTTCGATTCCTGCGGCTTTGATGTGCGCATACACTCCGATATACAGCGTCTCATCTGGGACAAGCTGATGATAAACGCATCGCTTTCCGTCCTCACCGCGATCCTGCAGTGCGATATCGGCTATATCGCTGAGAACAGTGATGCCTTCTCTCTCTGCTGCAGGCTCATAAAGGAGATTGTCTCCGTGGCAGATGCGATGGGCCTTTCTTTTGATGAAGAGACAGTTGTCGAGAAGGTCAGAAAGACAAGTTTCAGCGGAAAGGGCGGATATACATCCATAATGATGGATATAAAGAACGGCAGGCGCACCGAGGTCGATACGATAAGCGGAGCCGTCGCAGACAAGGCTCATGAACTGGGGATTTCCGTTCCTTATCAGGAGATGGCCGTCTCTCTCGTGCATGCGCTTGAAGGACGCAGGAACAGCTGATGACGATATATGATATCGCTGCCAAAGCCGGAGTCTCCGCCAGTACCGTAAGCCGCGTGATAAACGCCCGCCCGGGAATAAAGAAGGCGACGAGGGAACGGGTAGAGAGAATAATAAGGGAATCCAACTTCTCCGTAAGCGAGGCGGCGAGGGGACTGGTCAACCAGACAAGCAGAATGATCGGCATCCTCGTCTCCGACATAAGAAACCAGCACCATACGGAAGGCGCGTATATGATAGAGCAGCACTTTCTCAGACTGGGATACTGCTCGATGATACTCAATGCGGGAGAGGACCCCGAGAGCATGGCGGGGCATATCATGATACTCGCCTCGCGCCGTGTGGAGGCTGCCGTCCTGATAGGTTCTGTATTCCAGAACGCTCTTGTGGAGAAAGCTGTCAGAGACTATATGCCGCATATTCCCGTGATATTCCAGAACGGAGAGTTCTCTCTTCCCAATGTCTCCTCAGTCCTCTCGGATGATGAGGAGGGGACATTTGCCGCGGTGAGGTATCTGCACATCCGCGGAAGGAGGTCTGCAGCATATGTCAGCGGTCCGGAAACTCCCTCAGGAAGCAGGAAGATAAGCGGCTATCTCAGAGCCTGCGGCGAGTGCAGGCAGGATGAGCTGCTGTATTTCTGTGACGGTACCGCTGAGGGCGGCGCAGATGTTACGGAGAAACTCCTTGCCGAGCATCCTGAGACGGATGCCGTCGTCTACGCCTTCGATCTGATGGCTGTCAGCGGTTCAAGACGCATTCTCGATAGTAGAAGGAGGATTCCCGATGATATAGCAGTGATGGGAACAGACAACTCACCGTTCTCATCTCTTGCCAATCCGCGCCTCTCGACGATAGACACAAGACTGCAGGAACTCTCATCCCTCTGCTCCGTCATGCTTGAGAGGGCGCTCTCTGACCCGTCGTTCCGCGAGAAGAGGATTATAACCCCGTCGCTGGTGCTGAGAGAGACTACCTGAGCTGTTTTGCGAGAGGAATCTCGGCATACACTCTGAATATTCCGCTGTCAGTGGTTATCGTGATTCTGCCGTTCAGCCTTTCAACCGCCTGCTGTATGTTCTTCATTCCCAGCCCGTGATTCTTCTTGTCGGCCTTCGATGAGATGAACGATCCGTCTGGCGCTCTCTCTATCTTATTGTCGTAGCGGTTTGAGACGGAGAAGAAGAGAGTCGTGCCGTCATCGGCGATCTCGGCTTTTATCGTCCTGTCAGGAGGAAGCGCCTCTATGGCGTTGTCCAGCGTGTTCGCGATCAGAGTGCAGAGATCTGTCTCATCTGTTTTCACTTCAGATGAAGAGTCGGAGGTGACCGAGAGCTCTATGCCGCGGCCCTTTGCTTTCTGCCGCTTTGAGTTGAGAATGGCGTTTATCATCGTGCTTGAGGTGTACTGCCTAGTCAGCTCGCTGAACTCCGTTCCTATCTCTTTCAGGTATGAGACCGCCTTGTCGTTCTCTCCCAGATCAAGGTATGTCGCTATGACCGTGAAGTGGTTCATCAGATCATGCTTCATCTTCCTTATATCCTCCTGCTGGGCCTCTATATCCTGATAGTATGCTGCTGCCGCCATGAGCTTTGAGTTCTCCTCGGAGAGCTTCGCGCTTCTTCCCATCTGATATAAGAGGGGGAAGATGACAGTGGAGGCTATTATCGCGAAGAATGACATGCACTGGCTCATCAGGGGATTCTGCGGCGGGTTTGACACAAGCGCGAGGATGAGCACAGACGGGGTGAGCGCTACTATGACTGAGTAGTTCCACATCCGCTTCGTGAATGAGTCGAGCAGCATGCTGTCGGAGACCTTCCTGAAATAGGCGCGGAAGATTCCGAAGTAGATGAATGCCAGCGCGACAAGGAGAATGGTGATCGAGCCGGAGAGCCAGAGAGGCACGTTTTTCCCGATGAAATACCCTATGCATATCGAGGAGAGGAATGACCATGAGCTTATGATCGAGAAGAAGATCACCGCGAATGCTGAGAGCTTCTCAGTCCTGTCCTTGTAGAAAACGAGGATATAGCAGATGAAGAACGCCAGAGAGATGAGGTAGCTTGCTGTGAATTCGGGGATGATCGGGAGGATGCAGATCAGATACAGCAGGACAGTCTCCGGAATCTCCGTCCATTTGCTCTCAAAGCGGCGCGGAAGGAAGGCAGGGATCGCCCTGCTAATGTTCCACGCCAGGATCAGGGAGAGTATCAGATGGAGAACCGTATGCATAGCCGAAGGATAGCATATCGGAGGAAGTTGCTATAGTGGGACGCAGTGATTCCGTATTTGTTGAATCCGCATCGCATATTGGCTATCCTCATTTATATGAAAATAAGGATTGTCGGGGCTGGTGCTGTAGGCACTGTGGTGGCCTGGAAACTCTGCAGGAACGCAGACCTTGCGTTCATCGTCGATACCGAGAGGAAGGAGAGATACAGGGACGGGCTTGTGGTGAACGGGGAGAGAATTATGTTCCGCACACTCACTCCCGATGAGGCCGATACCGCTGATCTCCTCATATTCGCCGTTAAGAATTTCCAGCTCTCCGATGTCGCGGACGAGGCTGAACCTTTTGTCGGGGAGAATACAGTCATACTTCCTCTTCTGAACGGCATAGAGGCAGAGGAAGAACTCTCCGCAAGATTCGGCAGCGAGAAGGTGCTCTATGGTTTCATAACCGATCTATCCTCCGTCCATGAAGGCATCGAGACGACATGCTTCTCCGACGGAGGTATGATAGTATTCGGAGAGAAGGACAACGCGCGCACAGAGAGAGTGGAGCGAATTGCGGCGCTCTTTTCCGAAGCGGGGCAGAGGTGCCAGATTCCAGGCGACATACTCCATGAGAAGTGGTGGAAGTTCATGCTCAACACATGCTTCAACACCCTTTCCGCGATCCTCGTCGCCGACTATGCCGCTATCTCCGGGAACCGCGATTTCATCAGGGCCGTCCGTCTTGTCGCCAGGGAGGTGCAGAGCGTCGGCAGGATGGAGGGAATAATGCTCACTCAGGATGACATAGAGGAGATGATCTCCCGCGTCACCGCTCTCCGCGACCATGGCAAGACTTCGATGCTGCAGGATGTGCTCTCACGCAGGGAGACAGAGAACAGATACTTTGCCGGCGCAGTCTCAAGACTTGGAAGGAAGCATTCAGTGCCGACCCCCATCTCTGATTTTATAGCGATACTTCTGGAGGCGAAGCGCTCATGCCTCTGAGCATGGAATACGGAAGAGCCAGGGAAGAGGAGAGGGAGAAGGCCGTCAGCTTCGAGACCATTGCCCTCCTCTCCGGAGACAGGGAGAAGGCATACAGGCTTGTGATGGCCCTTCCCGATGCAGGTATTCCCTTTGATACGATGACAGCCGATGCCCTCTCAGGAGTGCTGGGAAAGGAGAGCGGCGAGATTCTGAGGACACGGGAGGAGATATCCGAAGCGTTCCGGAAGGAGAGGCTACCTGTCAGGGTTATTTTCCCGGAGTCTCCTTATTTCCCGGAGGAGAAGGGCGAGAAGTTTCCATGTCTCTATGCAGCCGGCGATCTCTCCCTTCTGAGAAAGCCCAGAGTGACGCTTGCGGGCATGCCGCATCCGACGATGCAGGGGAGAAGCGATATGGCTGCCGCAGTCAGCTATTTCGTCTCTCATGGGGTTGCCATGGTCATTCCCCTCAGCGAGGGACTGCCTCTCGCAGCCGCATCGCTTGCGCTTGAGAAGGGCGGCATGGTGATAGGAGTTCCGGCATCTTCCGTGTCAAAATGCGTATCGCACGATATGGCGGAGATTCAGGGAAGAATATACTCCTCCGGCCTTCTCCTTTCGCCCTTTCCGCCCTCGCAGAAGAGCGAGCGCTGGCTTGTGATGATACGCAGCAGGTTCATCGCCTCGATATCAGGCTCTGTCTTTCTTGCGGAGGAGAAGGACGGCGGACCGTCTTGGCCTCTCTTTGATTCTGTTCTCTCCACAGGAGGGCGGGCTATGTTCCCCGCTGCGATGCTTACGGTTCCCTCGTACACCTGGGCAGCCTCGCGCTGCAGTTCCGGCGCTCTCACATACACATCCGCAAGGGACCTCCGGAGGCTTGTCCCCAGACGCGTCATGGATGATGAACCCGATCTCTTCTCTTGACCATAAACGGGGCGATTTATAGGATATACCGGAAAGGAAAAACACCATGAAGGAAATCACAGCAGACCAGCTCAGAAAGCTATATATCGATTTCTTTGTCTCAAAGGGACATAAGCAGATTTCAGGGGCCTCCCTGATACCGGAGAACGATCCTACGGTTCTCTTCACCACGGCGGGAATGCACCCTCTCGTGCCTTACATCCTCGGCGCGGAGCATCCCGCGGGAAAGAGGCTCTGCGACTACCAGAAGTGCATCCGCACAGGGGATATAGACAGCGTCGGCGATCCGCACCATCTCACGTTCTTCGAGATGCTGGGAAACTGGTCTCTCGGCGATTACTTCAAGCATGATATGATAGCCTACAGTTTCGAGTTCCTGACGAAAGTACTGGAAATACCTGTGGAGAGGCTGTCGGTAACAGTTTTCGAGGGTGACGACGAGGTTCCCCGCGACACAGAGGCTGCGGACAGATGGGCGGAGCTCGGCATTGACCGCTCCCATATCTATTTCATGCCGCGCGAGGACAACTGGTGGGGTCCGGCGGGAGAGACAGGCCCGTGCGGTCCTGACTCAGAGATGTTCTTCGACACAGGGCGTCCTGCATGCGGCCCTGACTGCAAGCCCGGATGCAAGTGCGGCAAGTATTTTGAGATCTGGAACGATGTATTCATGCAGTACCGCAAGGAGAAGGACGGTACATTCCGTGAGATGGAGAGAAAGTGCATCGATACCGGAATGGGCATAGAGAGGACCGTCGCTGTGCTTCAGGGGAAGAAGAGCGTCTATGAGACCGAGGTTTTCCAGCCCATAATCCATGAGATCGAGGCGCTCTCAGGAAAGAAGTACGGAGAGAATGAGGAGGACGATATGTCCATACGCATCATCTCCGACCACATACGCACCTCAGTATTCATCCTCGGCGACCAAAAGGGCGTCGCTCCCTCCAATGTCGGGCAGGGATACATCCTCAGAAGGCTTATAAGAAGAGCTGTGCGCCATGGAAAGAAGATCGGAATCGATCATCCGTTCCTTTCAGGCCTTTCCGAGGTTGTCCTCAAACTCTACGGCGAGCCCTATCCCGAGCTTCTGGAGCACAGGGAGTTCATCAGGGAAGAGCTTGAGAAGGAGGAGGAGAAGTTCTCCCAGACTCTCGTGAAGGGCGAGAGGGAGTTCGAGAAGATGCTGCCAAACCTGATGAAGGGCAAGGACAGAATCATCTCGGGACGCCTCGCGTTCAAGCTCTACGACACATACGGATTCCCGATCGAGCTGACAAAGGAGCTTGCGAAGGAGCATGGCTTCGAGGTTGACGAGAAGGGCTTCCATGAGGCTTTCGAGAAGCATCAGGCGCTCTCCAGGGCTGGTGCTGAGAAGGAGTTCAAGGGAGGTCTTGCCGATCACAGCGATGAGACAACAGCCCTTCATACCGCCACTCATCTTCTCCATGCCGCTCTGAGAAAGGTTCTCGGAACTCATGTAGGGCAGAAGGGCTCGAACATAACTGCCGAGAGGCTCCGCTTCGATTTCACCCATCCAGCTCCGATGACTAAGGAGGAGATTAAAGAGGTCGAGGATCTCGTCAATGAGCAGATAAAGAGAGATCTGCCGGTGACAGTCGAGACGATGACTCTGGATGAGGCGAGGAAGGCCGGCGCTGTCGCTTTCTTCGATTCCAAGTACGGAGAGAAGGTTACTGTCTATACGATCGGGGATTTCTCAAAGGAAGTCTGCGGAGGCCCGCATGTCACGCATACCGGGGATATGGGACACTTCCGCATTCTCAAGGAGCAGTCCTCTTCGGCCGGAATCAGAAGGATAAAGGCCGTACTGGAGAAATAAGATAAGTCCTTTCAGCGAAAACCGCCGGTCATCAGCCGGTGGTTTTCTTATTGCTAGAAGGAGAACTGGTTTCAGCGGAGTCCTTTGTGACCGTTATCTCCATTCCGAACTCTTTCCCGACAGCGCGGAGCATATCCCCGATGCTTTCCTCCCTGACCTTTTTCCTCATCCTGTTCTCTGTGTCCAGGGATTCCCTTTCGAGAAAGAATTCCGAGAGGTCCACATCCAGCACCTCCTGAAATCTGTCGAGCGTACTGCTGCTGGTCCATACTCTGCCGTTCTCTATGAGGGAGAGATGATTCACGGAGATATCCACACCGGCAGCGAGGTTCTGCTGTGTCAGGTTCTTTGTCTTGCGGAGCCTTTTTATGTTATCTCCAAGTATTTTCGCAGATCTGGAATCCATATTCTGAATTTTATGGCTGAGCTGTATTATCTGCAATCAAGCTACGCGTTGAGTTTCATCACAGGGCTTCAATATATCATATTGAGACACTGCGATGCGCCTGAAAGAGTGCCGGAAAACAGCCCCCGGAGCTTCCTCCGGGAATGCCGATTCCGGTCTCGCGGCTCTTTTTCCTTGCGTTTGCTGTCTTGTGTGATAATCTTAAGGGGAAAGGTATCCCCCTTTGGACCATAAGCGCCAGGAAGAAATCCCCAGCTCTTATGGTTTGTTTTTCAGCCTTTCTCCTTTCTTTTCGTTTCAGTCGCAAGCTGTCCGCAGGCGCCGGAGATGCTCTGTCCCTTCGATCTGCGTATCGTATAGCTTATGTGCAGGGATTTCAGTTCTCTTTCAAAATCCCTTATTTCCTTCTCCGAAGGGGGTGTGAAATCCAGTTCAGGAACGGGGTTCCACGGTATGAGGTTCACAAGCGCATCAAGACCTCTGCAGAACGAAGCGAGCTCTTCCGCGCTCTCTTTTGATGTGTTGACGCCTCCGAGGAGACAGTATTCGAGCGTCAGTCTCCTCTCCTGGTGATGCTGGAACGCGGTCAGAGCATTTTTCAGTTCCTGCAGTGGATAGGCCCTGTTCACGCGCATTATCCTTGAGCGGAGCGCGTCATCCGCGCTTACAAGCGATACGGCAAGGCGGACGGGAATGTCGAGCTCGGTGAGCTTCCTTATGCCCGGGACAACTCCGCATGTGGATATCGTAATCTTTCTGAAGGAGATTCCGAATCTATCTTCCCTGTGGAGCTCCATTATCGCATCGAGGACGTTCGTGAAGTTAGTCAAAGCCTCTCCCATGCCCATGAACACTATGTGGCTTATTCTCTCTCCCAGCTGCGACAGCAGTACGAACTGCTCGACGATCTCGCCTGCGGAGAGATTCCTGACAAGTCCCATTGTCCCTGTCTTGCAGAATGCGCATCCCATCGCACATCCCACCTGGCTTGAGAGACATGCGGTATAGCGTCCGCTGCCGTCGGAGAGCCTCACGCATTCGATGATGTCTCCGTCAGGGAAGCGTACGGCGAGCTTGACTGTGGAGTCGGATTCCTCCTTCCTTATCACACGGCCTGTGACTGCGCTTCTGAACTCTGCGGAGAGTCTTTCCCTCATCGCTTTAGGCAGTGATGTCATGGCGCTGAAGTCCGTGATTCCCTTCACGGCGTTCTGCATGACTATCCTCGACTGGAAAGGCTTTTCCAGTCCGAGTATTTCCATTATTTCTTTATCACTTCTGCAGAATAGGCTTTCCATATGACCACCCGTCAGAACATCGAGACTATCGCGATGATTACGCCTGTTATTCCCTCTCCGCCGAGAAGCCCGGAGGAGATAAGGGCAGCATTCTCATCGGCCTTTGCCCTGTTCTTCGCGCATTTCCTGACAATAGCCATTATAACGGCTCCAAGGGCCATCGCAGAGGAGATATAGGTAGGAAGATATACTCCGAGGCCGAATGTGGCTGACGGGACTTTCAGCAGGAAGAGCAGAAGTCCTACGGCCACTCCGATGCCGAAGGCCAGAGGATCACCGAGCCCGCCTGCCATCGCTGCGACTGCCGCTGCCTGCGGAGCGGGGAGTTCGGGACTGCCGAATCCCCCCATTCCGTTCCTGAGCACCACAAGCGCGAGCGCTGCTACCACAGCTCCTATGACGCCTCCGATTCCCTCTGCCATTATCTGATAGCGGGGTCTTGTCCCGACGAGCGAGCCGCTCTTGAGGTCGTTCATCACATCGCCTGTGAGGCCGCATGCCACTGCGACTACTCCTGCGATCGAGAATGCCGCGGCAAGCGTCGGGCTCAGTATGGATGAGATTCCGAGGAGCACGAGTATGGCGAATACCTCCATCGGATTGACGCCTGTCTGTCCCGTGAGCATTCCGGAAAGATATGTGGTGAGATATACGCCGACTATGAGGAGGATTCCCTCTATGACCGTTATCTCCGTCGCGATCGAGAGAAGGATAACCGAAAGGACCGCGACGAGAAGTATTCCGTATATCACTCTCTTCTCAGTAGCGTTCCTTTCCTTCTTCTCCCGGCTTTTCCTTATGAGGGAGATCACGGCTTTCACTGCAACACCGAGGCCTGTGCCTATCATCAGGCCGATTCCGAGATTGCTTCTGAATGCATCGGCATCCGCCATTGAGGAGAAGAGACCTGCCGAAAGTCCTGCGGGAGTTATTATGAAGTACCCGAGAACGCATCCTCCGAACCACATCAGGGCAAGAACAGGTCCTATGATCGCACCGATTCCGAGGGCCATCGGCGATACCCATACTGAGAGTGCGGGAAAGAGCGATGATCCGCCGTAAAGGCCGAGAACTGCAGGTATCTTGCCAAGTCCGTCGCGGATGAACGTGAAGAGAGCGGAAGCTCCGAGTGATGTGAAGAGTACCGGCGCTCCCTTTCCCTCTTTGCCTGCGATGAGGGTGTTGTAGGCTGCTTCTCCCATAGGATAGGGAAGGCGCTCTTCCTCTATGAATGTCTTTCTGAATATCACCGTGAATACAGTTCCGAGGACTGCGCCGGTGATGGAGATCGCCATTATCGTGAAGAGGGGAAGATCTGCATTCGGGTCCGTCATCCAGAGTCCCGGCAGAGTGAACGCCAGACCGCCTGATACCATGGCTCCTGCGCTCATCAGCGTATGAGTACAGTTTATCTCTTCCAGCGTGGAGCCTTTGGCCTTTCCAAGTATCGCCATCGAGAGAACGGTGACGAATACCGTAGGCCATGGAAGGGCGCCCATCCTCAGTGCGACGTACATGCTTGATGCGGTAATTACGATGAGCCCTGTGATGCCGACTGCCAGTCCTCTGGCGGTCAGCGGTGTGTTTCTGTCGTTCATGCCACGGATTGTATAATGTAAGCACATTCCGCATCCACCGCTTCAAAGAGAGCTTTCTTCTGTACTTTTTCGTTGTTCCGTTCTACGATGCCTTCTATCATTGAAGTATATTGGAGGTACTTTCATGAAAAGAAAAGCACTTGTTCTACTGCTGGTTGCCGTGCTCGCGGCAGTACCTGCAATGGCGGCGACAAGGGGAGCTTCCGATGAAGGAAGCGTCGGAGTAGGTCTCAACATCGGAACGAATACCGGTCTCGGACTCAAGTTCGGAATGGGCAAATTCGACATCCTTGCCAACATCGGCCTTGCCAATTTCAACATCGGTGCCGACGGTTTCAACCTCGGAGGAGATGTGGCAGTTTCCTATGAAGTCTATGACTTCGACCTCGGCGGAAAGCATCACATGCCGCTCACGCTCGGTCTCGGCGCCACGATGGCTCTTGATATCAAGAAGGATGTGGACTTCGATCTCGGTCTTGTCGTGCCTGTGGGAATTGAGTATCAGATTCCTGATTTCCCGCTTGCGTTCTATCTCCGCCTTGCTCCTGGTGTCGGAATCGTCAACGACTCCAAGTTCAATGTGGATTTCGATTTTGCAGCATATATCGGAGTTCTCTGGATGTTCGGCTGAGAACCTGAAAGACGGGCCATCGTTCAGATGGCCTTTCTTTTTCATGTGTTATCTGTACTTTGCCGCGAGTTCCTTCCTTATCCTCGCAGTCACTGTGACTGTGTTTTCTCCGTAAACGATCTTCTTTATCTCCCCGTCCCTTGAGAGCCTGCTGATTATATCCGAGGCGGCATCCTCCGTCACCGTTATGTCCATGAAATCCTCATCCGTGACAGCAGACATAGCCTCAAGAAGTTCTTTCAGCCCTGTTCCGTCCTTCATGCTGGTCTCCACGGTTCTGTATGGCTCGCGCCTCAGCGCCGCATATGAGATGTCGTCATAGATGTCATCGGTTTTGTTTATCACAAGCAGTTTTACTTTATCGAGAGCGCCGAGATCGGCGAGCGTCTCCTTTGTCTTTCTGAGGCAGCCCGCGGCATCGGGGTGGGATGCATCCGCGACTATTATCACAGCATCCGCGGCCAGCGCTTCCTCCAGAGTGGAGGAGAATGCCTTTATCAGGACTTCCGGAAGATCGGAGATGAATCCTACCGTATCCGATAAAAGGACTGTCTGTCCGTTGGGCAGCTTCATCGAGCGCGTGGTGGTGTCCAGAGTGGCGAAGAGCTTGTCCTCAGCAAGAACTCCCGCACTGGTGAGACGGTTGAGTATCGTCGATTTCCCGGCGTTGGTGTATCCTGTCAGGGCGAATGAAAAGACTTTCCGTCTCTCCCTCTGCCTGCGCTGGGTTTTCCTTACGGCCTCGCTCTCGCTTATCTCCCTCTCTAGCGATCTTATCCTCTGGTCTATCAGGCGCCTCTGCAGTTCTATCTTCCTCTCTCCCTCTCCCTTCGCGCCTCTTACGCCGCCTCTCTGCTGCGAGAGGTTCGCTTCTCTGTTGGCGAGTCTCGGCCTGAGATACTCCGCCTCTGCCTTCGCTATCTGCAGCCGTGCCTCCCTCGACCGGGCATTCTGGAAGAATATCGAGAGAATCACAGCTTCCCTGTCGGAGATGGGGAGGGAGAGGAGAGCCTCAAGATTCTTCTCCTGACGTGGTGAGATGAATGCGTTGATTATGACCTCGTCGGGTTCAAAGAGGCGCACATGCTCAAGCGCATCCTCAGCCTGTCCCTTTCCTATATAGGTGGCAGACGTCTTTTCCTTCACTGTGTAGGATGCGGAACACGTTATCTCAAGTCCGAGAGTCTTTATGAGGCTTCTGATCTCGCTCTCCTTCAGCTCCGTCTCCCTGCCGGTTTCTCCCGGCTCCTTTACCGTTATGAGGAATACTCCCATCGCAGGAAGAGAGTTTAGCATATTGGACAGTTTTGCAGTATGGCGTTTTCCTCCGGCCGCCTCGGATGATTCTGTCACTGAAATGGTTTATCATCGTGAGCATGACAGAACTTCCCAGATGGAATATGGAGACGATATATCCCTCTGCTGATTCAGAAGAGTTCAGCAGCGATATTGAAAGAGTTAAGGAGACTGCCTCACTGCTGCAGAAGAAGGCGGAAGATCCTTCGGTGAGCATCAAGGAGCTTATAGATATCAGGGACAGGGGAGCGTCTTTGCTCATCAATGTCTCTGCGTATGCGGAGGCGCTGCTCTCTACGGATTCCGACAACTCTGTTTTCCTCAGGGCTGTGTCCAGAGCAGAGGATGCGGCTGTCATCTTCCGCATGGCGGAGGACAGCTTCACCAGAGCCTCAGCATCCCGCGCAGAGGAGTTCTCACACCCTGAGCTGAGGATGTACGGGAAGTATCTTGAGGAGATAAAGTGTGAGGCGGAGCACATGATGTCTCCCGAAGAGGAGGCGCTTGCCGCAGAGCTTGCCCGCTCGGGCTCATCGGCGTGGGAGAGGCTGATGGCATCAATCACATCCACTGCCTACGAGGGCGGCCTTACATTGACTGAACTGAGAGCGAAGGCCTCAGATCCTGACAGGGCCGTACGGAAGGATGCCTATGAGCGCGAGCTGAGGCTTCTTGATGTGCACAAGGCCGCCATTGCCGGTTCTCTCAACGGCGTGAAGGGGACTGTCCTCACGCTGGAGAAGAGGAGAGGGTGGAACGATCCTCTCGACCGTTCCCTTTTCATGTCGTCGATAGACAGGGAAATCCTTGGCAGTCTGCTTGAATCAATAAAGGATTCGCTTCCGTCGTTCCGCCGCTATTTCCGTACAAAGGCTTCGCTTCTGGGTGTGGAAAAGATGGATTTCTATGATCTTTTCGCACCGGTCGGGAGGAGCAGGAGCTATACATTTCAGGAGGCGAGGGAGATTGTCCTCTCGTCTTTCTCTTCCTTCTCCGGGGAGATGGGGGATTTTGCACGCCATGCTTTTGATGCAGGGTGGATAGATGCAGAGCCCCGCAAGGGCAAGGCAGGCGGAGCCTATGACATTTTCTTCCCGGAGGCTGGCGAGAGCCGCATCTTCTGCAACTTCGACGGAAGCTATGACAGCGTAGCTGCGATAGCCCATGAACTCGGCCATGCCTATCATGATTCCATTGTCAGGGATCTTCCTCCGTCTCTGTCCTCTTATCCTATGACGACCGCGGAGACCGCATCGATATTCTCTGAAATGCTTGTCTTTGATCATGTCCTCTCTTCCGCTGGAGACGAGGAAGCGCTGTCGGTGATGGAGGCATTCGTCCAGTCGGCAGCCCAGACGATAGTCGATATCTACTCCCGCTATCTCTTTGAGAAAGAGGTGTTCAGGAGAAGGAAGGAGGGAGAGATTTCCGCAGACGAACTTTCTGCGATTATGCTCTCGGCTCAGGAGGAGGCTTACGGCGACGGGATAGGAAAGAAACACGGACTTATGTGGGCTGTAAAGTCACACTACTATTCGGCGGAGTTCTCTTTCTACAACTATCCATATGCGTTCGGAGAGCTTTTTGCTCTAGCTCTCTTCTCGAAGCGGAATGAAAAGGGCTTCCCTGAACTTTACAGGGAGGTTCTGCGCAGTACAGGAATGAGAAGCGCTGAGGAGTGCGCACGTATCGCCGTCTGCGATATTCGGGAAAGGAATTTCTGGGATGATGGCATGAACGTGATATTCTCATATTCGGAGAGGCTGGAAAAATGGCTCTGAGAATAGAGAAGATGGCATCCGATGCACTGGGCATCGCGCGCGATGAAGGTCGTATGGTTTTCATCAGGGGCGCTCTTCCCGGCGAGCTTGTTGAGTACGAGGTCACGGAGAGGAAGAGCGGATACACTGCGGGAGAGGTCACTGCCGTACTTGAGCCGTCGCCGATGCGGCGTTCTCCTGTATGTCCTTACTATGGCCGATGCGGCGGATGCAGTTTCCAGATTGTATCGGAGCATGACAGTGCGATCATCAAGGAGGAGATAGTCAGGGACAATCTTCTCCGTATAGGGAAGCTGAAAGAGCTTCCTGAGTTCATGGAGCCTGTTTACGGGGAGTTCTCAGGCTACCGTCACAGGGCACGGTTCCATGTTGATTTCAGCGGCGGGAGGTGGGGATTTCTCGGCCGCAAATCCTCTGAACTCGTGCAGCTGGAACACTGTCCGGCTCTTTCTCATGGGCTCGACGCTCTTCTGTCCGATGGCAGGAGACTTCTTGAGCAGGGACGTTCGGAGATGTTCCGCAACAGGGTGTCATCAATCGGTTTTTCTGAGGTCAGTGCGTTTGAGGGCGATGACGAGGTCTCGCTCGGCGACAAGGCTGTGACGGTGACTGTGGACGGCATCCGCTACTATGTCTCAGCCCGCGTGTTCTTCCAGTCCAATCCTTCGCTTCTTCCTCCTCTCTTCTCGTTTGTGCGTGAGAATGTCATAGGTGAGAGCATAATGGACCTCTACAGCGGAGTAGGTACGTTCTCAGCGCTTTTTGAAGGCTCGGGGCGGAAGGTCTTTGCAGTGGAGCGCGACAGGGAATGCCTTGCTCTTTCCAGGAAGAATGCCCCGTCGGCACTTTCCTTCACTGCGGATGTCGCCGCCTGGGGGAAGAGAAACGGACGTCATGTCGATACGATTATCGTCGATCCTCCCCGGACGGGAATATCTGCGGAAGCCCTGCCTCTTATCCTCTCATGGGGAGCGGAGAGGATTATCTATGTCTCATGCAGCAGCGCCACCGCTTCACGGGATATAGGAAGAATGGAAGGGTACAGAGCTGTAAAGGCAAGGGTGTTCGACTTCTATCCCGGAACGGGACATGAGGAGAGCGCGTTCGTGCTGGATAGGGTATAAACCTGATTGAGAGGATAGCGATGCAGTATATCAGCCATTACAATTCACCGCTGGGAGATATCCTTCTTGCCGCCGACGATGCAGGCCTGACGGGACTCTGGTTCGAGGGGCAGCGCTACTTCGCCCTTCACCTCGGGAGAGAGCATGAGGAGAGAGAACTTCCCGTATTCTCGCTTGCGGCAAGATGGCTCGATGTCTATTTCTCAGGGAATAACCCTGATTTTGCAGTTCCTCTTCATCTGACAGGCTCCGATTTCCACAGGGAAGTCTGTGAGATAATGCTTTCAATTCCGTACGGCAAGACGATGACCTACGGGGAGATTGCCGGAATAATCGCATCGCGGCGGGGTATCGGGCGCATGGCTCCGCGTGCCGTCGGAGGTGCTGTCGGACACAATGAGATTTCGATAATCGTTCCATGCCACCGGGTGATCGGGGCAAACGGCAATCTCACGGGTTACGGCGGAGGAATAGAGAGGAAGATAAGGCTTCTTGAACTCGAGGGGGTTGATGTCTCCGCTCTCCGTATCCCGGAGAAAGGAACGGCATTATAGACCATCCTGCGGAACAGTAAGCGTCTCCCGATGTATTTGTCTTTTCTGTAAAGATTATTCCCTGATTTCCTCTCCGTCGTTATTTTCAGAATCGAGGTATTCTAATAATAACGTATGTCTTATTATCAGATTTCCTGTCTTTTTAATAATAAGGATGCTGCGGCGGAAAACGATGCTGTTGATAATGATGCCGGTTATTACTCTGAATAATCCTCATTGCTGGGAAGCTGCTGCTGACGGCAGCTGTGTTTTTGCTCTCTGTCCGCAGCATAGTCATGCAGCAGGCTGAGAGGAGGTCTTATGCCCAGACTTATCACAAAGCGCGCCATTGTCTCTGCATTCAAGGAAATGCTGAAGGATACTCCTTTCAATAAGATCACGATTGCCGAACTCTCAGAAAAAACGGGGATAAACAGGCAGACATTCTACTATAATTTCAGGGATATCTACGATCTGACGCTTTTCATGATTGAGGATGAGCTTATTCCTTTGATAGATGATGAGACTGATTTCAGCACCTGCATGCTTAGAATATATGATTATTTCATCACTCACAGGCAGATGCTTCTGAACATCTACAGCCATATTGAGATTGGTGAGATAAACCGCAGGCTTGGACCTGTGCTTAACCGGGTGGCTGAGACAATGATCGATGATGCCACCAGGGATTTCCCGCTGAAGGCAGATGATAAAGAAGTGGCGGTAAGATTCATGGCATTGATGATCTCTGAGTTCGCATTGCATTGGATTGATCTCGGCGCACCCGAGCATAAGGAGAGATTCTCCCGTTTCGCTGATCTTCTGGAATGCAATATGAAAAGCACAATCAGGTTCCTCCACGGCGAGGAATGAATTTAGACAATCGCCGCCCGATGTCAGAAAACAATACAAATCCATTCAATCGTTCATAGCCTGATGTCTCTCTCCCTGTCATATTCAGAACAAGGGAGAATATGGAATGGATATAAGAACTAAATCAGTGGAGATGGGCTTCAATAAAGCGTATGAGTATCTTGACCGCAATCCTGAGGAAAATCTGCCGAAACTGCTCGCTATGGTCCGGAAGATGCGGCCAGAAGCGGAGTATGATGACAAGTTCAGGCTGTTTGAGAGTGTGATCAAAGATAAGGATAGTCCCTGGCACAAGCTGCTTTTCTCCCTCTGGACGGATGTGGATGCCGGTGTCAGGCAAACTGCCTTCCGCAATTTCATCGTGAATGCTTTCTTCCGCTGGTCTCAGATGCAGAAAACCAATGAGAAGGTTTATGGATTCAGAGCTCCGTGGACAATACTCATGGACCCGACCTCTGCCTGCAATCTGCACTGCACGGGATGCTGGGCCGCAGAGTACGGCAGCAGGCTCAATCTCAGCTTTGACGATCTTGACAGCATTGTCGAGCAGGGGAAGAAGCTCGGCATCTATATGTACCTCTTCTCCGGAGGCGAACCGCTTGTAAGGAAAGCAGATATAATTGCGCTCTGCTCGAAGCACTCGGATGCCCAGTTCCTCGCATTCACGAACGGTACTCTGATCGATGAAGAATTCGCTGACGATATGCTACGCGTTCAGAACTTCATACCGGCAATCAGCGTGGAAGGGTTTGAGAGCGCTACGGATGCCAGACGAGGAGAGGGGACTTTCCGCAGAGTGCTTAAAGCTGTCTCCATACTGAAAGAGAGAAAACTTCCTTTCGGATTCTCCTGCTGCTATACATCGCAGAACGTGAAGTGCATAGGATCGGAGGAGTATTTCGACTGGATGATCGACTGCGGCGCGAAGTTCTGCTGGTTCTTCACCTATATGCCGATAGGCAAAGGGGCTCCTGCTGATCTCATGGTATCCGCAGAGCAGAGAGCTGAGATGTACCGCGTGATAAGAGCATTCAGAAAGACAAAGCCGATCTTCACCATAGATTTCTGGAATGACGGGGAGTATGTGAAAGGCTGCATCGCCGGCGGAAGATATTATTTCCACATCAACGCGAACGGAGATGCCGAACCCTGCGCTTTCATTCATTACTCCGACAGCAATATACATGAGAAGAGCCTTGCAGAAGTGCTGGCCTCTCCGCTTTTCTCGGCATACCGGTCAAGGCAGCCATTCAACTGCAATCATCTCAGGCCGTGCCCGCTGCTGGATAATCCGGAGAAGATTGTGGAAATAGTCAATGAATCGCACGCTGAGTCGACGGATCTCGCGGCTCCGGAGGATGTAGACGGACTTGCCGGAAAGTGTGAGGAGAAGGCACGGAAATGGGCTCCTGTCGCAGATGAGATATGGAATGAATCAGGGGCAGCGAAATGAAGAGGATGTTTACTTCCGAAGCTGTCACGGCAGGACTCTCTTTCACGCTGCGCGTGTGAGGTCACCGCGGAACCCGGCCGCGTTCATATTATGGGCGAGAGAACTGCGGAAGCCGATGCGGACTATGAGAACACAGCCCGCAGGGTTATCCGCGATATCGGCTATACACGGCCGGAATATGGTTTTGATGACAGCGTCCGTGTTGAGGTTTCCATACATGAGCAGTCTCCTGATATAGCGATGGGAGTGGATTCTCCTTCCGGTGACAGAACTTCATGCGGCGCAGGCGATCAGGGGCTGATGTTCGGCTATGAATCCTTTCCCTTCATTCTTGGCAAGCGAGACTGTCTCAACCTTATGTCCTGCTGCTTCTGCACCTTTCCTGAATGCCTCTGCAAGCTGAACGGTGTTTTCCATTTGTTCTCCCTCTTGACTGTACTATAAGAATGTTCTTTCCCATATCTGCATTCTAATTAAGCTGTATTTAATTTCGGCAAGCTGATTTGCAAGTGATAAAAGAAGGAGCGGCCACTTGGAATGCCGTTCCTTGTTTAACAGACGGTTTTGTATCACCGTTGGTCATAATAATTTTGTGATGTGATTATCCCTGAGTGTTTTATTCGGAATCGTTTGTATTGCGGATTATCTAATGAAACCCAGCGCAGATTATAGATAACTCTAATTGGATTATTAGAAATTTTCTCTGATATTAGTTAATAACCAAACTTCTTGTTATTCAGATTGGGCGGAATTGAATAATAACAGGTTTTCTTATTATCAAAAAATCGGATTTATTGATAATAACAGTATGCTTTGTTATTATCTATTTCAGAAAAGGAGAAATGTATGATTACAGTTGAAAAATTCAATTCAGGAAAATACAGAAATAATGGCGATTTTCTTTCTTTTATTCCATCTCCAATCAATGATGCATGGATATGGTCATCTTCTGAAATCAACGCGCTCCTTTCTCAGGCGGATCGGGAAATTGGTGCATTAAGTACATATTCCGAACTTATTCCTGATTTAGATATATACATCAGGATGCACATAAGGGTTGAGGCAAATAAGTCAAACAGGATTGAGGGAACGAAAACCTCTATTGAGGAGGATATGCTTCCCAAAGAGAATCTCATCTCCGAAAAGCGTGATGATGTTCAGGAGATAGAGAATTATATAAAAGCAATGGATTATGGAGTGAAAAGGATTATTGATGATGATTTTCCTTTCAGCAGCCGTTTTCTAAGGGAACTTCATCAAATTCTTCTTCAAGGTGTAAGAGGGGAACATAAGACTCCGGGAGAGTTCAGAAGATCACAGAACTTCATAGGCGGAACAAAGCCGTCTGATGCGCTATATGTACCGCCATCCATCGCTGATCTCGATTCTGCGATGGAGGATTTCGACAGGTTTGCTAATCGCAATGACAATCTTCCTGTCTTAATACGCTTGGCAATCATGCATTATCAGTTTGAGACAATACATCCGTTTCTTGATGGCAATGGACGCATTGGGCGGTTGATGATACCGATGTACCTTCTCTCTAAGAATATTCTTGTTAAGCCATGCTTCTATATCAGTGATTATTTTGAAACGCATCGCAGTGAATATTACTCGTCATTACAGGACACCAGAGTACACAATGCTATGGAAAGATGGATCTGTTTCTTCCTCAGAGCTTCCATTGCTACTGCTCGGAAAGCAAAGGATACTTTCAACAGCGTTCTGCATCTGGTAGATAAATATAACCAGTACATTGCAGGGAAGAAGAAAATGCATACGACGATTGGAGCCATAATAAGGGAAATGTATTCCCGGCCGATAGCTTCTGTTGCAATGCTTTCCGAAATGACAGGCCTAGGTATCACAAATGTAAATTCTGCTGTGAATATGTTGGTTAAGGATGGAATCCTTGCCGAAATCACAGGCGGAAAACGAAACCGTGTATTCATGCTCGTTGAGTATATGAAGATATTCTCCCACAATGATGAAGGCTGATGTTGCAGCTTCCTTTTTCATTTCTGTTTGTCAGCAATACCTATCATACTCAGAACCGTTCGGCATGGAAGATTCTCGAGTCTATCTCTGTAGAAGTGTTCCGGAAGAGCTGGCTTTTTCTTGACCGTTCCGCCCACACATACTGAGAAAGCTTCTTTCTCAAGTCACAACACAATGGAACGTCATCAAGAATAGTACGTCCCATTTATCATAATGGAAAGATTATCAATCTGCAGTACGTTCACCCATGTATGAATTAGGTATTGTTATCGCAGACTTGATTTCCAGATTCCAAATACCGGATCTTCAAACCTGCGAATGTGTTTCTTTATTTTATTATGAAAACTAGAATTAAATCTAACTATTCCAGTTCAGGAAGAAATTCTTGCTGTTCATTTCTAAACTTTAATCGAATAGCAGAGTGAATTCATATATTACATAATTCCAAAATTTTGCATTTTACTTCGAAAATTTTTGCCATGTAATTTGCTTATTCCATTGCAAACAAGGTTTCTCTGGCTTTCAATCATTCAAAAATGCGCAATATGAACTAATGTTCCATCAGACGGAATCAGGAAAATCTATAATACTTTACAACATGTGTTTTTATTATAAAACAACTATAGGAGAAATGGTCTTTACGCTTATGAATATAGTGAATACTCACTCTAATAATCGGAAAAATGAAAGCTGCAGGGATTCAATATTGATAAAACAATTCTTTTATCTTCATTTGATACACATCCTGAAACGATGACTGATTACCAAGGAGCATGCAATGCCAATATTGGTTTTATTGATAAAACAGATTTCCGTAATGTTTCTTTTGGCATCAATCGGATTTATTCTATTCCGGCATAATGTCATTTCGGAAGAAGGCTGTAGGATTCTTGGGAATATTGTCATTTATATTGTATTACCTTGTGTCATTATAAATAGCTTTCTTAGTAATGACCTGCATTCAAACCCGAAAATCTTCTTACTTTGTTTTATAATTTGTTTTATATGTCTTCTGGCCTCGATAATCATATCCAGATTGCTATGCGGAAAAGATCCTGTCGATACTTTTGCAGCAACATTCCCCAGTACGGGATTCTTTTCAGTGCCTTTGGTTTCTGCGGTAATATCCCCAGAGGCAATTCTGTATATTGTACCATTTGTGGTCATTGTAAATGTTCTACAATTTACATATGGATCATCCATACTAAGCGAAGATCCAGCAAAAATGCGGCTGAAAGCTTTCCTGAAAGCTCCTGTTTTCATAGCCTCTGCATTTGGATTGATATTCTCCCTTGCTGACCTCTATTTACCAATGGTTCTTCAAAGTTGCGTTGATTATGCGGCAGCTGCAAACACCTTTCTGGGCATGATCATTCTAGGAACATATATAGCAAAATCAAATCTGAAAGAAACTTTGCAACGAATCAGATTATATTGGATCTCTGCGATTAGATTGCTGATAATTCCTTTCCTTACAATACTTATCCTTGCTCCGATTCCGTCAATGTACAATACTATTAAAATAGCTATTCTTATTACAGCAGCAAGTCCGGTTGGTTCAAATGTAGGGCTTTACGCTTATCTATATGATAAAGATTATATTTATGGAGGACAGACAGTAGTTATTTCCACAATAATATCAATTGTAACAATACCAATCATTGTCATTATTGCAAATGTGCTCTGGTCTATCAGCTAGAGAATCCCATCTTGCGAGAAATGGTCTCAGAAGCAACTTTCAGTTCTGGAAGGTATTGATTGTGCAGACGTTCTTCTGAGAAAAAATCCTTTGTCATCCCCAGCCCTATTGCAGCAATTACATTTCCGTTATATCCATAAACTGGTACAGCAACACTTCTAGTATAGGATTCCTTCTCTCCATAATTTACCGCATATCCTTGTTCTCTGATTGTCCCTAATTCTTTTTTCAGTTCTTCGAATGATGATGTGGTATTGTCTGTATATTTTTTGAATTCATAATTCTTAAATAGGTTTGAGAGTTCATTCCCAGATAAACCAGATAACAAGCATTTTCCTGGGCTGGAGCAATATGCAGGAGAACGCTGATAGGCATAGCTTTCATCTTGAATGATTATATTGTTACTTCTTATAACACTTACAGATAGTACGTCCGTGCCACTAAGCACATAAAGTGTCACATTTGCATTTGTTCTTCCTTGTAAGACTAAAAGAACAGGAAGGCTTTCTGTTTTAATCTCAAGAAGATTGATCCTTGAAGATGCAAGATCTACTATTTTTGTTCCTATTCTGTATAAAGATGTTTTGGGGTTCTTTTCAAGATAATCATGCTTGGATAGAACCTGAAGATTTCTGAAGACTGTTGATTTTGATAATCCTGTTCCTTTTTGTATATCAGCAAGTGAATACCATTGTTCACCGGAACTGCCGATAAAATCCATAATCATAAGAGTGTGTACAACAGAATTAAGATAATCCTTTTCCATATTTCTCTTTATAACATAATATCACTCAACATCATCTGATAAGCAAATGCCGATGCTATTTCCGTCCATGTTTTCTATGTTTTCATTGTAAAATCTTCATTATTTTATTCGCAGAGATAATACATCATAATAATGCAGATTCCTTATTATGAAACACTGATTCCATACTATGAAATAATATACTCGCGATTTTATTTGTGTGTCCCAAAATTAGCTTTATAAAATTAACATATGCGAAAAGGGGACGTTGAATTTAATTTTTCCTGCAATGAATCTGATGTCAGATTTATGAAACAACTCGTTTTGAAAGTATTCAGCCTTCCAAGAATGGCCGTAATGGCTGTTATCAGCGGGCTGACAACAATAATACTTCTGGGGTCTATTGATGGCAGCACTGCGACATATCCAATTCTTATTTTCGCCTCTATTATAACATTAGGGTTCATATATTTCTTTTTATATACAATAGTTACTCGGCCTTCTCTTCTAGAGAATATCGCGGAAAGCGAAGGAAACATCTACGTCTTAACTATTCATGGATCAAATTTGGAATTATCAATCAATGGAACTACTCCAATTCCACTTGGAATTGAGTCAATCCGAAACCAATTCTGGCAGGATACAAGATATTGTCTTCACATCGACTGCAAGGCCCTGCGTACATTCATCTGCATCCCTGTAAACGAGGCTACATTTGATAGCTTGTATGGGCTTGCAAATGGGTTAGAAAAGAGGAAAAAGCGTCTCATAGTCATAAAAAAGAAAGGAGAGAAAAGATGAAAAAGGAACTACTTTCCTGGACAAATAGGATAGTATCAGTTTTTCTAGTTTGCTTAGGTATTTTCGTCCTGGTTTATTCAAACAGAAAATTGGAATTTGGATCTGCAACAAATCCAAAAGGTGGATTTACTCCGATAGTTTTCTCTTCTGGACTCATTATATTCGGTACTATAAATACTATTTTCGAATTTATTAAAAAGCCTGAAATACCGGAGAAACTCAAAAATATACATTGGAACAAATGGATAATATATATGGCAGAATGTGCCTTATATGTCTTCCTTATTAATAAAGTAGGTTATTTTATCGACACGGCGATAATACTTTTTGCCATGATAAAGCTATCTGGAGCAAAAGGCTGGCTTAAACCCTTGCTGGTAACACTTGCAACAGCTTTTCTTCTTTTCGCCATGTTCAACTATGCAATGAAAATAGTACTGCCAAAAGCCAGTTGGTTCTGAGAGGTAATATATGGAAATACTAAGTTCGTTCATTCTACTTGGGAAAGGAATACTCTCTTGTCTGACTCTACAGAATCTTCTTTGTTGCACAATAGGTTCTTTGATAGGCTCGCTTATTGGGGTTCTTCCTGGCATCGGAATCTCTGGAACTGTTGCAATACTGCTTCCTGTCACATATGGATTCGACCCGCTCACTGCTTTGATTATGCTCAGTGGAATTTATTTTGGATCAGCATATGGAGGAGCAATAACCTCTATTCTCATAAATATTCCTGGAGAAGCAACAAGTATAGTAACATGTTTTGACGGAAATCCATTGGCCAAAAAAGGAAAAGGTGGAAAAGCTCTTTCCATTTCTGCAATAAGTTCGTTCTTGGGTGGCTGCATAGGTATAATAGGTCTTACGATTTTTGCGACTATGCTTTCCAGAGTTGCTCTCCAGTTCGGCAAAGTTGAATTTTTCGCCATCATAATCTTTGGATTGGTCCTTCTTACAACTGTAGCATCAAAGAACATGCTCAAGGGACTTATTGTCGTATGTTTAGGAGTCCTCATTGGCTGCATCGGTCTGGATGAGGTTTTTGGTTCTCTTCGATTTACTTTCGGTATTGTAGATCTTTTCAAAGGTGTCGAATTCGTCACATTCATAATGGGTGTGTATGGAATTACGGAATTGTTGTTTGCCATTGCAGGAGAAGAAGAATCCGGGGAGATAATGAATTATTCCAAATCAGATCTGTATCCTACGAAATCAGATTTCAAAGCTATATGGAAGACTGTAGTCAGATGCAGTTGCCTAGGTTTCGGGATGGGGCTTATTCCTGGATGCGGAGGAACACTTGCTACCTTTTTCGCTTATGGGCTTGAACGTTCATTAAGCAAACATCCGGAAGAATTTGGAGAAGGATCAATCGTAGGAGTTGCCGCTCCAGAGGCAACCAACAATGCTGCAGTTTACGGAAGCATGGTTCCGCTTCTTTCTCTTGGTATTCCATTCTCATCCTCTATGGCAATCATGATGAGCGCATTTATCGTGCATGGAATTACTCCTGGACCTCTTTTCATAACAGAGCATCCGGATTTGTTCTGGGGCCTGATAGGAAGCATGCTCATAGGAAATATTATCTTGCTGATTATTAATCTTCCATTTGTTGGGATATGGGCAAGTATGCTAAAGGTCAACTTCTCCATCCTTATGCCTATAATAACTATGGTTACCTTCGCTGGAGGTTATGCTATCAATGGAAGTGTTTTTGATCTTGGCGTAATGGTTGTCTGCGGCTTCTTTGGTTTCTTCCTGAATGTATGTGGATATAACATGGCCGCACTTGCCGTAAGTTTATTCCTCTGTGGAACCCTTGAAGATGCTTTTGTCGGTACGATGACTTTATATAAAGGTAATTTATTATCTGCATTCATTGATCGTCCTATTGGAGGAGTAATATTCCTAGCCGCAGTCATATTCTTTTTATACTCGGCTGGTAAGAATTTCTATAATTTTGCAAAAACAAAAAACACTAAATAAAAGGAGGATTCTATGAAGAGAATTATTAGTGTAATGCTTGTTTTATGTCTCTCGTTTATGCTTTTTGCCCAGGGAGCTTCAGATGCTGCGACTGCAGATTCATCTGGTGCATGGACACCTAAGGGAGGCAATGTAAACATAATCGTCCCCTTTGGAGCTGGAGGATCAAGCGATTTAACAGTACGTGCTATTGTGAATAATGGTGCTAAATATTTTCCTGACACAACGCTTGTTGTAGAAAATGTTCCTGGTGGCGGATGTGCTATCGGCCTAACTAAATTTGTTACTTCAAAACCTGATGGCTTTACTATTGGCAATACTTCAACACCGATGGTCGTCCTTCCGACATCTACAACAACACAGCCATATGTATATTATGAAATGGTAGAGCCAATCTGCAGGTCTGCTGTATCTACTTTTGTTGTCTATGTAAGATCTGATAGCGGAATCTATAATCTGGATGATCTGAAAGATGAGATTCTCAGCAGAGAGATGATTCTTGCATGTAATTCCAAGGGCGGAAATTCTCATTGGGAAATGGAATACTTTGCAATGAAGAATGGAGGAGATGTCACAGCCGTCGTATATGATGGAGGCGCTTCTGCAATAGCCGCTGTCTTGGGAGGTCATGCTGATATAACCGTACAAGCCCCGAATGATGGTCGTGAATATGTTAGATCAGGAGACCTACGGGCAATTGCTGTTCTGAATACAGAAAGGCTTACTGATTCTGTATATGCAGATGTTCCTACTTCAGTAGAGCAGGGATATCCATGGCTTGTTAACGTAGGTTTCCAGGGATTCTCTCTTCCAAAAGGAACTCCTCAGAATATTGTTGATTTCTATAGAGAATGCTTCAGAAATGCTCTTGCTGATCCTGTGATAATGGAGGAAACAGAAAAGCTCGGCATGATACCAGCATATCTTGATGCTGATGAATTCTCTGCATTTATTGATGAATCGGTCACAAATTATAAAGAGATTTTCTCTTCCCTTGAAGGCAGGCTTGACTGATTTATCCTGAAAATTGGGCAGTGGACGATTTTATCCACTGCCCAGCACCTACCAAGTTGAAATTTGAGGAACATAAAATGAGAAGAACATTTGAGAATCGCCTGCTTGAACTACACAGTACGGGCATGTGGAATATCTATTATGTTGATAGAGCAATTGAAATTGCAAAACGATATTGCTGTACTGGTATAATCTTTCATTGTAATGAATTTGTTGATAGAGTTGTCTTTCCTTCTATATTTTTCTCAAAAGCAGACATCATGGAATATAATCCTGTCCGGAATAGTATAACAAAAAACAATCAGTATTATTTAAAGGCAGTCCTCGAACGATGCGCTAAGAATAATCTGAAATTCTATGTTGAGACAAAAGAATTTAACTTCGATGACCATCTTATATATAAATATCCAGAAGTAATCGGGACAGATGGCAAAATCTGTGCAACTCATCCTTTCCTTTTTGAATATGTGGAAGGCAAATACCGTGAATTCTTGGACATGTTTCCAGAAGTTGCGGGTGTAATAGTAAGCTTGGGCACAAAAGAAAGTAAGGTAACAATTTCTGCAAATAAATGTCATTGCAGAAGATGTCAAAATACTGATATCGGTGAATGGTATAAGAAACTTATCACCGCAATATATAAACCGATTTCCGAAAAAGGAAAGGAATTTGTTGTAAGGGATTTTGCATATGACAAGACAAATCAGGATTCCATGCTTGCGGCTGTTGAATCAGTTTCTAAGGATATCATAATGGCAGTGAAGAAAGCTCCCCACGATTATTATCCTGTCTCCATTGATAATCCAGCTATTGGCAAAAGTGATAATCAGTGGGTAGAATTCGATACCTGGGGTCAGTTTTTCGCACTCGGAGCATTCCCTTGTTCAGTTGTTGAAGATATACATGAACGGTTGATTAGATGCTATGACAAAGGCGTCAAAGGCATAATGATACGAACTGATTGGGAGAACATGACACAGGCGAGTGTTTTCAACAGTTTTAATATCGTGAACGCTATTGGCGCAGCTATGATTTCAAATAATCTTGATATAACTGATGATGAAATATACAAGGCATGGGGAAATTGCGGCATTTTCTCTCCTCTTATAGCTGATTCGTACAAACAGGTAGATTGTCGGATCAAGAACAAAGAAGATCTTGATTATTTCACCCATATCGTTAAGGAAGGTTTCAGAATAATCAAAAAAGGAATGTATGGTAAGAAAAATCTTTTAGCCTTGAACAGTCAGATTTTTGACCGTATTGACCATTCATGGTATATACCTATGGTCCAGCATAACAGAGATGCATGGGAGCCAGGATGCACTGACATATTCAAACCTACTGAAGAAAATATAGCTTTTCTAAAGAAAGAAAAAGAAGAAGCTTTGGAAATGGCATATGAACTTTCCAATTTCATAAAATCAAGAAAAGCTGATATTTCCTCTTCAATCCAAGAGTATTTGGATTTCCTTACTGAAGCCTTTCCTGCATATATTGAAGGGTTTGCATTGGAAGTCAGAACCTATATGTATGTTCTAATGGCAGAAAACAACAAAGAGGGATATCTCAAGAAAGCGAGAGAAAGCCTTCTCCCTTATGATAATCTTGCAGAACGATATAAGAAGCTTGTAAGGGGGAAATGCTATGGACATCAGATGCTTTACATGCTCGATGGCGATAGACTTCTAGCATATAAAAAATCGGCAGAAGAAAGAATAGCAAAAATCAGGAATTAGTACATGTTCACAGCAATGGATACCAATAAGACGATTGCTATTTTTATTACTATCTCAGTGATGGGTATAGGGTTATGCTGTGGAAGCAATTATGCATGGAGTGTCTTCTCTTCCCCCCTCGCTGAGTATAATAATTGGACTTATTCATTTGTTTCTTTTGCCTATTCCCTGATGCTTTTTCTGCATACATTCTTCGGGGTTTTCTCTGGTAAAATCCTTAAGAAGTATCCTGTCTCAAAAGTGATATTATCCACGGGGCTTATATGGGCTCTGGCATGGTTCCTTGCAGGAACAGTATCATCTGCACCATTGCTTCTTCTAGGATACAGCATTCTTGGTGCTCTTGGAGTCGGAGTTCTTTATCATGCAGGTCTTACCGCCTGCATCAGACTCTATCCGGAGCGTAGAGGATTTGCTTCTGGTCTATTCACAGGAGCTTCAGGCATCGCTTCATTTTTTGTAGCTCCTTTTGCTAGGTTCATACTTGATATTACGAATGTGAAGTTTGCTTTTAAAGCTATTGCCTTATGTTTTACTGTGTTTACGCTCTTTGCTTTTGTTATGGTAAGAAGAGAAGAAAAATGTGTTCATATAATCACAGAAACTGATAAACTGTACAATAACTCATGGAAGTCGATGATAAAAGACAGGAATTTCAAATTTGTCTTCACTTCCTTTCTCTTTGGAGCTGTTCCAGGAGTATCACTTATAGGCCATGCATCCACAATTGGTGTCGAGCTTATCAATTTGACGCCGTGGGTTGCCGCAATGATGGTCTCAATCATTGCTGTGGCGAATTTCATTGGTCGTATCATATTCGGCTGGGTATCAGACAAAATCGGGAATGAACATACGTTGATAATCAGCGGTGTTCTTTCTTTTTTAGCTATTATTCTTCTATCAATATCAGAAAACATCCTTATGTTTATTATTGCGATTGTAATAATCTGTATGGGATTTGGCTGCATATTCGCAGTGTTCCCTTCTCTTGTCGCAGAACTTTTCGGGAAGGAGAATTCCTCGGTTAATTATCCAGTCGTATTCTTATCATATGGCTTCTCCGCAGTCATTGGCCCATTTGGTGCAGGAATCATAAAAGATATTACAGGCTCTTTTGAGCTTTCGTTTCTTGTCAGCGCTTTATCAATAATAATATTCCTTCTGTGCATTTTTCGCCTTCAAAGAAGATAAACAAAGTTCGGATAAAAGGAGAATCATTATGTTCGAAAATCTATTCAATATAGAGAAAAAGACTTTTCTGGTGACAGGAGGATCTTCTGGCATTGGACTTGTTGCTGTGGAGATTCTTGCTTCCCGGGGTGCAAATGTAATAATTGTGGGAAGATCAGAGGATAAGCTTAAATCAGCTATGACGAGACTGAAGGAAAATGGAATCACTGCAGTCTCATACAAAATTTGTGACATATCAAATAAAGAAGATATTGCAGCGCTGGAAACCGATATAGCAAATATTCCGATCAATGGTTTCATCAACTCAGCAGGAATGGTAATAAGAAAAAAACTATTAGACATATCCGATGAAGAATTCTCACAGGTAATTGATGTTGATTTCTATGGAGCATTCTATATTGGGAGAGTAATAGCCCGGAATATGATTCGTCATAATACCAAAGGTAAAATGGTATTCATACTTTCAACTGGAGCTTTTAAAGCTGCTATAAAGTATGGAGCATATAGTGCAGCAAAGGCCGGAGTTGATATGTTAGCAAAGACTTTTGCCTTGGAACTTGCAGAATATGGCATAACTTGCAATACATTAGCTCCCACAGCAACAAATACATCACTTACCAAAGCAATGTATGATGCAGACCCTGAGAGGTTGCAGGCAGTTATCAAAAACCATCCTCTTGGCCGTATTGCAGAACCAGAGGACTATGCTGGAGCTTTATTGTATCTGATGGCACCTGCTTCGGATTTCATGACAGGTGAAATGATTATCGTCGATGGAGGTAAGTGTGCAAAATAGAAAATATCCAATATATAAATATATTTTTTTCAAATCAGACTTTGTCAATATCATCTATATCAATAACTTGCGCAATGGTAGTTGGAGAGTGTCCAAATGGCAGATTATGGCATAAGAGCGTTAGAGATCCATAGTTATTATGCATGGGACTTCGATTGGATTGAGAAATGTATGGATTTCATGGGGCAGGAGGGTTTCAATGCTCTTGTGCTTCATAGAAACGATTTTATTGATCTGATTATATATCCGGGCAAGTATTTTGGTTGCAGTGAGGATAAAGAATACAGGAATATTTTTGAAAGATATGCTGACTGTTTCAGGACTTTATACAAATATACGCCAACCCGACGATCAAGTCCTTATCAAAGAAGAGCCTTCTTAAAGAGAGTTATCGAGAGAGCAAAATGCAAAGGTTTCAAAATATTTATAGAGAATAAAGAATTATATTTCCCGGATATTATTTTGGAATTTTTCCCAAATCTTGTAAAAGAAGGAAAAATATGCGCGAATGATCCATTCTGGCTTGAATTTCTTAATACAAAATATACTGAATTCTTCGAAGAATTCCCTGAAGTAGATGGCATTATAACATCATTAGCAACTGGAGAAAGCAGGGTTTCGATTAAATCCAATAGGTGTACTTGCCCGCTATGCCAATCGACGTCTAAAGAAGAATGGTTCCGAAAGGTCATTAAAGCTATGTATGAACCAATACATAAAGCGAACAAGATGCTTATTGTTCGTGATTTCGTATTTGATCCCATATCTCAGCATGAAATAGCCAAAGTAATGGAGGAACAGCCATCAGATGTAGGCATATGTTTAAAGAATACACCCCATGACTATTACCCGACTTTCCCGGAAAACAGCAGGATCGGTAATGTAGGAAACCATCCTCAGTTTATTGAATTCGATGCGATGGGGCAGTATTTCGGATGGGGCATCTGTATTGCCGATATCATGGAAGACTACAGATGGAGACTTGAATCTGCAAAGAATAAAGGAGCATGCGGGTTTATAGTAAGAACAGATTGGGAATCATTGGATGGGCATACAGTTTTCAGAACTCCTAATTTAATCAATCTTTATTCAATTGCAGAATTAGGTCACAATCTGAAAACTCCCGCCCGGATAATATATGATAAATTTCTATCTCGAGAAGGGTGGTATAGAAAGAATATTACCTGCCACGAAAGAAATATTGCCTTGGACTATTATTCTTCCATCATGTCAAAAACATGGGATATAACAAGAAGAACAGTATTTGTAGATGGCTGTGTCTTCTCAGATTCAAGCCTTATGCCAATAAGCTATGATCATGCGTTCTGGCTTTCAGAAGAAAAGAACTCTCTAAAAGATTGGGACAAAACAAAGCAATATGTTCTAAGTCCTAAAAAAGAAAATCTAAAATATGCTATTGAAGAAAAGAATAAAGCTCTTTCACTGGCCGTCGAGCTCGAAGAGGAAGCAAGAAAAGGGTGCTGTTATCTTGAAGAAAATAAAGTCAATGACTTAATTGATCGATTAAGAATCCAGACTGAATATGTCACTCTTTTCAAAATAGCAACAGACGCGATTCTTCTTGCCAGATATATTCTGGAAACAGAAGAAGATCATAACGGCAAATTCTGGGATTCTGTCATTGATACATTCAAAAAAAGAATGGATGATCTCCAAAAAGAAGAGAAGCACCTTTCCGAATTCTGGCAAAGGACAAACTATCATCCTCATACAATCTATACTTTATTAGATCCGGATCGGATAGCGTGTCTTTGGAATAATTTGTACGAGAAAACAAAGGAGGTATTATGTCACTAGAGAAAATGTTTTCATTACATGGTAAGCAAGCTCTTATAACAGGAGGCGCAGGAGGGATCGGCTTCGCATGTGCAGAAGCTCTCGCTGAAGCCGGCGCATCGCTTATACTAGCAGGCAGAAGCAAGAAATCACTTGATGATGCTAAAGCAAAATGTGATGCAAACGGCTACAAATGCCTGACTGTTATATGTGATGTATCTAAACCAGAGGATGTTAATAGACTTGTCAGTGAGGCAAAAGAAAATGGTGGTATAGATATTTTTGTAAACAGTGCTGCCATAAACAACAGAAAGCCCTTAATTGAAATGACAAATGAAGAGTGGAATCAATTGTTCTCTATCAATCTATATGGAGCTTATTATATGGGAAAAGCGGTTGCCAAACTCATGATAGAACAGAACAGAGGCGGTAGAATGATATACATCGTTTCAACAGGAGCATATCGTGCAAGCATAAATTATGGAGCATATAGTGCAAGCAAAGCAGCTGTTGTAATGATGGCAAAAACTTTTGCATTGGAGCTCGCAGAGCATAATATACTATGTAATCTTATTGCACCGACAGCAACAGATACTGCTTTTGTTGCCGATTATTATGCAGCAAACCCAGAAAAAAAAGCTGCTGTCATTAAAAACCACCCTCTTGGTAGAATCGCTGTTCCTGATGATTATAAAGGTACAGTCCTTTATCTTGCATCTGAGGCCTCTTCTTTCGTCACAGGAGAAATGATTGTTGTTGATGGGGGAAAGACTGCAAAGTAATATATTACCAGCAGATAGACTGGTGACACAAAACGAAGTACTCGTAAACTGTTACCAGTCTATATCTCTTATTTCTGTACTTGTAATTACAAATGTACCTATCTTTGCCTTTTTGGCTCAATTATTCCCCTCATCCAAAACTCTTTCTGAAATCGAATGCACCTATGAAATCAAATGGCTCTTCAAAGTATCTGTTGCATTATCCGATTATCCAGACATTCACCAAAGCACAGATCACCGTTCCTAATTTCATTTCTTCAAAAATGGCCAAATCTTACAAAGAGGAGAGACATAGCAATTGCAATCATGCAGCTGCAGCAATTATATACAGTCTTTATCTTGCTGATAGTGAAAACATATTCTAGGAGGTTCCTTTTACAAAGAGTTAGTATGCCTTAGGTGAGATATAAGCCTTGAACAAAAGAGCAATTCCAATCGCACATACGACCATTTTCAGAGAATAACATGAAATCTTTAATACAATTTCCTCTCTAAAAAGTAGATCCTCGTCTTTCATCTTGACATCAAGTATATTTCCATAACGGAAAGCTGTCAGAGAAGAGAATACAGATACTTTCGCTTGAATTTATGCAGGAATAATGCAATTACGATGATAAAAAAAGTTTTAAAGCAATACTCTGCCATATCGAATGAAAACCAATTAAGATATTGGGAGTGTAATTCGTTTTGTGGACATTCCCTCTTAGCTAGTTGGAAAAAGGGAAATAATCTGTAGCTGAGGCAGCAGACTGCCACCTTTTACCAGCTATCAGAAGTCTAGAATCATACAAAGGCGCT